>DIWM01000035.1 GCA_002428485.1 Deltaproteobacteria bacterium UBA6106
CATTCGCTCGCGTTCGGCTTCGGAACTTTTGCTTCGCAAAAGACCGAGCTTCCTTGCCTCACGACGGTTTGCTACGAGGAAAGCCCGACACTGTGCTAATGACTTATCCGGGTTTAAAGTACCTCATACAGTTGTATAAGAACGTCCTCCGTTGTGTCCGGATAGAAAAAGGCTGTGCGGCCGTAAGCGCCGGGCTTCGGGCACCCCTGGACCAGCCTTGCCCCGTTCTTTTCGAAGTCCTGAATGGCGGCCTCCAGATCATCGACCTCGAAACAGATATGATTTATGGTCCCCTTGCGGCTGCGGATCAGGCTGGCAACAGGATCTTCGCCTGAATCCGGGTAGGTATGGCTGATCAACTCAAACATGACGTCTCCTGTGCGCAAAAAACCGATCTTAATGCCGGCCTCCTTGTTCTCGATCAACTCTTCGCAGGCAAGTCCAAACCCCTTGAACTTTTCGATCGCACGTTCAAAATCTTCCTCTATGATCCCGATGTGGTGTAGCTTCTTAAGCATGATCTCTCACCCCTTTTTTTCGTTTTTTTACTGCACCCTGGAAATTGTACAGATCAGATGTTGACATACATTTTAAATATGGCGAAGTCCCGCTGGCCCAGCCTTTCGGCCCTGGTCATCTTTCCCGACGCCGCTGAGACGATCTCCTGAAAGATCCTTTCCCCTGCAGACCTTACCGTTTCCTTGCCGCGAAGGATCCGGCTTACATCCATGTCCATATTGTCCCTCATCATGAGATACGTATCCCGGTTTGCAGTAACCTTAACGACAGGCCCGATAGGCGAACCACAGGGGGTTCCTCTTCCCGTGGTAAAAACGACCACCTGGGAACCTGCCGCCATCATCCCTGTGAGCTGCTCAATATCGTGGGCCGGTGTGTCCATGTAGACCAACCCTTTTCGTGAGGGGCGGGACGCATAGGAGAGAAATTCTTCAATGCGACCTGTGCCTCCCTTGTAAATGCAACCCAGGGATTTCTCTTCCAATGTGGTGATGCCCCCCGCAATGTTGCCCGGGGCAGGGTTGCTTTTCCGGATGTTCTGCCCCGAGGCAAGGGCCCTGTTCTCCCACCAGGCTACTGCTTCGAGGATCTTTCTCCCTGTCTCCTCTGCCCTTGCCCTTTGTGCCACCAGATGTTCGGCGCCTATGAGCTCGGGGGTTTCGGACAGGATAACGGTAGCCCCTTCCGCTATGAGCATATCCGAAGCTATACCCACTGCAGGATTCGAAGCGAGGCCGGACGTAAAATCCGAGCCGCCGCACTCAGTCCCCACCATAAGCTCTTTGAGCGGTATTGGCTCCCTGGCAGCCCGGGCGCTCTGGACGAGCATCTCTTTCACTATCTGTCGCCCTTTGAAGACTGTTTTCCTCGTGCCCCCCTCTTCCTGGATAACAAGCGCTTCAACCCTTTTGCCGGTGCGGGCGATCTCCTTTTGGAGCTCCGGAGCGGCATTCTCCTCACATCCGTTCCCCACTACAAGGACGGAGAAGACGTTCGGGTTTGTACCGAAGCCGGCAAGGGTTCTCTTCACAATGCCGCGGTCTTCCGCCATCTGGCCGCACCCCAGGATATTGGGGAGGTAGACAACCCCCTTCAACCCTCTCGCAATGGCCTGGGCCGCGCCCTGGGAGCACCCCACGCTGGGGACCACAAGAACAAGGTTCCTTGTCCCTGCCGTACCGTCTTTTCTTCGATACCCCTGAAATATCATTATGCCTCTCCAGGCGGACTGACGATGTTATGTATGTGTACGTGTTCTCCCTTGCCTACCGCGGAAATGGTTATGCCGATGGGTTCTCCATACTTGACCACGGCTGCGCCCCGCTTAAGTTCTTCTAGGGCGAATTTATGGCCGAGAGGGATGTTTGATGCAAGCTTTATCCTCGCCGTGTGCCCGTGAAATGCCACGAAGACCACGGATCCCGCTTTCAGAGGTTCAAGAGCCGTGGCCACGTTATCCTTTTCGTTCAATACGATCGCCTTTGTTCTTCCCGCCATATGTGCTGTCTTGACCCTTCCTTTTTCGTGGACCGAAGCGATCCCCTCAGAAAAGCTGGGTTGTACCCCCATCCACGGGCAGCGTAACGCCTGTAATATAGGATGCCGCATCGGAGCACAGCCATACAACGGCCTCTCCGATCTCCAGGGGCGTGCCCATTCGCCTCATCGGTGTCGTAGAGATGTACCACTCCTCTCGTTCCGGGTGTTTTTTGCAGAGATCGTCTACGAAAGGGGTACGAACCGCGCCGGGACATACTGTATTTACGCGGATGCCTTGTTCTGCATGCTCCAGGGCAGCCATTTTTGTTAAGCCAATAACCCCGTGCTTCGCGGAACTATACGCTGTTGAGCCCTTATTTGGTTTTAGTCCTGCCGCGGACGATATGTTTACAATGGCGCCCTTGCCCTGTTTGAGCATCTGGGGTATTTCGTATTTCATGCAGAGCCACACGCTTTTCAGGTCTATATCGATCACATGGTCCCATTGGTCTTCCGGAAACTCGACCAACGGGACCCTGGTACCGGCTACGCCGGCATTATTGCAGGCATAATCAAGCCTTCCATAGACATCAACGGTCCTGCTGATCAGCTCCTCGACCTGGGAGGACTGCAGCAGGTCTGCCCTGATGAAGATTGCATCCCCGCCATCTTTTTTGATCATATCAACGGTTTCTTCCCCGTTGCCGCTATTCCTGCCGGTAACCACCACCTTCGCCCCCTCGCGCGCAAATACCAATGCGACGCCGCGCCCGATCCCTGAGCCTGACCCTGTAACCAAAGCAACTTTATCTGCCATATGCTTTGTCATTCCGGTTCTCCTTCCTGCTGTTCATTACATTGAAAAAAATAATCCGGCGCAAAAAGGACATACAAGATCTTCGCGCAAAACCCGTTAATGATAGACCGCCAAACCCCTCTGATTAACGATATATCTTTCAATATATCAAATGAAAATACTAAACGAGGGAAATCTTGTCAAGCTATATTTTCGGTATGGCCGGTCATAAGGCCTTGCAGGTATGCCCGGTGGGTCTTCAGGCTCTGCAGAGGCGGCCGCAATTCACGGTTTTATCGCCCAATGGCCTCCAGGTCTGAACAGGGCAATTGATATATCATTAAATATATCATAATTACGGTCCGTTGCCTCCCCCGGCAAACAGGAAGAAAGCGATAAAAAGTATGCACGGCCCAGCGTGACTGCGCAAGCATGGCGCCTTGTCGGTAAACCATGAAAACATTGACTTTAAAGGGATATGCGTTCATAATGGAATTGTTTGAAAAATATATTTTTTATAAGGGGGCAATGGCTTGACAAATGAACAGGTCATCAAATTGGCTCACAATAAAAAGGTAAAATTTATAAAGTTATGGTTTACCGATATACTTGGTTTCGCCAAGAGCTTTACCATTACTATTGACGAGCTTGAAAACGCCCTTAATGAAGGCATGGGGTTCGATGGTTCTTCGATCCAGGGGTTTGCCAGGATAGACGAGAGCGACATGATCGCGATGCCCGACACATCCACCTTTGCAATACTTCCCTACAGACCGAAGGACAGCGCCGTTGTAGCGAGGATGTTCTGTGACATACATGAACCCAACGGTATGCACTATAAGGGTGACCCGCGATATGTGCTGAAGCGGAACCTGAAGGTCGCAGAAGACATGGGCTTCGACACATTTTATGTGGGCCCGGAGCTGGAGTATTTCTACTTCAAATCAGACAAAGAACCCGAAACCCTTGATCTGGGAGGATATTTCGACATCACAACGCTGGACGAAGCGACAGACTTGAGGCGGGACACCATACTTACGCTCGGAGAGATGGGGATAACGGTAGAATACAGCCACCACGAAGTTGCCCCGTCACAACACGAGATTGACCTTCGTTATGCCGAAGCCCTGAAAATGGCTGACAACACGATAACCTACCGGATCGTGGTCAAGGAGGTAGCGAGAAAATACGGCGTGTACGCGACGTTTATGCCCAAACCGATATTCGGGGAAAACGGAAGCGGAATGCACGTTCACCAGTCCCTTTTCAAAGGAAAGAAAAATGCATTTTTCAACGCCAAAGACAAATATTTTCTCTCTGACGTTGCCAAATGGTACATAGCGGGCCTCCTTAAACACTCGAAGGAGATCACCCTCGTAACGAGCCAGTGGGTAAATTCATACAAAAGGCTTGTTCCGGGCTATGAGGCGCCTGTGTATATCTCGTGGGCACAGCGCAACCGGTCGACCCTTGTTCGGGTTCCCCAATACAAGCCCGGCAAGGAAAAGGCCACAAGGGCAGAATACCGGAGCCCCGATCCTGCGTGCAACCCCTATCTCGCATTTTCCTGCATGCTGCGGGCCGGCCTCGAAGGGATCAAAAACAAGTACCCCTTGCCGAGCCCCATCGAGGAAGACGTGTATGAGATGTCGCAGGAAAGAAGGAAGGCGTTGAAGATCGAATCGCTGCCGGGAAGCCTCTACGAGGCCATAGAGGCCGCCGAAAACAGCAGGCTTATACGGGATGCCCTCGGTGAGCACGTCTTTGAGAAGCTTATAGAAAACAAAAAGATCGAATGGGACAGGTTCAGAACACATGTTTCAAGGTACGAGGTAGAGAAATATCTCCCCATACTATAAAACAGAAAAAGCACGGGCGGAGTGGAGCGTAGAGCCGTCTCCGCCGCGCGCGGGTATTTATGCTTGCCGCGCGGCCATGCTGATTGTGAGGAAATAACGATGATAGTAAGAAACTTCAACGACCCCGAGGTACTGCAGACCACCTACATAGCCCACCGCGGCGCCGTGGCGAGAATGGTCATGACGAGCGAATTTCTTCAAGGCATTGAATTTCTCGCATACGCGATTCTCCCGCCGGGCAATACTATTGAGGAGCACATAGACCCCCTTGAGGAGATATACCTGATCTTCAAAGGGGGAGGGATTATGCAGGTGGGGAAAGAAGAAAAAGAGGTAAAAGAAGGCGACGCCGTCTGGATCCCTGCCGGTGAACCGCACAGCCTGCGGAATACGAAGGACGAAGAGGCCTTCGTGCTTGTGATTGCTGCATACACATAGAAGCAGGAACAGGCCAATCTCCAGTATAATTTTATACGGCAAGAGCCCTTGTTGAGGTAACCCATTGAATATTAAGCCGGGAATGCACATTGCCATTACAGTAGACATGGACCCCTTACGAGAAACTATCGACATTAAAAACTCCATAGTACATGATATTGTTGACAGAAAGATTGTAGCGGCACAGACAGACCCCCCTCTTCTGAAAAGCTACCTGAACAGGACCATCTACATAACCTACCTTGAGAAAGAGGCGGGCAAACCGGTACGATACGGCTTCCCGGCAAAGGTGTTGGAGTTCATAAAAGATTACAGGCTGACCTCTTCGGAGATGACGCAGGCGATAGTTCTCATACAGGAAGCAGAGACCGAACAATATAACCTGAGAATGTTTTACCGGTTGGAGCCGCCGAGCAACGGCGGTCTTGATATTTACGTCGGCGGGGAGAAAGTAAGTATAATTGATATCTCCATTGGAGGCGCGAACTTCAGCCACAGCAGAAGCTGGCCGCTCCAGACCAACGAGACCGTAAAGATCGTTCTGGGCATTGACGGCAAAGAAACAAAGATCGATGCCCAGGTGTTAAGGATAAGAGAGCCGGAGAGCGACAGGCTGAAAAAAAGCCTTGAGCTTGTATCGGTCTATTTTCTCAATATGCCCGGCAGCACAAAGAACGCCCTGAGCAGAAAGATAAGGGACATTGAGCGAGCAATGCGGTTTGAAAACAAGTTCTATAAGAACAGTAGATAGTATATCGTATATCGTAACTGCATGAGAAAGCGCATAAAGGCGGTCGATAGCGAGAAGCATAAATCCGTAAGTCGTTAGGCGTAAGGCGGTTTAATCCTCTTACGACTTACAATTCACGCCCCGCGGCATCCTTTTTAATCCCGATATAGGGTATAACAAAATACGATATGCAGTTTTTTTGCAGAAGTAGCCCCCTCACGACTTACGACTTACGCCTCACGATTCACAGGGTTTATCGCCTCACGATTTACGTTTGTGTTGATTGTTCCACGTGAAACATTCCAGACGGTCTTTCTCCCCTTACGCCTCAAGATTCACGGGGTTTATCTCCTCACGGGGTTTTGCCGTGGGCCGCCGCATCACTCTCCATATTCATCAAGGTATCTCTCGATATATTCGGTGACCTTTTCGTTGGGCCGGTACACGCCGAAATGGCCTTCGCAGAGGATGTCGGCCTTGAGGGCCAGGAGCCTTTCCATGGACTTCTGCCACCGGGACATGTCTGCACCAAACTCCGCAAAGAAAGGGCCGTGGATATCCTGGCCGAAGAGGACCCTCCCCTCTCCGGTATCTGTATAAACGGAGATCGAGCCGGGGGTGTGGCCGGGCGTATGGAGGCAGACGACTTCACCCCTGGGAAACTTAAGGCGCTGCTCCTCTCCGGACATCCTCACGTCAACGGAAAGGGGGGCGAAGTTGACGCCGTACCAATGCGCGGCCGTCATTCTGCTATCGCCCCTTTCAACCACATCGGCGTCGAGTTCATGCATTACAATTCGCGAGCCGAAACGTTTCTTGAAAACGTGCGCCCCGCCGATATGGTCTATGTGACAATGGGTAAGGATGATTGTCGTGATCTTTGCGGGATCAAGCCCCAGACGGGCAATGTTGCCGGTGATGGCATCTACGCTGGTGCCCCCGCCGGTATCGATAAGGACCAATTCGCCGACGTCGGCGAGATATACAGAACAGTCCTTGGGGTCGGTAATGTCCGAGCTGCCGACAATATATACCCCCTTAACAATCTCTTCGGGGCCCATACCCTGCTCCTGCATTTGAATTGCCCTGTACGTAAGGCACAAACAGTCTAAAGTCCTGGGGTTTTTTTATCAAGACTTTTTATCGCCGGGAGTAAGAACTTCTGGCAGCAGCAGGGCCGGGTTGGCCTTGACACTCCCTTGCCTGACGTTGTATTATCAATGAAAAAGGAGGAGCGCGCATGAAGATAAAATGGTATGGCCACGCATCATTTAAGATAACGACAGAAAAAGGGGTGAGGATCATCATTGATCCCTACGAGTCCGGTATTTTCGGGGGCGCTATCGCCTACGGGAAGGTTACCGACGAAGCAGATATCGTCCTTACAAGCCACGACCACGAAGACCACAACTATATAAAAGACATTCAGGGCACATTCAAGCATATTAACAAGGCAGGGGCGCACGAAGAGAAAGGGGTAAAGATACGGGCCATCCCGTCATATCACGATACCTCAAAGGGGAAAGAGAGGGGGGAGAACCTGATCTTTATCATCGATGTTGACGGGCTGACCTTAGGACACATGGGAGATCTTGGCCATATCCTTGAAAAGGACATCGTAAAGCAGATCGGCAATGTCGATGTCCTCCTCGTGCCCGTAGGGGGCTTCTATACTATCGACGCCAAAGAGGCAACGCAGACGATGAATGACTTATCAGCGCTCGTGACGATACCGATGCACTATAAAACGGAAAAATGCAATCTTCCGATAGCAGGAGTTGAAGAATTTACCAAAGACAAAAAGGTCGTACGGGCAACGAACAGTCCCGAGGTGGAGATCACGAAGGCCAACCTTCCGAAATCACAGGAGATCTTTTTGTTGCAGTACGCTCTTTAGATATTACCGCGAGGTCGGGGAGTAATGAAAAAACTTTTTTCGAAGGAAGAGATAGATGGCGCGGTCAAAAGGCTCGCCTCATTGATAGAAAAGGACTTCGAAGGTGAGGATATTCTCTTTGTCTGTCTCCTGAAGGGCTCTTTTATGTTTACGTCCGACCTGCTACGCTGCATAAAAAACCCGTCCAGGGTAGATTTCATGCGTGTAGCTTCGTATGGGAACGCCATGAAATCGAAAGGAGAGGTATCGATCACAAAAGACCTGGAAGAGGACATTGAAGGCAAAAACGTAGTCATTGTGGAAGATATCATCGATTCGGGGGTTACCCTGAAATCAGTCCGCAGGATGCTTGAGAAAAGGAAGCCGAAATCGCTTAAAATCTGTGCGCTTGTCGACAAAAAGGCCCGGAGGAAGGTGAAGATAGAAGGCGACTATGTCGGGTTTACGATTAACGACGGCTTCATCGTGGGGTACGGGATTGACTATGCTGAACTTTACAGGAACTGTCCGGAGATATATGTCGTTGAAGAAAACGAAAACGCCGGATAGCGCTTGCTTGGCCGACAGCTTGTTCCTCATGGCAGCAGCAACATTCTATACCGCGCTCGCAAGGGAATAACGTGTTCTTAACGGTAAGAATATTACTGTACTCAACGTTTATTGCCCTGATTTCCGTTGGCGCCTCCGCGTTCCCGAATGAGCCTGACGGATATGGCGGGATTGTCTGGGGGACCCACATCTCGGCAGCAAAAAGCATGAAGATGGTGGCCGTCAGGGCCGATTCTCCTGATACAAAGATATATGTAAGGGCCGGGGATGTACTGCTCTTTGGCAGCGTTGACCTGAAAGGCATCGAGTACGAGTTCTTAAGGGGAAGATTCCGATCTGTTACCTTGAAGGTAAAGGACCTCGCCCGCTATATGGCCCTTAAAAAAGAGGCCTTCAGGCGGTTTGGCCATGGCCGGGAGCTGCACCCTTTCGCGGAGAGATATTTCTGGGAAGGGAAAATCTCGAAGATACGCCTTGTTTCAGCCTTTGACCTCTCCTGAGACGATGCCTACGGGGAGGGACTCCTCGTCATATCTTCAAAGAAGGTCGTGCGCTAATCAGCGATCGGCCGTCAGTCCTTGAAACTCTAAATTCTAATATCGCAGCACTATATGTGAAACAATATCGAAATCCTAAGCACCAAATCCTAAACAATATCTAAATCCAAATATCAAATGTCCGAAACAGATGCATTCTGCCTGAGTTTTGAATTTTAAACATTGGAACATTCGGATTTGTTTAGGATTTAGAAATTGGAATTTAGGATTTGCTATGAACTTTTTTTCTCCCTTCGCGCCTTACAACTTACGCCTAACGGGGTCTTGGCCTGCATCCGGCATGTTCCACGTGGAACATAGTTTATAAAAGGGAGGCATCGCAGGGTGCCTTCAAAAAGCGAATATAGAGAACAAATATCGCGTAGAATGGTTTATAATATAACCAAAAAACTGCGGAGGTGTCCATGGCGGAAAGGGCGCGGGCGGCCGATCATCTTATATCGCGGGACGATTGCGTGTTCATTATCATCGATGTTCAGGAAAAGCTGATGCCCGTTATCTCGAAGAAAGAGGGGGTCGTGCAGAACGTCATACGCCTTGTGCGTTTTGCCAATATGGCGGGGATTCCCATTGTGGTCACCGAGCAGGAAAAGCTCGGGCCTACGCTCCCTGAGGTAAAAAAGGAGCTCTCCTCTTTCAATCCTGTTCACAAAGTGTGCTTTAACTGCTTCTTCTGCAAAGAATTCAGGGATGAGATATCAAGGACAAAAAGGCCTACGCTGATCCTTGCAGGTGCAGAGGCCCACATATGCGTGCTGCAAACTGCCCTGCACGGGGTCATGGATTATAATGTTCATGTCGTGGGTGACGCAGTTTCATCGCGCACCCCCGAAAACCGGAAAGTGGCCCTGGATCGTATGATGCAGTGCGGCGCAACGATAACGTCAACGGAGATGTTCGTATATGAGATACTGCAGAAGGCAGGAACCGATGAGTTCAGGGCGACGCTGCCGCTTGTGAAGTAAGCCGCATACAGCTAACAGCTGATGGCCCATAGTTCATGAAAAAAACAAGCACTAATATCGGAGCACTAAACCCTAAACAATATCAAAACTCAAATATCAAATGTTCCAAACAAAAACCCGCACAGTTTCTTACGTTTTGAATTTCGAACTTTTGAATTTGTTTAGTGCTTGGAAATTAGGATTTAGGATTTGCCCAAAGCTGGTTTTGTTGTATGCTTGCTTTGGGCGGGCGTTTACTGTTTTACGTATACGAGATCTGTAGAAGAGAAGCTTGTTCCTTTTTTCGGCTTGGCCCAGCTTGCGTCAACACCAAAAAGTTCAACAACCTCCAGTTCGCCCTTGAAGTTCCCCTTCTTTCTCCCGAGAGGGGCTTTTGTCTTGGAATCCAGTATCTGCTCGCCGGGCGAATAGACCTCAAGGACGCCGCCTTTTTCGAGGCCGGACAACCTTCCGGCATTCAGATAAACCTTGCCCTCCTCAATAGATGCGATGCGGGCATGCCAATCAAGGGTAAGAACCGCCTTGAGGAGGTCGTCGGCGATTATCTCTATTGCCAGATCGATCGACTTCATTTTCGCCTTCTCCGAACTCATATCTCCCCCCTCCCGCGACAGGAAGACCGGGTTTCTTCCGGAGAGCTGCTTCAGTATCGTTCCCGTATCTGTATTGTAGACATCGACAGACAGCTTTGACATTGCGAAGGAAGTTTCCTGCTGTTGCTTGCCTTCAATCTTTGATGTGCTTGTATATACGTCTGAAAGATTTGCCTTGAGGACCGCTACAACTCCAAAAAGCTCATTGAGCGTCTTCAGGCTTGAAGGATCGGTGAGAATCCCCTGTATGTTCGTTGTGTTGGGGTCAATACAGATGATGGTGCCGGTGTTCTCAAGGCGCGAGATAAGCCGTTTTGTTGCCAGTTCCCCGAGGTGTTCGTTTTTATAGTTCGTCGTGTCCGTTACCGGGAGAACGACTACCTTCCTTTTCATCTTTGGCGAAGGATAGTTGAAGTTGACCATGGCAAGTCCTGGCATGAAACCCATGCCAAGGGGCATAGACCCCATCTGCATAGGGTATACCATCTGAGGGGCAATCCCTTTCTTCCTTAACTCTTCTTCGAGCTTGGCAAGCCTTTTCTCCATCTCGTCCCGGTCCTTTTTCGACGCCGCCCCTCCGGACAAGAGCCCTTCTCCGAGGCCGGGGGAATACTGGTCTTTTCTTATCCAGACGTATTCAGGCTCGTAGGGGGATACCATGTACCTCCTGTTTCTCGCGTAAATATATTCAACCCCGTCTATGACCTTAATGTCGCCCGGTTTCTGGTCGCCCGCCTCCACCTTATCCACCTTTTCCTTTTCGCCCTTGGTTTGTGCAGACTTAGTGGTTGTGGCAGGCTTGTCTTCCTTCTTTTTTGTAAAAGGAATGTAACTGCAAGAAAGGAATGTAAGTGCAAGAAAGAGAATGATATATTTTCGCATCCCGGTAAGTATAAATCAGAAAGGTTCGCAAAGTCAATCGTATAAAAGAAAGCCTTCCGTGATTGACAGGACAGCGTGTTTTTGATACATTTCAATCATATCTTTTCCATCCGGCGAGCCGCGGACGCACATGAAAGAAGGAGCCTTATGAAGGTTGCAAAAAGGACCGGCACCATCGCGCCTTTCTATGTCATGGAGCTTCTTGAAAAAGCGAAAGAGATGGAGGCAAGCGGCAGAGACATCGTTCACATGGAGGTCGGCGAGCCGGACTTCCCCACTCCTTTCGTAATCAAGGAAGAGGCGATCCGATCGATCAGGAGTGACCGCACCTTTTATACCCACAGCCTCGGCCTCCCGGAACTGAGGGCGAGGGTCTCCCGGCACTATCAGGAGACAGACGGAATAGTCGTCCCGCCCGAAAGGATCGTCATCACAAATGGAACCTCCGGGGCGCTTCTGCTGCTCTTTGCCGCCCTGCTCGAACGTGGAAAATCGCTTGGCATATCCGATCCCGGTTATCCCTGTTATAAAAACATTGCATCTCTCCTTGACTGTAAAATTCTCTCCATACCGGTATCGGAGCAAACGGGGTTTGAGGTAACACAAGGACATCTCGACGCCCTGAATTGCCTTCCGGACCTTCTGGTCCTTGCCAACCCGTCGAACCCGACAGGCGCCGTTTACGGGGAAGATACGCTTTCGTCGCTTTACGAGAGCCTCGCCGTGGAGGATAGGCCCCTTGTCGTTGATGAGATCTATCTCGGTCTTACATACGGACGCAGGCCCAAAAGCGCCCTCGCCATATCCGACAACATTATCGTCGTAAACGGCTTTTCAAAAACGTACGCCATGACAGGCTGGAGGCTCGGGTGGATGGTGGTCCCGCTCGAACTCGTAAGGCCAATACAAAAATTCGCTCAGAATATATACATTTCCCCGCCTTCAATATCACAGTATGCGGCCATATATGCCTTCGACAACGCGGAGGAGCTCGGCCGCATGAGGAAAACTTACGAGGAACGGAGGGACCTCGTGGTGCCGAGGCTAAAAGACCTGGGATTCCGTGTGCCCCTAACCCCTGAGGGGGCGTTTTACGTATACGCGGGGATCGAGCGTTGGGGAATTGACAGCATGGCCTTTACTGGCAGGGCCCTCGACGAGGCCGGGGTAGCCTTTACCCCGGGATACGATTTTGGCTCCTTCGGGGCCGGCTCCCACGTCCGCTTTTCCTATGCCACGGGCATTGAGAGGTTAAAAGAGGGGTGCGACAGGCTGGGGGCGTGGCTTTCAGGGCTGTAAATATCTGCTAAAAATCGCGGAAAACTTAACCTATTTTGTTTTTGTCCGATTATAACTAAGAGACGTTTCATGCCTAACCAAAGAAACGTTTGAACAGGAGGGGCGTGCTGTGCCAAAAATTACGCCTGACAAGCTGAGGCCCGGAATGAAACTATTAAGGCCCGTGACAAACAAAGGCGGAATGGTGCTGCTCGGAGAGGGAACGGAACTGACGGCGGCGCTTATAGAAAAGATCAGGGACATGGGTGCCGACAGCATATTCATTCAGGGGACTTCGCCACCTTCAACACCAAAGGAAGAGGCCCTGTCAGGCCTCGACAGGCGCTTTAAGTCCGTCGAGGAGAAGCCCTATATGGATGTCATAAAAAAGGCCCTGAGAGAGCACATAAAGGATTTATATGGGTAACGTGGCGGGCATCAGGGACCTCAGAGATAAGATCGAGAACATCAATGCGCTGCCGACTATTCCAAGCGTCTTGAAAAGGCTCTTGGAGGTCATCGAAAGCCCGAGGGTCTCTCTGAACGAGATCAGCAACTTCATATCGAACGATCCTGCCCTTACGACAAAGATCCTTAAAATGGTCAATTCGCCGGTCTATGGATTTCCAGGCAGGATATCGTCGGTAAATCAGGCGGTGATCCTCCTGGGGTTAAACGTTGTCAAGGGCTTGCTTCTCGGCGTCTCGGTCTTTGAGCTCATGCAAAAAACAATGATCGGGCTCTGGGAACATTCTCTCGGCTGTGCCATCATTGCAAGGCTTATCGCCGAAAAAAAGGGGCTGAAAGAACCGGAAGAGGCCTCCGTCGACGGCCTTCTCCATGATATCGGCAAGGTCCTGCTGATCCTTCGGTTCCCGGATAAATATGAGAAGGCGATGTGCGATACAGACGCCAACGGCATAAGCATATATGAGGCTGAGCGCGTCCATTACGGCACGACCCATGCAAGCGTTGGCTCGTGGATGGCTCAGAAGTGGCGTTTTCCACAAAAGCTTGTCGATGTCATTGAGCACCACCACAAACCGCATCTTTCAAAGAGCGCGCCTGTTGAATCTGCAATAGTCCATCTCTCGGACATACTGGTGCGGGCAAGGGGGTTCGGGTTTGCAGGCGACCATGCCCTCATGGCGGTTAGCCCCAAATCCTGGCAGATGCTTGGCCTGTCAGAAGCCGACCTCAGAGACGTGCTGTGGGCGTTTGAAGAGTCTCTGGAAATGACGGAAGACCTTGCATTATGAAAAAAAAGGACATCGTTATCGTTTCTCAGCGTCCTGCCTTTTCAAGCCTCCTGGAGGGTACCCTGCAGAACGACTATCACCTGATGCCCTTCGAAAACATCCTGCCTGCCCTTAATCATATCTATAATGCCATCCCCGGCTTGCTGATCATCGACATAACCGGCTGTGGTCCCTTCGCAACAGATATCCTGAACAACCTGAAGGGTGACCCCATCTTCAACCAGCTTCCCGTGCTGGCAGTCTTCGATGACGCAAGGGAAATTCCTCGCTGGGATTCGCTACTGGTCGAAGATTACATATTAAAGGGCAACGTTGAAAGAGAGGGCCTCGCCCGCGTCAACCTCTGTGTCCTCAGGTCGGAGAGGGTTGTAGAGGTAAACCCACTTACAAAGCTCCCCGGCAACATCTCTATTAACCGTCAGATACAACAGCGGATGGACCGGGGTGATGTTTTTGCCCTTGCCTATGGCGACCTCGACAATTTTAAGCCCTTCAACGACCATTATGGCTTTACGCGAGGCGACGAGGTGATAAAGGTAGCGGGGCGTCTGATCCTTAACATCGTTAAGAACAAACAGCCGGTTGATAGCTTCATGGGCCACATCGGCGGGGACGACTTTATATACATCATGGACCTTGGACTTGTTGAAGAGGCTTCGGCAGAGATCATTCTGGCGCTTGACAGGATCATCCCCACGTTCTACGATCCCGAGGACGGGAAGCGCGGATACATTCAAACACGGGACAGGCAGGGAAATGAAAAGAGGTTCCCTGTTGTTTCCCTCTCCATAGGCATCGCCCACAACAGGTACATTTCGTTTTCCCATTACGGAGAATTTACCGAGGTCGCCTCTGAGATGAAAAAACACGCAAAGCTTCACAGGGGAAGCTGCTACAAGATAGACAAGAGACAGGGCCACGCAACCTCCCCGTAAGGCGTGAGGCGTGGTTAGACTACTACCTCACAGAAAACCGTATATCGTAGTTCGTATATCGAGATTCCAGTAAATCCGTTCGGCGTTGGGTGCTCGGCGAAAAGGTTCCACCCTATTGTCTCTTCAGGTTTCTTTTGTTTTTCACTTTTCACCTTTCACTTTTCACTGCCGCTACAATCCCTTGCTTTTTTACGGAAAACTTACTATCCTGTCGTAAGGGAGGGCCATATGAGCGTCGGCATTGTAAAGGATAATCTCTTTTTAGAACACATCACTGATGATTACCACCCCGAAAATCCCAACAGGCTAAAGTCTATTTACTCCATGCTCGAAACCATAAGCGATGACGGTATCGTCTTTGTACGGCCACGGGAGGCAACCCGCGAAGAGATCGCACTCAACCATGATGTTGCCTATATCGATTATGTCGCGGCGACAAGCGGTAAGCCGCCGAAAAGGATTGATCCCGATACAGTCACCTCTCCGAAGACCTACGAAGCATCATGTCTCGCTGCAGGAGGCGTCCTGACCCTCATCGACGGGCTGCAGGCGTCTGAGATACAGAGCGCCTTTGCCCTTGTGAGGCCGCCGGGGCACCATGCGGAGCGCGACAGAGGGATGGGCTTCTGCATCTTTAACAATATTGCTATAGGCGCCCGATACCTGGAAAAGGCCCATAACGCAAAGAGGGTCCTCATCGTCGACTTTGATCTTCATCACGGCAACGGGACGCAACACAGTTTTTACGGGGATTCCACGGTCCTCTACTTTTCAACCCATCAATACCCCTATTACCCCGGAACGGGGTGGTATGAAGAGATAGGTGAAGGTGAAGGTGAAGGGTATACCATTAACGTACCCATGTCCTACGGCATGTCCGACGAGGACTATCTTTATGCCTTCCGGGAAGTCCTTGTTCCTGTATCGGATATCTACAGGCCTGAAATGGTGCTTGTTTCGGCAGGTTTCGACGCCTATTACAACGACCCTCTCGGCGGCATGCTTGTAACCGAAGGGGGATACGCCATGATGACTAAAATCCTCCTTGAAATCGCCAAAAAGCATTCGAAGGGCAAGGCGCTTTTTGCCCTCGAGGGCGGTTATGACCTGTCGGGGCTTGCAAGCTCTGTGAAGGCGGTGATAACCGAGATGAAGGGGAGCCCTGCATATTCCTACGAAAAGAAGAAGGGCCAATCAAACGAGATAGTGCAGACGGTAGAAAGGTTGAAACACCTTTTGAACTCCCGCTGGGGGGATTTTTAGTTCCAGTACCCTTCCGCTATATAGAGTCTTTCCATATCATCTCTTTCAGCTCTTTGCCGACCTTGAAATAGGGGAGCTTTTTCGGCTCAACATTGACCATCTCGCCGCTTTTCGGGTTTCTTCCTTTGTATGCCTTATATTCCCTGAGGGTAAAGCTCCCGAAGCCCCTTATCTCGACGCGTTCATTATTTATAATTGCCTTTTTTACGCTGTCGATGATCGTATCAACTGCTATTTTCGCGATCTTCTGGTTTACATTGATGTCTGCGGCAAGCTTGTTGATAATGTCCATTTTGTTCATGGAAATACCTCCTATTGATTTTCTGACACAAACCTATATGCATTCCTGAATATTCTCAAACCATCTCCCCCTGCCTCCTCAACGGGCTCCCTCGTCCATCGGGGGTGCTGCGTATAATGAATAAACCCTTCCGGGTGCGGCATGAGGCCGAAGATTCGCCCCGATGCGTCACACAGACCTGCAATCGCCTCTGTCGAACCGTTGGGGCAAGAGGGGTATTCATCGGTAACATTCCCTTTTTCATCGGCATACTGTAAAACGATATGGCCGCCTTCTTTTATCTTCCCAATGGTTTCCCGGCTGTCTGCAACACATTTTCCTTCGCCGTGTCTCACGGGAAGATAAATTTTATCCATATCGCGGGTAAATATGCAACGGGAAAGTTGATTGATCTTAAGGTGCGCCCACCGGTCCTCAAACCTCCCTGAATCGTTTGATGTCAGCGTTACAGTCTGTCTTCCATATTCGCCGCCGGCTGCCGGGAGCAACCCGGTCTTCACGAGGAGCTGGAACCCGTTGCATATACCGAGCAATATCTTGCCGTCGGCGACAAACCTGCACAGTTCATCGATAAACCTCTCCGTTGAACTGCGCAGCTTCTGATAACGCCATTTCACCGCCTGGGCTTTAGCTGAGCCAAGATCGTCCCCGTCAAGAAACCCGCCGGGAAAATTTATAAAGGCATAGCTGCGGATATCTTTTGGGTTCTCCATCAGGCGGTCTATGTGGAGGAGGGTTGTGTCGAACCCTGCCAGCCTGTTGGCATAGACAGTTTCGTATTCGCAGTTTATCCCGTTTCCAAACAATACCAGGCTTTTTGGTCTTTTCTTTTTCATGTGGCGTAAGTATGCAACCCCGAAAGAATAAAGTTTACTCCGAAATAGGTAAAAACAACACTCATGAAGCCTATGATCGAGATCAATGCAATCCTCTTTTCGCGCCAGCCCTTCACTAATCTGGCATGTAAGAATAAAGCATATATTATCCACGTAATCAATGACCATGTTTCTTTAGGGTCCCAGCTCCAGTATGAACCCCAGGCGTAATGCGCCCACACGGCGCCTGTGAGTATGCCGGCGCTGAGCATGGGGAAACCGATGATCACGCTGCGGTAGTTTATATCGTCAAGGACCTCCTTTGGCGGAACAACCCCCTTCCATTCGACAAAATAGAGGAAGCCGCAGACAAAGGATATGACAAATGCCGCGTATGCCACAAAACAGGTGATGACGTGGATGTGAAGCCAGTTGCTCTGCAATGCCGGGATCAGGGGCTGAATGTTTCTGTCCACCGAAGGCGATATGGAGGCGTATCCCATCAGGAAGAGGGAAGCCAGGGACGCACACATGGTGATCGCGGGATAGGGGATCTTTTTTCGCATTACGATGAGCATAAAGGTT
Source organism: Deltaproteobacteria bacterium UBA6106 (assembly GCA_002428485.1). Taxonomy (GTDB): domain Bacteria; phylum Desulfobacterota; class Syntrophorhabdia; order Syntrophorhabdales; family Syntrophorhabdaceae; genus UBA5609. The sequence continues at coordinate 17,701 of DIWM01000035.1, forward strand.
ACAGACCACGCAAAAAAGATGAGCGATTCATAAAAGTTCGCGAGCGGCACGTGCCCCATGTCCATCCTGTACGACTCAACCCAGCGGAGAACAAGGCCCAGAGAGTGGATGCAGATGGTCCCGTAAAGGGCTATCCATATGACAGAAAGGGTCTTCTCCTTTTTCAGGGAAAAGTAGAGGACGTGGAGAAAGAAAACAAGGAGGTAGAGCAATGTCGCAACCCCGAGCATCTTATGGTGTATGGCCATGGATCTCCTCTAACAGTTTTTTGAACTCTTTATCGAAGTCTCCCCCGTTCCTTAATGCCGTTCCTGCCAACAGCAGCCCTCCGGGAACTTTAAGCAGATATATCCTTCTGTGCCGCACGAAGAAGTTGACGTAAAGCCCGAAGAGGATGAAAACAAACCCCGTCCACACCACGAAAACCCCGGGATCTCTCGACGCCTCAAGGCCGGTATAGAGCTGTTCCTGAATATCGTTGAGGCTTACCCTCACTCCCTGCAGGTCTTGCTCCCTGAGGCGATCCACATTCTTAAGGAACCAGGTCGCCTTCGGCTCGCTGCCGTCAAGATATGCAACGAGGACTCCGGGCCCAAAGTCGTGGACCCTGCTTTCATAGCGGGCCACCATCAACAAAAGATTGTTTTTCCGGAACGCCTCCCGTTCCGTCAGGGCAACTTTTTCTCCTCCCACGTTGAAGAAAAAGACAGGGGCGCTGCCGTAATTTGACTGGTAAAAACGGATCCCCTTATAGGAAAGGGGTTCGTTCACCCTTATCTCTTTCCCCAGCACGGCCTTTCCGTTCTCTACCACCTCAACAGTGCTTACGAAATCCTTCGGCTCTCCGGTAGGATAAAAGTTTACCTTGAAGTCTTTGCACGTCAAGGCAAAACCAAGGGGCATCTCGGCGGGACTCTTCCCGTGCAGCGTTAACCGGTTTTTCGTCTCGCCTATTTTAAGTGTTACAAAACCCCTGTACCCGAAAAGAAGCCCTATAAAGCTCCCGGCAAGGATTATAATAATGCTCGCATGGATAATAAAAACCCCGTAGCGTGACAGCCGCCCCTTTTCCAAAACCACTCCCTGCTCTCCCCTGACGGCCAGACAGTAGCGTCGCGTCAGAAGGCCAAGCGTCTCGCCGAAATCTTTCTCCGGGACATAGGAATGAAGGCCCATCTTTAACAATCTGTCTTCGTCGGGCAGCCTGATAGCCTTTTTCTCCTTAACGAAAAGGGCCAGCCTGCGAAGGCTGCAAGAGATCAGGCTTAGCGCAAACAGGGCGATAAGCGCAATGAACCACGGCGCGTGGTACGCATCGTCAAGCCCGAAAAGGCTGATAATCTTATAGGTATTTTCGGAATATATGGCGATGTATTCCTCTGGGGTTGCCCCCTGCTTTACAACTGTCCCCAGCACAGAGGCAAGGGCAATAAGGGAGAGGATAAGTATTGCGAATCGCAACGAAGCGACGAATTCACGGGCTGCTTCGAATATGCTTTTTTTATGGCCTGTCAGTTGTCCCCCGGGTTACTTCTTGTGGCACTCTGCACATTTCGTTGGCGCATTAACCCCTTTTGCCGTGCTTTCCTTGTGACAGGTCTGGCAGTTCTTGTGGAACGCATCCTTTGCGGGGGGCGCATTATCTTTAACCTCTTTGAGGAGATGGCATGTTGTGCACTTGTCCGGTTCTTTCGGGTCTTTATCTTTATGGTGACATACGGCGCAGCCTACCTTTGCCTTCTCGACGTGCGCGGTGTGAGAAAAGGGTGTCGGCGGGAGCTTCGCCCCTTCGAGCAGAAGGCTTAACGGCTCCGGCGCCTTTTTTTGCGCACCTGCCGCGCCGATGATCATGACAACAAAAAAACCTGCCGCAACGCACAGCGTGATGGCGGGCAATGTCCTTCTCGTGGCTCACCTCAAAAAGTTTTTCTCATGTTATCGTAAAAAAAGCCCTTAAGTCAAGGGAATCCAACGCGAAACGGAAAACCTGCTTATGCCTTTCAACGCATTTTGAATTTTGAAAATTTGAATTTGTTTAGGATTGTCCCTCCTTCGTCAGGATTGAACCTTGCGATATTAGGATTTAGTATTTGCCATGAGGTGTCAGCTATGTGCTTTTTTTTCTCGTTCCGTCTCGCGGCGGAAATGAGTCTATGCGTGGAGGGAGATGAAGTTCTTCAGCAGCACCTGGCCGATCCTCTGGCTTTTCTCCGGGTGGAACTGGCATGCGAAGATATTATCCTTCAGTATCGAGGAGGTAAAATCTCCTCCGTAATCCGTTCTTGTTGCCGTTACATCTTCTTCCGGGAGGCAGTAATATGAATGCACGAAATAGAAGTGCTCGCCGGTTGCTATCCCTTTCAGCACCGGGGCCTCCTTCACGATCTCGATGCTGTTCCAGCCCATATGAGGAACCTTTATCCGGCCCCTGAATCTGGGCACGCTGCCTTTTATGATCCCCATGCCCTTAACGCCCGGCGCTTCTTCGCTTTTCTCAAAGAGCACCTGCATGCCGAGGCAAATACCGAGGTAGGGCTTGCCGTCCAGGATGGTTTTCCTGAGAAAGGCGAGCAGGTCGAGTTTTCCAAGATTTTCTATGCACTTTCCAAAGGCGCCCACGCCCGGCAAAATAACGGCCCTTGCGGACCCTATGACCTCCTTTTCCCTGGTGATCGCCACATCGGCGCCGAGCTTTTTGAAAACGTTGGTAACGCTTTTCAGGTTCCCCATGCCGTAATCAACAATGGCTATCATTTTTTCCGCCCCGTCAGACATCCCGTTGTCCGTCTTGTTACAGAACGCCCTTCGTAGAGGGCACGCCCCGTATCCTCTTGTCTTTTGAAATGGCCTCCTGGAGAGCCCTTCCGAAGGACTTGAAGATCGCCTCCACCCTGTGGTGGAGGTTTCCTCCGTAAAGGAGATTGATATGCAGCGAGGCCCTTGCCTCATTGACAAAACCCTGGAAAAACTCCTTTATCACGTCGGCGTCGAACTCCCCGGTCTTGCCGTGCACCTTCCCCTTCCATACGAGGGTGGGCCTGCCGCTTAAGTCTATGGCGCACATGCACAACGACTCGTCCATGGGTATTACGGCATAACCGTACCTCTTTATCCCCTCATGCTTTGCAAGGGCTTTGTTAAGGGCCTTCCCCATGACGATCCCGATGTCTTCAACGGTATGGTGGTAATCAACATCAATATCCCCCCTTGCCTTTATCGTGAGATCAAAAAGCCCGTGCTTTGCAAAGAGGCTGAGCATGTGGTCAAAAAAGGGTATGCCCGTTGAGATGGTGTAGGAGCCGCTTCCGTCGATGCACCATTGTACCGATATGGTCGTTTCTTTCGTCTTCCTCTCTACCTTTGCTTCCCTCTTCATGGAACCCCCTTTTTATGGAATAACCTTGTTCAGCGGGTATTCGACGATTCCCTGCGCGCCGGCGCGCTTAAGCTCCGGAATGATATTCCTCACCGTCTTCTCGTCCATGATGACCTCCACGGCAACCCATTCCTGGTCCGAGAGGGTTGAAACTGTCGGCGTGTGGAGAGACGGGAGTATGCCGGTTACCTTCTGCAGCTTATTTTTCGGCACGTTCATTTTAAGCCCTACCTTTTCCTCGGCCAGAAGGGCGCCTTTAAGCAGCATCGTTATGTTCTCCATCTTTGTCCGCTTCCACGGGTCCTTCCATGCGCCCCTGTTCGCTATCAAAACAGTCTCTGATTCGAGGATCGTCTCGATGATCCTCAGGCTGTTTGCCTTAAGCGACGCCCCGGTCTCGGTAACCTCAACGATGGCATCGGCAAGGAGCGGGGGCTTTACCTCCGTTGCTCCCCAGGAAAACTCTACCGATGCCTCGATGCCTTTCTTTTTCAGGTATCTCCTGGTAAATCCGACGAGCTCTGTGGCGATCTTTTTGCCCTGCAGGTCTTCAATTCGCCTGATGCGGGAATTCGCAGGGACGGCAACGACCCATTTTACCCCCCTGAAGCCCACCTTCCCGTACCTGAGCCTCACAAGCTCTACGACCTTTGCGTCCTGTTCGAGCACCCAGTCCAATCCTGTAATGCCCATGTCGAGTATCCCGTCTTCAACATACCGTGCCATTTCCTGTGCCCGTATAACAAGACCTTCTAACTCCGGGTCATCGATGGACGGCACATAAGACCTTTCAAGCAGTTTTATATTATATCCGGCATTTTTAAACAGCTTGAAGGTCGTCTCCTGCAAACTGCCTTTCGGCAACCCTATTTTAAGGACCATACTATAGCTCCTTTCTTGCTTTTATAGCCTCTCCGTGGGCATACAGGCCTTCGATGCGGGAAAGCCTGACGGCGCTGTCGCCATATTGCCTGAGGAAATCTTTATTGATTTTAACAACTACTTTCCTCTTTGTAAACCTGTCAACGGAGAGGCCGGCGGTAAACCTGCCCGCGCCGCCCGTAGGGAGAACGTGGTTCGTTCCTATGTAGTAATCGCCCATGGCAACAGTGGTATGCCGTCCCAGATAGACGACTCCCGGGTAAAGGACGTCTTTCCCTTTTCTTTCATCCCCTATCAGCTCCATGTGCTCCGGGGCGATCCGGTTGATCGCCTCGATTGCCTTGTCTGCGTTCTTATAATGGACCATAAAGCCGTTATTCTCCAGCGCTTTCTCGATAACGCCCCTTCTTTCGTTCGACGCGATAAGCCGCCGCATCTCTTTTTCGATAGCCTTTATGTGGGCCCTTGAAGAAGAGAAGAGGCCGACCATTGCCATCTCGTCATGCTCTGCCTGGGAAAACATGTCCCATGCAATGGCCCTTGGAGAAAAGGGCTCGGTGCAGAGAATGACCAGCTCGGTAGGTCCCGCGAGCATGTCGATGCCGACACGGCCGTATACGTCGCGCTTTGCCTCCTCTACGTATGCGTTCCCCGGCCCGACGATCATGTCTACTTTCGGTATGGCTCCGATCCCGTAAGAAAAGGCATATATGGCCTGCGCCCCGCCCAACCTGTATACGTCGGCAATGCCGAGCAGCTCGCATCCCGCGGCAATATGGGGGTGTATTTGCCCTTTTACGGCAGGCGACGTGATGAAGATCTTCTTTACTCCTGCTATCTGAGCCGGCACAGCACCCATAACCAGGGATGAAGGGTACGCCGCTGTGCCGCCCGGCACATATATAAGCGCCTTCTCTACAGGAACAAAGGACTCTCTCACGACAACGCCTTTCTTTCTGTATATCCTGCCAGGCGGCATTTGTCCGCTGTGGTAAGACCTTACGTTCCTGATCATGCCTTTCAGCACCGTAATGTCTTTCTTCTCTACTTTTGAGGCTGCTCTTCGCAGTTCGTCCGCAGCAATCTTTAACGGGTATTCCCTGTCCCATTGATCCCACTTTCTGGAAAATTCTACAAGCGCCCTCTCCTTTTTCGACTCAAGCGTTTTCCTGATCGCTTCTACTGCACGTTTCACATTCCGACGCTTCCTGTTTCGCCCCTCGACAACAAACGCAAGGAGGTCGCTGTATTCCTTTTCAAGCTCCCACGTCTTCATCCTTCTTCCTCCTTATCTTTGCGCCAAGGCCCTTCAGTTTTTCTTCTATCTTTTCATACCCCCTGTCAATGTGGTAGATCCTTGAAACCTCCGTCGTTCCGTAAGCGGCGAGCCCGGCGATTATCAGAGACGCGCTTGCCCTTAAGTCAGTCGCCATTACCTTTGCGCCGGAGAGCCGTTCTACGCCCTTTACTATGGCCGTATTGCCGATCGCCCTTATATCGGCACCCATTCTGCGGAGTTCCGCCACGTGCATCATCCTGTTCTCAAAGATCGTCTCCGTAATGGCGCTCACCCCTTTTGAAACAGACATAAGCGCCATTATCTGGGCCTGCATGTCTGTCGGGAAGCCCGGATAGGGGATCGTCTTTGCGTCCACGGATACGGGCCTCTTTCTTGACATGATAGCCTTAATTGTTGTGTCGTTCTCCTCTATCTCCATGCCCGCCTCTCTCATCTTTTCGATGATGGCCTTCAGGTGCCGGGGATTGCAGTTCTCAATAACGATATTCCCTCTCGTAATTCCGCAGGCCGCGATAAATGTGCCCGCTTCGATCCTGTCAGGTATTACCTCATAATCACAGGGCGTCAGCGCCTCTACCCCTTTGATCCTGACGACCTCCGATCCTTCCCCCTCTATTCTGGCGCCCATTCGTTTCAGCATGTGGGCGAGATCAACCACCTCCGGTTCGCGGGCGGCATTTTCGATCACTGTTTCGCCTTTTGCAAGGGCCGCTGCCATCATAATGTTTTCAGTCCCGCCAACAGTCACCGTATCGAACGTTACCCGCCCCCCCCTCAGCTTTTTCGCATTTACATCTACATATCCCTCCCGGATCTTTATGTCGCAGCCGAGCGCTGCGAGCCCCTGAAGGTGCAGGTTGATGGGCCTCTCACCGATCGCGCAGCCCCCCGGGTATGATACGGTAGCCTTTTTCAGGGCCCCCGCAAGGGACCCAAGGACAAGCACTGATGCGCGCATCTCTTTTACGATCTCGTAGGGCGCCACGTGGTTATCGAGGTTGCTTGTGTCTACGGCGAGGGCGTTGTCTCCTGTCCATGCCGCCTTTCCGCCGAGCATGGCAAGGAGCCTGATCATGGTCTCCACGTCTCTTAAGCGTGGAACGTTTCCTATCGTATAGCGGCCCCTCTGAAGGACGGTCGCGGCGATGAGTGGAAGCGCGGCGTTTTTTGATCCGCTGATCCTTACCGTTCCCTTCAGTCTTTCCCCGCCCTCTATGATGAGCTTGTCCATTTCCCTACAATCACCCTTTCGATGCCGGAGAGGTCTTTTCTTGTGATAACCGAAAACCCCCTGGCCCTTAAGCCGGCCCCGATCAGCCCTGCCTGTCTTTGGCCGCCAACCTCGCAGAGCACGTGCCCTCCTTCTGCAATGCGGCTTGGCAATTTATCTATGAACCTCTCATATATCTCCGTGCCTTCTTTGCCTCCGAGCAGCGCTGTCTCCGGCTCAAATCTTTTTACATCCTCCATCAGTCCGTCCCACTCGTCGACGGCCACGTAGGGGAGGTTTGCCATTATCACATCGAACTTCACGGTTTCCCGAAGGCCTTCAAAGAGGTCTGAACAGAGAAGCTGCGTCTTTTCAGACACGTTGAGCCTCCGGGCATTATACCGGGCTACGCGCAGCGCTTCAACGGATATGTCAATGCAGAGAACTTCTTGCAGCGTCTTTTTGGCAATAACCGTCCCTATCGCCCCCGATCCCGTGCCCATGTCAAGGACCCGGCGCCTCTCTCTCTTTTCTCCCAGTATCCTCAGCCCCTCTTCGACAAGGAGCTCTGTCTCGGGTCTCGGTATAAGGACCCTTTCGTCAACATAAAGCTCTTCGGAGAAGAATTCTTTTTTTTGCGTTATGTATGCAAGGGGTTTCCCCTGCCTTCTTTCCTCGAGGAGCCTTGCGATCCTCTCCGCCGTTGTCCCGTCAAGCTCCCTGTGCTGATTGGCGAGCGCTTCCTCTCGCCCGATATGGGACGCGAAGGCAATGATGTTGATGGCATCGAGTCTTTTAACGGCCCCGTTTTGGGACATGATGTCTCTGATGCGCACCGCTTTCCTTATCCTTTTTTTAGTGTTTCTGATTGGAAATGGGCTATCAGTGGGGAGATCACGGGGACAATGTCCCCGTTCAGAACGTCCTGCAATTTATAAAGCGTAAGCCCGATCCTGTGATCGGTAACCCTGCCCTGCGGGAAGTTGTATGTCCGTATCCGTTCGCTCCTGTCGCCGGTGCCGACCTGTTTTCTCCTCTCGTCGGACATTTCCTGTTCTTTCTCGCTCTCCAGCTTTTCTTTCAGCCTTGCCCTGAGCACCCTCATTGCCTTTGCCTTGTTCTTGTGCTGGGACTTTTCATCCTGGCATGTTACCACGATCCCCGTCGGCATATGCGTGATCCTTACCGCTGAATCGGTTGTGTTTACGTGCTGGCCGCCGGGGCCGCTGGAGCGGAAGACGTCGATCCTTATCTCTTCAGGGCTTATGTTTATTTCCAATTCTTCGGGTTCCGGCAGGACCGCAACGGTAACCGTTGAGGTGTGTATTCTCCCCTGCGCCTCTGTTTCGGGAACGCGCTGTACCCTGTGAACGCCGCTTTCGTAGCGAAGCATGCCGAAGGCATCCTTCCCCTCCACCATCAGAACAACCTCCTTGAGACCGCCAAGGTCCGACATGCTGACCGTCATCACCTCTGTCTTCCATCGCACGTTCTCGGCATACTTCATATACATGGAGAAGAGGTCCCTTGCAAAAAGGGCGGCTTCTTCTCCTCCTGTCCCGGCCCTTATTTCGAGAAACATGCTTTTTGCCTGTTTCTCCCCCTTGCTGAGGAGCCTTTCTTTTAGAGATGTTTCGAGCCTCTCTTTTTCCTTCTCGAGGAGGGCTATCTCGTCTTTGGCGAGCACCTTCATGTCCTCTTCGTGCGCCGACTTGAGGATCTCCTGCGCATTCGCCGCCCCCACGTCCCTCTTCTTCCATTCCTTGAAGAGGTCCACCAACTCCTTAATCTCTGCCCGCTCTTTGGCCAGTTTTTTATAAGACTCCAGGTTGGCGAGCGCTTCGGGCCTCGCCATCTCTTCCTCTATATCCTGATATCTCTTTTCTATCTCCCGGAGCCGTTCAAACATTATTTCGTCTTTTTGCCATAGCGCCTTTCAAACTTCTCAACCTGGCCGGTCGAGTCTAAGCGCTTCTCCTTGCCGGTAAATATGGGGTGGCATTTTGCGCAGATCTCCACGGTGATCTTGTCTTTAATTGACAGCGTCTCGAAGGTGTTGCCGCATGCACACTTTACTGTCGCCTTCTTTAAATCCGGGTGGATTCCTTTTTTCATGTTCAACCTCCTTTGCTCATAGAATTGAGAAAATCCTGGTTTGACTCTGTGTCGATCATCTTTTCAAGGAGAAACTCCATCGATTCAACGGGGTTCATCGGCTGCAAGACCTTCCTCAGCAGCCACGTTCTTGAAAGGTCGTTGCTTTCCAGCAATAATTCCTCTTTTCTCGTGCCCGATTTGTTTATGTCGATGGCAGGAAAGACTCTCTTCTCCGCGAGCTTTCTGTCAAGATATATCTCCATGTTTCCCGTGCCCTTGAACTCCTCGAAGATCACCTCGTCCATCCTGCTCCCCGTGTCTATCAATGCCGTTGCAACGATCGTCAGGCTTCCCCCCTCTTCTATGTTTTTCGCCGCCCCGAAAAAGCGCCTTGGCTTCTGCATCGCAGATGCGTCAATGCCTCCGGAGAGGATCTTCCCGCTTGACGGAACTACGGTATTGTATGCCCTTGCGAGCCTCGTTATGCTGTCGAGCAGTATCACCACGTCCCTCTTGTGCTCCACGAGTCTCTTGGCTTTCTCGATAACGATCTCCGCCACCTGAACGTGTCTCGTGGCGGGCTCGTCAAAGGTCGAACTTATGACCTCTCCTTTTACCGAGCGCATCATGTCCGTAACCTCCTCGGGCCTCTCGTCGATAAGGAGAACAATAAGAAATATCTCCTTGTGGTTCCGCGTAATGCTGTTTGCAATGTCCTGAAGGAGCATTGTTTTCCCGGTCCTCGGCGGGGCAACGATGAGCCCCCTCTGCCCCTTGCCGATAGGGGTGAAAAGGTCCATCACCCTTGTGGAGAGGCTGCGCTGTCCCGTTTCAAGCTTTATCCTTTCGTCGGGATATATGGGGGTAAGGTTATCAAAGATTATCTTGTCCCTTACAACCCCGGGGTCGTCAAAATTTATTGATTCGACCTTTAAAAGGGCAAAGTACTTTTCGTTGTCTTTGGGGGGGCGGATCTGCCCTGAGGTCGTATCTCCTGTCCTTAGCCCGAATTTCTTGATCTGCGAGGGCGATACATATATATCGTCCGGACCGGGCAGGTAGTTTGAGTCGGTAGACCGCAAAAAACCAAACCCCTCCGAAAGAATCTCCAAAACCCCCTCTCCGTAGACCGATTCGTTCTTGTCTACGAATGCCTGGAGTATGGCGAATATAAGCTCCTGCTTTCTCAGCCCCGCCGCGTTCTCAACGTTCAGTTCCCTTGCCATGTGCGTGAGTTCTCCTATCTTCTTGCTTTTCAGCACGTTAAGGTGCATCTGCCCTTACCTCCCATTCTTTTATCCTTTGCAGCAGCCTTTCAACTTCTCTTTCAAGGCTGTCCACGTTTCCGTTGTTGTTAACTACGTGGTCGGCCATTTTCTCCTTTTCCGCAAGCGGGATCTGGTGGGGCATCCGCTGGCCGATGTCTTCTTCCGTCATGCCCCTCGCTTTCAGTCTTTCCTTTATTGTCTTTGTCTTCGCAGAGACAACGACGACCTTATCAAACTCCTTGTAAAGTCCTGTTTCAAATAAAAGCGGTCCGTCCACGAAAACAACCTCGGCCCCCTCCCTTTCGAGTTCGTCAAGCCTCTGGCCGAGCATGCTCCTTACCCTCGGATGTATAATGGCCTCGAGGATGCGAAGCAAATCCTTGTTTTTAAAGACCTCATCTCGCAAGCGAACAATGTCAACGGTGTCTTCGGCGACATACTCTGCGCCGAACCTTCTTCGTATCTCGGCGAGGACCTCCCCTTTTCTGATCAGGTCCTTTGAAAGCTGATCCAGGTCTATTATCTCGAACCCCTTTCTTTTCAGCATGCTTGATGCGGTTGTTTTACCGCTCCCGATTATCCCCGTTATGCCGACGGTAATCATACATCAAGGTTTCTGACGCTGAGGGCGTTTTCCTCGATAAACCTTCTTCTTGTTTCGATATTGTTTCCCATGAGCACGGTGAACACCTGGTCTGCTTCAACGGCATCTTCTATTGACACCTTGAGAAGGCGCCTCTTGTCCGGATTCATGGTTGTTCCCCAAAGCTGTTCCGGGTTCATCTCCCCCAGGCCCTTGTATCTCTGGATGTTTATTCCTTCCTTTCCTTTTTCGCTCACGATGCGCAGCAGTTCTTCGGCGCTTAACGTTTCTGCCCCGTTGTTCCCGTCGCTGATCCTTATCTCCTCGTCATAGAATTGCCGTATCTCCTGAAAGGTCTTGTAAGATTCGACATAATCCCCCTGGGAGCAGAGCTCATAGTCGATCCGCACCAGAAACGGGCCCTTTTTAGAGTCGGTCCCATGTATATTTATCGTGAAAAGGTTGTGCTCCCTGTCTTTTACTATTTCGACGCTGTGCCCCAACCTTCTCAGGTGGCCCGCGTAGCCCTCTGCCTTTTCCGCCGATTCAAAGTCGCGCCTCGTCGCCATGCCCAGGCGCATGAGTCCGAGTATTGCGTCCCTTGTCGTGCCGAGCGCCTGCATGCTCTTGATGTACCGCTCTACGGTTTTGAGCTTCTTTATCTTCTTCCTCAGTTCCTCCCCGTCTGTCTGGTTGCCCCCGACGTAGCACCGTATTTTCTCTGTGCCGCGCTCTATAATATTTCTTTCAAATTCCTCTTCGTCCTTTGCGTAAAACTCCTTATTGCCGTGCTTTATCTTGTATAAGGGCGGCTGGGCTATATAGAGGTGCCCCTCTGATATGAGGTCAGGCATCTGCCGGTAGAAAAAAGTCAGGAGAAGCGTTCTTATGTGAGAACCGTCAACGTCGGCATCTGTCATTATAATTACCTTGTTATAGCGCAGCCTTGATTTGTTGTCGGGGTTCATGCCGACTGCCAGGTAGATTGATTTGATCTCCTGGTTTGTCAGCACCTTTTCTTCTCTCGATTTTTCGACGTTCAGGATCTTGCCCTTCAGGGGAAGTATTGCCTGGACTTTTCTGTCCCTGCCCTGTTTCGCGGAGCCGCCCGCGGAGTCGCCCTCCACTATGAAGAGCTCGCAAACCTCGGGGTCGCTTTCCTGGCAGTCGGCGAGCTTCCCCGGAAGCACGCCGCTCTCTATAAGGCTCTTGCTCTTTACAAGCTCTTTGGCCTTTTTTGCGGCCTCCCTTGCCCTTCTTGTCTCGAGCGCTTTGTTAACCATTGCCTTTGCTTTGTCGGGGTTAATCTCCAGGTACTCAGCGATCTTTTCGTTCAGCACGGACTCGACAAGCCCCTTTATCTCGCTGTTGCCAAGCTTTGCTTTCGTCTGTCCTTCAAATTGCGGGTTTTGTATCTTGATGCTGAGAACGGCCACCATTCCTTCTTTTATGTCGTCTCCGGAAAGGCTTTCTTTTACCTTCTGGGACATGTTGTTCTGTATAAAATTGTTTATGCTTCTTGTCATGGCACCCCTGAAGCCCGCCACGTGGGTGCCCCCTTCTTTTGTGTTTACGTTATTTACAAAGCTGTATATGTTTTCGTTATAGCTGTCATTATACTGGACGGCAAGCTCAATGGCGTCGAGCGGCGGCTTGTTGCTTATTATGTATATGGGCTCTTCAAAGAGAACGACCTTGTTTGTGTTCAGGTATTTTACAAAAGATTTTATACCGCCTTCGTGCTTAAACTCCTGGCGCTTCCCTTTCCTGTCGTCGACAAGAACGATATTTATGCCGTTGTTGAGAAAAGACACTTCCCTCATCCTGTGAACTATAATGTCGTAGCTGATATCTGTTGTTTCGAAAAGGCTTCCGTCCGCCTTGAACCTCACCTTTGTTCCCGTTTTGTCTGTATCGCCCACCACCTTGAGGTCCGCCATCCTGATCCCGTATTCGTATCTCTGATAATAAACCTTGCTGTCCCTTCTTACTTCCACCTCAAGATACTCGGAAAGCGCGTTGACAACGGAAAGCCCCACGCCGTGCAGTCCTGCTGAATATCTGTAACTATCTTTGTCAAACTTTCCGCCTGCGTGCAGTTTTGTTAGGACAACCTCCAGGGCCGACATGTTCTCTTCGCTGTGCTCTTCTACCGGGATGCCCCGCCCGTTGTCTTCAACGGTCACGCTGTTGTCCCTGTGTATTGTTATCAAAATTTTATTGCAGTATCCTTCCAGCGCTTCGTCAACGCTATTGTCTACCAGCTCGTATACAAGGTGGTGCAGGCCTTCTATGCCGGTATTTCCAATATACATGGAGGGCACCTTTCTAACGGCGTCGAGGCCCCCGAGTATTTTTATGCTTTCTGCCCCGTATTCTCTCATATTATATCCTTATCGGCATCACTATGTTTTTGTAATCCTCTTCCTGTTCGCCCCTGAAAAGGACCGCGCCGTATGTTTCCGGCGTCATCATTATTAGTTTTTCCCCTGCAATGTGTGCTACCACATCAAGGATGAACCTGGCGTTGAAGCTCATACTTGTCTTTTCTCCATCGTAGTCTACCTCTATGTCTTCTTTTGCCCTTCCAATATCAGACTCCGCGTCTATTTCCATATTTCTCTCTGAAAATGTTATTTTTACGGGTTCCGACCTTCCAATAATTGCCGAAGCCCTTTTTAGCCCTCTATGAAAGGACTCCTTATCTATTTTTAATATTTTTGGATTGTTGGACGGAAGTACGTTTTCATAATCCGGAAAACTTCCTTCAATTATCCGTGTTATTATTTTTAATTTTTCCGTGCTGAATTGCACATATTTTTCCTCTATCGATATTTTTACTTCATCTTCCTCTTCTATTATCCTTTCTGCTTCGATAACCGACCTTTTCGGTATTGTCACTCCCTTAAAACTTTTCAGTTCTTTTACCTTTCGCCGACAAAGCGCCATTCTAAATCCGTCTGTGCCGACCATTATTAATTCCCCCTCAATGCCTTGCATATACATTCCCGTCAGAATATATCTTGTTTCGTCTGTCGACACTGCAAAGCTGACCTTTTCTATCATATCGAGGAATGTCTTTCCATCAATCATAAATTCTTCTTTCCCTTTGATTTCCTTTGTCTCTGGAAACTCTTCCGGGTCCTGAAGACTCATTACAATCTCTGTTCTCTTCTGTTTTATCGTCAGTTGATTTTCTTCAAGCAACAACTGAATTTCCCCGCCTTCGAGCTCTCTCAATACCTCCAGAAACTTTCTTCCGTGCACTACAATTTTCCTTTCTTTTTCCACCTTGCAATCTATATATGCGATCGCGCTGACTTCAAGGTCTGTTGAGAATATTGTTGTCCCTTCTTTTCCAAACTCAAAAAGTATATTTGAAAGGATGGGCATAAGTGATCTTTTTTCGGTGATGCTTACAATTTTTGACACCGGTCCGAAGATTTTGTTTTTATCTATTATTATATTCATATATACTCCTCATATAATTAATAAGTAGTGTGTATATGTTAAAAAAGATATATACACAGGGAACTAAACGGGAAATTGTTTATTAACTATGTTCAAAAGAGATCAGGGAATGTTTAATCATGTTGACCTAAGTTTCAGTATCAGCTTTTCAACAGAACTTTTTAACTCCTTTTTAACATTCATGCCATCTTTTATTTTATTGACCGAATGAATAATGGTGGCGTGGTCTTTGCCGCCAAACCTTTCACCTATACTAACGAGCGAAGAGTCTGTCAGTTCACGACAGAGATATATTGCCACCTGTCTTGGTACAAGAATTGATTTTATTCTCTTTTTAGATTTCAAATCGGCCGGGCTAATAGAAAAATATGAAGACACCTCTTTTATGATCATCTCTATGGTAATCTCTTTTTCCTTTTCTTTAATAATGTGCCCGATCACCTCTTTAACGAGATCTACGCTGATGGCCACCTTGTTTAGCGAAGCAAAAGCGCCGACCCTTATTAAAGACCCCTCAAGAGACCGAACGCTGTCCTCTGAATTTGAAGCAATAAAAAAGGCAACATCCAGCGGAAGTTCAATGTTTTCATGTTCAGCCTTTTTGTTAAGTATGGCAACTTTTGTTTCTATGTCGGGCGATTGTATGTCCGCCACAAGCCCCCACTCGAATCTCGACTTCAGGCGCTCCTCAAAGTTTTCAATATCCCTTGGGAATTTGTCGCTTGTAACGACGATCTGTTTCATGTTGTCGTAAAGGGTGTTGAATGTATGGAAAAACTCCGCCTGAGTCCTTTCTTTTCCGGCAATAAACTGTATATCATCGATAAGCAGGATGTCCATTTTTCTAAATCTATTTCTAAACTCCTCCATCTTCTCATATCTGATAGAATTAATAAGCTCATTAGTAAAGGATTCGGCAGTTATATAGCAAATCCTTTCAGGGTTAACCCCCCCGTGACTGACAAGAAAATTTCCTATAGCATTTAAAAGATGCGTCTTGCCAAGCCCCACTCCTCCGTATATAAAAAGCGGGTTATAGGTCTTGCCGGGGTTGGTGGCGACGGCAAGACACGCGGCGTTTGCGAACTGGTTGCTCGAACCAACAACGAAGCCTTCGAAGGTATACCTTGCGTTGAAGGAGTTATATTGGCTTGGACGCCTTACAACAACCCCTTTCCGCTCCCCGCGCACTTCCTCTTTTTTCAAAATATATTCAATGGTTACATCGTTTTTTACAAGACCCTTAAGGAGAGAAACCAGTATGGGCTCAAAATTTTCCACGACCCAGTCACGAAAGAAAGCATTTGGCACGAGGATCATGCACCTGTTGTCTTTAAAATCGGCCAATACAAGCGGCTCAATCCACGTCTTATAACTGTCTTCGTTTATTATGTTTGCAATTTTAGGCTTAATCTGTGAAAGAATATCGTTCATCTTTTAGATACTTTTCAACATATTTTCAACAGTTGTGGAAAATCTTAGCGTTCTTGAATGGCTTAGAGATTAATCTTAATACTAAAACAAAAAAAATTCAACCTTTTTTTAACCCTTACCGGCATTAAAACGGCATTCCGTTTTTGTTTCTTTAATTGCAACAACCATTGCCAAGCCCGCCCAATTCTGTTAGTATAGGCAACACATGAAGCACGCCATCAATACCCTTCTGGTTCTTATTGCCCTTTTTCTTTGTTTACAGCCGGCCCGGGCAGACCACCTGTCGGACAACCTGAAAAGGGCAAGGGCCGAGAACAAAGAGGTAGTCATGTATTTCTACAGCCAATACTGCCCATACTGCGATGCCATGGACCAAAATGTTCTGGGCGATGCCGGGGTGAGTGCAGCGCTTAAAAAGGAATTTATCTATATCAGGGTAGACGTTGACAAGGTGCCCGGGCATGGCCGCAAATACCAGATAAGGGGCTACCCCACAACCGTCCTTACCGAAAGCAGCGGAAGGGTAATTGTAAAGATACCCGGATATATTCCCAAGAAGGATTTTTGGAAGGTGCTTACCTACCTTAAGGGCAAGCACTACAAGACCATGGGCCTGAGCGACTTTCTTCAATCTGAATGATTCCCCGCAGCAAGCAGCGGGGTAGTTTGTTTCATAACACTGCCCTGAATGACAGGAGATTTCTTCGCCAGTAGCTTGAATCCACGTCGTCTACCGCAACACCCCTTGACTTGGAGGCATGTATGAACTCCCCGTTGTTGAGCATGATACCGACGTGAAGCTCCTTGCTTATTTTAAAAAAAACAAGATCGCCGGGCCGCACCCCGTCCCTTGAAATTTGATACCCCATTTTGAGAATCCCTTCGGCAGTTACGGGGAGCGCGACCCGCGACTGCCTGAAGACATAATATACAAAACCGCTGCAGTCAAAGGCGTCGGGGCCCTTCGCGCCGCTTTTGTAGGGCTTCCCCATGAAAGAAGCGGACGTCTGTATTATATCGTTTCGGACGTCCGATGTTGACTCATAGATCCTGACCTTCTTCGGCGCACAACCAAAAATGATGGTCAGAAAAAGAAAAACAACAAGAACCCTCCCAAAGAACGCGCGCATAAAGCTATCCATACCTCCTGAGAATATCTATGACGCCCTCGAGGGACTGCCCGCAATATGCATGTTTTATGTGGGGCAGCACCTTCTCGTGAGGGTTGAATCCAATGGGAAGCCCAACGGCCCCGAACATGCCGATATCTCCCTCCCCGTCCCCCACGGCGCAGGCATCTTTCCTGGTAAAACCTTTTTGGCCGAGCAGTGCGTCTACAAGAGGACCTTTTTTGTCGTATTCAACGTTGATCCTTACTTCGCCGGTGAGAACCCCGTCTTTGACGAGAAGCTCATTTGAAAAGGCGCCATCGACAGAGAGATCGCATTTGACCAGGTCTACAAGCACAGACAGGCCCGTTGACACAATAAAGGTGGCAATGCCCATATCTTTTATAGCGCGGATCGATTCCCGCACCCCGTCCTGATAAGGAATCTCCCTGACCACTTTCATCACGTCGGCAACCGGCAACCCCCTCCAGAGAAGGGCGTCCCTCCTGCAGAACTCGCGATAGTCTATCGCCCCCTCCCCGAAGAGCCTCTGGTACGTGTCGGCGTGATCATTCCACAGGCCCAGCCTCCTGTGAAGAAACTCCCAGCTGCTCTTTTCCTTGGTCAGCGTGCCGTCGCAGTCAAGAAAGACGATCTTGATGGACATGGTTTTTTATATCACCAATGGCTGAAAAAATCTATTTTTTATGATCCCGCGATGCACTATACTATGTTTTAAGGAGATTTTTGATGCGCGCGCGCACGGTCCGGCAATGAAAAGAGGATATTTGGAGACACCCAACTGGGACAAAAGGTATAGGGAGGGGTTTTACGACGGGGCAAAAGAACCCCATAGCCTTCTGAAGAGGTTCGCACCCGCCGTTCCGGCCGGCATCGCCTTAGACATTGCAATGGGCAACGGACGGGACGCCGTTTTTCTTGCAGAGAGAGGCCTTAGCGTATACGGGCTTGAAAGGTCCATGGAGGCAATAAGGCGGGCGCAGCAAAAGGCAGCGGAGAGAGACGCACGCATAGTTGCTGTCTGCGGCGATGCGAACAACCTCCCCTTCGGAAGCGAATCCGCGGACCTGGTGGTCGTATTCTATTTTTTACTCAGGAACATTATGGAAGAAATCACCCGCATATTGCGGAAAGATGGTATACTGATATACGAAACCTTTTTAAAGAGACAGAACCTCATCGACAGGCGCAGGACAGAGGACTACCTGCTGGATGACGGAGAGCTTATCGGATGCTTTCCCGGGATGGAGCCGCTCTTCTATGAAGAAACAATCACGGGCTTTAAGGGCAAAAAAAAGATTGTAGCGCGATATGCAGGGAGAAAGAGATGATCGTTGAATGGGATCCGGCGAGACCGAGAAAGAAGATAACGGGGATAATCAAGGAAGTGCTGGGCGGCGGAGGAATAATCGCGTATCCAACGGACACTGTTTATGGAATGGGGTGCGATCTTTTTAATATCAAGGCGATAAGGAAACTCTATCTGGCCAAAAGGCTTGATGAAAAAAGGGCCTTGAGCGTTATATGCAGGGACTTCAAGGATATAAGCGATTATGCCGTAATGAGCGACCTCGCCTTTGAATTATTGAAGGGGTGCCTGCCGGGCCCCTACACGTTTGTGCTGAAGGCGCGGAAGATTATGCCGAAACTCCTTATGACCGAAAAGAAAGAGGTTGGCATCAGGATCCCCGACCACCCCGTACCCGTAGCCCTTGCCGAACTGATCGAACGGCCCATCATAAACACCAGCGCAAGAATCTCCGGCAAAGAGGTCCTTGCCGACCCGAGAGAGATCGAGAAAAACTTTAAAGACACCGTCGATATTGTGATCGACGGAGGAATTATGATAAGCAGCCCGTCTACGGTGGTCAGGTTGCTGAACGACACCATAGAGGTGCTGAGGGAAGGAAAGGGGTCAATTAAAAAGTTCCTTCGCTAATATAATCCCCGCAATCCCCGCCAACCTCATCGCCAAGTTCCCTGCCCAACTTTTTTATGGTCCTTTCAATGCTTCCCGGATCGTCCTCGTCAAGCCCTGAAAACCTTGAAGGATCGAGAAGCCTTTCGATCCGTTTTCCCTCGTCCTTAATGACAGATACCCTGGAAAGGATTCTTGTGACGTGTTTATTGCCGCAGTCCTTGCAGTAAGGCTCGACCTGCTCCGTGGCCCTCAAGAGCAAAAAAGAAGAGACCCTTTTGCATGCATTGCACTGGTATTCGTAGATCGGCATAGCGTTTCCACTGACCTCGGTCCGGATGATTCCGCAGCAAGCTGCGGGGCAACACTGTTCCCTTTCCCCTCGCGGGAGAGGGCAGGGTGAGGGGGCAAAAGCATGCTGTTTCCATCCTCTGATACCCCGTAGCTTGCTGCGGGGAAGTTCATTGAGAATTATATCGCCGATAGGGCTTTCTTTCAAGGCGATTTGTCCGGCGGACCAGCCCCTTGACAACCATTTTGGTTTACAAACAGGGGCCTTTGGGCTATAAATGCTCCATGGATAAGATCGTAAGAAGCTACTCCGACCTTGATCTGCACAGAAAAATAGGCGATATCATCGAGGGGCATTCCAGCAACAAAGAGGAGATACGGAGCGTGGCAGCGGGGCTTGTCGACTGGCGGCGCACCCGTGCCGTCCTCGATCTGGGCTGTGGATATGGATGGTTCGAGGAGGTCCTCGGTGGCCGCTTTGATCTTGTATGCGGCATCGATTATCTCAGCGAAAACCTGGAGGGGTTTCTCAGAACCGCAGAAAAGATAGCAAAAGAAGCCGTTTTTCTGCAAGCGCGCCCCCCGGCGGCCATCGACATGCCTTCGGGGCGCTTCGACCTTGTTGTTGCAGCATACTCTCTCTACTTTTTTCCTGAAATGATAGGCGAAGTTAAAAGGCTGCTGAGCAACGAGGGACAGTTTCTTGTAATAACACATAGTGAGTCAATGCTTACCGAGGGCGAAAAATATTTCGATTTCAGTGGATTAAGAAAGGTAATTCAAAGATTTTCGGCAGAGAACGGGGAGGCCTTGTTGAAAGAGCACTTTGCCGGCACCGTTTTTGTCGATTACCCGAATACCCTTGTCTTTGGCAGAAGCGAAGGCAACGACCTTTCTCAATACATCGATTTTAAAAAAGAATTCATATCGGTAGACGTCAACCCTGAACTGGTAAAGGAAAAGATGCTCGCGGAATTACAGAGGCTGGGCGAATTGCGCTTTAACAAGAACGACAGGATATTTGTTGCAAAGAAATGAAGAGAAGATCGTACTGCAGCTTTTGCGGAAAACTACTTGACGTTGACACCCTCGAGGGCAAGGACCGCCAGGTTTGCAAAGACTGCAAAAAGGTATATTATGAAAACCCGCTCCCGGTGGCCTCCGTGATCCTCGCAAACAAAGACCGGGAGATATTGCTTGTAAAAAGGGAACGTGAGCCGTTCAAAGATATGTGGTGCTGCCCAATCGGGTTTGCCGAGGTAGGCGAGAGCATCGAGGCGGCCGCCCTAAGGGAGTTAAAAGAAGAAGCCGGCATTGACGGAAGCATTGTTCAGCTTATTGATGTAAGCTCGCACAGAAATTTTTTTTACGGGGACCTTCTCATCGTGTCTTTTGAGGCAGAGAAGCTCGGCGGGGAGGAGATAGCGGGCGACGACGCAAGCGAGTACGGATATTTTCCTGTAATGAATCTCCCCAAGCTTGCATTCGATTCCCAGGAAAAGGCGATCCAGAGATTCGTAGAGTTAAAGAGGGATCTCTGGAGCATGCACGACTCCCTTGAAACCTTCGTCGAGAGGACCATCCAGGACAAGATCATATATCCCGGAAACCTTCTTTCCGACGAACTAACGGTGGCCGTGCAGGAGAACTCGGGAAAGATAGTAGACCTCTGGCTGAACGACATCTCTTCCAACCCTTCCACAAAGTCCTATCACCGCCACGACAGGGAGGACCTTATTTCCAGGGCCATGTTTATTCTTGGACAGTTTGAGCAATGGCTGAAAGGCGTAAGGACAGAGAGCGAATTCAAGAATTTTTATTATACGCTCGGTTATCAGCGGGAACAGGAAGGCATACCCCTGGAGGAGCTTGTGAGTTCCCTGAGCATTCTCAAGAAACATATATGGATGTTCACGTATTCTTTCGGGGTGTGGGAAAAGGCCGTCGACATATACCGCATGTTTGAGCTCGGCGAGCGGCTTGTTTATTTTTTTGATAAGATCGTCTATTATACTGTGACCGGTTACAGGTCGGCAACGAAGCGGTCCGGGAAAAAACATTAAAAGCTTTTCCATTATACAAACATATATACAAACATACAAAGCAACAGAGCGGAACGAGGCAGAAGTGACAAGGGGATCAGGCGAGAAGGTACATAAAAAAACGGTTTTAATGGTAACGACAATGTCCTCTTTTCTCACCCCGATGGCGCTGTCGATGGTGCACGTTGCCCTTCCGACGATCGCAAAGGAATTTCTCATGGACGCCATTACCCTGAGCTGGGTCGCGACAGCATACATACTGACCGCGGCAGCGCTTCTTTTACCTTTCGGAAGGGTCGCGGACATCTATGGAAGAAAAAGGGTCTTTATCCTGGGCACGTTCGTTTTTACGGTAGCATCTTTCCTGTTGGGGATGGCGTGGTCTGCGGGGCCGCTCATCGCCTTCAGGGTCCTCCAGGGCGTTGGCAGCGCGATGCTGTTCGGGACCGGAATAGCCATGCTCAGTTCGGCCTTCCCTCCCGGAGAGAGGGGAAGGGCGCTTGGCATTAATGTGGCTGCGGTCTACCTGGGGCTATCCTGCGGCCCCCTTTTGGGCGGCTTGCTGACCCAGTATGTGGGCTGGCGAAGCATCTTTTTTTTCAACGTTCCCCTCGGCATACTCATAATCATTTTCTCTCTGTGGAAGCTGCGTGCAGAATGGGCGGAATCGAAGGGCGAACCCTTTGATCTTGTCGGTTCTCTCATCTATTGCGCGATGCTTGTCGCCCTCATGTACGGTTTTTCCATACTGCCGGGGATGGCGGGATCTCTTTTGATCGCAACAGGCATCGCCGGCATCTGCGCCTTTGTCGCCTGGGAGTTAAGAACGGGCAGGCCGATCCTTGACATAAACCTTTTCAGGACGAACAAGGTCTTTACCCTCTCAAATATTGCGGCGCTTATCCACTACAGCGCAACCTTTGCAATAGGATTTCTTTTAAGCCTTTACCTCCAGCACATAAAAGGGTTAAGCCCGCAGAATACGGGGATCGTTCTTATCTCGCAGCCCCTGGTCCAGGCGGTCTTTTCGCCCATCGCGGGAAGGATGTCCGACAGGGTAGAGCCCCGGATCGTTGCCTCGACAGGCATGTCTATCACCGCCGTCGGCCTATTTCTCCTGGTCTTCCTTGATGCAGGCACCGGCATGTGGTTCATCGTATCCGCGCTCGCGCTCCTGGGCTTTGGCTTTGCGCTCTTTTCGTCTCCGAACTCGAATGCGATCATGAGCTCCGTGGAGAACAGGCTCTATGGCGTTGCATCGTCAATGCTTGGAACGATGAGGCTTCTCGGGCAGGCGTTCAGCATGGGCATAACGATGATGGCCTTCGCGCTCTATATCGGCGCAACAGAGATCGTACCCCAGCACTACCAGATGCTCCTGAAGAGCATAACGGCAATATTCACCATTTTTGGTTTTCTCTGCATTGGAGGCATCTTTGCGTCGATGACCAGGGGAAACCTCCGGTAAACCAATAGAGGCAGTGAAAGGTAAAATGTTCAAGACTTCTTGCTTTTCACCTTTCACTTTTCACATTTCACGACTTATAGTCTTTGCCATGAGCTATCAGCCATGAGCCATCCTCTCCTCAGTGGGTTGCCCGCTATTATTGTATTGTAATTTGTTTTCCTCGGGGTATAATAGGCGGGAATCCATTTTCGACACGAGGAGCGGGTGATGTTAATAAAAAGTTTGTGTTATATGGTGATTTTCGCGGCCCTCGTTTTTTTTGCACCGGGCTGTTCAGATAATCCGCACGAAGGAACGAGCGCAAAAGAATATTACGACAGGGCGTTCAGCTTCGCACATGCGGGCAACATCGAGGAGGCGATCAACCTGTACACCCTGGCTATCGAAAAGGACCCTGAATTCATCGATGCCTACTACAACCGGGGGGTCATGCATTATTTTTTCAGGGAATATAAACGGGCCATCGAGGACCTGAGCAAGGTCATTGAAAAGAGGCCTGACCACGTCATGGCATACGCGAGCAGGGGCTCTGTGTACGATAAGATCGGCGACGATCAAAAGGCGTTGAGCGATTACCGCAAGGCAGCGCAGCTGGGAGACGAGGATGTGCAGGAGCACCTGCGGTCGAAGGGAATATCCTGGCAATAAAGGCAGTGAATAGTGAACGGTGAATGGTGAACGGTAAAAAACAAAAGAACTAAAGAAACCAGATAAACCAGTAGAACCGGGGAAGCAATCCGGCGGGAGCTGGGATAGGGCAACAAAAAAGGGCCTAAGTTGAACTTAAGCCCTTTTTAATTTTAATGCCTCAACTATTTCTTCGCGGGAAACAGCTTATCCAACAGCTCCTTTGAAGGCGGTTTTGTCATGGCGCTTACCGCGAAATAGAGGATGCCGCAGCCGATCACCAGTATCCATTCGAAGGTGCCCATGCCGAGCTGCCTCTTGACAAGCACCGCCCAGCCGCCATAGATACTATACCCGGTTCCAAAGAGCACGGTGCAGAAGGCACCCCACTTCGTTGCGCCCTTCCAGTAATAGGATATGGCAGTTACGAAGACGAAGATGGCGCCGAGCCCCATGGCCGCAAGTCCCATGAAGATGGAGAGAAGCGGCGGAGGGTTGACAAGCGTCCAGTAGAACGGTATGAAGAGGAAAAGGGCGATGAGGAAATAGCCGAGGTACAGCATCGACTTATCGGAGACCTGAGGCCACCACAGCTTGATAACGTCGCGGGTGATGTTGGCGCTCATGATGAAGACCATTCCTGCAAGGGTCGAAAGGGCTGCCGCAAAAAGACCCATCGTATAGAGGGTCATCAAGGGCACGCCGCCGACGGCGTAGGCAAGGGCCGGAGCCGCGAGGTCTGCGCCCCAGGGCTTTACCTTGAGGAGGTTCGGGCCGTATATCATCCTTGCGACAAGACCGTTCGAAGAGCAGTCGAGCATGATGGGGATGCCGGCGATGATAAAGACGATGGTAAGGAGCGTCCAGTAGCCCTTCTTGTCAAGTTTTCCCATGCCGAGGAACCGGCTCACGTTGTGGGGGAAGCCGATGGCCATGGTGAAGAATAAGACCGGCGTGGCAAGGATGCCGACAAGGCTTGAGAAAAGCTGTGTCGGGCCCACCTGCGGGAGCTCGGGCCTCATGAGCTTTATCAGCGCAGGGCCCACCTTCGGCTCCATGTAGAGCTTCGATGTTATTTCATAGAACCCGCCTGCCCAGACGATAGCCCATATGCCCAGAAGTGCGCCGACGATACCGAGGAACGCCCCCTGGAAGGCCATTGACCACTGTGTCCCCACATATCCGCCAAGGACCATGTAGAGCCACGCGATGAAGATGGATAGAAGGAGGCACCATAGCGGCGGAAGCCCGGTCGTTGCGTACCAGACGCCTCCGGCGGCCTTCAACTGTCCCACACAATACATAAAAAGAAAATAGAGCATGCAGACCGCCACAACGGTCTGGAGCATCTTGCTCTCGAAGCGCCTTCCAATTGTCTCGGGCAGGGTTGCCGCTCCGAGCTTTGCAGAGAACTCCCTTGTCTTCAGGGCGGCGAGCCAGCAGCAAGGGACGAGGCCGAGGAGGCTCCAGATGCCGGCGAACCACATCCCGGAGAACCCGACAGAGTAAACGATGCCGGTACTGCCGCAGAATGCCCAGCCTGAAAGGTATGACGCAGCAAGGGCGCAGCCGGTGATCGCTGGACCGATATCGCGTTTGCCGACAAGGTATTCCTCAAAAGAGCCTTTGGCTATCTTTCTCTTGCTGATAATCCCGAGCAAGATGGAAATAAAAAGCAGGATGGCGACGCCTATAACAGCTGATATGGTTGTTGCGGGTGTTGGTTTTATCCAATCGAGATATGTTATCGGATTCATTCTTTCCACCCCCTTGTTATAATCCAGGTCCCTATGAAGGTCATAAGAAAAAGACCGATGATAAGGACCCACCAGACATACCATGGAGCCATCAGCACCGATGGGTCAGGTAATGTAACGGCAGGCGGTGGAACTACTGGTAATGTTGGCTGCATAAATAACCCTCCTTAATCTTTTATTGAGAAAACTGCGTAGAACCTTCACCCCCTTTCAAATTTTTTTAATTAAGAAAAACTATAAACGAATGACCGTGCAGACAAGATGGTAGTGTTTTGTTGAATTGTATACGTTTTGAACCCCCTTCCCCCTTGCCTTTTTTAATAATGATAGTGTTCTACGGGAAAATGTCAAGAAAAAAATCTCCTGTTTTTTGTAACTTCCTTCACAAAAACCATATTATTCAATATATCGGGCAGATTGAAGGCGACAGCCCGCAACAAAAGAACGTGCGGGAAGCGGCAACCGTCCGGATGTTTTTGTGGCGGTGAATAGCGAGAAACATAAACCCGTAAGTCATGAGGCGTGAGTCGTAAGGGGAGAAGAGTAATGGATGGCCTCGAGCGAGGAGTTAAAAAGGACCTAACGCCGAACGCTCCTTTGGGAATCCCGGCATACGATATAGGATGTATTTTACAGGCGGACAGAGACCGTCTTCGATATGCCCTCTTCCTCCATGGTGACCCCATAAATGGTATTGGAAGACTCCATGGTGATCCTGTTGTGGGTGATAAAGACGATCTGCGTTTTTGCGCTCATGCCCCTTATGATCTCGATGAGCGAGGAAAGGTTGGCGTCGTCGAGAGGGGCGTCGATCTCGTCCATGAGCGCAAAAGGGCTTGGCTTTGTGTCCATGATGGACAAAAGCAGCGCAAGGGATATAAGCGCTTTCTCGCCCCCGGAGAGAAGCTCCATGCGTATGACCTTTTTCCCTGCCGGCTGAACGAACATCTCTATCCCGCCGTTTTCCTGGTTGACAGAAAGGTAACCCTTCCCTCCCTTGAACAACATCTCGGTAAATTTTTTAAAGGAGCCGTTTATCTTTTCGAAAGTTTCGTTGAAGAGCTCCTTTGACAGGCCGTCTATCTTTATGATCGTTTTTTTGAGAGAATCCATCGCATTTTTCAGATCCTCTTTCTGCTGCTCAAGAAAGGAGGCCCGCTCTTTTAGTTCAAGGTATTCTTTCTCGGCGCGGAAGTTGATCTCGCCCATGTCGGCGATCTGCCCGGAGATGGTCTCCCGCTCCTCCTCGATGCGGGGATTGGGTTGCAGCGTAATGCCTTCAGGGTCTTCTATGTGATAAACGGTGAGCAGCCTCTCCGTTATCTGATCTTTCTTGTCGGTAAGGATGGCGATATCCCTGTCCGTGCCTTCCCGCTTTGATCTGATCTTGTCGATTGCCCTGTTGACCGCGTCGATCCTTTCCTGCAGTGCGTGTTTTTCCGCATGGAGGTTGCCGAGCGCTGTTTTGAGCGCTTCAAGCCGCGCAAGGTATCTTTCGGAATCCGCCCTGAGGTCTTCGTACTCCTTTTCAAATTTTGATATTTTACCGGTACATTCTCCGATCGCCGCGCCAAGCTGCTCCATTTCCTTGTCCTTGCCCAGGATCTCGCCGGAGATGTTCTGTGTTGCCCCGCTTTTTTGCTCTATGTTCTCGCGAAGCGTCCGCAGGGCGTTTCGCCTGCGTTCAAGGCCGATAGTCATCTCGTGCCAGGCGGAGAGAGAAGCCTCGTGGTCCTGCTTGATCGCGTTTAATCCCTCCCTGAGCGACATCATGTCCGACTCGAGGCTTTCCTTTTCCTTTTCCAGCAACACCTTTTCCTGGAAAAGCTGCTCTGTCGGTGCCTGGGATGTTTCGCCGAGGACATCGATCCCCGCGGAGAGTTCCTGTAGCTTTTCGATGGTGGTTTTCAGTTCGGTCTCTGCTACGATGATCTCTCTTTCAACGTCGCCGGCCTCTTTCTCTTTCTCTTCCCGGTATCTTTTTCGCTCCACGTACATGCTGTTCAGCATGTCATGCCGGGACTGCAGGTCCTTTACGAAGAGCCCCTGTTCCTGAAGGATAGCTGCCAGTTCCTTTAATTCTTTCTCGAGCCGGACCTTTTCTTTGAACTTTTTAAGGTCGACCCCCTTGTCGCCTTTCTCCCTGATAATAAAGCCCCGGGAGTCGACGAAAACGGTATCGTTCATGAAGATGCCTTCCTCGCCCTGCTCAATGCGAAGAAGGGCATCCTGCACGGTTTCAACCCATTGTACGCTTATCTCAACCTCAGCGCCGTTCTGCGTGAATATGCCCCGCAGAGGGAAGAAGACATAGTTTCCTTCGCCTTTTTCCACGGCCTCCGCGATCCCGGCAGGATCCTTTGCGGTCAGTACGTGATATTCGAGCTCGTTGGCGAAAAACTTTTCCAGCGCCTTTTCTCTTTCCTCGGCGACCTTGATAAGGTTGATGAGCTTCCCCGTGTCGCCTCCCGCGGGTTCCGCAGCCTCATCATAGCCGCCAAGCTGCCGCAAAACCTCTTCCTTTGCCTGTTTTTCACCCTTCAGGCGTTCAACGGCATTTTTCGCCCCATCAAGCTCTCCGGCGCATTGTTCACGCTCTTTCAGTGTCTCCGACTCGCCGGATAGGGCGGAAAGCTTTTCCTGGAGACATTTTTCCAGCGCCTCTTTGAGCGAACCGTGTCGACTTTCCAATCCTGTCAATATTCCCCTTAGTCGCTGTTCTTCCTGGATGCGCTTCTCTTCTCTCTTCTGTTTTTCCTGCGCGATGCGCTCGATCTCCGATATCTTATTTCTGATATCGGTCAATGCGCTCATGGTGACGAAGAGCTTGGTGCGTCCGTCTTCGACCTTTTTCTCCTGCTCCCCGATCTTTGCTTTCAATCCCTCGGTGGCCTCGCGGAGCCGCAGTTCCTCTCCTTCCTCTTTTGTCAAATCCAGACCGTAAGCCTGGACCTGCCGGTTCAGATCCACGATATCGTTTTTGTACGAGTCTGCCCGCGACATCAGGGTCGCTTTTTCTTCCGCCAAAGACAGTCCCTGTTTCTCAAGCCTCGCCTTTTCTTCTCTGATGTAGTCGATCTCGACGAGCCTCCCCTCCATATCCTTTTCCAGGCCTTTTATGTCGATCTCGAGCTGCCGTATGATGTTGTCGGTTAATGAGAATTCGGCGTCCTTCGCCCCCAGTTCCTGTTTTAGCTTTTCCTTGCCCTCCTCTTCCTTCCGGGCCTCTTCCTCGATCTCCTGCTGTCTTTCAATGATCTTCCCGATACGTTTTGTCAGCCGCGAGTATCCCTGAAGCAGGATATGCCTGTCTACCTCGTGGAGCTTGTCGGCAAGCTCTTTGTAGGCCTTCCATCTCTGCCACTCTCCATCAGCCTTTTCGAAGGATTTCGTCACCTCGCTGTAAATATCTTCCACCCTGTCGAGGTTTGTGCTTACCTCCTCCATCCTGCCCATTGCTTCCCGCTTTTTCTCCTCAAACCGGGTGATGCCGCTTGCCTCTTCTATGACGACCCTTCTTTCAAGAGGCTTCATCTGTGCGAAGTTTTCGATCTTGCCCTGTTCTATGATCGCATAGGTGTTTGTGCCGACCCCCGTGCCGAGGAAGGTGTCATGAATATCCTTGAGCCTTACGATGTTGCCGTTAAGGTAGTATTCATTGGTGCCGTCCCTGTAAATCCTTCTCTTGACATTGATCTCTCTGCTCCCGTCGGTGAGATCGACGGAGACCTCGGCGATGTTGACGGGCCTTTTGCCGTTGCTCCCATGGAAGATCACGTCGCCCATGTCCTTGATCCTCAGAGATTTCGTCCCCCGCTCCCCGAGCGCCCAGACGATGGCGTCAACGATATTGCTTTTCCCGCAACCGTTCGGCCCCACGATAGACGTGATCCCGTCGCCGAACTGAAAAACGGTTCTGTTCAGAAAGGATTTAAACCCGAAAAGTTCAAGCCTTAATAATCTCATGATATCGCTTCGATCGCCCTGAGCAATCTCTTCTCAACGGTTTCTCTTCCGAGGATGCCGATCACCTCGAATATCCCCGGGCTCACGGTCCTGCCGCACAGAGAGACCCTGATAGGCTGTATTATATTTACAAGCTTTGTGTCGTAGTCGCGGGCCATGTTTTCTATCAATCTTTTTTGTTCATCCCCGTCGGTTGACTGAAGGCCCTTGAATCCCTCTAAGAAATTCTCCAGTATAGGCTTCGTCGCAGGCGTCAGGAATTTTTGTCTCGCCGCCTCTTCGTAAGTTACATCATCAAGAAAGAAAAAGGCCGCCATCTGCGCCATCTCTTTCAGCGTCCTTGCCCTGTCTTTTAAATTGGCCGCAATGGGCACGAGCACGTCTCTGTTTGATATGGTCAGGCCAAGGCCTTCAAGGAATGGAACGAGCCTTTCTGCAACGTCTTCCAGGGGGAGCGTCTTGATGTAATGGCTGTTGAGCCACATCAGTTTGTCCATGTCGAAGATCGCCGGGGATTTGCCGACATTCGGGAGATCAAACTTTTCTATCAGGTCCTCCCTTGAAAAGATCTCCTGGTCCCCGTGGGCCCAGCCGAGCCTTGCGAGGTAATTCATGAGCGCTTCAGGCAGGAACCCGTCATTTCTGTATTCGAGGAGCGATGTGGCGCCATGACGTTTGCTGAGGCGCGCCCTGTCCTTGCCATGGATGAGGGGCACATGGGCAAATTCCGGCATTGAATAGTTGAGCGCCTTATAGATGAGGATTTGCCTGGGGGTGTTGTTGATATGGTCGTCCCCCCGTATGATATGGGTGATGCCCATAAGCGCATCATCGACGACAACGGTAAAGTTATACGTAGGGGTGTTGTCGCTTCTCAGGATAACGAGGTCGTCAAGCTCTTCGCACCGGAAGGAAATGGTGCCCCTGACAAGATCGTTGAAGCTTACTTCGCCGGTGAGCGGGGCCTTGAACCGGACAACATAGGGCATGGCGTTGTTTGGGTCGCTCGCGTCCCTGCATGTCCTGTCGTAGGTTGGTTTTTTTCCTTCTTTGAAGGCCATCTTTCTCTTTTCTTCAAGCGTCTCCGGCGTGCAATAACACTTATAGGCATGGCCTTCCCTTAGAAGCCGGTAGGCATGCTCACGGTAGATGTCCAGCCTCTCTTTCTGAAAATGAGGCCCTTCGTCCCAGTCTATGCCGAGCCAGCTAAGCCCCTGGAGGATGTCTTGCACGTACACCTCTTTTGACCGCTCGATGTCCGTGTCTTCGATCCTCAGCACAAAGGCGCCCCCTTTGTGCTTTGAAAAGAGGTAATTAAAAAGCGCAGTCCGCGCCCCACCAATATGGAGATTGCCTGTCGGGCTTGGCGCAAATCTTGTTTTGACCAAAAGGATTCCCTCTGAAAAAACTTTTAGTGATTATAATGGAAAACACAACATTCATCAATGAATTTTATTGCCTGCAATATTAACCCCTTACGGACTTGCGGCGAAAACCGTTCCTGTCCGGCGGCGGAAAACATGCCCGTAGAATATTTTTTGACAGGTAGTGTATACTTATATTGATGAACAATCCTTACACGGAGCAGTTGTTCAAGGCCTGCGAACAGGGCAGCGTTGAAAATGTGGCGCTCTTTATCGACAAGGGCGCCGAGGTCAACGCCGCAGACCTGAACGGTTCCACGCCGCTCATGTACGCCGCCATGAACGGGTTCACCGATACTGCGAGGGTCCTTATAGACAGCGGGGCTGATTGCAACATCAAAAACAAGCAGGGGTTAACCGCCCTCACGTATGCCTGTTGGAACAAACATATAGGGGTCATACGGCTATTAACCTCAAGGGGAGTTGAGGTTAATGTGAAGGACCCAAACGGCGACACCCCCCTAATGTGTTCCTGCAAGAATGGTCAGATCGAGGCTGCAAACCTCCTTATAGGAAGCGGTGCGGATATAAATACCGTGGACCGGCAGGGCGACACCCCTCTTACCTGTGCCATTGCGGGAAAGTATATCGGGATGGCGAACCTCCTCATCACAAGGGGCGCAGATATTACTTCAAAGAACCATCACGGCAAAACAGCCCTTGATATAGCCACAGAAAAGGGGCTTGCCCGGCTTGTTAATGACCTTAAGTATAGAATGCAAGAACTTCAGAAGAAACAACCCTGACCCTTACCACCCCTGATCATGACACGGTTCCCCCCTTGCCTCGCAGCATTCAGACGGCAATTCCGGCGCATTCGCGGGCGGGCAGCGCAATTGTATACAAAATAATGATATGAAAACAAATACTTATTGAATTTTTTTCTATGTTTATGTTACAATAAGTAGACGGAAAATATCAAAACAACAGTCGTCGATTGGAGGCATGATGTTTCACGTAGGAGAAATTGCTGTTTATCCAGGTCACGGTGTTGGGAGAATAGAGTCTATTGAGGAAAAGGCATTTTCGGGCACGAAGCAGTCTTTTTACATAATCAGGATTCTCGATACTGACATGACTATTATGATCCCCGTTGATGGCGCCAACAACGCGGGGCTCAGGGCTGTCATCGCTTCAGCTCAAGTGAAGAAGGTTTACGAGATACTGAAAGACAAAAACATGGTCCATGATAACTCGCCATGGAACAGGCGCTACAAAGATTATATGGAGAGGATCAAGAGCGGCTCTATCTTCGAGGTTGCCACGGTGTTAAAGGAGTTATACGGCCTGAAGCACTGGAAAGAGCTTTCCTTTGGGGAAAAGAAGATGTTCGAGACAGCGAGGAACCTCATTAAGAAAGAACTCTCTGTTGCGCTTGCCACGAATGAAGAAAAGATAGAGAAGGAACTCGAAAAGATCTTCTCTAACAATCACAACAATCACAAGGCCTGACTTTGGATCTATTGATTCAAATAGTTCTCGTTGCCGTCACCACAATCTCCGGGTACTTCATATTAAAAGAGATCTTTGCCAATACCCTCTGGGCATTACTCGGCGCCATCCTGGGTATCGGTTTCGGATATATCATCCTGAAACTGGAAGAGAGGCTGAAGGATATCCCCCTGAAGATCATTTTCGGCAGCCTGTTGGGGACGACCATAAGCCTCATCGTCGCAGATCTTTTTATCTCCCGGCTGCTTCTGGCGCTCATCAAAGACATACCCATAACGCTGCCGATATATATCCTCTTTTACTTCGTTATGGGCTATATCGGCTTCAGGATAGGAAAGGAGAAGAGCAAGACCCTCGACCTTTCGAAGGTCCCCCTTCTTGACAGGATAGAGAATGACGAGGATGTAAAAATCCTTGATACGAGCACCATCATAGACGGCAGGATAGCAGACATCTGTGAAACCGGGTTTATTGAGGGGACCTTTGTTATCCCCCAATTCGTCCTTTACGAGATCCAGCATATCGCAGATCACAGTGATACTGTAAAGCGAACCAGGGGGAGGAGGGGCCTTGACATACTCCATCGGCTGCAAAAGCAAACCTTTGTCAAGGTCAAGATCGTAGACTATGATTTTCCGAAACTGAAAGACGTGGATACAAAGCTGATAGCCCTTGCAAAGAAACTGACCGGCAAGATATTAACCAACGACTATAACCTGAACAAGGTAGCAGAGCTCCAGGGAATAGAAGTGCTCAACATGAACCAGCTTGCTGCTTCTTTAAGGCCCGCCATGCTGCCGGGCGAACAGATGAACGTCAAGATCCTTAAGGAAGGGAAAGAGCACGGTCAGGGCATCGGCTATCTCGACGACGGCACCATGGTCGTCGTCGATGACGCAAAGAAGCTGCTCGGTAAATCTGTTGATGTAGTTGTTACGAGCGTGCTTCAGACCACATCGGGCCGCATGATCTTCGCGAAGCTGAAAGAGCAGGCCGAGAAGGAATTTTATTTTCCTGACGAATACCAACTAAAGGAACAGGCCCGGTAATCTATGAGGACGCTGGCAATCATCCTTGCAGGTGGTGCAGGGAAGAGGATGGGGGCAGCCACAAACAAGCAGTTCCTGCTCATTGACAATAAACCCATAATAGTGCACACCCTCCAGATCTTTGAAGAGTGCCGGGCGATAGACGGCATCTATCTTGTTGTGAACCAGAAGGACCTTCCAATGATTCAGGAGGAGATCCTTGAAACATACCATTTCAACAAGATCCTGAAGCTGGTTATCGGCGGAAGACTCAGGCAGGATTCCGTGAGAAACGGTCTTGAAGCCATAGAAAACCCTTGCGATATTGTCATTATCCATGATGGCGCAAGGCCCTTTGTCTCGCCATCTTTTATTGATAAAGGCATCTTTCTTATGGAGATGTTCGATGCCGTTATTCCCGCGCTCCCCGTGAAAGACACAATCAAGATTGTCTCAAAAGAGGGCTTTGTCCAGAAAACCCTGGAGAGAGACTCTCTCTGGCACGTACAGACTCCGCAGACGTTCAAGTACGACCTCATTGCAAAGGCTTACAAGGAAGGAGCGGCAAAGAAGCTTTACGGGTATGACGATGCGACCTTTCTTGAGCATATGGGAAAAAAGGTGAAGGTCATCGAAGGTTCTCCCTACAACATCAAAATAACCACGCCGGAAGACCTTATCATCGCAAGGGGCATGCTCTCACAGCTCAAGGGCAACCTATGAGAATCGGCATAGGGTATGATTTCCATCGCCTTGTAGAGGGGAGAAGCCTTTATCTTGGCGGGGTTGAGATACCGCATGAAAAGGGCCTTCTGGGCCATTCCGACGGAGACGTGCTTATCCACGCCATCTGTGATGCCATCCTCGGCGCAATGGCCGCAGCAGACATCGGCTTTCATTTTCCCCATGATGATGATTCGATCAGGGGCATAAGCAGCGAGAAGATACTCTCTTTCGTTATTGACATAATGAAGCGAAGGGGGTTCGGGATCGTTAATATAGACGCTGTAGTCATCGCGGAAGAGCCAAGGATAGTTCACCACAGAGAGGTGATCAGAAAAAACCTTGCCCATATTATGGGGATAGGCAAGGGCATGGTGAACGTAAAGGGAAAGACTGCGGAAGGGCTCGGCATTATTGGTGAAAAAGAAGGCATCGCCGTACACGCAATCGCGCTCCTCGAAACAAGTCAAGAGGTATGATAGCCGGGACACAGGTTTATTATGGTTAGGGTGAGATTTGCTCCAAGCCCCACGGGCCACCTTCACGTCGGAAATACGAGAACGGCGCTGATGAACTGCCTCTTTGCAAGAAAGGAACGGGGAACGCTTGTGCTCCGCATCGAAGATACGGACGTTGAGAGATCTACCGTGGACTATGAAAGGTCCATTTTGGATGACCTGGAATGGCTCGGGATCTCCTGGGACGAGGGCCCGGTGCGGCAGACGGACAGGCTGGCGGTATACCGTGCATACGCAGGGGGCCTCCTCGAAAGAGGCCATGCATACAGGTGCTACTGCCCCGAGGAAGAGCTGGAAAGAAAGCGAAAAGAGGCCATGCGGAAAGGCGAGCCGCCAAGGTATGACGGAACCTGCAGGGACCTGCCGCCGGCGGCCAGGGAACGGATCGAGGGCGAAGGAAGGCCTTTTGTTATAAGGTTCAGAGCATCTGCAAAGCCTGTCCATTGGGTTGATGGGATTTGTGGTGACCTCCGCTTTCCACACAACGCCGTAGATGATTTTATTCTCCTAAAACAGTCGGGAGTCCCTTCATATAACTTTGCGGCTGCCGTGGACGATGTCGAAATGGGCATTACCCATGTCTTCAGGGGCGCCGACCACGTGCCGAACACCCCCAAACAGATCATGCTTATTGAGGCGCTTGGCAAAATACCGCCTCAATACGCGCACCACTCGCTGCTTCTTGGGAATGACCGGAAGCCATTAAGCAAGAGGCACGGTGCAACGAGCGTGCGGGATTTCCGGGAGATGGGAATTCTCAGCGCTGCGCTTACAAATTACCTCGGTGTCCTGGGAAGAAGCATCCCGCAGGAGATCATCGGCGAGGACGAGCTCGCGGCGACATTCTCCCTGTCATCTTTTTCGCCGTCCGACACCATCTTTGACGCTGACAAACTGATCTGGTTCAACAAGGAATATCTCCGCAGCGCCGATCCGGGAGAGATCATCAAAAAGCTCGGCCTGAATGCGGACTGCAGGGACAAGGTTCTGGTCTTACGGGAAAATGCCTCGACCCTGAAAGAAATGAAAGAGCACCTCCGCATCTTTGAGGATGCTGCAGTGAGCGATGAAGGGCGCGTATACCTTTCGCAGGTCGGGTCGCCGGACAGCTTCATGCGGGAATTGAGGACCTTCCTCGCCGAAGACAGCACAACATCCCTTGACGAACTGATGAGGGTCATGGAAGGGAAGGCAGGACTCAAAAGGAAAGAGCTCTTTATGGTGTTGCGGATACTCTTCACAGGGAGAAAGAGCGGCCCTCCGCTAAAGGATATATTTCCACTGATCCCGAAAGGTATTATAATAGAGAGGATCGACCGTTGCCTCACAGATGGAAGCGGGAAGAACACAAGAGGATAAGATGATGAAGGGGAAGAACCTTTATGCATCGGTAAAGAGCGTCTTCCGCAGCCTCTCGCTGAAGACGCAGTTGCTCGTCATCCTCCTTTTCCTCCTCGTCATGTCGGTAAGTTCTCTGACCATCATTTACTCGCAGGCCGAGGAGAAGCTCCTCGACAAGCTGAGCGAGAACATCGACGACATTACCAAGGCTATACAGATAAGCGTGGAAGAGCTTACCTACAGGGGAGACAGTACGCAAAGGCTGAAGAGCTATGTCGACATGCTCAATAAGAAGGGGATTAAAGAGATATCCATCGTCAGCGACACATCGGAGGTTATCGCCAGCTCGAACCCGAAAAAGATAGGGACGGTAGAGAAGGTTGGAGAGAAAAAGAGCTGGCGAAAAAAAGACCTTATGATAACGGCAAGGCTTGGAGAGGAGAGCAAAAAGGACCCCCAGAGGCTCTATAATGTGATAACGCCCGTCTCCATCAAGGGACAGAATATCGGATACATCCATATCAATATAGCCCTCGACGACTACCGGCTGTTGCAGAGCAGAAGCCACATGAAGAGGGTCCTGAGCATGGTCTTTGCATTCAGCATCGGCATTATCATCTGCCTCATCCTTGCCGAAAAATATACCGAGCCCATTAAGAAGATCGCCAATGCAAGCAAGAAGATCGCCGAAGGGGAATTGGTGAAGATAAGGGAAACGGACCGCAAAGACGAGATAGGCGTGCTTGTCAGGAGCTTCAACGAGATGGTGGACAAGCTGGATGAGCGCAAGGAGCTGGAAGATAAGCTGAAAAAGACGGAACAACTTTCAATGATCGGGCAGCTCTCGTCCGGCATAGCGCACGAGATAAGGAACCCCCTCAATTTTCTCACGCTCTCAATAGGACACATTAAAGAGAGGGTGGCGGAATCAGAGATAGGCGACAAAGAGGATCTCAAGGCCCTGCTCGACAGCCTGCTGAAAGAGATATACAGGGTCAACGAACTGATACACAACTTCCTTTTCCTGGGGAAGCCAATAGCGCTCAACAAAGAATGGGTATCCCCCGAGACGCTGATCAACGAGGCGCTGTCTATCGTGCGGGACAAGGTGAGAAGCGGGATTACGATGGAGGTTCGATGCAGTGAAAACGGATTACAGGCTTACTGCGACAGGGAATATACGAGAATATGCCTGATAAATCTTGTATTGAATGCCGTTCAGGCCATAGAAGAAGATAAAGGCCTGGTGACGATCAGGTGCGGCAAAGAGGATCCCTTCTTATATATCGCGGTCAGCGATACAGGAGGGGGGATCGAAAGCAATGAGTTGGAAAAGGTCTTTGAGCCCTACTATTCAACAAAGAAATTCGGCATCGGCCTTGGGCTTGCCATTACAAAACGCTTCGTTGAAGAACACGGGGGAACGATCACCCTGGAAAGCGCGGTAGGGAAAGGAACCACAATGAAACTGAGGATACCCGCTCATGAAGCATGACAGGGGCAGCATCCTCGTTGTAGAGGACGACAAGAACCAGAGGGGGATCATCAGGACGATCCTCATGAAGGAGGGGTTCTACATAGAAGATGTAGAGCGCGGGAAAAAGGCCATCGATATCATGAGGGCAGGCAGCTTTGACCTTGTCCTTACCGATCTGCGGCTGCCTGACGTTGACGGCACCGAGGTGCTGAAGGAGGCGAAGGCGCTCAACAAGCTTTGCCACGTCATTATCATCACGGCCTTCGGATCCATACCCTCAGCCGTGGAGGCAACAAAACTCGGCGCCTTCTACTATCTCGAAAAACCTTTTGAAAAAGATCAGCTCCTGCTCGTGATCAATAATGCAATGAACCAGGTGAGATTGCTGAAAGACAATATTATGCTGAAGAACCAGCTTGTTGACCGGTTCCACCTCGGCAACATTGTCGGCGTCCACGGAAGCATGGAGGCATTGTATAAGATCGTTCTGAGGGTAGCGCCGGCCAGCTCCACAGTTCTTATCTATGGAGAAAGCGGCACAGGAAAGGAACTTTTTGCAAAGAGCATTCACTACAACAGCCCCAGAAAAAACAAGCCCTTTTTTGCCATCAACTGCGCGGCGATCCCGGAGACGCTTCTGGAGAGCGAACTCTTTGGTTACGAGAAGGGCGCGTTTACCGGCGCGTTTTCCAGGCACAACGGGCTTTTCGAGCAGGCAAATAGCAGCACCCTGTTCCTCGACGAGATCGGTGACCTCACGTTAAGCACCCAGGCGAAATTGCTGAGGACCATTCAGGAGAAAGAGATACGGAGGATAGGGGGCAGAGAGACGATCAAGCTGGACGTGAGGATCATCGCCGCAACAAACAAGAAACTCGAAGACGAGATAGCAAAGGGACGGTTCAGGGAAGACCTTTATTATCGCCTGAACGTCATTGCCTTTTCCATTCCGCCACTCAGGGAAAGGGCAACGGACATACCGCTGTTAATAGAATACTTTCTCAAGAGGCTTGACGAGTCCCACGGAACAAAAAAGACGCTTGATCCCGGCGTCCTCCAGGCGCTTTTACAATATACATGGCCCGGCAACGTGCGGCAGCTTGAATCGGTGATCGAGAGGGCCTACGTGATGTGTGACAGCGACGCCATTGACATTGACCATGTGCCCGACGAGGTGAAACAAGGCAGTGCGTCCAGCATGTCCCTTGAGAAGTTACGTTCCTCCATAGATTACCTTATTGATGCCAAGCTTACCGCGGCGGAGTACCGCCTTTATCTCTACCTTACCAAGCTCGACCCATTGGACGAAAAATTTCATGAACAGCTTGAACCGAAAGAGATCGTCGAGAGGCTCGGCATCAACAGGGACACATTTTTCGTCGGGGTAGGAAAGCTTAGAGACCTCGGGCTATTTGATTATAAGGCGAAAACAGGACAAGGAAGGCACCTTTCCCACGTAAAGCACCCAAAGAAGATCCATTCGGAAATATCCGACTAAAATATGGCAGGTTAGTCGGAAATATCCGACTAACACAGGTATTCACAACCCCTCATTGTAATAATATTATTTATTTTTAACACGTTATGATGTTGGCACGGTAAATGCAAATAATTGTAACATAAAAAATTAAACCATAAACGAGAGGAGGTGAAACAATATGAAGAAGATTTTCATGATCGCACTTGCAATTCTGATCAGCGTGGCATTCGTCACAACGGTGTTCGCACAGGCGCCGAAAGACGCCCCGAAGCCGGCAGCAGCCGATAAGCCCTCAGCGAAGGTAGAGAAACCCTCAGCGAAGGTAGAGAAACCGGCAAAGGTAGAGAAGGCGGAGAAACCGGCAAAGGAAAAGAAGGCGAAAAAGGAAAAGAAGGTAAAAAAGCCAAAGAAAGAAGCCCCGGCAAAGGCCGAACCTGCAACACCGGCAGCACCGGGAGCACCAGGAACAAAAGCAACACCGGCAACACCGCCGGCAAAGAAGTAGTCTCTTTGCAGACAATGAGGGGGTGGGATCTTCTCGCCCCTTTTTTATTAATCAATCTCAACCAGAATAACCAAGCCCCAATAACCACCGGCAAGCCCACGAAAAAAGACATCGTCGGAATTATCCGACCACCATACCCCTTTTTCGTCGGAATTATCCGATTATGGTGCATCGTATATAATCAAAAATAATCAACTATCTCATATTATTAGAGTGTTAAGGTCGTGGCACGGTAAATGCACAACAATGCTCATACAAGATTAAACCGTAATAGGGAAGGAGGTGAAACAATATGAAGAAGATTTTCATGATCGCACTTGCAATTCTGATCAGCGTGGCATTCGTCACAACGGTGTTCGCACAGGCGCCGAAAGACGCCCCGAAGCCGGCAGCAGCAGCCGACAAGCCGGCAGTAGATAAACCTGCAAAGGCAGAGAAGGCAGCGAAACCTGCAAAGGCAAAAGCCAAAGCCTTCACGGGCGAGGTAGTAAATGCAGATGCAGCAGCATTTGTGGCGAAGGACAAAAAAGGCGAGATGACCTTTGACGTCAGTGGTGTAAAGGGTTACAAAGCAGAGGGTTACAAGGCTGGTGACAAGGTCGTAGTAAAATATTCTGAGAAAGACGGCAAAATGATGGCGTCAGCCATTACGAAAGCCAAGGCTCCGGCAAAAAAAGAGGCTCCCAAGAAAGAGATGAAGAAGGAAGACAAGCCGGCAGCAACACCGCCGGCACCGCCAGCAAAGAAGTAGTATCTTTACAGACAATGAAGGGGTGGGATCTTCCCACCCTTTTTTTGTTTATTACGATATAGACCATGACTCAGGCACAAAACGACAAGCACGAAACTCTAATATCGAAACACTAAACAATATCAAAATTCCAAACACCTAATGTTCAAAACAAATAACTCTGAACGTATTTTGATATTTGAGCATTGGAACATTCGGAGTTGTTTAGGGTTTAGTGCTTAGAACTTCGTGCTTGTATTACGTTTCGTGCTTCAAATTTAGATATTCGGCGGATCTACCTCTATCCGCACGCCGGGCATGTCGTATATTTCCAGGAGGGTTTGATAAAGGATTTCGTCGTTTCCTTTCAGGATCATCTTCCACCTGTATGCCTTTTTCCTTTGCACGAGAGGGCCGGTTATGTGGTCGAAGAGACCTTGTTGCGCCAAGGCATCTTTTATTTTTTTTACAACCGGCAACCCCGCTTCTTTTGTTTTTTTTACAACTTCTACCAGGAACGCCCTCGTAAACGGCGGGAAGTCGGCAGTTTTTCTCTTATTTAATTCGTCTCTGTAGAATGCCTCCATATCAAACAGGGATGAGGGATCCACCTTTTTCCTGCTGTCCATAAAGAAGAAGACCTCGCGGGGAGTGAGGGCGTCAAGAAGGTTGATAAGGACGTGGAACATCTTCTCGTCCGACCTGTACCCGGCCATACGTCGCATGTCTTCCCAGCCAAAGAGCACAAGGGTGTGGACATGAACGTCGTATAATTTAGAGAGAGGCTGGGTTCCTATAAGGACATAGGGTTGTTTGCCGGACGGGAGCGGAGGCTTCGCCCTCTTTTTTCCGGCATCACCGGAAAACCTTACAACGGGATATTGAGGAAGGGCCCCCTTGAGATGCTCCTCGATATATTCAGCGCCGATCTGGCCGAACCGTATTATATTCCCCCCGCAATAGCTGCACTGTTCTTTGAACGTAAAATCTCCTGCACAGTTGTTACATGTAAGTCTTCCCGTTTCTTTTTGATAGTTCAGCGCACCTTCGCACCGGGGGCACAGGAAGGGCTTTTTGCATTCCGCGCACTGGATAAAAGAGCCGTAATCCTTTCTGGGGGTGAAGACCGCAACGCTTTCCCCCCGCTCAAGCGCCTTGTTTGCTGTCGCAACCAACTCCTCAAGCAGCGCACCGTACGACTTGGCGATTACTTCGTGGATGTGTTCATCAAAATGCCTGTCCACCGGCCATTTACTGTCAATGAAAATAAATCCCTTTTCCCGGGCACGGTGGTATGACTCGATCGACGGAGAAGCACTGCCGATAAAAAGCCCGGTCCTTTCTATCCCTGCCCTTTGTATTGCAACGGCCGGCGGATTGAACCTGAAGCCCTCTTCGTTCCTGTACTCGTCCTCTTCATCCCTTTCCACGACGATGCATGAAAGCCTGTTAACAGGGAGAAAAACAGCGCTTTTATTGCCAAGGATCAGGCATCCATGATCCTGCCTTGCCCTGAAATAGGCCTCCATCCTCTTTTTTAACGGTATCGATGAGCCGTACCAAAAGACGCGGTCCCTGAATGCCGCCGAAAGAGCACGGTAAAAATAGGCGCCTGCGGAGAAATAGTCCGGGAGAAGCATCATGACGTTGTTGCCTTTTTCCAGATGGGCTGCGATAAGCTGGAGGTACCTTTCAAGGCGGCCTGAAATTTCTCCGGCATAAAGCGTCTTTTCTCCACCCGCACCGTCCCCTCCTATGGTATCGGCCGGCAGGAAGTCCG
Source organism: Deltaproteobacteria bacterium UBA6106 (assembly GCA_002428485.1). Taxonomy (GTDB): domain Bacteria; phylum Desulfobacterota; class Syntrophorhabdia; order Syntrophorhabdales; family Syntrophorhabdaceae; genus UBA5609. The sequence goes on from DIWM01000035.1 coordinate 58,979, forward strand.
CACCGGTCAATGTGTCAAAAAGCGTGGCGGAACCTTCCCTGAGATGGTGCAGAAGGGCAATCTTCCCTGCGGCCTTTAACGCCTTTCGGAGAGGCATGCTGTCGAGGGACCCCAATGACCGCGCGTTTGCCCTGACGCAAAGATAGCGTTCAATATGGAGGGTCAGGGGCAGCGCGCATTTCAGGACAACGCCCGGAGGGGCAACATAATAGCGCGATGCCCATTCGACAAGGTCTTCAAGGGGGGCGGTAAGAAGGGGGAAGGGATCGAGCACCTCGATAATCTCTTTGAGCCCCGGACCGGTTCCTTCTTCGAAGCCGGCGACAAAGCCGGTCAGCGTTTTGTTGTGGAAAGGAACGGCAACCCTGCTGTATTTCCGGATACAGGGCCCCCATTCATCGGGTGCAAAATATGAAAATGCCTTTGTTACCGGGATCGGTAAGGCGACATGAACGATCATGAAGAGAGAAGGAAATCTTTGAAATCAAGGTTCCTGAGGGATTTAACGCGCGTCAGCCGCTCGCCGAGGAGGCGGCCGCCGATCTCTTCGAACGCCTCCGGCGCATCGGTTACGAAATACTCGCAGCCGCCTCCGGCCTTATCGTTCAGGAGGCGTTTTTTCTCCAGGATATTTTTGACCTCTTTTGCGGTTTCCCGCCCCGTATGAACGATCGCTACGCCTTTGCCCATAATCTTTTTTATTACCTTCTCCAGTGCCGGGTAGTGTGTGCACCCCATGACAAGGACATCGATGCCGGATCGCTTCAGGTCGTTAAGGTATTTCTTTGCCATGAGATAGGCAACTTCATCGTCCTCAAGGCCCTCTTCCACGATAGGGACAAAGAGGGGGCAGGAACGCGAGATGACGACGGCACGGGGGCTGATCTTTTTGATGGATCTTTCGTATGCCATGCTCTTTATGGTGCCCTTTGTGCCGATCACGCCTATCTTCCTGTTTTTTGTATGGCTCACCGCTTCCTGTGCGCCGGGATCGATGACGCCGATAACGGGGACAGGCAGCTTTTTCTGAAGGATGTTCAAGGCGAACGCAGATGAGGTGTTGCAGGCAACGACGAGGAGCTTGATCCCTCTGGTAAGGAGGAACAGCGCGCTTTCAAGGGCATACCTCGTAACGGTCTGCGGCGACTTGTTCCCGTAAGGCAGGCGCGCAGTATCGCCGAAGTAGACGATGTGCTCACGGGGCAGGAGCGCCTTCACCTCTTTAAGCACCGTGAGTCCACCGACGCCCGAATCGAACATGCCTATCGCAAGCTTCCGCATGGAGAAAGATTATGGTAAGGTGGGTGAAAAGTCAAGAAAACCTAGAAGCCTAGTAGGGTCAGCCCTTGACATTTGACAAAATATAAGCTGGAACTTGTATCCATGGTAAGCATTGGAGCGTATCATTTATTATTAGTAGATTTTTCTGACAGCATGAGTTTTTGTTAGAAAAAGAAAAGTGAAAAAGAATATATTTAGTGGGATAATAAAAATAGATTGAGCAAAAGTCAAATGTCAAGGGCCGACCCCAATTCGCCCAATTCGCCGAGTAAGGAGGAGAGAGAACCGGTGATGAAAACATTTTTTGCGAAAATGCCAGGGAAGTTCCTTGTTGCCGTTGCACTCGTTGTATACGCACTGAACCCAATAATTGCTTTCGGACAAACATCCCAAGAGATTGTTCGCTTGAAGACTCGTGGCGATGTGGAACAGGCCTATTGGCTATTATACCAGGCAGCACCGGTCAGGGTTGTTGCGGTTCTTTTCACGGGCGGGTTTGGCCTCCTCAAGCTTCGCTCAACAGATTCCGGCGTGGCGTGGGATAAAAAAGGGATTAGCTATCTCGTTCTCAACAAGGATCTGTTCATTGACAGCGAAACAGCAGTCGCAATTGTTGATGCTCCGAATGACCAATGGAGCATCGGTTACACGCCAAAATTCCGCAAGAGCGATGCACACTCTACTGACGTAGGGAATATTGTTAAGGACTTGCGTGCCCGCTTTCCACAAGCAAAGATGTTTCTCGTAGGAACCAGCCAGGGTACAACATCGGCGGCTTATACAGGCAAAGCCCTTGGGAATGAGATCGATGGCATTGTGTTGACTGCCTCCGTATTTGAATGGGCCCCTTCGTCTTGGGGGTATTTAAGCGACTCGAATCTGAGCGACTTTGACTTCTCCAAAATTTCAGCCCCATTGCTCATTGTCCACCACGTAGACGACAGGTGTGTTGCCACGCCATATTCTGCGGCTGAAAAACTCGCAGGAAGATATCCGTTCATCTCGGTAAGGGGTGGCGATCCAGCACAAGACAAAGGCTGCGGCCCGAGGGGACCGCACGGTTTCTTGGGTCGTGAAGCGCAGGTTGCGACGGAGGTCAAGAACTGGATGCACGGCAGACCGTACAAGACGGAGATTCAATGATCAGAAACTTGTGTCCTAACCCGCGCTTCGAGGGGACCGCCGACAAGGGCCGAAGGGGACGTACTGAAGTAATTAAATAACCTTTGGAGGCAAAAGGCTCGTTCAAGCTAAACTCCGCACTTTTGGACAACCACGAAGGGTGACATGACGAAACGATGAAAACAAAGAACAATCACAAAAATTTCGATATAGGATATACGATTTTCTATGGGCTATGAGCTTTTACGCTTCACGAATTACGGGTTTTGCTGATAGCTGACAGCTGTGGGCTGCCTACGGAACGTACAACCCTATTGCCTTTCGCACCTCATCCATCGTCTGCTTCGCGATAACGCTGCATTCACTTGCGCCTTTTTTAAGGGCGTCGATGACATAGCCGGTGTGGTTCTTTAATGCAATGGCCTTCTCGCGGATCGGCGCCAGTTCTTTGTTGATATTTTCAAAGAGCATCTTCTTGCAGTCTATGCAGCCGATGGCAGCGGACCTGCAGCCCTTATCGATCTCGAGAAGCATGGCGTTCCCCGAGAATGCCCTGTGTATTGTGTAGATGTTGCACACCTCCGGGTTGCCCGTATCGGAGCGCCTTACCCGGTTCACGTCCGTCACGGCTGTCCGCAGCTTTTCCCAGACATCCTTTTCTTCTTCCAGTATCCCGATGTAGTTATTAAGCGTCTTCGACATCTTTGCCTGGCCGTCTACGCCGAGGATCTTCGGCGCCCGGGAGAGTATCACCTGCGGTTCGGGAAAGATCTCGCCATATCTGGCGTTGAACTTTCGCGCTACCTCCCTCGACAGTTCAACGTGCTGCACCTGGTCTTCACCGACGGGCACGAATCCGGCCTTATATATCAGGATGTCCGCAGCCTGGAGGACAGGGTAGCCCATGAGGCCCATATTGATATTTCCCCGGTGCTGCTTCGATTTGTCCTTGAACTGGGTCATCCTCTCGAGTTCCCCGATGGGCGTTACGCAGTTGAATATCCATGTAAGCTCGGTGTGTTCGGGGACATGAGACTGGACGAATATTCTGCACTTTTCAGGCGACAACCCGCAGGCGATGAGGATGAGCGCCGTTTCAACGGAGCGCTGCTTGAGTTCGTCAATAGGGTATTCCACAGTGATAGCATGATAATCGACAACAGAGAAGATACAGTCATACTCCTCCATCAGATGGACCCACTGTCTGATGGCGCCGACATAGTTTCCCAGATGGATATCTCCGGTAGGCTGTATCCCGCTAAATATTATTCCTTTCATGGACCCTCCGAAACCACAGCTTTCAACGGCAAGTTTTCACTCAAGGGCCTTCAGGGAGCAGCGCCCCGTTGCGGCCAAAAGCTCAATAATAATAGATGAATGCTTGCGTTTCGTCTAATCTACAATAAAAAAGGGCCTAAATCAATTGTTGTTTATTTTTGTATACAAAATTCTTGACAATTATTTACAGTGATACTATAGTTGAAATCAATCAAATTGTATACAGTATCCAAAGGAGGGCACATGGAAGACCATGAAATTTTTAAAAACATTACGGTTCTATCCCTTGAGCAGGCAACGGTTTTGCCATACCTCACATACAGGCTTTCCCTTGATGGGGCGAATGTTATCCGCATGGAGCACCCCGTATACGGTGACCCGAACAGAAGGGTCGGCGAGAACAGGCTGAACGAAGACAGGATGTACACCTATTTTCTTGCCATTAACTGCAACAAGCAGGCAATTACCCTTGACCTCGGCGCGCCGGAGGGTCAAGAGATATTCAGGAAATTGCTCTTGGAATTGAACGTTGACGTATTTGCTACAAACCAGCTCCCCCGGAACTATAAGAAGCTCGGGATCGACTATGAGACAGTAAAAACGATAAAAAAGGATATCATATGGGTAGGGCTGACGGGATTTGGCCCCGACAGCAACGAGGCGGCCTACGACCCGGTCCTGCAGGCGAGAAGCGGTTTGATGGACCTCACAGGGGACAGGGGTGGCCCGCCCTATGTCCTCTGCGTGCCGCTGCCCGACATGGGCACCAGCGAACACGCCTACGGGCTGGTCATGAAGGCCCTCTTCAAGCGTGCCATAACCGGGGAGGGGACAAGAATAGACCTCTCCATGTTCCAGAGTTCCGTTTCCTGGCTGACTGTCCCCATCACCCAGACAAAATCATTTAACAAAAAGATCACGAGGCGGGGCAATACCCACGAGTTTTTTGCTCCGGTGAGCGTTTACAAGACAAAGGATGGATATGCCTATATCGCCGTCGGAAACGACATCCAGTGGGAGAAAATGCTGCACATAGAAGGCTTTTCGGCCCTTGCTAAGCCCGAATACGGAAGGAACGAAGGCAGGATCAAGGATGTGGATAACCTGAACAAGGCTATTGAAGAGGGAACCCAGAGATACACAACCGACGAGCTGATAGGATTATTCACCAATGCCACGATCCCCATCTCCAAGGTCAACTCCATCGGGGAAGTGCTGGAAGATCCACATATAAAGGATGAGATACTCACCTCTACCGACCCAAAGACAGGAACCACGATCTACCTTGCGCCCCCTCCGCTCACGAACAGCTATATCAAATCGATAGGGAAGAAGCTTCCCTTCCCTCCTCGCTTTGGCGAGCAGAACGAGGAGATTTACAACAAGAAACTCGGCTATTCGATGGAAAAGCTGGAGGAGCTGAAGTCCAAAGGAATTATCTAACGCTACCCGGGGAGAGATATGGGAGCCCCATACGATCAGGCCGGCATCAGGAAAGGGAGGTTTTTAAGGGAGCAGGTATACAAAAACCTTAAGGCGTCTATCCTGAACCAGACGCTGCCGCAGAACAAAAGGCTTGTGGAGGAAAGGCTCGCGGAGGAGCTGGGAACGAGCAGGACGCCTGTACGGGAAGCGATCCAAAAGCTTGAAAAAGAAGGGCTCATCTATAAGCTGTCCAAGGGCGGCTACGCGGTAAGCGCCATTAAGGAAGGGGACATTGAAGAGATCCTCGGCATTCGCAGCATCCTCGAAGGCTATGCCGCACATCTTGCCACAACGAGAATCACAGACGAAGACATCGAATCACTTGAAGAGATCGTGAACAAGGAAGAGCAGTGCCTGAACAGAGGGGACCAGGAGGGGTGCATAAACCTCAATACTGAATTTCACGACAGGCTCTACAGGTCTGCCCAGAACAAAAGACTTTACTCTATCATTAATGACCTGAGAGACTATATCCATCGCTACAGGATCATTATTGGCAAGTATGAGGGCATAGCGGAGCTCTTCATGAAGGATCACCGCGAGATGGTAGCCCTTATGAGATCGAAACGCGCCGGCAAAGTAGAGAGGCTTATGCAAAGACACATTGCCCGCGGGAAGACGATCATTCTAAAGAGGATGAAAAAGGAAGCGCTGCAGCAGGGAGTCGACAAAAAAGGTTCTTCAAGGGGATGAGGAGAGCGCCGCGTGCCGCGTCTTGTTGCAGCTGCAAGGCTCATGGCACGAAACCCTAAACAAATTTGAAATTCAAATTTTACGATCCGCATGACACTTTTGAACATTCAATCCGGATGATTCCCCTCAGCTTGCTGCGGGGTAACACTGTTCCCTCTCCCCTCGCGGGAGAGGGTAGGGTGAGGGGGCATAATCATGCCGTTTCTATCCTCTGATACCTCGAAGCTTGCGGCGGGGTAGTTCATTGTTGCTCCGAATTTGGATATTCGGATTTTGTGCTTTAGTCACACCTTGGAGGTTATTATGAACGATAAGTATTACCGGCTGGGCTGCGATATCGGCGGCACATTTACAGACTTTGTCCTGCTCAACGATCAAACCGGGGAGATAATGACCGGTAAATGCCTGACCACGCCCCAGGACCCTTCAGACGCAGTCGAAGAGGGGATCAGGGCGCTTGAGAAGGCAACGCCGGATTTCGTCGGGAAGCTCGACGAGCTGATCCATGGGACAACCCTCGTCATCAATTCCATTATCGAGAGAAAGGGCGCAAAAACGGGGCTCATTACAACGCGAGGCTTCAGGGATGTCCTCGAGATCGGGCGGGAGATACGCTACGCCCCCTATGATATATTCGCCGAATTCCCTCAGCCCCTCGTTCCCAGGCGGTACCGGGTGGAGGTGGACGAGAGGATACGGAGCGACGGGAGCGTGCTTAAGGCGCTGGACAGGGAAGAGGCGCGGCGAGCGGTCAGGGCGCTCCTCAATATGGGCATCGAATCGATCGCCGTCTGCCTTATAAATTCTTTTGAGAATTCCGTCCACGAAAAGATAATAGAAGAGGTTATCGCACAGGAGGCGCCGCAGGTCTCTGCTTCAATCTCATATCACGTCCTGCCGCAGATCAAGGAGTATGAACGGACGAGCACCACGGCGACGAATGCATACGTGAAACCGCTCACGGGGCGATACCTTTCAAAGCTGGCAGGAAGGCTTCAGTCGATCGGTTTTAAAGGCAAGCTCTTTATCATGCTTTCAAGCGGAGGAGTCACCTCTGTAGAAACAGCGGCTGAATTTCCCGTCCGGATCATTGAATCGGGGCCGACAGCGGCAGTGATCGCCGGTCAGTATTACGGCAAGCACTTCAATATCCCCGAGATGTTCTGTTTCGATATGGGAGGGACGACCGCGAAGTCCTGCCTCATCCAGAAAGGGGTTGCAGGCGTTGTCCCGACGTTCGAAGTGGGAAGGGTGCAGAGATTCATGAAGGGCAGCGGCCTTACTATCCAGGTGCCGGTCGTAGATCTTATGGAGATCGGAGCCGGCGGCGGGAGCATTGCGAAGGTGAGTAAGCTCGGCACCCTTCAGGTCGGACCGGAAAGCTCGGGCGCTGAGCCGGGCCCCATCTGTTACGGGCGGGGAGGCGCTGACTCGTGCGTGACGGACGCCGACCTCCTGCTCGGCTATCTCGATGAGAACTATTTCCTTGGGGGAACGATGAAGCTCGACAAGGAAGGAGCACGGCGCGGCGTTGAGGAGAAGGTCGCAAAGCCTCTCGGGGTCTCATTCATCCAGGCCGTGTGGGGGATACATGACCTTATCAATGAGACGATGGCGGCCGCAGCAAAGACACATATAGCGGAAAAAGGCGGAAACCCGAAGATCGTAACGATAGCCGCTTTCGGAGGGGCTGGGCCTGTTCATGCCTATGGATTGGCAAAGAAACTGGGGGCCCCCCGCATGCTTGTGCCGCCCAACGCAGGGGTAGGATCAGCGATGGGGTTTTTCACCGCTCCACGCGCCTTTGACCTGCTCCGGAGCCACAAGGCCTCCCTCGCCAATGCCGCCTTTGCCGGGATAGAGGATATCTTTAGAGGGCTTGAAGCGGATGCGGCGAAGATCCTGAAGAAGGAGGCGGCCGATGATACGATCCAATATGCACGCTCCATAGACATGCGCTTCGTAGGACAGGGATCAGAGATGAACATCCCTGTATCTGCAGGAGATTTTACAAAATTCCGGAGAGAGGAGATCAGGCGGTTCTTTGACGATGCCTATGAGAAGCTCTACGGCAGGACATATCCCGACTCCGAAGTGGAATTCATTAATTTTAAGGTCAGGGCAAGCCTCCCTGAGCGGCTCCTGCAGTTGCCGAAACTCCGTAAAAAGAAAGGACAGACGATCAAGGCGGCGATCAAGGGGCAGCGACCCGCCTACTCACCCATTGCCAAGGATTTTATATCCTATACGGTATATGACCGGTATAAGCTCTTTCCAGAGGCAAGCTTTCAGGGTCCGGCAATTATCGAAGAGAAGGAGTCGACCCTCATAGTCGGCGAGGACGCAAAGGTCAAGGTAGATAATTTCGGATTTCTCTGGATCGACCTTAAGGAGGTGAAATAATGGGCCGCACATTTGATCCGATCACATTAGAGATCCTGTGGCGAAGGCTTATTTCTATCGTTGACGAGGCAGACTCAAGCGTTGCCCGTACAGCCTTTTCGAGCCTGCTCAGAGACGCCCACGACTATACCTGTATGTTCACCGACAGGTTCGGCAGGGAACTGGCGCAGGGAACCTTCGCAACACCGGGACAGTCAGGGGCGATGGCGCTGGGGATCAAAAACCTCGTGAACAAGTTCCCGCTGGATTATTACAAGCCGGGCGACATATTCATTACGAACGATCCCTGGGCGCTGGCAGGCCACCTTAACGATGTCTGCGTCATGAGCCCCATCTTTTACAAGGATCAACCGGTAGCCTTTACCGCCTGTGTGTTCCATCACTCCGATGTCGGCGGCAGGGTTGCCTCTGATAACCACGACGTCTTCGAGGAAGGGCTTTTTATTCCCCTGGTAAAGCTCTATCAAGGAGGCGTCCTCAACGAACCGGTACTTGACATGATCCGGTGGAACGTGCGGACCTCCGACGAGGTCATCGGCGATATCCGGTCACAGATTGCAGCAAACCATGTATGCGCCGAGAAGGTGCGCCAGATGCTCAAGGAGAGCGACCTTGGCAACCTCGATGACCTGGCGGACCAGATCATAGGTCTCACAGAGAAAAGCATCAGGGAAGAGATTGGAAAAATCCCTGACGGCGTCTATCACGCCAAAGGGATAATCGAGCAGACAAAGGGTAAAGAGGATATTGTTATCCAGGCATCCGTTAAGGTCGAGGGCAGCGATATCCTTGTAGACCTCTCAGGCTCCTCTCCCCAGGTAGACTGGGGCGGCAATGTGGTATTCAACTTCACCTATGCCTATGTCTTTATGGCAATTAAAAGCATGTTCGCGCCGGACATTCCCAATAACGACGGCTGTGCCAAGCCCATCGTACTATCAGCCCCTGAAGGGAGTGTCGTGAACTGCAAATTTCCCGCTGCCGTAGCTGCCCGGATGCAGATAGGTCACTTCATGACCGAGGTGATTTACCGGGCCCTCTCCGGTGTTTTGCCCAAAAGCGTTATTGCAGGGTCAGGCGGTACCCCTGCGGCGATGAACGTGTTCTACGGAAAAAGGCAGAACGGCAAGCAGTGGCATTCCGTGATTATTCGTGGAGGCGGCATGGGGGCAGGCGCTGCCAATGACGGCAACTACGTTTACATCTTTCCTGCCAACGGCGCCAATACGCCGGTCGAGATATTTGAAAGCGACACGCCGCTGATCGTAGGAAAGAGGGAACTCATCAGCGATTCCGGCGGTCCCGGCAGGATGAAAGGAGGACTTGGAAAAAGTGAGGTCTTCAGGATACCTGATGACGAGTACGCCCCGATCCCCCCTGTCAACCTGGGTATCCAGGCGGGAAGGTACGTCTATCCGGCAGAGGGACTTTTTGACGGGAAAACAGGCGCCAAGGGGCGGTTCATCGTTAACGATACGCCGGGGAACCCTTACGGCCTAACGCAGTTGAAGCCCGGCGATGTGGTGACCATCGATGCCCCCGGCGGCGGAGGATACGGCAACCCGCTTGAACGTGATCCGGAGTTGGTGGTCAATGACGTGATCGAAGGCTATATCAGTATTGAAAGCGCGCGAAAGGACTACGGCGTGGCCGTAGACCCGGTTACCTTTGAAATAAATGAAGCAGAAACGAAGAAATTAAGAGGCTGACGATAAAAGCAGTGAAGCACAAAACCGGCTCATGGCTGATAGCTCATAGAACAAAAGAGGTTAGGTAAAGGGGATATAAAAGGCAGGAGGCCGCCACAACGAAAAGAACTTTAACAGATTTTAAGTATATGCTTGACAAACTTCATTAGAAGAGGAGGTACGATGAAGAAGAGGTTTGATGCGAAGGTGAAAACGGAAAAGGAACTGAAGGCACTACAGCTTGAGGGTTTGCAGTGGACGGTAAACCATGCGTACAAAGGGTCGGAGCATTATAAGAAAAAGCTCGACGAAGCAAAGGTAAAGCCACGGGATATTAAAACCCTCGATGATATACGAAGGCTGCCGTTCACTACAAGCAAGGACCTGCAGGCAGGTTATCCTTTCCCGCTCAGGAGCATCCCTTTTGAAAAGATAGTCCGCATCCATGCATCCAGCGGTACTACCGGCAAGAGAAAGGTGCTGTGCTATACGGCAAAGGACGTTGATGACTGGGCGAACATGTTCGCACGCTGCTATGAATATGCAGGGTGTACGCTCGAGGACCGGATACAGATTGCCGTCGGGTACGGGGTGTGGACGGCAGGATGGGGCTTCCAGAACGGATGCGAGCGTTTCGGCGCCATGTCGATCCCGATCGGTCCGGGGAACATCGATATGCAGCTCCAGTTCCTGGAGGACTTTCAGACCACCGCCATGTGCTGCACTGCGTCCATGGGCCTTCTCATGGCCGAGGAGATCGACAAGAACGGCCTTCGCAGCAAGATTGCCCTGAGGAAGATGATATTCGGATCCGAGCGGAGCAGCGACGCAATGAGAAAACGCATCTCAGACCTTTCGGGCGTGGCGATGGAGGAGCTCTATGACATCCCCGGGATGACAGAGCTCTACGGGCCCGGAACCGGGCTTGACTGCAAGTACCATACTGGTATCCATTACTGGGCCGACTATTACATACTGGAGATCCTCAACCCCGAGACCCTGGAGCCGGTCCCAGAAGGGGAAGAAGGCGAAATGGTCGTCACGACTTTGCGAAAAGAGGCGGCGCCGCTCATCCGGTACAGGACGCGGGACATCACGAGGATCATGCCGGGCAAGTGCCCTTGCGGAAGCCTTATGCCGAGGCACGACAGGCTCCTCGGCAGGTCTGACGACATGTTCATCTTCCGGGCTGTTAATATCTACCCGAGCCATATCGATGAGATCCTTTCAAAGATGAAAGGGGTGGGGAGCGAGTACCAGATCATTCTCTACAGGAAGGAAAGCGGCAAGGACCACATGCTCATCAAAGTAGAACGTGCCAAGGGCCTTTCAAAGGACAAAGAAGAAGACAAGCACATCAGAAAGGATATTGAACAGGCGATCAAGAAACAGATCATGGTCAGCTGCGACGTCGATGTTGTGAGCTATGGAGAGCTGCCGAGGTCGGAGAGAAAGACGAAGAGGGTATTTGACAACAGGGATTGAAACATTCTCAACAATAAAGCAATAAAGGAGGTCATTGTGAGCAACTATGAATATCATAAGCCTCAAACGGTCAAAGAGGCCATCGGTCTCATGGAGAGCCTTGAAAATGCGAAATACATCGCCGGCGGTACCGATGTGATAGTGCTGGTCAAGCAGGAAAAGCTCGCCCCGGCGAACCTTGTTTCTCTGCGAAACATCAGCGAGCTGGTGTATATCGACACTAAGGACGGCTTGAAGCTGGGGGCCGGGGTGACCCATAGCGCAATAGCCAATAACGAATTCATCAGAAAACGTTATTCAGCCCTGGCGGATGCGGCGGGGGCTGTCGGTTCAAAGCAGATACGCAACGTTGCAACGATGGGCGGGAACATTTGCAATGCCGCCCCGTCCGCCGATACGGCATGCCCGCTATTGGTTCTTGACGCGAAGATCGTCATTGACGGGAAGGCGGGTAAGCGCGAAGTTCCCATCGATGATTTTTTTCTGGGGCCCAACAAAGTAGCTTTGAATGCGGGCGAGCTTGTTACGGGTTTTGTTTTGCCTGACCTTGGCAGCAACACCGGTTCTGCCTATATAAAACATGCGAGACGGCAGGCAATGGACCTGCCTATAATCGGAATAGCGGCGCGGGCAGCCATAAAAATTGACGGCAACGAAGCTGTATGCAGGGATTCCTTTGTCGCCGGCAACGACATCTCGCAGACAATAAAACGGCTTGAAGATGAAAGGCTCGTTTTTGAAGATGTACGGATCGCCATGGGCGTTGTGGCCCCCCGGCCCGTAAGGGCGAAAAAGGCCGAAGAGGCCATAAAGGGCAAGATCATCTCGGAAAAACTTTTAAAAGAGATCGGCGAGATCGCGGCATCAGAATCGCAGCCAAGGGACAGCATACGGGGCGAGGCCTGGTACAGACGGGAAATGGTCAAGGTGCTCACCGGAAGGGCGATTCTCAGATCGATTGGCCGTATTGTCGGACCGGAGCAAATGACAAATCCGAACAGATTGTGGTAAGGGGGTTGCTATGAAAAAAGAAATAACATTTACGCTGAACAATGAAAAGGTAGTCGTGGAAGTCGATCCCGGGTGGACGCTCCTCTATTTGCTTCGGGAGGTTTTTGAGTTAACGGGGACGAAAGAGGGGTGCGGAGTCGGAGAATGCGGGGCCTGCACGGTGATTGTCGATGGAGATGCCGTCAGTTCCTGCCTTTACCCGGTGCTGGAAGCAGAAGGCAAAAACGTGATTACAATTGAAGGCGTCGCTGCATCGGACGGGACGCTCCATCCTCTGCAGCAGGCCTTTATTGATAATAATGGTGTTCAGTGCGGCTACTGCACCAGCGGCATGATCATGTCCGCGAAGGCATTGCTGGAAAAGAAGGCTGTACCCACCGAAGAGGATATACGGACCAGTATCGCCGGCAACATCTGCCGTTGTACCGGATACGTCCAGATCGTTGAATCGGTTCAACAAGCGGCTGAAAGGATGAAAAAATAGAGGAACCATTGCGTCATACTACAACGTTAGCGCTGAGGTGCACTCAGCTTTAGGAGGAACAATGGATAATTTGTTGCACGTAGGAAAGAATATTCCAAGAACCGCGGAAACTGATAAAGTGACCGGCCGGGCGGTCTACATGGACGAATATAAACGGCCCGGAATGTTACACGGAAAGATTTTGTACAGCCGATACGCTCACGCCCGCATCAAATCAATCAACACCGAAAAGGCAAAGAACCTCCCGGGCGTGCGTGCCGTGATCACCGGCTACGACATACCGGATGTGAGGGTGGGTTTTCTAGGGGACCAGACCGTACTGAAACGTGATCTGGTTCGCCAGTTCAGGGATGAGGTGGCAGCGGTGGCAGCGATTACCCCTGAGATAGCCGAAGAGGCCCTCAAACTGATAGAGGTGGAATACGAGCCTTTGCCTGCCATATTCGATCCGCTGGAGGCCATGAAGCCCGACGCCCCCCTGGTACACGAAACAGACGCGAGAGGGCGTCCATTAAGAAGCAACATACTCCCCTTGCCGTGGAAGTTCAACGCCGGAGATGTTGAAAAGGCACGCCAGGAATCTGCCTACACCGCAACGGACAGCGTAAACACTCCCTGGATAAACCAATGTTGCATGGGGACAAGCGGATGTGTTGCCGAATTTGACAGCAACAATAACCTGATGTTTTGCAGCCAGACCAATGTCATCTTCGGCGCCAAGCAGCGGATTCAAACCTATCTGTTGAACATCGGCCTTAAAGGCAAAAAAATAAGGGTCATAAACCCGACCGTTGGCGGCAGTTTTGGCACAAAGCTTGATACCGACATCTATGAGTTCATCTGCATCCAACTGGCGTTGAAAACCCGCAAACCCGTCAGGATCAGGTTTACCAGGGAAGAAGAGTTTATGGCGCTGCCACCTCGACAGACAGCCCGTTTTACCATTGAACAGGGGTGCGATAAAAACGGACTGCTTACCTTCCGTAAGGTTGAGGCGATTCTTGATAACGGGGCATATACTTCGTGGGGTGCCACGACGCCGTCGGTAATGATGCTGCCAATATCATCCATGTACCGGGTGCCCAATGTCTCCTTTCAGGCTACCTGCGTGTATACGAATAATATTTATTCTCAGGCCATGAGGGGCTACGGGAATCCGCAGGCCGCTTTTGCGGTGGAAACATCCATGGATCACCTGGCTGAAACCGCCGGAATTGATGCGGCTGAATTCAGAATGATAAACCGCAACCACCCCGGTGATGTTACTCCAATGGGCCTCAAGATCACCACCTGCCCTCTGGAGCAGTGCATTACTGCAGTGAAGGAAAAGATCAAATGGGATGAGAAGCGGGGCAAACGGAATGGTCGCGGGGTCGGAATGGCCTCGTTGATCCACGTTGCGGGCGGCGCTCGGGTTTACCTCTCCGACGGCACCGGTATCCGCATAAAGGTGAATGAGAGCGGTGAGGTGGACGTGCTCTCCGGCAGCACGGATCAGGGTCAGGGTTCGCCCACGGTCATCGCTCAGATCGTGGCCGAGGCTACCGGGTTCAAACCGGAAGACGTCAACATCGTCTTCGGGGACACGGCCCTTGGATTGTGGGATGCAGGTACCCACGCCAGCAGGCACACCTTCGTTGCCGGTAACGCTGCTGTTCGCGCCGGAGAAAAGGTAAAACAACAGATACTTGAACTGGCTGTTCAGTATATCCCGAAAATGGTCAAGAGGAGCCTGAAGCAACAGAAGAAGAAAAACCCTGATTTTGTTGAACCCGAGCTTGACTACACGCTGATCGACAGCCCGGAAAAGCTTGATCTCAGGAATCGGATGATATTTCCCAAGGCGGCTCCCGATCACCCCCACTTCAAGACAGAAGTCGGCAAAATATTGACCAGCGGGCTTCATGTCGGTACAGGCGAAAGCAAGGCAGTGGTTGCCGAGGTCTTTTGGGACCCCCCTACTGAAATGCTCAATGCCGAGATGAAAGGCAACTACTCCTGCACATATGCTTTTGGAGCCGCCGGCGTGGAGGTGGAGGTTGACAGGCAGACCGGTGAGGTAAAGATCCTGAAGCTGGTATCGGCACACGATGTGGGCCGCGCTATCAATCCCTCGCTGGTAAAAGGCCAGATCTACGGCGCTGCGTACATAGGCGTTGGCTACGGCTTGACCGAAAGGGTGCAGCTTGTTGACGGCAAGGTTGTGAACCCTAATTTCAGGGATTACAAAATACTGACGGCGAACGATGCAATTCCCGTGGAGGCGGTCATCATTGAAGACCCTGATCCCGCAGGGCCTTATGGTGCAAAGGGTATCGGTGAACCGGGGCTTGTTCCAACCGCACCTGCCATCGCAAACGCCGTCTACGATGCGATAGGCGTTCGCATCAAAGACCTGCCCATAACGCCCGAAAAGGTGCTGGCAGCCCTTAAGGCAAAGGAGGGGTAAGCGTGGCGTTAATCCGAGAGGTAAAGGTATGTGTCCCGGCCTAAGAAGATGATTTTCGAGTAGCAGGGGTGTCTGAATGGACACGAAAAGGCTTATTTATCTGGATAATGCTGCCACGTCATTCCCCAAGCCACCGCAAGTGACGGAGGCAATGGTCTATTTCATGGAATACGTGGGCGCAAATCCGGGGCGCTCCGGTCATCCCCTCGCACGTGAGGCCGGCCGGATCGTTCAGGCTGCACGTGATAATCTGGCGCGCCTCTTCAGCGTTGACGATCCATCCCGAATCAGTTTTGCATTGAATATCACCGAAGCTCTCAACACCGTGTTCCATGGGTATTTAAACCCAGGCGACCATGTTGTGACCACTGCCATGGAGCACAATTCGGTAATGCGCCCTCTGGTATACTTGCGGGAAAAAAGGGATATAATGTTTGATGTCGCCCCCTGTGATCGCAGGGGGTTTTTGGATATTGATGCGCTGGCGAAACTGCTGCGAAAGAATACCCGGCTTGTGGTTGTGAACCACGCGTCCAATGTCTGCGGCACCTTGCAGGATGTAGCCGCAGTCAAAGGCGTTATCGGCGATATCCCTCTTTTGCTTGATACTGCTCAGACCGCCGGCGCCTGTCCCATAGATGCCAGGGCGCTCGGGGTCGACTTCCTGGCGTTCACCGGTCATAAGGGACTTATGGGCCCCCAGGGAACCGGAGGACTCTATGTGCGGAAAGGGATCGACCTCAGGCCCCTTAAACATGGTGGTACCGGCAGCCAATCAGAGAATATGCATCAACCCGGCTTTATGCCTGATGCCTTGGAAAGCGGAACACAAAATAATGTGGGGATCGCCGGTCTTGGCGCTGCCGTTGCC
Source organism: Deltaproteobacteria bacterium UBA6106 (assembly GCA_002428485.1). Lineage (GTDB taxonomy): Bacteria > Desulfobacterota > Syntrophorhabdia > Syntrophorhabdales > Syntrophorhabdaceae > UBA5609. The sequence goes on from DIWM01000035.1 coordinate 75,229, forward strand.
TTTATTCTGGAAGAAGGTGTCGAAAAAATACGCTGTCATGAGCAGTCCTTGACAAAGGCGCTTCTCGACGGTATTTATGATCTCCATAACGTCGCCATATACGGTCCGTTAGATCCTGTGCAACAGGTGGCAACAGTTTCCCTTACATTCGACAGCACACTTTCGGAAGGGTCTGAAGGTTCGCTGGGATGCGGCGCCATCAACCTTGAATGGTTTAGCGACAGCGTGCCCATCGACGAGGCCGAAGACCGTCTCAGCAGCCAGTACAATATCCTCGTTCGAGTCGGGCTGCATTGCGCGCCCATTGCCCACCAGACAATCGGGACGTTTCCGGACGGGACCATTCGTCTCAGCATGGGGTATTTCAATACACTTGAAGATATCGATCTTGCCGTGCAGGCCATACGGCGTATCGCCGCTGCTTAGGCGATCCGCAAATTCAATCCGGATGATTCCACGCAGCTTGCTGCGGGGTAACACTGTTCCCTCTCCCCTCGCGGGAGAGGGTAGGGTGAGGGGGCATAATCATGCCGTTTCTATCCTCTGATACCCCGCTGCTTGCGGCGGGGTATCACTTTTTTTGTTTGCTACAGCCCTGACGTTTTTCCCCATTCACGCCAGTTGAGGCCGGTCTTCTTTTCCCAGTCCGATTCGAACTTGTCAGTGAAAAACGCGTGGAGCTTTTCGAAAAGGTTTTTCCACCCTGATTCAAAGTCGTGTTTGAAGACATCTTCAAGAAAAGGAACGACCTCGCCGAGCTTGTCTTTCGGAAGATATGAGCGGGCCTTCATATCATATGATTTTTTCAGGGCATCGGAACTCAGGGCGTGGGCGGTGAGCATGACGACCTTCATGTCCTTTTTGACCGCCAGGTCCAGGAGGTCAAAGCCCCGTACGCCCATAATATCCAGTATGACCACGTCATAAGGGTTGGATCCGATCAGCTTTGATGCAGCCTCAAAGGTTGTGGCCTTGTCGAATAGGCATTGCGGACAGGCGTCCCTGATCTCTTCCTCAAGGACCGTCAATACATCTGGCTCATCGTCAACAGCCAGGATCTTCTTTCCGTTTAAAATGGACTCGCTCATTATATCCTCCTTATTTGGTTTACATTAAAGGGAAGGGATGCGGACGGTAAAACAGGAGCCCTCCCCTTCCCCGCTTTTTACCACGATATCCCCTCTCATCGTTTCCACGAGGGATTTTACGCATGAAAGGCCGAACCCGAGGCCCTCTGCGCCGCTTTGTGTTTTATTCTTCAGGTGAAAGAAACGCTTAAAGATGTAATCCTGTTTTTCCTGCGGGATACCTTCTCCGTCATCCTCGACGGTGACCACAAGGTCCATATCGCCGCTGATGACAAGCCTCATCTTTTCTTTGCGGTATTTCATTGCGTTGGTAATGAGGTTTCTCGTGATCTGCTGGATCTTCTTGCGGTCATGGATAAAAGGGTTTTTACTGTATCTGCCGGAGACCTCGATGGAGATGCCGTTTGTGCCGAGCACACGGCTGAACTCTTTTTCGCCGGCCGTTTTTGACAGTGTGGAGGCGATATCGGGACTGACTATCTCAAGGGCTTCCAGGAGGGCCTCCCTTATAACCTCGGCAATCACGAGCTCATCTTTTCTGAACAGGCCCTCCTCTGACCGGTAAACCTCGATCATTTCCTGGAGGAGCGCCTTTGCCCTGTTTGCATTTCTGAGGACCATTTCGAGTGTTTCTCGCTGGGCAGCGGGGATGGGCCCGAATTTATCTTCTTTGCTTAAAAGTCTGTTGATGCTTGTCGAGACGATCGAAAGCGGCCCCGTCAGGTCGTGAATCAGCAAATCAACAAGAGGATATTTTCGCATCATTCTGCAGCCCTCACCCTGTAATATGTTCTTTTGAGGCAGCAAAAGTCAAATAAAAAGTACTGGCCGCAAAAGGTGAAAGGGTTCGAACATTTCACATTTCACTTTTCACGTTTCACTTTTTAGTTTACGTTCCATTCCCCGGCTTGACAATGTTATGCTTCTTGATCTTGTACCTCAGCATCCGCTCGCTTAATCCAAGCGCTGAAGCGGCCTTTGTCTGCACCCAGTCTGCATTGATAAGGGCCCCGGTGATCATCTTCTTCTCAAGTGCCCCTACGGTGTCTTTCATCCTTTTTTCCTGCACAATGTCCGTCCCGGCAGAGGACAGCGGCAGATCCTCTTTGGATATGTAGTCTCCCCTTGTGAGGACGACGGCCCTTTCTATGACGTTTTCGAGCTCCCTCACGTTGCCTGGATAGTCATGCTTGATAAGCATATCCCGCGCCTCGCTGGTAATACCTTTGATGCCCCGGTTGTGCCTGTCGTTGAACCTTTTCAGGAAATGATTGATAAGAAGCGGGATATCTTCCCTTCTTTCTCTTAAAGGGGGCAGCGGTATAGCCACCACCTTCAGCCTGTAATAGAGGTCTTCCCGAAAGGCCCCCTTTTTAACCTCTTCCTCGATGTTCCTGTTCGTTGCCGTGATGATCCTCACATCAACCTTTACAGGGTGGAGCCCTCCCAGTCTTTCCACCTCTTTTTCCTGGATGACCCTTAAAAGCTTCGACTGAAGGGAAAGCGGTATGTCGCCAATCTCATCGAGGAAGATCGTCCCTTTGTTTGCCAGTTCAAATTTTCCTATCTTCCTCTGATATGCGCCGGTAAAGGCCCCTTTTTCATATCCGAACAATTCGCTCTCCAGAAGCGTCTCAGGGATCGCCGCACAGTTTACCTTGATAAGGGGGTGGTTCTTCCTTTCGCTTAATTCGTGAAGGAGGTTGACGATAACCTCTTTCCCTGCACCGCTTTCCCCTTCAATGATGCAGGTCGAGTCGGTCTTTGCTACCCTGACAACGAGGCTCGCCACCTCGTGCATCTTGTCGCTCTGGTATATGAAGTCCTCGGATTTGAACCTGTCTTTCAGTGTCTCTTTCAGGACCTTGTTCTCCCGGATGAGATGTGCCTTTTCCTCGATCTTTTTTATTTTAAAGAAAAGGTCATCGAGGTCTACCGGTTTTGTCAGATAATCTGTTGCGCCTGCCTTCAGGGCGTCAACGGCATTTTCAATGGTCCCGAAGGCAGTGATCATAATGATATCAACCTCAGGGTTTGTCTCTTTAAATGTTTTAAGGAGCGTCAAGCCGTTGGTATCAGGCAGCCTGTAATCAAGAAAGACGATCTCAAAGGAGTTGTTTTTGAACAGATCAATTGCGTCAGAGCCGTTTCCCGCGGTCGCGACGGTGTGCCCCTCTTTTTCCAGGAGGCCTCCGAGCAGTGTCCGTTGCGTCTCCTCATCCTCCACAATTAATATACGCGCCCTATCCATTTCTGTTCCCCTTTTCCTCTGTGTCGTGTTTCAATGGCAACGTTATAACAAACGTTGTGCCCGCGCCCTCTTCGCTGCTTACCTTGACATCGCCGTTATGGTCTTTGATGATAATGTAGGAAATAGGAAGCCCGAGCCCTATCCCCTTATCTTTCGTTGTAAAATAATATTCGAAGATCCTGCCCCTTTCCTCTTCTTTGATGCCGGCGCCGGAGTCTTTGATAATGACGTCAACGGTGCCGCCATGTTTTTCTGTGTACAATTCAACGACGCCCTTTGATTGGACCGCCTCAACGCCGTTGACGATAATATTGTAAAAGGCCTGTTTGAGCCTGTCTTTTTGTGATTCTACAATAATATCGGCATGGACGTTGTTCCTGAGCTCCACATTCCGCGAGGCCGCCTTTTCTTTGATCACCATAAGAACTTCTTCCACGATAGTATAAAGTTTTTCCTGCGAGAAGGGTATATTTGCTTTTGTCGAGAGCAGAAATTCCTCTACGATCCTGTCGACCCTTGCCAGCTCGCTTCTGACGATATCGAGAAATTGATCGTATTCTTTCCTTTTTTCTTCGCCAGGGGAGAATTCCCTTTTCAGGCGCTGGACGGAGAGGCTTATGGCGTTGAGTGGGTTGCGGATCTCGTGCGCCATGCCCGAGGCAAGCCTGCCGAGCGAGACAAGCCTTTCCCTGAGCGCCAGCTTTTTCTCCATCTCTTCCACCTTTTTTTCATGCCTCCTCTCAAGGATGAAGATGACAAATGTGCCGATCGCGCCTGATCCTGCAAGGAATATAAGGGTAATGATGAAGCTGAGGGTGGTCCTTCGCAGGGTGTCGTCGGCAAGATCCCTTGAGATGAGAACTTCCATTCTGTGCCCGGGAAGAAAGCGGGAATCGAGGGGCTTTGAGAACATAAAGGTCTTACCCTTCTCTCCATAGATAGTCAGGTAGGGCGACGCCTTTTCGTCGTATATTGTGATGCCGATAACGTTGAACCTGCGCTCTTCCCTTTCCAGAATGTCTTTAATGACAAACTTTTTCCTCAACGCATCCAGCTCCTGCCTGCCAATACGGAAAAAGACGATCCTTCCCTTCGCCCACATTCCCATAACAAGCGCAGGGTCTTTATGCGCCGGCATTTTCAGTACCGTGTCCTGTTCTTTCGCAAGAAGGGTCTTCAGGGATGCCGGCGGTATTGTAAAATCACCCTTTCTGAATATAACATTGCCGTTCGGGTCGATGATCGCGAAATTGGAGAGGGGGACATTGCCGGCGTCAGCCGTTTCCGTATTGCTGAAAAGATTGTAGAGGTCCTCGAGGATGGCCTCGTCGGAGACCATGGCATTGAGAAAATTCGGCGTGATAATAGCGGGCGACTTTTCGAGAAGGTCGAGATACTCAAGGTTAATATCTATTTCACGCCTGATATGCGTATAAATGATCTCGCCTTCTCCCCGGAGGAGGTTCTCGATGTTATCCTTTATGATGCCGATCTGGAAATAACCGGTTATGGCAATGAGGAGAAAAAGGATAGCGAACAAAAGCGAGGGGAAGAGTATTGTTTTTTTATCTCCCATACCTTCTCGGGCGGAAAGAGCGTACCTTCTGTTTCTGTTCGGTATCACAGAAGCTGTTATATCTTTCCCTCTGTTCCTTGTTAAGGTTTCGCGATACTTCCCCTCTGTACTGGTTGTAGAGGTTGTTCCTCGACCGCTCTATCTCCCCGACCTCATTGCGGAGCTTGTCGATCTTTTCAGGGTTCGCAGCGGGATTTTTGTTAAGTTCCTGAAGCTCAAGGCGCTTTCTTATGGATTCCTGTTTCAATGCCCTCCACTCGTTGATGTACCTGTTCTTTATCCCCTCCATCTGTGTTTTCTGGGAATTAGATAGTCCGAGCCCCCTCTCGAACTCCGCATAGGAGTCCTGACCGTAGAGAGGGGGCACGAAAAGGAGGAGGAGGAGAAGGAGCGGTATGAAGATCGTCATGGATTTACAGGCACCCACACTTTATGGGAAGGCACCCATCTTCCCCCGGCCCACTGTCCGGGAACATCAACCCACTGTCCCGGAGGGGGTTCGAGTTGCTGACCCGCCTGGGGATAAGCGGCGACCGTGCTCGTTGGCTGTTGTGACGCTACGGCAACCCTTTCATTGGCAACGCTCTGATCAACGGCATTCCCTCCGATAACGCCGGCAAGTCCGCCTACTGCTGCGCCGATGAGGGTTGAAGCAGTGTCGCGGCCGATTATCTGCCCTGCCAGGGCGCCCAAACCTGTACCGATTGCCGCGCCCTTCTGGGTGTTATACCCTGTCGATGTGCAGGAAACGGCCAGAAAGCTTACTGCTATGATTATTGTTAAAAAGAAACCTCTTCTCATTGTATACCTCCTTATCGTAAGAGAAAGGAGGGCTGGTGACCAGCCCTTTCCTTACACTCTGCCGCATGGTCCCGGCCTGAAACCCTTTCTGCTGAAACTTTTTTTGCCAAAGCTGAAACCACGCCCTGACTCGTTAAGCTGCTTCAACTGTTCCGGGGTTAGTATCTTCCTCTGTTCAAGCTTGAATTGCACCGCCTTATCCTGTAATTTTGTCCTCAGGGCGTTGACCTCTTTCTGTTTGGCGAGGATCGCAGCGTCCTCTGCGGTCGGATTTGTGTACAGCGATCTCAGCTCGTTCTTTTTCTGGAAGAGCTCATACCTCATGGCCGATGTTTCATTGCGCTGTTTTTCTTTCAGCTGCCACATCTTGTCTGTTTGTTCCTTGCTCAGGTTGAGATTTAATCCCGGTCCGTAACCCGGTCCTCCGCTGCTTAAGCACGGACCATGACCTGCTCGGCCATAACCTGCCTGACCCTGTCCTGGTCCGAAAGCATAAACCGTTGCCGTCAGTGCCAAAAAGAGTACCACCAACATCCCTACGTGCATCTTTTTCATTGTAACCTCCTGGAAAGATTTTTTCAAACACTATCCCCAATAGAGCAATATATGTGCCAGAGAGATAGTTATCGGTAACCACTTATTATTGTTGATAATATATTTTGTCAGGGGAAAATTGTCTCAGTAAAAAGGCAATAAATGTCGAAGTTATCGGTCGCCGCTCGACAATATTGTCGGCAACCGTTATCGTACATGTTTTTATAGGTTTACCGCAAAAAATGTGATATATATTTAGGTTATCCATATTTTACAAACAGGAGAAGCAGCATGATCGACGAAAGGATTGTGACCAAAGCTATTATAGAGTGCTATACAAAAAAACTTCTTTCATGCCTTGATATTGACGTGGCCATCTGCGGAGCAGGCCCTGCAGGTATTGTGGCAGCCTATTATCTCGCGAAAAAGGGCTTGAAGGCGGTGATATTCGAGAGAAAGCTATCCATAGGCGGCGGCATGTGGGGCGGGGGTATGATGTTTAATGAGATCGTTGTCCAGGACGAAGGCAAGGCTATCTTAGATGAGATAGGCATTGCTACGAAGCAATATAAAAAAGGATACCATATGGCAGACTCCATTGAGTGCGTGAGCGGGTTGACATATAGCGCAATGAAGGCAGGTGCGAAGATATTTAACCTTATAAGCATTGAAGACCTGGTGGTGAGGAAAGAAAAGGTCGCAGGCGTTGTGATCAATTGGACCGCCGTTGAGATGGCATCCTTCCATGTAGACCCCCTTACGATCATGTCGAAATGCGTCGTTGATTCCACGGGCCACCCGCTGGAGGTTGTAAGGGTGCTTGAAAGGAAGATGAACGTGCGGCTCAATACCCCTTCGGGGAAGGTGGAAGGGGAGAGGTCCATGTGGGCAGACGTCGCGGAGACAACAACCCCCGAGAACACCAAAGAGATCTTTCCCGGCCTTTATGTTGCCGGCATGAGCGCGAACGCTGCCTTTGGTTCATACAGGATGGGGCCCATCTTCGGCGGCATGCTCCTGTCGGGCAAGAAGGTTGCCGAGCTTATCGCGAAAAAGATCAAATGAAAAATATCCTTACCATTGCGGGATACGACCCCACGTCAGGCGCAGGCATCACGCGTGACACTGACACCTTCTTCTCCTTTGGCTTTCACGGCATATCCGTACCGACATGCACCGTTGCGCAAGGCCCAAAAGGCGTGACGGGCCTGTGGCCGACGCCGCAGGACCAATTCAGGCAGATGCTTGGTATGATAAGCAATGGGCTGGCCGTCGATGGCGTGAAGATCGGCGTGGTCTGCGACCAATGGTACATAGATGAGATCTCAAGGTTTCTCAGGAAGAAAAAGGGTATCCCTGTAGTGGTTGACCCGGTATTTGCGTCCAAGAACAAAAGAGAGCTTATTACCGGGGCGGGCATGAGAAGGCTTGTCGGCTCCGTTTTTCCGGTCGCGCGCATCATTACCCCGAACATTGAAGAGGCGTCTATCCTGATAGGGGAAAAGATCTGCGGCGTGCAGGACATGAAGGCGGCGGCAAAGGTACTCGTTGATTCAGGCATCAACGCTGTTATCATAAAGGGAGGACACCTCGAGGGTGAACCGACAGACATCTTTTATGATGGAAAAGAGTTTGTGGAATGGAAGAAGAAAAGGATAGACCGGGTAATACACGGCACAGGATGTTCTTTTTCATCATCTGTGCTGTCTTATCTTGTTGCCGGCTACCCCATGAAGGAGTCCTTTCTGGCGGCACAGGGGCATATGGACAGACTTTTGAGACAGAGTTACCGTATAGATGAAGACGGATATTACTACGTCTCTTCAGGAATTATGAACAGCAAGGCAGCGCAAAGATTGGAGACGCTAAGCGATCTGCAAGAGGCCGCGAAGCGTTTATCAAAGCTAAACTGCATCGAGTTCGTTCCGGAAGTCCAGATGAATATGGGTTATGCCCTAACGGACGCGAAGGGGACAGAGGATGTTGCCGCGTTTCCGGCAAGGATAGGTAAGCGCGGTCACAGCATATATTTCAGAGAGGATCCTGAGTTTGGTGCATCATCCCATGTAGCAAGGCTCATCCTCACATACATGCGCCATTATCCCTATATGCGTGCCTGCGTGAACATACGGTACGACGAGGCGATCCTGTCAAAGGCGAAAGAACGTAATATGTACGTTGTCTTTTTTAATCGCAGGAAGGAACCGTCGAAGGTAAGAGGGGCTGAAGGTAAAAGTCTTGATTACCTCGTTGACATAACTCTCAGGAGGGTAACAGCACCGCCTGATATTATCTATGATAAGGGGGATATCGGCAAAGAACCGATCATAAGGCTTTTCGCCCGGAACCCCCTGGAACTTATTAAAAAGATGGAGATGATACGACTATGAACAATCAATTAACAGTGGCGCGGGAAGGAAAGATCACAAAGATAATGGAGTGTGTCGCAAAAGATGAAGGCATAGACAGGAATATTTTGCGTGAAAACGTTGCCTCAGGGAAGGTCGTCATCCTGGCAAACAACAGGCACAAAAATTTTACGCCGAAAGGTGTTGGAAAGGGCCTATGTGTCAAGGTTAATGCAAACCTGGGAACCTCCCCGGAAAAGTCCGGACTTAAGGAAGAGCTTGAGAAGGTGAGAATGGCGCGGGAGGCGGGCGCTGATACAGTGATGGACCTAAGCACCGGCGGCAACCTCGATGAGATCCGTAAGCTGATCGTGCGAGAGGCAAAGATACCGGTCGGCACTGTCCCTATCTATCAGGCCGCCGTTGAGACGGTAAAAAAGAGAAAGACCATAACGCGAATGGAGCCTGACGATATCTTTGAGGTTATTGAAAAACACGGAGTAGACGGGGTTGATTTTGTTACCGTCCACTGCGGTGTCACGCTGCGTTCGCTGGAAAGACTGAGAAACCAGGGGAGGATCACCGACATAGTCAGCCGGGGAGGGGCATTTCTCGCGCAATGGATGATTGTCAACAAGAAGGAAAATCCCCTCTACGAGCAGTTCGACCGTCTTGTCAGGATTGCGCGGAAATATGATATGACGCTGAGCCTGGGGGACGGCCTCAGGCCGGGGTGTATCGCAGACGCCACCGACAGGGGCCAGGTCGAAGAGCTCATTATCCTTGGGGAGCTCTGCGCAGAGGCCGTACGGAACGACGTGCAGGTAATGATCGAAGGGCCTGGGCACGTCCCGATCAACCAGATAGAGGCGAACATCGTTCTCCAGAAAAGGCTCTGTAACGAAGCACCTTTTTATGTCCTTGGTCCTATTGTAACTGATATAGCGCCGGGCTACGACCACATCACGTCTGCAATAGGCGGGGCGCTTGCAGGTTATTATGGCGCTGATTTTCTCTGCTATGTGACGCCTTCTGAACACCTCGGGCTACCGTCGCCGAAAGACGTCAGGGATGGCGTGATCGTTACAAAGATCGCTGCGCACGCCGCAGACCTGGCCAGAGGCAACGAAAAGGCTTTCAAGCTTGACAAGGCCATGTCGACATACCGGAAGGCGCTTGACTGGAAGGGTCAGCTCAAATGCGCCATCGATCCTGACAAGATCAGGGAATTCCGTAAAGACAGGAACCTTAAAAACGATGTGTGCAGCATGTGCGGCGAATATTGTTCCATAAAGCTCATGAAGGATTACCTGAAAAAATAAATGGACGCTATTCCTGAATGGCAGTTTGAGGTCCTCACCGTTTCAGAGATCACATCTTCTATAAGGCAGCTTATCGGCGGAAGGTTCCGAAACGTCTGCGTCGAGGGAGAGGTTTCGAACGCAAAGCTCTACCCGTCGGGGCATCTCTACTGCACCCTGAAGGATGATGCGGCCATGATGAAGGCCGTTGTGTTCAACTATCAGGCGAGGTTTGCAGAGGGCGCGTTGATCCGTGATGGCGACCTCATCGTCTGCGAGGGCAGGATCGATGTATATGAGAAGAGGGGGGAGTATCAACTCATCGTGAACAACATCATTGCCCAGGGGAGTCAGGGGGTCCTTTATGCGAAATTCCTTGCGTTAAAAGAAAAACTATTCCAGGAGGGACTGTTCGACGAGGGCCGAAAAAGGCCTCTGCCGCTTTTACCTTCGGCGATCGGGATCGTTACGTCGCCCGCCGGTGCGGCGATACGGGATATGCTGAAGGTTATATATGGCAGATTCCCGAACGTTGCTGTCTCGATCTATCCCGTAAAGGTGCAGGGCGATGAAGCCGCCCCCGGGATCGTTGAAGGCATTGAGTATTTCAATACAACCGGCGAGGTTGATGTCATTATTGCAGGCAGAGGAGGAGGCTCCATGGAAGACCTCGCCCCGTTTAATGAGGAGATCGTGGCACGGGCGATCTATGCGTCCAGGATACCCATAGTTTCGGCGGTCGGCCACGAGGTGGATTTCACCATCGCCGACTTTGTGGCGGATGTAAGGGCGCCGACGCCGACAGCGGCCGCGGATATGGTCGTGCAGGACAAAAGGGAATTGCTCGATCTCATCGAAGGGGTGAAGGACACCATTCTCAAACGTATCGGTGAACGTATCGAGCGATCGAGGTTCCTTCTCTATCAGGGCATGACAGAGCTTAAAGAGCGGAAGGATTTTTTTATCACGTCGCGGATGTACCTTGACGAACTTTCCAATAGCCTTATCCATGGCTTCCCGAAATATTTCAGGGACAAACAGGTTGCCGTAGAATCCCTGGCGCAGAGGCTGCGGGACCTTAACCCCGAGAACATACTAAGGCGTGGGTACAGCATAACCATGAAAAGTGATACCGGCAACATTGTTTATGGCCCTGACGAAGTGACCTCGGGTGAGAGGCTGACCGTCAGGCTACATAAGGGCGAATTGGGCGTAACGGTAGAAGGGAAGCGCTGAAAACAATAGAACCCGTAAGTCGTGAATCGTAAGTCGTAAGGGGTTTAGCCCTTCACGATTTACGCCTGACGCCTTACGGAATTCTATTCGGGTTTTGCTTAGAGGTTTTCCCCTGTTATCTTCAGCCGCATCGTCATCTCTTTCAGGATCGACAGGACGATCTTGGGGTTCTCTTTCAGGATGGCGTCAAAATTGTCGTGGGAGATAGTAACGAGCTGCGTGTCAGGTTCTGCGGCTATTGCCGTTGCAGTCCTCGGGGTGTCTACGAGCATCGACATCTCGCCGAAATATTCATCTTTCTTCATGGCCCGTATTACCTGATCTTTCTTGCAGATATTCACAGACCCGGCAATTATGTAGAACATGCTGCCCCCCTGCTCCCCTTCCTGAAAGATAACATCACCGTTGTTGTAGCGCCTGATAAACTTTTTCATAAGGGTTTTCGGACTTTTTTGGACATCCGTTTCCTGGAGAAAAAGACCTTTCAGCAAAAGGGCGTCCCTCTTCCAGAAATGAACCATGATCTCAGCGCCAAAAAGGATCACGAGAAAACAATAATATACCCATATGATCATAAAGAAGAGTATCCTGAGGGAGCCGAAGGCAAGACCATAATTAGGATTGGACTGTACAAAGGTGAAGAAAAGGTCTCTCATGGAGATGATGAGAATTGCCGAGACAAGGGAGGCAGTAATAAGCCTGCCCGTCTTCAGCTTCACGGGAAGAAACGTTTTGTAGAAGACCGCCATGCAGAATATGGCCACGGCCAGGGAGATAAGGATATTAAATACAACAAAAAAGTAACCGTCCTTGAAGGCTGTGCGGACGAGATAAGAGTAGGTTATTTCTCCTGCAACGAGGAAGAAAAAAAGGATCAGGATGGTGCAGGCGGAAAGGACGTTCGCATATATGGTTTTAATGAGGGACAGCTCGCTCTCTATGCTGAAGATCTTCAGGAAGGCGGTCCTGAGCGAGTCCGTAAGGGACATTATTGATACGAAGACGAACCCAAGGGTAATGACGAGCCAGGTCAGCTTATACTGTGTTGAAAAAAAGAACTCGCTTGATATAAATGTCTTAAGGAGCGGAAAGAGGTGCCCAACAAGGCCCTCAATTCCATTTGTCACGGTCTGTGACAGGATCGCATAATTTCCGAGAAGATAAGAAACGAAAAAGAGCAGTGGGATGACGGAAAAAAAACCGTAGGTAGCTAATGCAGCCGACATCTCAAAATTATTATTTTTCAGAAATGACCGGATCGATTCTTTTATAATGATCAACGTGATCCCGGAGGATCGTTTTATCCGCTCACTTCGCATGGTCTCTTTACTTTTCCTGGAAGAACATTGTAATTATATCAAAATACCGTCCGCATCATCAAAAAAAGGGCGACGCAAGCCCCAGGAAACCAGCTCTTAGCTGATAGCTCATGGCTCATGGCAAACCGTACGCTGGATGCTGAATTCTCGATTCTCAAAGGAGGGGGCGACGCAAGCCCATTTAATCAGTACAGGTATTCCACAAGCATCCAGTCAGAGACGCGGAGGCGGTGGCTCATTAGCTGCGCGAGCTTTGAATAGATCACAATACCGAGCTTCGGGTTGTCGTTGAGAAGGAGCTCAAAGTTTTCCTTTGACAGTATAAGCATTGTCGTATTTTCACCGGCGGTTGCAGAAGCCGATCGCGGGAGGCCGTCGATGATGCTCATCTCTCCGAAGGTCCTGCCGGCGCCTATCTCCGATATTGTCTTTTCCTGCTTGCGGGAGTCTCCTTTTGCGATCTTTACAAGCCCGCCGACGATGAAGCACATATATGCCTCTTTCGATCCCTCAACGAATAGCTGTTCATCCTTGCTGATCTTTGCGACATAGAGGTACTGCGCAAGCCGTTCGATCTGCTCTGCGGTGAGGTCAGTGCCCCACTGGGTTTGTTTAAGCATGTCCATCCGCTCATTCAAAGATGAAGTTACGTGGTCGACCATCTCCACCCTCCTTGTCAATAGTTTGGGAAAACGTCCTTCTATTGTGTAACGTATCCGCTGGTGTTGTCAAGCACTTCACGCCGGAAAAAAATTTTTTCATGAGATGATAAAACGGGGGCCGTCTATCGTCAAGGCGCCATAACGGCTCTTGTGATGAAGGAAGTATATTGAGTCAAGGTCAATATAGTCAAATTCTCCGGTGCCGGCTGCCATGTGTATCGCAACTGACAGCCCCGTCATTGTTTCCGTCATGCAGCCGATCATCACCTTCATACCGTTCCTCTTGGCCGTTGCAAGGATCTTTTGAGATTCAAGGATCCCGCTCTTGGCAATCTTTATATTAACGCCGTCACAGAGGCCTTCCTCCAGTGCCTTACTGAGGTCCTCCCCGGTAAATACCGTTTCATCGAGGATGACCGGGACGGTCGCATATTTCCTGATCGCTTTCAGGCCATCGAAATCGTTTTTAGGCAGCGGCTGCTCGAAGAGCTCAATGGGATAGTTGTTTTTCATGATGAAATCCATTATTTTCGGAAAGGTTGACCGGGAATATCCCTGGTTGCCGTCGAGCCGCAACGAATAGTCCCTCCTTTTTTGATCGAGCATTGCACAGACCGCGGAGATGAGACTCCTGTCTTCGGTGATGCGGCCGCTTACCTTGAGCTTAAAAACGGTGAACCCTTTTTTTATTATATATTTCATCCATTTCATCAGCGACACCTTTTCCGTCAGAAAGGGTATGGTTATATCTGTCTCAACGATCTTGCCCTTGCTGCCGAAATAGGTTTGCTCCGGGATGCCGCCGTGCCGGATATGCGCCCTCCAGAGAGCTGTTTCGAGCCCCGATATTGTCATGGGGTAGCGTGTATATCGATGCCGGAGCAGGGTGATCTTTTCCCTGTATGTATCGATCGGGCTGCCGATGAGGAAGGCGGAGGCTTCCCCGAGGACCCTTTTGATCTCAGGAGTAGTCTCGTGCTTCTGAACAAAGCTGGTAGGGCACTCGCCTGTGCCCGATGAGCCGTTTTCGAGGATGACCGTGACAAGAATGCTGGTGAGCCGATCCTTGCTGCCGAGAGAGGTCGCAAATGTTGTGCGAAAGGGCCTCTCAATCTCTTTTAAGGCGAGCGCTTTGATCATGTATCTTTTTGAGGCCCTCCTTTGATTGTTTACGGCTTCTCATCTTTTTCTTTCAAATATTTTCTGGACACAGGTATAATAAAGGGTTTCTTCGACAAAGGGTTCTCCCTCACAATGACGACTGTATCATAGACCTTTTCGATATTCTCATATGTGAGGGTTGTCGCGGGCGAACCGGTTGCGTAAATACTTCCCTGAGAAATGAGCACGATCCTCGAGCAGAACTCGGATGCGAGGTTAAGGTCGTGGAGGATCATGAGAATCGTCAGACCTTCCGTGTGGAGGTCTTCCAGTATCTCGAGCACGCGCATCTGGTGCTTTATATCAAGATGGCTTACCGGCTCATCGAGGAGGAGCACCCCTGGATCCTGAACGATACACTGGGCGAGGTAGACCTTTTGCCTTTCTCCCTCAGAGAGCGTATTGATATGACGCTTGGCCAGATGCCCGATGTTCATATCGTGCATGATCTCTGAGGCCAGCTCCTTTTCCCCGGCCCCGTAAGAGAAATTTCTTCTGTCGTAGGGGTATCTGCCCATAAGGACAAACTCTTCTACCGTATATGGAAAAGGCATATCAAGGGACTGGGGGAGCGTTGCGATGTGCCGGGCCAGCGCACGCCTGTCATAATCTTTGAGCGGGCTTCCCGAAAATACAATTGACCCATCGTCAGGCGTAAGATAGCCGGCGATGAGGCGCAGGAGGGTGCTTTTACCGGCCCCGTTCGGGCCGATAATGCCGACTACCTCGCCCCGCTCGACACCCAGATCGATATTGTTCAGCACTGTCTGGGAGCCGTATCGGAACGATACCCCGGAGAGTGACAGCAAGGCATCTTTTTTCATCGTTTCCTCGTGAGCAGGAACAGCAATATGAGGCCTCCGAAGATGCCCGTTATAACACCGACGGGAAGCTCAACGGGGTAAAGGAGATAACGGGAGAAGACGTCAGAGATGATAAGAAAAAAAGCGCCGCCGAGATATGACGCAAAGAGAAGACGGGTGTGCGGGGCGCCGATAATATTCCTGAGAACGTGCGGAACGATAAGCCCTACAAAGCCGATAATGCCGGAGGCGGAGACGCACAGGCCGGTCAGGACGGATGTGATGATGAACAATATCTTATAGGCGCGGGGCGGGTGGACACCCAGGTAGTGGGCCTTTTCCACTCCCAGCGACAGGATATCGAGCTCCTTTCCAAAAAAGAACAATATGATGGCAGGCGCCAACAAGAGCGGAACATAGAAGGGTATCAGGGAAATATCAAGGCTCGCGAGGTCTCCCATAAGCCACATAAGGGTCATCTGCATCTTGTCAGGATCGAGGAGCGAAAAGATAAAGAACACAATTGAAGAGAAGACAAGGCTTGCCACAATACCGAAGAGGATCATGCTGTTGGGGTTAAAGGACTTCCTCATGGACAGAGTATAGACTACGATGATCGAGACGAGGGCTCCCGTGAATCCCATAAGGGGATAAGCGTACGCACCGAGAAGGTTCTGCATCTGGATGACCGTTGACACCGTGATGCCCAACGATGCGCCCCCGGAGATGCCGAGCGTATAGGGTTCGGCAAGGGGGTTACGCAGGATCGACTGGAGGGTTACCCCGCAGACACCAAGAGAGCCGCCGACGAGAAAAGCCATGACGGTCCTTGGTATCCGTATCTTCCTCAGGACCAGGCCGAAACCCTCGTGAGAGAAGATGCCGGCAAGAACCGTTGAAATGTCCTTCCCATAGCTCAGGGACAATACAATAGAACCAAGGAGGAGGATCGAAAGAATGACAAATATCAGAAAGGTGCGCTGTTGTGCGTTGCGCGTTGCGTGTTTAGTCATCATTATCCACCGGTTGATGAAAGGCCGCCCGCAACCTTTTGACTGCCTTCAAAAAGGAAACGGGCGTAGGGCTTCCAACGACATAAGGGTCAAGGGTGACAAACCTGGCGTCTTTTAAAAATCTTCTCCAGCGGCCCTTCTCTGTCTCGACGTGGTACCCCATGGAGGTCAGCACTATAACCTTTGGCTTTCGCAGGACAACCTCTTCCACGTTCATTCTTGGATAAGGTAGTTCGGTTTTTATGATATTGACGCCACCGGCGAAATGTATGATGTCGTTTGCAAAGCTGCTGCTCGAAGCAACGATCAGCGGGTCCGCTCCGACCTGCCAGAGCACTGTATGGGGAATATTATCCCCCATCGCTTTCATGGAACCCTCTACCCTATCAATGATCATCTTCCCCTCTTCCTTTTTTTCAAGCATGGAAGAGAGCTGCAGAAAGTTCTCCACAAGACCGTTGAAACCTCTTGGCCTTGAAAAATAATGGACTTTGATGCCGAGATTTTTGAGCCTTTCCATAGTGAATGGAGGATTGCCCTCTCTGGAACCGAGGACCAGGTCGGGTTTCAGAGAGACGATCCTCTCGATGTCCGGCCGCAGGGGCGTGCCTATCCTTTCCTTCTTTGCTCCGCCGTCCGGTTGTTTGCAGAACCCGGAGATCGCAATGAGCCTCGATTCGCCGTTAAGGAGGTAAACCGATTCCGTCACCTGCGGCGACAAAGAAATGATCCGTTCGTATGCCGGTGATACTATGGGGAAAAGAACAATCAGGGCGATTAGCATCCACATGAGCACAATCTATCCTCTCCGGCACTGTTTGTCAAAAAGTATTCTGTACGGACATGGCGGTGCAAGCGTTTCAAAAGAATTTTCTGACATGGTTGCAGAGATCCTCGGGCATCGCTACGCAGACCGGTTCTCCAAGGATAGCCTGGAAAAAGTTCAGGTCCGGCGCGAAATCCCGCACGTTCAGAAAGGTCCTGGCAGAGATCCTCAGGTGGCACGGAAAATATCTCTGGCCTTCTGTCCCGAACAGGAGGGATGCGTTGAAGCTCATTATACCTTCCGCCCGGTAATATCCAAAGACCTTGCAAAGCCCCGCGACAAGGTCCTGGATGTGCTGTTCTTTAAAATCTTCTACAGAATAGACCTCGGGGAAGACGCACATTACATCGCCCAGAATACCAAGGCAGACAAAAGGGATAAGCCAGTGGGAGGCGCCCATGTTCCCTACGTAGCGCTTGCCGGTACCGCGTTCCCCGTCAATGAGCGAAGACCAGTAATCTTTTCCGTGCCTTTGATGAAATTGTTCCGAGGCTGTAAGCTCATCGATGAATTGATTCCCGGGATATTCTGTGGCGAAATACTGCTGATGGGGATGAACAAGGCCGCCGCCCGAGGGCGGCATGTAATTCCAGGTCATGAGGTGATACGGAATGGACGGGCTTAGCCTTTTGATCTTTTTAAGAAAGTTTATTCCCAGCGAAAAGGCATTGTGCAACCTCTTATCGTTGAGTTGCTCTAAGGGAACTACGTGGTCATCGGCCATTATCATAACGCCGCTGTAGATGTCATAGGGGAAAAGGTTCGGGATAAGGGTTGCTTCCCCCAGAGAGGGCCTCCCTTCAGCGTATATATCGGCCGTAAACTTTGGTGTGGCCTTATCCCTTTTGTCCAGGCAGAATGGGCAGAATCCTTTTACTTCGGGCTTGTTGTAATGTCCCAGGTCGAGCCTCTGGGGCTTGATGGCCCCGAAATGGGAGTAGTGCCCCGTCCTCCCCGTAAGAGGGTCTTTGCGAACCTCGAACCGCACCTTTTCCGGCTCGAACCCTTTTCCTGGGTGGAGGAAGACGCTTTCTGCTTCTATGATCTTAAATTCCATTGTCTGTGACATATGTTGACTCCTTAATCGTATAATTCCTCGCTAAACGTGTTGACGGGCGGCATGATAGTATCATAGAAAGAGGGCTTTTTGAAGAGCAGTGCTCTCTGAATAAGATTTGACATACCGGGCTGTTTATATTATAAAACATAGTGCGCGGGAATAACTCAGCGGTAGAGTGCAACCTTGCCAAGGTTGANNCCGTTTCCCGCTCCAATAAAAGCAGTCGTTAGTGAATAGTGAACAGTGAATAGTGACTTCAAAAAGGACGTGGGCTGTTCACTATCGACCGTTCACTATTCACTGTAGTTATATGGCGGCATCGCCAAGTGGTAAGGCAACGGTCTGCAAAACCGTTATCTCCGGTTCAAATCCGGATGCCGCCTCCAAATAATATCAATCAAGCACGAGATCCCAGGCGGTGTCGTTGATCCAGAGGCTGAAATATCCTCTGCCGATAAGCCCCTTGGGTTTTACCGAATAGAGGTTGTCTCCCCTTTTTTTCAACTCAAAGTCAACATTTTTCCCGAATATAAAGCGCTGCTTTCCCAGAGGGGAAGGCCCCAGGAATACCATCGGGTTTAACGTGAGGACATCAATATTGTACTTTCCATAGATAACGAAATATTCCACATCTCTGAGGAGAAAACGGGCGGGGTCGTTCGATTCGATATAGAGAACGCCCTGCACATCAAACACGATGTTCGGCAGAACCCTTTGGAGCCCTTTGTTTGTCTTAACATACACGCCGGTCTCTTTGGGGTTAATCTTGTCGTCTTTGCCATAGAGCGGCGCATAGACTATAAGGATACACACGATACAGAGCATGACATAACGAATAATTTTCATTTAATCCCCCTCGGATTTAGATCAATGTTACTATTACCTTTCGCTCCCGCGGCCCGTCGAATTCCATAAGGAAGATGCCCTGCCACGTCCCCAATGCAGGCTTGCCCTGAATGTGAGGGATGGTGACTGACGACCCGGTAAGGGTCGCCTTTATGTGGGCATCCGAGTTGCCTTCTCTGTGCCTGTAAGGATGGTTCGCCGGGACAATGCGTTCGAGGGCGTCAATAATATCTCTCATCACGTCCGGGTCGGCATCCTCGTTAATCGTAAGGCCGCAGGTTGTATGCGGCGTATATACATGAAGCAGGCTGCCTTGACTGCCTTCTGTCGCCTTTTCTACGAGGTCGGTGATATTGAGCGCCTCGACCCGCTTGGTTGTCTTCACCCGTATCTCAGCCATGGAACGGTTATCCCTTGCCTTTTTTCCTGAGGTAGTCCTCTATGGCCGCCTTGACGGAGTCTTCCGCCATGACCGAACAGTGGTGTTTTATCTCCGGAAGACCGCCCAGCGCATCCATAACCTCTTTATTGGTTATCTTTAAGGCCTCTTCGATGGTTTTGCCCTTTATCATCTCTGTGGTCATGCTGCTTGAGGCAATGGCAGCGCTGCACCCGAAGGTCTGGAACTTTGCATCCACTATCCTGTTATCTTTTATTTTAAGAAAGAGCTTTGTCGTGTCCCCGCAGGCAGCGCTCCCGACCTCTGCAATACCGTCGGCATCTTCTATCTCGCCGACATTTCTGGGGTGCATGAAGTGGTCCATCACCGTTGCTGTATATGGCCCCTGTGCCATTGTAGCCTCCTTGATGTTCAGAGCGCTGTTTAAGGGCTTCCTGTATCTTACTATATCACAGGGCGACAGATTTTTCTATTGCTGAATAACCGGCAACCTGCAGCAGATTCTTTACCTTGACAAATAGAAATCTTGCTTATTATAATATGTGAAATTTTTCATATATATCGGAGGGTTTATGTGGGAAGACCTAAATCTCAAACAGATACTGGAGTATGCCAAGGATCCCTATCCATCCATAAGAAAATGGCTGAAGGATAAAGGCAAAAAGGCCGTAGGAAGTACTATTGCAGATGTCCCCGAAGAGGTCATCCATGCCTTTGATTGTTTACCTGTTTCGCTGATCGGAACAGATAAACCGCTAAAAAAGGCACCAAGCCGATTACCAGACAACGGCTGTTCCCTTGCGCGAAGCAACCTTGAGCTTGCTTTAAGCTATGAAGGCGATCTTTTCGACGGTTTTGTCCTCCCTCAGGTTTGCGATACCACCCAGCACCTCTCGGATATCTGGAGGATAAGCTTTCCCAACAAGTATGTCGAGAGCTATCTCGCACCCCGCCAGGTAGACAGACCGAGCGCCCGTTACTGGGTAAAGGAGGAGATAGAGCGACTCATAGCATCCATGAGCAGCTGGTCAGGCAAATCTATCAACGACACGGTCCTGAACGATTCCATAGCAATCCACAACGAGAACAAAAAGCTCCTCCAGGAGATATATGAGATAAAAAAGAAAAATCCTGGAACTATCACGAACAAACAGTTTTTTTCTATGGTCAAACTCGCCATGCAGGTCGACAAGGCAGAATTCAACAAGACCCTGAAGAACGTTAAGGCAAATCTCAAACCGAGGAAAGGGAAGAACTATACCGATGTCATCCTCGTCGGCATCACCTGTGATCCGCCCGAGGTGCTTGACCTCTTCGATGAGATCAAGCTCAATATCGTCGGCGATAGTCTTGTGACCGGTTCGCGGTATCTCCAGGGTATCGTAGCGCAGAACGGCAGCCCCGTTGAAGCCCTCGCAGAAAGACATATGAAGGGCGGCTTCTTCTCGCCGATCCACGACAATGTCTATAAACATTTCGAAGAGGTGAAGGCGCTCTATAAAGCAACGAGCGCAAAGGCGATCATATACGTCCACATCGAGTTTTGCGAATCGCAGGAGTATGACCTCCCTGACCTGAAAAAGATGATCCGGCAGGAAGGCATACCGATGCATGTTTTAGATACCGAATACCAGACTGTGTCTCTTTCCCACCTGAGGACAAGACTGCAGGCATTCTTTGAATCCTTAAAAGGGGGCTCCCTATGAGCGAGAAATTAAATTCAAAACAACTGTCAAAGAAGATAACCGACGAATACATGGAAGACGCCTTTCGTGCCCATGAGAACGGAAAGCTCATTGGCTACTCAACTGCGATATCGCCGGTCGAGCTTTTTGTTGCCCATGACATCGTTCCCATCTATCCTGAAAACCATGCCGTCGCAAACCTGACGGCGAAGAAAGGCGCCCAGCTATGCTCCATCACGGAGAACCTGGGCTACACGAGCCACCTTTGCGCATATGCCAGAAGCGATCTCGCGTACAGGGAGTCAGGGATAACGGTGACAAAAGGCATCCCGGAGCCGGACCTCTTACTCGCATGCAACGCGCAGTGCTTCACGCTGACGAAATGGTTCCAGGTCCTTGCAAGAAAGGGCAACCTGCCGATGTTTGTGTTCGATACGCCTGAACATATCATGGATAAGAAGGCGCGGGAAGAGATCGTAAAGTATTGCGTCCTCCAGCTCAAAGAGCTCATCGGCTTCCTTGAAGAGGTCACCAAGAAAAAATTCGACTATGACAGGCTGAAAGAGGTCATGAAATATTCCGCACAGTCAAGCATCCTTTACAAGAAGTTTCTCGATATGGCACAGTACAAGCCGTCGCCGATCAGCATCTTCGATGCGCTCATCGGCATGGCCATCGCCGTTTACAGGAGGGGCACACCGGAATGCGTTGAATACTACCAGACACTCTGCGACGAGATTCAGGCAAAGGTCGACCAGGGTATTGGCGTTCTCCCGAAGGACAAGGAAAAATACCGCCTCTACTGGGAAAATCTGCCTGTCTGGTTCAAGTTTAGCGACCATGCGAAACTTCTTGGTTCGTATGGCGGGGTTATCCTCACATCCCTTTATGTTCATGCCTGGAGCTTTGATTTTGACCTTGACAAGGACCCCCTTGTTACCCTCGCCGAAAACTACGTATCGGTGTTTTCTAACTCCACCATAGAGGACAGAGTGGAAATGGCAACGGAACTCTTTAAGAAGTATTCTATGAACGCAATGATCATGTTCATGAACAGAAGCTGCAAGGCGGTTTCCTTTGCGGTACCGACGCTGAAGGATATCCTCGTCAAGAGGATGGGCATACCGGCCCTTGTCTTCGAGAGCGATATGGGCGACCAGAGGTTCTATGCGGAATCGCAGGTAAGGACGAGGATTGAGGCATATTTCGAGACCCTCGACCGACTACAGGCAGACAACCCGGCGGCGTAACGGAAAAACAGCTCGTGGCTCATAGCTGATAGCTCATAGCGTGAAACACAACAAGGCAGGATTAACCGATCCTGCCTTTTATCTTTCGGTTGTTACTTCAGATTCTAAACCTGTTACCCTGTATACGTATTTAAAGCATCGGCGTCGGGCTTGTTGCTCGAGGCTAACCTCGCAATTAAACCGTTCCTTCAGCAAACCGTCGTGAGGCAATGAACCCAGCGAAATGTAAAAAGCAAAAAATGAGATGTTGTCAACTTTTCACATTTCACTTTTCACATTTCACGATTTCTTTACGTCTGATATCGTCTTCTCGGATCGAAGACATCTCGCAGGCCTTCTCCGAGGAGGTTGTAACCCATGACGGTAAAGAAGATGGCGAGACCGGGATAGAGGGAGAGCCACCAGGCGACCTCGATATTGTCCTTTGCCTGCGTGAGGATATTGCCCCAGCTCGGCGTCGGCGGTTGTACGCCGATGCCGAGGAAGCTCAACGCCGATTCCGTAAGGATCGCTCCTCCAATGCCGAGAGTCGCCACGACATAGACAGGGGATATGGCGTTGGGCAGAACGTGCCTGAAGATGATCCGTGATTCAGAAAAGCCTTGCGCCTTTGCGGCAAGGACAAATTCCTTACCCTTCATGCTGAGGACCTCCGCCCTTATAAGCCGCGAGATGCTCATCCAGTGCGTAAGGCCGATGACGATCATGATGTTCCAGATGCTTGGCTCGAGGAGCGCGATAACGGCGAGGATAAGAAAAAACGTGGGGAAGCACATCATAAGGTCGACAAAGCGCATGAAGACCTCATCGATGATCCCACCGTAATACCCCGACACCACCCCGATAACGATCCCGATGAGGATCGCTATGCCGACAGACACAAACCCCACAAGGAGCGAGATTCTGCTGCCGTAGACCACCCGGGAAAAGACGTCTCTGCCGAGGGTGTCGGTGCCGAAGGGGTGGGAAAAGGACGGGCCGGCGAGGATGTTCTTCATGTCTGGCTCCAGGGGGTTATGGGGCGATATAACCGGCGCAAAGACGGCGCAGAGGAACATGGGGATCAGTATGATCAATCCGACCAGGGCCAGTTTGTGTTTAATTGTTCGTCTCAGCAGGTCCATTTGTTTAGCTTGTAGCTCATGGCTCATAGTATAAACCCGTAAGGTGTAAGTCGTGAGGCGTAAGGGGTCACGACAGACTTAATGCCTTACATTATAGCCTGGGTTCACTGTTTCTATTAGGTACTCTACTGACTTAAAAAAATCAAGAAGATTTCTTTAGCCATCAGCTATCAGCATAAAGCCTTTTTGTTTTAGCTGACAGCTGTTCACCGGTTTAATGAGGGGGCGACGCAAGCCCTATAAT
>DIWM01000036.1 GCA_002428485.1 Deltaproteobacteria bacterium UBA6106
GCGTGTTTGCGGGGGATGTCCCGACGCCGGGCGTAAGGTCCATGCCCTGAATGCTGATGCAGGGGTTTGGAACCTCAGCGCTTGACTGCCATGTTCCGAAACCCCTGCGTTTTCTTCTATAAGAAGAGCTAATACCCGTACAGCGACAGCGCCATCACGTCAATGAAGCGGAATACGCTGTCCGCGCGCGGGCCCTTGCTTTGCTATGTCGGTGATATGCTCGAAAGCTCCTTCTTGAAAGACCAGTAATATACTGCCCCTATAAAAATAAATCCCCCGACGATGTTGCCGATGGTAACCGGAATAAGGTTCCAGCCGATAAACTGCCCCCAGGTCACATTCGCGCCCGCCATGATGCCGGCGGGGATAAAATACATGTTGGCAACGCTGTGCTCAAAGCCAGAAGAAACGAATGCCATGATCGGGAACCAGATGCCGAAAAACTTACCGACCATGCTCTTCGATGCGATGGCCAGGAGTATTGCAACGTTGACCAGAAGGTTGCAGGCAATGCCCTTCATAAATGCCGACCAGAGCCCCATGCCCCCGACAGCCATGTACGGCAAGGTCTTCGCCTCTGCGATGGCGATCGCGTTTTGACCGAATACCGTTATCTCCGGTCCGCCGCCTTTGCTGAAGGGCCCTACGGACATAAGGTAGGCCCAGAAAAGCGAGCCGATAAAGTTCCCGATATAGACCCAGAACCAGGCGTTCAAAACTTTGCCCCATGTTGTCTTCTTCTGGAATACCGCCATTGGGATCAGCATCGTGTCGCCGGTGAAAAGAGACATGCCGGTGAGAACGATCGCGATCAAGCCGACAGGGAAGACGGACCCCGAAATCAGCGACTTGATGCCCGGCACTGTAGTCCCCGTCGAGCAGACCGTGGCAAGCGCTCCTCCTACCGCGATGAAAAGCCCTGCCATGAATGCCCTTACAAGGTAGTTGCCCGGCGTCAGGTTCGCCTTGTACTTGCCTGCGTCACCTGCCAGTTGAACAATCTCTACGGGTTTGTTTGCCATTGTTCCTCCTTATAGTAAGATAAGAATATATAAGTTGCCTATGCCGACCGGTAAAACCTTTTTTGGTTCTATTGCATTAATATTTCATTGTGCAATCTTTTCAATCTTGCATGCACAGACCTTGTACTCGGGAATCTTACATGCCGGGTCAAGGGCATCGATGGTCAGCACATTTGCGGCCGCCTCATAAAAATGGAAAGGCATAAAGACGACGTTTGGCTTCGGCTTATCAGTTACCTGCGCCTTGATCCTTATGCTCCCCCTCCTCGAAGAGACCGATATGACCTCACCATCGGTGATGTTATAATTGCTCGCATCATTGGAGTTGATCTGAACAAACCCTTCAGGAACAAGCTCATCGAGTATCCTTGAATTTCTCGACATGGTCCCTGTGTGGAAATGCTCCAGGATACGGCCCGTTGTCAATATCATCGGGTATTCTGTGTCTGTTCCTTCTGCGGGCGGAGTATAATCGATCGCGGTAAGCAATCCGAGACCGCGGGAAAACTTGTCTTTGTGGAGGTACTGGGTCCCCGGATGGTCCGTTGAGGGACATGGCCACTGTATAAGTTCTTTTTCGATCCTTTCATAGGTGATCCCTGCATACGAGGGGGTTGCGGTCCTGATCTCTTCGAAGATGTCCTGAGGTTTTTTGTAATCCCACTTTGCGCCCATCCTGTTGGCGATTTGGGTAATGATCCACCAATCATCTCTTGCATCACCCCGCGGCGGAAGCACCTGGTGCATCGGTTGAATCCTTCTCTCTGTATTGGTTACCGTACCTTCCTTTTCGAGGAATGTGCAGGAGGGAAGTACCACATCGGCATACTGGGCTGTCTCTGTAAGGAATATGTCCTGAACAACCAAAAATTCCAATGATTTCAGCGCTTCAATAACATGGTTCTGGTTCGGGTCAGACATGACCGGGTTTTCTCCCATTTCGTATACAGCCCTTAGTTGCCCTCCTGTGGCTGCGTTGAACATCTCAACAAGGGTCAATCCCGGTTTAGCGGATAACCCTGAAACCCCCCACAGTTTTTCAAATTTCGCCTTATTCTCCTCGTTCGCTACGGGCTGATATGCCGGGTATGATACGGGGAGTGCGCCCATATCACAGGCACCCTGCACGTTGTTCTGACCCCGAAGCGGGTTAACCCCGCCGCCGGGAACGCCCATATTGCCGAGAAGCATCTGGAGGTTTGCCGTTGACTTGACACCATTCATCCCGGACACAAACTGTGTAATACCCATAGCGTAATAGAGCGCCATCGGTTTAAGTTCGGCCATGAACCGGGCTGCCTTTGGAATATCTTCCGGGTTATTGAGCCCGCAGATCTCTGCCACGTATTCAGGTGTATATTTTTCAAGGGTCTTGGCAAGTTCTTGAAAACCCTCAGTCCTTGTCTCGACAAAGGTCTTGTCATAAAGACCTTCTTTAATAAGGACATGCATGAAGCCGTTGAGTATCGCTATGTTTGTGCCTGGTTTGATCTGAAAATAGTAGTCGGCGAATCGGGAAAGCTCGATCTCCCTTGGATCTACAACGATCAGTTTCTTTCCGTTATTAATGACCGCATTTTTGATCATCGAACCCATGACAGGGTGGTTCTCGGTAGTATTTGACCCTATAACAAGAAAGCCTGCGCTTAAGGGGATCTCACGGATGGAGTTTGTCATTGCCCCTGAACCGAACGCAGCCGCCAGACCGGCGACAGTTGAACTGTGTCAGAGACGGGCGCAGTGGTCGACGTTATTCGTCCCGATCACCGCGCGCATGAATTTCTGCATCAGGTAGTTCTCTTCGTTGGTACACTTTGCCGAGGACAGTGCGGCGATCGAATCAGGACCATTTTTTGCCTTTATCTCGGCAAACTTACCGGCAACCAGATCGAGCGCCTCATCCCAGGTTGCCTCCTCGAAAGTACCGTTTCGCTTAATGAGAGGTTTTGACAACCTCTTCGGGCTCTGCACAAAATCAAACCCGAACCTCCCCTTCACGCAGAGATGCCCGTTGTTAGGCCCTTCGTAGTTGCCCAGTGCCTTAACCAGTATGCCTTCCCTGTTCTTATAGAAATCGATCTTACAGCCTACGCCGCAATAGATACAAATGCTCGACTCCTTTGTCAATTCCCAGTTAGCACCCCTGCCGAGCACTGTCTGGTATGTAAGGGCGCCCGTGGGACACACCTGCACACACTGGCCACACATAACACAATTTGACTCACCGATCTTTTGATCATCATCGGCAATAAGCCGGGTTTCAAAACCCCGTTCTGAAAAACCCCATACATTTGACACCTGTATCTCTCTGCAGGCCTTAACACAACGTTGACAAAGTATACATCTGTACTCGTTCCTTTTAATGCCACGGCTCGATTCATTATCGATGGTCCGCCCTCTTTTCGGTTCTTCTTTTCTCGGCTCTTGCACCCCGTAACGCTTCACAAGGCTCTGGAGCTCGCAGTCACCGTCTGCATCACAATAAAGGCAGTTGTGATCGCCATCGGAGAGAAGCAATTCCAGGATCCATTTCCGCATGCTCACAATATCTTCATCCTCGGTAACCACGGTCATGCCGTCTATGGCAGGTTCCACGCAGGAAGGCCTGAGCATTCGGTTGTTTACCCTGACGAGACAGATACGGCAGGCACCCGTTTTGCTCACACTCGGGTGGTAACAGAGAGAAGGGATATTGATCCCGTTTTCACGCGCCACTTCGATAACGGTTTGTCCCTGTTTTCCTTTTACTTCACGTCCATCAATCAACAAAGTAATCTCTTCCATTTTTTGCTCCTTGGACCGTAAATGATATTTTTTATGACAGTTTCACTGGCAACCCTGTTCGACGGGGATCAACAACCACCCCCCCATACAACTATGTGCCATACTATTATGATAGTTTTATAACGGATTGGGACTGATTTCAACAAAAAATAATCAATACATTGCAGGCTGTGACACTTTATCTTTGCAAAATAAGGGTAAATCATCTATAATCTACATTCGATATTGGTTTTTTACTTCATGATTTTAACACTTTGGGAAACGCTTGCGTATTTTCGATACATGTCTGCCAACATCCGACGATGCCTTCCATCATCCATGGGGTATTCTGCCTGAAAAAATGTCTGTGTTTCCATTCCAGGTTCCGTATCATATAAACTTGAGACCGGCGAGGATTCGATTATGACATTACGGGAGATTCAGACATATCTTGGTGCAGAGATTCTCTGCGGTGAAGGTCAGCTTGACAGGGAGGTACGTGAGGCCTTTGCATGTGACCTTATCAGCGAGATGCTGGCATCTGCCAGTTCCCACATGCTGCTCATCACATCCCTTACCAACGCGCATGTGATCCACACCGCCGAGGTTATCGATGCCCTTGGGGTGATCTTTGTAGGCGGCAGAAGGCCTGCCGAGGATGTCATCGAAATCGTGAAAAAAAACAGCAGCATACCGCTCCTTACAACGAAATGCCAGATGTTTGATTGCTGCGGTCTACTTTTTGCGAGAGGAGTGCAGGCCAACAGGAAGGACCCTCTGTAACAGGAAAACTCACATGGTAGATACCTTTCAATTTACCCCGAAGATCAACCTCGAATTCACAATCAGAGAAAAAGACTTCTTTTTGGCCGGAGAGTCTGCCTCGCGGGTAAAAAAGACCCTGCAACAACTGGGCATGGAACAGGAAATCATTAAAAGGATCGCCATCATCATATATGAAGCGGCAATGAATGTTGCGATCCATGCAAGCCATGGCATGCTCAGGGTATTTATCAGCCCGGAGGCCATTACCATCGAAACCGAGGATGCAGGTGGCGGCATCCCTGATGTTGACCTCGCTATGAGGGAAGGCTATTCAACCGCCACGCACGAGATACGCGAGATGGGATTCGGGGCAGGGATGGGGCTGCCGAACATCAAACAGTGCGCCGATGAGCTAAAGATAGATAGCAAGGTAGGGACTGGAACCCTATTGCAGGCAACAGTGTATTTCACGAACTGGCAGGAAAAACATTAAGGCTGGTGCGGATGCCTAAATACTTTCAATATGTTACACTCTATTTGAAAAAATTAATATTTTACGGGAGGAACCATGAAGGTCGGTGAATTGGCGTCAGCTTTTGGTCTGGAAGTTTTAACAGGCAGCGTTAACCTTGACCGTGAAATACAAGCAGGCTATACCTCTGACCTTCTGTCCGATGTTATCGCAAATATCGAAGAGAATGCAGTATGGATAACGATCCAGAGGCACATCAACATCCTCGGTGTTGCCAAGCTGAAAGATATCGCCGCCATCCTTATACCTCGCAACCTCCAGCTTGATCAGGAAGTCATTGATAAGGCGTGTACTGAGTCCATAGCGATCCTGAGGGGCGGACTCTCTGCATTTGAGCTTTCCGGACTTCTCTACGATGCGTTGAAGAGGGGCTGACCGGCTTGAAGAGTTTCTCCTGCGATCTGCATATCCATTCAACGCTATCACCATGCGGGGACCTCGAGATGTCCCCAAGGAATATCGTGAACAAGGCAAGCGAGGTCGGGCTCGGCATCATAGCAATTACCGACCACAATATGACCGAAAACTCCTTATATGCCCATGAACTCGCTAAAAAAACGGGCGTTCTTGTCCTTTTCGGCATGGAGCTGCAGACTGAAGAAGAGGTGCACGTGCTCGCCATCTTTGATGCCTTTGAAAAGGCGTTCCTGTTTCAAAAGACCGTCTACGACCTTTTGCCGCCCGTGAAAAATGATCCCGACTTTTTTGGAGACCAGGTTGTCGTTGATGGAAACGATCAGATAGTACGGTTCGAGGACCGTCTGCTCCTCAATTCGGCGCAGATCTCAATAACGGATGCCGTTTCATGGATCAAGTCCCATGGCGGCCTCGCCATCGCCTGCCATATTGACAGTCCAACCTTCAGCATCATAAGCCAGCTCGGCTATGTGCCCGACGGCATTCCCTTTGATGCCCTTGAGGTACGCGATATAAAGAATATCCACACGCTCGCACCGCTTATCCTGCAAAGGCACGTCCCTTTTGTAACGTTTTCCGACGCCCATTACCTGCAGGATATAGGGCGGAGGGTAACCCGCCTTGACCTTGATGAGCCAAGCTGCAGGGAGATAGAAAGGGCACTGAAGGCCCTGGGAGATAACGACAGCACCCCTCCCTCAAAGGAGGCAAATCGTTATGATGGATGAGATCGCCTCTCATATCATGGATATCGTGGCCAATTCCCTCACTGCACGTGCAAAGAACATAAGCGTGGTTATAGAAAAATGTGTTGACGGACCGCTCCTTATCCTTGACATAAAAGATGACGGGATCGGCATGGACAATGAAATGGCAATGAAGGTGCAAGACCCTTTTTTCTCAACAAAAACAGGGAGAAAGGTCGGTCTCGGCATACCTCTGCTGAAGGGCACAGCAGAGACAACAGGCGGCACCTTTTGCCTGACGAGCGAACCGGGCAGGGGGACGGAGATTCGCGTCACCTTCAATGCCGATCATCCCGATCTTCCTCCGCTGGGGAATCTGAAGGATACGATCCTGGTGCTGACGGTGGGCAATCCGGAAGTAAATTTTTTGTTCAGGTACAAGAATAGCGTCAAGGAGTTTCTTCTCGACACGGCAGAGGTTAAAGATCTCCTCGGCGGCGTGCCCATAAACCATCCGGAAGTGATAAGCTTTTTAAGCAAATATCTTGACGAACATCTATAAATTCGGATAGATTATCTCAGTTGCAAAGGAGGGTTGTACATGAACTTAGAAGATCTTAAAAAAATACGTGAAAAGGCACAAAAGGATGTGGAGCTAAGGCAAAAACAGGCAAGGATCAGGGTGGTTGTCGGCATGGGGACAAGCGGCATCGCCTCAGGGGCCAGGGAAGTGCTGAAAACATTCGTTGAAGAGATCGGGAGAAGAAATCTCACCGACGTCGTCGTCACCCAGACCGGTGAGAAGGGACTTGCCTCCCGGGAACCGATGGTTGAAATCTTTGAGGAAGGCAAACCTGTTGTTATCTACGGCAGTATGGACTCTGAAAAATCGAAGAGGGTCGTCGTAGAACATATTGTGAACGGCAACCCCGTCACGGAATACGCTATCGAGGTAATGTAAAGGAGGTTAGGCGACCTTGTACAGAGAACAGCTCCTAAAAAAATTTAATCCGGCGTTGGACAATATCCTTTATATACTCCATGAGCTCCAAGACAACAACCCTGAACATTATCTTGCAAAAGAAGATATCAGGGTCTGCGCGGACTACCTGGAAGTTCCTTACAGCTATGTGCACAGCGTTGCAAGCTTCTATACCATGTTCAGCCTCAAGCCGAGGGGTCGCTATATCATACGGCTTTGCGATTCCCCGCCATGCCACCTTATGGGATCCCAGTCGCTCCTCGATTACCTGAAAAAGGCGTTGAAGGTCAATGTCGGAGAGACGACCCAGGACAAGATGTTTACCCTTGAGCTTACAAGCTGTCTCGGCGTCTGCGGAGTAGCTCCTGCGATGATGATCAATGAAGAGATGTTCGGCAATCTTACACCGGCAGCAGTCGACTCAATCCTGGACAAAAGGAGAAAAGAGCTATGAACCTGGTGAGAAACCACGTACTGATAAGTATCGATGCAGGCACCATAATGGCGGGTGCCCGTGCAGTGGAAAAGACCCTTGTCAATGAGATTGCCTCGCAGGGCCTTACCGATGAGATATCCGTCCTGGAAACCGGCAGCGTTGGCGCAACGGGCCAGGGGGTTATTCTTGTGGTCTACCCCGAGGGCGTTTATTACGGCAATGTGACTCCGCAGGATATTCCGGAACTGGTGGAAGAGCACCTTTTAAAGGGACGACCTCTCAAAAGGCTTATACTCTCTGAAGTACCCAGGCAGCACGTCATCAAGAAAGAAAAAACGGGGCTTCTCAAGGAACAGCCGCGTATCGTCCTGAAAAACAGCGGCATTATCAACCCTGAAAATATTGACGAATACATCGCTGCAAACGGTTATGAGGCAATAGCCAAGGCACTCACCACAATGACGCCCGATGAAGTGATCGAGGAGACAAAAAAGTCAGGTCTCGTAGGACGAGGCGGGGCTGCATTTACAACGGGTATAAAATGGGACTTTGCCCGCAAGGCAGCGGGCGACATCAAATATATCGTATGTAATGCCGATGAAGGTGAGCCGGGTACATTCAAAGACAGGCTCATACTCGAGGGCGATCCCCACAAGCTCATCGAAGGCATGCTCATAGCCGGTTATGCAGTCGGCGCAAGCAAAGGTTTCGTCTATATCAGGGGCGAATACGCACTCTCAATAGAGCGCCTCGAAAAGGCGATCGGCCAGGCAAGACAATACGGACTCCTCGGCGACAACATCCTCGAAGGTCCGTTCAGCTTTGACATCACCGTGATGAAAGGTGCGGGGGCGTATGTCTGCGGCGAAGAGACGGCGCTCATCGAGTCTCTCGAGGGTAAGCGCGGCCATCCCCGGAACAAACCCCCTTACCCTGTTACAGAGGGCCTCTGGGCAAAACCGACAGTTGTCAATAACGTGGAAACCCTTGCCAATGTCCCCGATATCATCCTCCATGGCGCATTATGGTTCAGGGGATACGGGACAGAAAAATGTACCGGCACAAAAGTATTTACCATTATCGGAAATGTTGCAACACCGGGGCTTATTGAAGTTGAGATGGGCACCACCTTGCGTGATATCATCTATGAATATGCCGGTGGCATAAAAGACGGAAAACAATTCAAATGCGCCCTCGTCGGAGGGGCAGCAGGAGCATTTCTCGGCCCGGATATGCTCGATGTAAAGATGGATTTTGTCAATCTGAAAGAATACGCGGCAGTGCTGGGATCAGGCGCGATCCTGGTTATGGACGAAGATGTTGATATGCTGGATATGCTCAAGAGCGTCCTCCATTTTTTCAGACACGAATCCTGCGGCCACTGCGTGCCCTGCCGCCTTGGGACTGCCCAGCTGGTAAAGATCATTGACCGTGTGTCAGCGTCCAAAGGGAAGAAGGACGATATTGATAAACTCATAAAGATCGCACAGGTTATGCAAGCCACATCCTTCTGCCCCCTCGGCCAGTCACTCAATCTCCCAATCTCCAGCTCCCTGAAATATTTCGGGGATGAGATACGCAGCCGCGTTCGGTAGTAGAGCAGCAATCCAGGGCAATACGATTTTGAGAATAATCCATGGTAAAGGCGAAGATAAACAACGTCGACGTAGAGGTCCCCGAGGGGACGAGCATACTCTGGGCAGCACGAAAGGCAAACTTCACCATACCCACACTCTGTAGCCACCCTGACCTTGTCCCTGGCGGACAATGCGGGGTTTGCGTGGTCGAGATAGAAGGGATACCCGGGCTGAAGAGGGCCTGTATGACCCCGCTCGGCGAAGGCTGGAAGGTCCATACGCACACCGCGCGCCTCATGGAGATAAGAAGACAGCTCGTGGAACTTATCCTCTCTTATCACGATACAGATTGCCTTACATGTATAAAAAACAATAACTGTGAGCTCCAGACCCTGGCAGCCACGCTCGGCATCAACACCGTTGAGTGGCATAATCTTGAAGAAAGGCTGCCGATTGACAGATCCAGCGTTGCAATCGTCAGGGACCCAAATAAATGTATCCTCTGCGGCAGATGTACGCAGGTATGTTCCAATATGCAGACTGTCAACGCCCTTGCGGTCAATCACAGGGGATATTCGACGGTCATTACCGCCGCTTTCGACACGGGTCTTGGAAATAGCGTCTGCATAAATTGCGGACAGTGCGTCGTACATTGCCCTGTGGGCGCCCTGTATGAGAACAGCCATATTGAAAAGGTCTGGGACGCTATTCACGATCCGGACAAGTTTGTGGTTGTGCAGGAGGCGCCGGCTGTAAGGGTCATGCTTGGAGAAGAGTTCGGCATGGAACCGGGCACCCTCGTGACAGGCAAGATGTATGCTGCATTGAGGAGGATCGGATTTGACTCTGTCCTTGATACAAACTTCAGCGCCGATCTCACCATTATGGAAGAAGGTACAGAGCTCGTATCACGATTAAAAACAGGTAAAGGCCTCCCCCTCATCACAAGCTGCAGTCCAGGATGGATAAAATTCATGGAGACATTCTTCCATGATATGATACCCCACATGTCAACCGCGAAATCTCCACAGCAGATGTTCGGAACACTTGCCAAAACGTACTTCGCAGAGCAGAGGGGCATAGCACCGGAAAAGATCGTCTCCGTATCCATCATGCCCTGTACTGCAAAAAAATTCGAGTGCCAGAGGCCAGAGATGAGGGCCAGCGGCTTCCAGGATGTCGACTTCGTGTTAACAACGAGGGAGATCGGCAGGATGCTAAGGGAAGCCGGCATAGACCTTAACGAGATGCCTGACGAAAAGGCAGACAGCCTGCTCGGTGAATACACCGGGGCGGCAACAATCTTTGGCACAACCGGCGGGGTCATGGAGGCTGCCCTGCGATCGGCCTATTTTCTTGTTACCGGTCGTGAACTGGAAAGTATCGACATTGCACCGGTAAGAGGACTGAAAGGCATAAAAGAGGCGGAGATTGATATTGACGGCCTGAAGGTTAAGGTAGCCGTTGCGCACAGCGGAGGACAGGCGCGAAGATTGATGGAAAAGGTACAGGACCAGCTCAGGAGCGAGGGAAAAAGTGAATACCATTTTATCGAGGTCATGGCCTGTCCCGGCGGTTGCGTGGGCGGCGGCGGGCAATCATGGGGCAGCAATATGGCGAAGAGGGCACGCCGTGGCGAGTCCCTTTACGCGGAAGACAGATCGCTGCGGTACAGGCGATCCCACGAGAACCCCTCCATCAAGGTATTATATGAAAAATTCCTTGGAAAACCGAATTCTGAAAAATCCCACAAACTTCTCCATACGCATTATTACAAAAGAAGTACTGTGGATGGCAACATTATTGCTGAACAATAACTCTGTAAGGGAGGAGCACGATGGTCAATGAAAACCAATGCAACTGTGAACAGGCACAGGAAGAAGAGCTTTATGACAAACTACAGGAGATTATAAAGGAACACAAAGGAAAACCAAAAGAACTTATCATGGCACTGCACAAGGCACAGAACCTTTTCGGTTATCTGCCCCACAAAGTGCAGGAAATGGTCGCAGAGGGGCTTAATGTCTCTCTCAGCGAGGTATACGGCGTCATTACATTCTACAACTTTTTTTCAACTGTCCCCCAGGGAAGGAACGATGTGAAGGTTTGCCTTGGTACGGCATGTTATGTTCGCGGCGGGCAGATGTTGTTGAAGAAAGCGGAAAAAGAACTGGGGATCAAGGCAGGCGAAACTACCGAGGACAGAAGGTATTCGCTGGGTATCGTTCGTTGCATCGGCGCTTGCGGGCTCGCCCCGGCTATGTTGATCAACGATGACGTGTACGGAAGGGTAAAAACCACAAAAATGATAGAGATTATAAAAAAATACGAATAATTACGAGCAATAAGGAGGCATCCACTATGGAAGGGGTACGTGCTCATGTTTTGGTTTGTGCAGGCGCAGCGTGTGTATCTTCAGGTTGTCGGGAAATACGCGATGCTTTAGTCAATAAAGTACAGGAATATAAGCTTCAGGGAGAAGTGAAGATCATCGAGACGGGTTGTGTCGGTTCCTGCGACCTGGGTCCGCTGGCCCTTGTCTATCCTGAAGGTGTCTTTTACCAGAAATTAAAACCGGAAGATGCCGATGAGATCGTCAGGGAGCATCTTCTTAAGGGCAGGATCGTTGAACGTCTGCTGTATAAGGAACCGGGCACAACGGAGACAATTCCTGCTTTAAAAGAAATAGATTTCTTCAAGAACCAGACAAAAATAGTCTTGCGGAACTGCGGCGTCATTGATCCACGCAATATCGAGGAATATATAGCCCGTGACGGCTACCAGGCACTGGCCAAGGCCCTTACCTCAATGACGCGCGAAGAGGTGATCGATGAAGTGTTAAAGTCCGGGCTTCGCGGACGCGGCGGCGGGGGATTTCCTACGGGTCTCAAATGGAAGTTTACCTTTCAATCCCCGGGAGACATCAAATACGTCGTCTGTAATGCCGACGAAGGCGACCCCGGCGCATTTATGGACCGCAGCGTCCTTGAAGGGGACCCTCACAGCGTCATCGAGGCAATGGCCATAGCCGCATACGCGATCGGCGCGAGCCAGGGATACATTTATATCAGGGCCGAATACCCTCTCGCTATCGAGCGTTTGATCTGGGCTATCGGACAGGCGAGGGAATATAAGTTCCTCGGCAAAAATATCTTTGAGACCGGTTTCAATTTTGATCTCGATATCCGTATCGGGGCAGGGGCATTTGTCTGCGGCGAAGAGACGGCCCTCATGATCTCCATAGAAGGAAAAAGGGGGGAACCGAGGCCAAGACCGCCCTTCCCTGCCGTACGCGGCCTTTTTGATGCTCCGACACTCCTTAACAACGTTGAGACCTACGCAAACATCCCCGTCATTATCGTTAAAGGCGCCGCATGGTATGCCCGGTTCGGCACTGAAAAAAGCAGGGGCACAAAGGTTTTCGCGCTTGCCGGCGCCGTGAACAATACGGGCCTCGTCGAGGTACCCATGGGGACGCCCCTCGGCGACATCATATTCAATATCGGCGGAGGTATCCCCAAGGGGAAGAGGTATAAAGCCGCGCAGCTGGGCGGGCCATCAGGCGGCTGCGTTCCGATAGAGCACATCAATACGCCGGTAGATTATGAATCGATCATTGAGCTTGGGGCAATCGTAGGATCCGGCGGGCTTATCGTCGCCGACGAAGATACCTGCATGGTAGATTTTGCCAGGTTCTTCCTTGATTTCACCCAGCATGAGTCCTGCGGCAAGTGCCCTCCCTGCCGCATCGGGACAAAGAGGATGCTTGAGATATTGAACCGGATCACCCAGGGCAAGGGCGTGCCGGAAGACATAGACAACCTCATTGAACTTGCTTCAAGGATCAAGGATTCGGCATTATGCGGACTCGGACAGACCGCGCCAAACCCTGTGCTTGCAACGCTCAGGTACTTCAAACATGAATACTTGGAGCACATAAACGACAAACATTGCAGTGCCGGTGTATGCAGCGCCCTTTTTGACGCACCCTGCCAGAATGCCTGCCCCACCGACCAAAACGCATGGGGCTACGTGACGCTTATAAGCGAAGGCAAGTTTAAAGATGCTATTGCATTGATCAAAGAGGCAAATCCCTTTCCCGCTGTGCTGGGCCGTGTCTGCGTGCATCCCTGCGAGAGCAAATGCCGCCGCGGACAGCTTGATCAGCCTGTAGCGATCTGTGCGCTGAAGCGTTTCGTCGCAGATATGGACATGAGCTCCTTCCCGTCCTACCGTCCCCCGGTAGAACCACCAAAGAATAAAAAGGTGGCGGTTATCGGCGCAGGCCCGGCGGGTCTTAGCGGTGCATATTTCCTTGCCTGTAAGGGCTACAAGGTGACTGTTTTTGAGGCATTGCCCGTTGCGGGCGGCATGCTCGCAGTTGGCATCCCGGATTACCGTCTGCCAAAAGGCGTCCTGAATGCCGAGGTCAAGATGATCACCGACCTCGGTGTGGAGATCAGATACAATACCGCTATCGGCAAGGATATTACTATTGACGCGCTCGTGAAAGACGGTTATGAAGCGATCCTGATGGCCACAGGCGCTCACAAAGGCCAAAAACTCGGAATACCCGGCGAAGACGTCAAGGGAGTCGTTGACGGCGTCACATTCCTGCGCAGCCTTAATCTCAATGAAACCGTGAAAGCAGAAGGAAAGGTCGCCGTCATCGGAGGCGGCAACGTGGCAATCGATGCTGCCCGGTCTGCATTGCGCCTCGGCGCAGATGAGGTTTTCATTCTCTACCGGAGAGAAAAGGAAGACATGCCTGCATACATTGAAGAGATCGAAGAGGCTGAAAAAGAAGGGGTCGTAATTCATACCCTCGTCGCGCCAAAGCAGGTTGTTGTCAAAAAGGGCAAGGTTACAGGAGTAGAGTGCGTCCGGATGTCCCTCGGGAAATTTGATAAAGGCGGCCGCCGTATCCCTCAGCCGATCACGGGCTCTGAGTTTGTCGTGGATGCCGATATGGTCATCGCCGCAATAGGCCAGGTTCCTGATCTTTCCTATATCAACGGCGACAGCATCAAGATCGGAAAAGGCAACACCATTGAAGTAGACCTGAAAACCCTTGCCACTACGAGGGAAGGAACATTCGCCGCCGGAGACAATGTAAGGGGCCCTGCAACAGCAGTTCAGGCAGTGGCGGACGGCAAGAATGCGGCATTCGCAATCGACAGGTACCTGGGCGGTGACGGACTGCCGAGAAATGCCTTCCACGAGGAACTTATCGATATGCACGTCACATATGACGAATCAATATACCAGCAAGAAAGGGCCAGGACTGCGATGCCTCATCTTCCGATCCCCAAGCGGTACAGGAACTTCAACGAGGTTGTCCTGGGTTACCAGCAAAAGATGGCGATCGAAGAGGCAAAGCGATGCCTCCATTGCTACCTGAGAGAAGAGGAAGAAGAAGAAATCTTAGAAGAGCAGCAAGCAGAATAAACAAATATGATAACCCTGACGATAGACGGCAGGAAGGCAGAAGTCGAAGAGGGCACAACTATCCTCGATGCGGCCTTAAAAATAAATATCCATATTCCTACCCTGTGTTACCTCCCTGAGGTACAGGCTATCGGCGCATGCAGGGTCTGTCTCGTCGAGATAGAAGGAAATCGCACCCTCCAGGCAGCATGCGTATCGCCTGCGACAGACGGCATCAAGGTATTTACAAACACCGAAAGGGTAAGGAAGGCAAGAAGATTTTCTGTAGAGATGCTCCTCTCCAATCATCCCTTCGAATGCCTTACCTGCGCCAGGAATCTCAACTGTGAACTGCAGAAACTTGCCTATGATCTCGGCATCAGGGAGGTGCGGTTTGCCGGCGCAAAAAGTGGGGGCCGCATTGATGAATCGTCGCCGGCCATAAGAAGGGACCAGAATAAATGTATCCTCTGCCGGCGATGCATTACCGTCTGTCAGGAAATCCAGACCGTAACGGCGCTCTTTACCCGGGGAAGAGGTTTTGAGACCAGGGTAGAACCTGCCTTTGACAGGGACATCAACGATGTGGCCTGCACCGGTTGCGGGCAGTGTGCCCTTGTATGTCCCGTGGGCGCTATCACAGAGAAGGAATGTATACAGGAAGTATGGGATGCCCTTAATGATCCCGCAAAGTTCGTTGTCATACAGGATGCCCCTGCTGTCAGGGCGGCTCTGGGCGAAGAGTTCGGCTACCCGCCGGGCACGCTTGTAACGGGCAAGATGCTCGCCGCTGCCAGAAGGCTCGGGTTCGACCGGGTCTTTGATACAAACTTTGCGGCAGACCTGACGATTATGGAGGAAGGCAGCGAACTCTTGAAGAGGGTGAAAGAGGGTGGCACGCTCCCCCTCATTACAAGCTGCAGTCCGGGGTGGATAAAATTCATTGAGCACTTCTATCCTGAAATGCTCCCCCATCTCTCTACCTGCAAATCACCGCACCAGATGCTTGGCGCCCTTGCAAAGACCTACTTTGCAAAAAAGGCGGGCGTGGACCCAAAAGATATCGTTGTCGTTTCCGTAATGCCCTGCACCGCCAAGAAATTTGAATGCAACCGTCCCGAGATGACAGACAGCGGCTTCAGGGATGTCGATTATGTTCTTACCACAAGGGAATTTGCCAGGATGATAAAGCAGGCCGGCATTGACTTCAAAAGCCTTGCAGACGGATATTACGATGACCCGCTGGGTGAGTATACCGGTGCGGCAACGATCTTTGGCGCGACCGGCGGCGTCATGGAGGCGGCCCTGCGCACAGCCTATGAGGTGGCAACAGGCAAAACACTCACAAATATTGAATTTGTTACCGTTCGGGGCCTGGAAGGCATCAAGGAGGCGACTGTCCCCGTTGAAGGGATCGGAAATGTGAGGGTCGCTGTTGCGCACGGGCTCGGCAACGCAAGGAAGCTGATCGAGAGGGTAAAAGAAGGGAAAACAGCCTACCACTTTATCGAGATCATGGCGTGTCCTGGAGGCTGCGTCGGCGGCGGCGGACAACCGATACCCGTAAACGACGAGATACGGGCGCTCAGGGCAAAGGCGCTGTATACGGAGGATGAACGCCTGACTTACAGGAAATCGCATGAAAACCCGTCTATTAAGCGGGTATACAAGGAATTTCTCGGTGAACCCCTGGGAGAGAGGTCGCATCATCTTCTCCATACACACTATACTCCCCGCAGCAAGTTTTGACCCGGGTATGCTACAGGGATCGTCGAAGGTGGGCTCTTCCCCGCAAACACGCTCATTACGCTCCAGACGAAAGGCGGCTCATGGCTCATGGCTCATGGTAACAGCAAGAACCATGCAGACCACAAGAAGTATACACAAAACTCTTACTCCCTGCTCTCCGCAGCGTATTATATTTCGTTTTTGCTATCAGCTATGAGCGATATGACGGATACCACCCTTAACCAGACCCCGCGCGGCAGCAGGCTTCACATTGCCATCTTCGGAAGGCGGAACGCAGGCAAGTCCAGCCTGATCAATGCCCTCACGAACCAGAACATTGCCATTGTCTCCGATATTCCGGGAACTACAACCGACCCGGTCTATAAATCAATGGAGATACTGCCCATAGGCCCGGTAGTCCTCATCGACACTGCCGGCATAGACGATATAGGCCATCTTGGGTCTCTCAGGATTGAGAA
Organism: Deltaproteobacteria bacterium UBA6106; assembly: GCA_002428485.1. GTDB lineage: Bacteria > Desulfobacterota > Syntrophorhabdia > Syntrophorhabdales > Syntrophorhabdaceae > UBA5609. Next base: position 16,815 of record DIWM01000036.1, read on the forward strand.
GGCCTATGCCGTTCTGGCAAAAACAGACCTTCTGCTCCTCGTGATCGACCCTGCCGCCGGCACCGGGTCATATGAAGAAGACGTGATCAAAAAGGCAAAAGGGGACAACGTGCCGGTCATTGCGGTTCTGAACAAGGTCGACCTCTATCCGGCGGCCTCGGCAGGGGCGCTTTCCTCCCGGTTGAACGTGCCCGTCGTCCCTGTAAGCGCCGTCACGCGCCAGGGCATCGATGAACTGAAGATGATGATGATCAGCTCCGCCCCCAAAGACTGGGTGGCGCCGACCATATTGGGTGATCTCATCGCGCCGGGAGATACCGTTGTCCTCGTTACGCCCATCGACCTCGCCGCCCCGAAGGGAAGGCTCATCCTCCCGCAGGTTCAGACCATACGGGATATACTCGACAATGACGCCATAGCCCTTGTGGTAAAGGAAGGGGATCTCAAGGCTGCCCTTGGCAACCTGAAGAACAAACCCCGCCTTGTCGTTACCGACTCCCAGGCATTTCTCAAGGTCGCCGCCGATACTCCAGAAGATGTGCCGATGACCTCATTTTCCATACTCTTCGCACGATATAAAGGAAACCTGGTCACCCTCGTTGAAGGCGCAAAGGCGGTGAAAAACCTTGTACCCGGCGATAAGGTCCTCATTGCAGAGGCGTGCACCCATCACCGGGTGGATGACGATATCGGGACCGTCAAGATACCCCGGTGGCTCCAGCAACAGGTTGGCGGCGCCCTTGACTTCAAATGGGTAAGCGGCCACGAGCTTCCCCCTGATATCAGGGACTACAGGCTCATTGTCCATTGCGGGGCCTGCATGATAAACAGGAAAGAGATGCTGCACCGTCTTATGGCGGCCCGCAAAAACGGCATCCCCATTGTGAACTACGGCGTGATGATCGCCCATGTCCTCGGCATACTTAAGCGCGCCCTCGCAGTGTTTCCTGAAACCGCAGGGATCCTTGAGGACATGAAGGGGTAATCCTTTACTATTCGATCTGACTGCCATATATTAATATATTGTCAGCAATAAGGGGGAAGATGAAACAGGTCAAAACATCTCAGGGCAGCTCTTTTCTTGATGAAAAAAAGATCCATGATATGCTCGGGCAGGCACAACATGCCCAAAAAAAAGATGCTGAAAAGATAATCGAAAAGGCAAGAGATGCGAAAGGACTTACCCCTTATGAGACCGCAGTGTTATTACAGGTTAACGATGATGATCTGCTGCAAGGCATGCTTCAGGCAGCCCATGAGGTAAAAGAAAAGATCTACGGCAAAAGGCTTGTCTTCTTTGCCCCTCTCTATATCAGTAATTATTGCATAAACAACTGCTATTATTGCGGATACCGCAGGGACAACACAATATCCCGCAGGCGTCTCAACGCAGGCGAGATTGAACAGGAGGTCCTTGTCCTGGAGTCTATGGGCCATAAGCGCCTCGCCCTTGAGGCAGGAGAAGACCCCGCGAACTGTCCCATCGATTATGTGCTGGATGCAATACAATGCATCTATAACGTAAAGGACAAAATGGGGAGCATCCGGCGGGTCAATGTAAATATCGCCGCTACCACGGTTGAACACTACCGCAAGCTGAAAGAGGCAGGAATCGGCACATACATCCTCTTCCAGGAGACCTATCATCGCGATACATACGCGGCGATGCATCCGGCGGGCCCGAAGAAGGACTATGACTGGCACATAACCGCCATGGACCGGGCCATGGAAGGAGGCATCGACGATGTGGGGCTCGGTGTGCTCTTTGGCCTTTACGACTACAAATTTGAAGTGCTGGCGCTTCTTTACCATTCCCTTCATCTCGAGGAACGCTTCGGCGTAGGGTGCCACACGATCTCTGTACCAAGGATGCGTCCCGCAAAAGGGATAAGCCTGGAGAATTTCCCTTATCTTGTAAACGACAAAGATTTTAAAAGGGTGATTGCCGTCATCCGTCTCGCTGTCCCCTATACGGGGATGATCCTTTCAACCCGGGAAAAGGCCGAATACCGCGATGAGGTGGTCTCCCTCGGCATCTCGCAATTGAGCGCAGGTTCCTGCACCGGTGTCGGAGGGTATCACGGGGATATCGAAAAAAAATCTGTGGAGACTCAAGGCCAGTTCAAGATCGAGGACAACCGCACAACCGATGAAGTCCTGCGGAGCATCTGCGAATCCGGGTATTTGCCAAGCTTCTGCACTGCATGCTACCGCAAAGGACGGACAGGCGACCGCTTCATGCCGCTCGCAAAATCAGGCGAGATCCAGAACCTCTGCCAGCCGAACGCCATCCTCACTTTCAAGGAATTTCTCCTTGATTATGCCTCTGAGAGGACAAAAAAGACCGGCGCAAAGACTATAAGGAAACACCTGAAGTCCATCCCCAACGAGAAGGTCCGGAAGGCAACTGAGGAAAGGCTGAAGCAGCTGGAACAGGGGGAGCGCGACCTTTACTTCTAACAAACAAAAAGAAGGAAATAGCGCTTGCGCATCAATGCTTTTCTGATATACTATAAAAAAAGGTTGCGGGCATAGGCTTCCAAACTTTAAAAACACTAAAGGGGTGAACAATACATGAAGACCGTAAGAGATATTCTGAAAAACAAAAAAAGTGAGATCTGGTCTGTTGTTCCAAAGGCCATGGTCTTCGATGCCCTGGCACTGATGGGGGAAAAAGAGATCGGTGCCCTTATGGTCATTGATGAAAAGGGCAAGGTTGCGGGCATTATATCGGAAAGAGACTATGCGAGAAAGATAATCCTCGTAGGCAAAACATCGAAAGAGACACCGGTAGAGCAGATCATGACGCCTGCCTCCCAGATGTACACCGTGAAACCCGATACCACTGTGGACGACTGCATGGTCCTTATAACAGGCAAAAAGATCCGCCATATCCCGGTCTTTGAAGGCGAGAAATTTCTGGGCATTATCTCAATCGGCGACATAGTAAAATCGATCATAGCCGAACAGGAGACGCTCATCGAGCACCTGAGCAATTATATCGCCGGGAAATACGTTTAATCAAAATCGTATTTCGTATATCCTATATAACATATCGAGATTACAAGAAATCCGTATTCACTTCCGTAATCCGCTGGAGTTTAAAGAGCGCGTTTATCGTTTTCTCTTTTTTATCGAGTGGCCGGGGCCTTTGCCGATCGTCCTTCCCAGGGATTGGATCCTCATTATAGCACTGTTCACAGATTGCTCCCCTGATCCATCGACGCTGGGTTTGCCGGGATAGAGAAAATAATCTTTTCTGTATCTGACAGGTGTATTGTTGGGCATAAATACGTTCGCACCGCGCTGCAAAACGAGGTCCCTTCCTTCCCCCGGAAAAACCGCATCGTAGGCTGTTGTGGCAGGTATGTGCGCGTCAGGGTTAAAGATGCGCAGCACCGCAAGGGCCTTGAAGAACATCTCGCTATGGTCATCGTAGGCATTCTTCTCTTTACCGAGGGGCGTGTCCGGGTGGCGGATAAAAGGCCCTATCCCTATCATATCCAGGTCGAAGGTGCGGCAGAGCAGGATGTTGTCGGCAAGTGCATGCAATGTTTCCCCCGGTAGCCCTATCATGAACCCGCTGCCTGTCTGTACCCCGAGTTCCAGGAGGGAGCTGAGGCAGTTCAGCCGCTCTTCGAGCGCTGAACCGGGACGCAGGCGGCCAAACAGGCCGGGGTCGCTTGTCTCGAACCTGAGGAGGTAGCGGTCCATTCCGCACTCCTGCCAGTACCGGTAGGTTTCGCGGGGACGGTTGCCCGCTGACAGCGTAACGGCGAGGGGGGTTTCCTCTTTAATTCTTCGGATAATGTTCCCGATCTTCTCATCTCCGAAAACAGTTGACTCTCCGGACTGCAGCACCACGGTCATCTGCCGGCTGTCCGCCATTGTGGATGCTATCTCAAGGATCTCCCCGGGAGACAGCGCGTATCTCCCGACATTTATATTCCCGGCGCGGATGCCGCAATAGAGGCAATTGTTGGCGCAGATGTTCGAGAATTCGATGATGCCCCGGATATGAACATCATCGCCCATATGCTCGCATCTCACCCTGTCGGCAACCCTGTATAGTTCGGCGAGGTCAGGGCCCTCGGCACGCAGCAAACGGAGCGCCCACTCCCTTGAGTATTCGATGTTGTCTATCAGATATGACACATTCCTGCTCCCTGCTCATAGCCCGTTCCCGGGCCGGGTACCCGCTTGCGGGTGCGGGAGGCTCCACTGGCTTCGCCGGTGGAGGGGGCGACGCAAGCCCCATGTATAGTTAAACATAATTTTCCTTCAGCGGCAAATTACAGTATGTAAACGAAACATATACAAAATATTTGAAGGTTTATCACTCCTGTGGTATTCTCCCTTATAGACTAAGCATCCCGCATATAATAAATAAATAATGGAGGTAATCATGTCGACGATATACGATGTCTTCGCAAGGGAAGTATTGGACAGTAGGGGAAACCCTACGGTTGAGGTAGAGGTGACCCTTGAAAGCGGCGCTATGGGGAGGGCCATTATTCCTTCAGGCGCCTCTACGGGGGAGAGGGAAGCACTCGAACTCAGGGACGGCAATGCCAAAAGATACAAGGGCAAAGGGGTACAAAAGGCAGTTGATAATGTAAACAATTCCATCGCGCCGGAGATAGAAGGCCTCGATGCGATTGATCAGGCATATCTTGACAACATGCTCATTGAGCTCGACGGGACAGAAAATAAAAGCAAGCTCGGCGCGAATGCGATCCTCGGCGTCTCATTGGCCCTCGCCAGGGCAGCAGCGGAATATCTCGATATCCCCCTTTATCAGTACATAGGCGGCATCAGGGGACGCGAACTCCCTGTGCCGATGATGAACGTGATCAATGGCGGGGCGCACGCCCAGAATGACCTTGACGCCCAGGAATTCATGATCGTCCCCGCAGGCGCGGATTGTTTTAAAGAGGCCATCAGGATGGGCGCTGAAATATTCCATACGCTGAAAGGCGTGCTGAAAGACAAGGGGCATGTGACAGGCGTCGGTGACGAGGGCGGTTTTGCCCCGCAGATCTCAACGACAAAAGAGGCCCTGGACCTGTTAATGACCGCCATAGCAAAGGCCGGATACAAGCCGGGCAAAGACATCTTTATCGCGTTGGATCCGGCGGCAAGCGAATTTTACAAGAAAGGAAAATACCATATCGATAAAAATGTATGGGACAGCAGCAAGCTGATCGGTTTCTACGAAGCGATCACCGGTGATTACCCGATCATCTCTATTGAGGATGGGCTCGCACAAAACGACTGGAAAGGATGGAAGGAATTTACCGACCGCTGCGCCTCAAAGATCCAGATCGTCGGCGACGACATCTTCGTTACCAATCCGAAGATATTTATGGAGGGGATCAAAAAGGGCATAGCGAACAGCATTCTCATAAAGCTCAACCAGATAGGGACGCTTACTGAAACCCTGACCACCATCGAGATGGCGAAACGCGCCGGCTACACCTGTGTCATTTCGCACCGGTCAGGCGAGACTGAAGACACGTTCATTGCAGACCTTGCCGTTGCAACCAACGTGGGCCAGATCAAAACGGGTTCCGCATCGCGGAGCGAAAGGATCGCGAAGTACAACCAGCTCATGCGGATTGAGGATGAACTGGGAGACCTGGCGGTCTTCCGCGGCAAGGATGTTTTTTACAGCATAAGGAAGTAAACTTAGCCGTCAGCTTTCAGCCGTCAGCTTTCAGCACAAAAAGCTTTCAATGTGCATTAGCTGATCGCTGAGGGCTGTGAGCCGATCGCTGAAGCACTATGTCTGCATATAGCCTTAAATACGGAAGGGGCATGGTATCATTCCAGCCTCCTGAAAACTGGCGGGTAACGGTCGTGCGCCACAAGGAGCCGCAACCTGTTCCCCTGGAAGACTCACTGCTCAATTCCCTTGAAAACCCCATCGCTGAAAGGCCCTTTTCGGACTGGGCCGGCCGGTTTAACGATATCCTTATCGTTGTCCCTGATGTAACGCGGTATGCAGGGATGGAACGGGTGCTCCCCGTGCTGCTTGAAAAATTTCCGAAAAATATTCATGCTCAGATCATCTTCGCCCTGGGAAATCATAGAAAACAGACCGAAGGCGAGAGGGAGGGGTTGATCTCCCGGGCAGTCTACGCAAAGGTCCCCTCTTTTGACCACGACTGTTATGACAAGAGCGGCCTGACGCTTGCAGGAAAAACTTCCTCCGGGCTTGACGTTGTCCTTAACTCTGCCTTGTTCCGGGCAGATGCGGCAATCGTCACGGGCTCTATCAATTTCCACTATCTTGCCGGTTTTGGCGGTGGGAGAAAATCAATATTCCCGGGAATAGCAGGCTACGATACGATCCTGGGTATCCACGGGCAGGTTTTCAAAAAGGACAGTCCCGGCAAACACGCGTCTGCACGGTCCGGCGTCCTCAAGGGAAATCCTATGCATGAAGAGATCATGGAGGGTATCGCGCTTATCAGGACCCCCCTCTTTCTTATCAATACGGTCCTCGATGACAAGAAAAACCTTCTCAATGTTTTTGCTGGCAGCATCAAGGAGGCCCATGAGGAAGGCTGCGCCTGGTACAGGGAACATTTTGAAGCCACTGTTAAGGAAAAGGCCGATATCGTCATCGTGAGCTCCGGCGGGTTCCCGAAGGACATCAACTTTATCCAGTCTCACAAGGCTATGGAGCACGCAATGGGCGCCGTAAAGGATAACGGCGTCGTTATCGTTGCCGGGAAATGTGAAGACGGGCTTGGGAATACAGATTTTCTGCGGTGGTTTGAGTACGGCCTGTCAGCAGACATGGAACCGCACGTAAGGAAAAGTGACAAGGTCTACGCGCAGACAGCCTATGCAACGCGCTTAAAGGCTGAACGGTGCAGCATATTCTTTGTATCCGACCTCGACGGCGAATCGGTTAAGAAGATGGGGCTCATTCCAAAGAAGAGTATGGAAGATGCGATGAGCGCCGCCGATGACGGAAAAGACAAGGTCTGTTACATCATCCCCGACGGATCAAATACGCTGATCACCGCTGAGTCCGAAAGGACAACGTAAGGCGCAAAAAAAACCTGCTCATAGCTGATAGCTCATAGCTGATAGCAAAAACGAACCGTGTTGGTGCTGTTGCCATGAGCTATGAACTATGAGCCGCATTTTATCTGGAACGCAATGGGCGTGTTTGCGGGGGCATCCCGACGCAGATGCTTATCCATCAAAAACTTTGTAAAGGAGAAAATACATGGAATGTACGGTCGAGAAGAACAAAGAGGCGTGCACCTGCACCTATGAAGGATGCAGCAGAAAAGGCAAGTGCTGCGAATGCGTCGCCTACCACAGGAAGATGAAGGAGATACCGGGCTGCTTTTTCTCAAAAGAAGGCGAGCGCTCCTACGACAGATCGTACAGGCGTTTTGTCATGGAGAATAAATAGGCACTGTGAAAGGGAAAAGGTTAAAGGTAAAAGGTTTTAAACATTCCACATTTTATATTTCACGGGTTTCATCCCCTTACGACTGACGACTTACGGGTGTTTCGCCGGGTTTATTCAGTTCTTCCAGCGCCTCTCCTGCCTGTTCACGGATCTTCTGCGATCTGTCGGCCATGGAAAGGATCGATAATTTCCTCCTTACATCCTCTTTCTGCCTTGCCTGCAGCGAGCTGTAGAACCCTTTAAGTTTTGCTATAGTTGCCGCCATAATACCTTCTTCCTTTGTATCGAGTATGAGCAAAAGGGTCGGTGCATCATCGGGCAGCCCATATTTTTCTATGTATGTATTCACATGTTTCAGGAAGGTTCCGGAGCCATAGGCGTTGTGGAGCTTGCTAAATAATTTATCGTGCTCCGGCGTGCCCTTGTCGCCCATAAAGAGCCTGTCCAGCGCTTCTTTAACGCGGCCTGATTGCCACCTGTTTTTCGGCCCTTCCCTTTTGGCGCCCTTTTCGCCTTTCTCCTGCCTTCCGTAAAACCCGCTCCTGTCCCTCCGCCTGTCAAGCTCACGCCAATCCGGTCTTTCATCGTCGTAGTCAGCCATTATACCCTCTTCTGTATGGTAATGTGCACTGGTCGCGGGGGCTATCGCCGCGAAGGCCGGAAGGTCTCTTCCAGACCCACTTTCCAGGCCCCGTTTTCCCTGAACACCTGCAGCTCCGCAGGCCTGTCGGATTTTTGGTGTTTGATGACAATGACAGCCTTCCCTCTGGCAACCTTGCCCATCTGCCACTTGCTCTGCTCCAGCACAATGTCAGGGTTGAATACGGCAAGATAGTTGCTCCAGTATACTGTCGCAAGCCCACCGCCTGCCTTGAAATCATTATTAATAACTTCACGCGAATACTGCCCCCCGCCCCTTTTTGACTCTTCTTTTATGATATCGTCGACGATGATATTCTTTGAGGCATTTGTCAGGAGGGCCCATATCTTGGGGTAATCCTTTTTCTTCATCGCCTTGAAGATCGATTCCGCGGCAACAAGTATCTGATCCTGCTCGTCGCCGGGTTTCTGGCAATAGCCATTCAGTGAAAGCTGGATCATTATCAGGGCAATAAAGATTGTTAGGGCGGTTTTCTTCATCGGAAAGATTGAGGCTGGAAGATATCTTCCAGCCTCAATGAAATTACTATAGAAAATTTTTAGTGATGTACGGTTACTGGCGTGTCGCTGCTGCTGCTGCTTGATGCTGCCGCAACTCCTGCTGCTACTGCCGCTGCGCCTACTGCCGCTGCCGCAATGGTACCGGCGGCCATCCCTCCAGCCGCACCTGCACCTGCGCCTGCCCCGGCCGCTGCTGCTCCTCCGCCTGCTGCTCCTCCGCCTGCTGCTCCTCCGCCTGCTCCTCCGCCTGCCGCAGCTCCACCTGCTGCTCCACCTTCAGCCGCCTGTGCATAGATTGTTGACGGGACAACAAAACCCACAAGAAATAATATTGCGACTAGAACAATTGAAAGCTTACAAAAAACTTTCATTTTGAAATACCTCCCCTTTACATTGTAAAACAAGGTTTAATAAGTATAATTATTTATACATCATGCCCCTGTCCCTGTCAAGGAATACTTTGGTGTTCCGGCCTATAAAATCGAACAACGGATTATGGTGGTTGATATCCTGCGCAACGTCTCTTGTCCAGGGCGAGACGGCGTAGTTGAAGGTCGTTTTTGAATCCCTGCCGCTTAGCAGCCTGAAGGGTATTACAAGCGCAATGCCTTTGTCGTGGTAGCCCCTATTATAGCTGTCGCGAAAACCCGATGTATCGGTTACGCTGTACCATGCAGTAAGGATCACGCCGTTGATGAATTTGGAAATGCTGATCCTTGACCCGAAATCGCCGCCAAGGAACCTTCCGGTCTTTGCGTCGAACGAAAGCTCGTATTCGGGCACATTAAGGCGGGCATTCACAAAGGAGGTGTAATAAGAGCTCCTGTCGTTATCCTTGAACGCAAAGACCGCATCGGGGTCCCTCTTTTTTGCCAGCGTCCCGCCCAGCCCAATGACAAACCTGCCATTTTTCAAAGGCTTGGCGATCTCGCCATCTACCCCCCCGTATTCGATCTCCAGATACCCTGCCGAAAGCCTCCCGTAGATCTCGTTGTTCGTCTTGTAGACCTGGTCAAAGAGGAGCCTCGGGAGGGAAAACCTTTTCTTTTGATAGTCGACGATGTCGGTCCTTACGTTATCCAGCAATGGTTCATTCACCGTTGAAATATTGTTGAGGGGGTAGACCCCCGGCCCCACGACGAAGGAACCTCCTCCCCACGGCCGGTAGCTTACCAGCGCCTCAGCGCCGAGCCGGTATTTGAAAAAACCTGACGGGTCGTTGAGAAATGTCTGTATTGATGGTTTGATCATATAATCGAAGGGCTTTTTATTCTCGACAGGTATATCAGGTGGCCTCCCTGTTGCCGTATTGATCCCGGAGAGGTAAAGAAACTGGCCTGCCGTCAGCTTATCCCTGTAAAATTCCGCGATATCGAACCTCGTGGTATCGAGCTCAAAGATCGCTATCCCGTTATCGGTGAGGGTGATATGGATATTCTCGATATGGTGCGGGACGATCTCGTTGATGATCTTCGTGATGACCCCTATTGCCTTTGTGCTGTAATAGTATTTGTCATTCTGTAACCTTACCCACAGATCGTTCCTGTCGATCAGGATCCCTATGCTGCTGAAGCCCGATCGATGCAGCGCCATCGTCAGCCGCTTGTTTATCGGTGCCGCCTTGTCTTCCTGTTTTTCCCTGTAAGGCGGATCATAGATAGGGATCATAGGCTGCCCGATGTCGAAGTTCATTGAAAGGTTGATCCCTAATTCCTGCCCTCGTTGATAGCTTATGTCAACCTCCGCAAATCTGAAAGGCTTCCAGCGAAGCCCGTAATTAAATTGGGATGGCACAGGGTCCTGGAAGTATTTTGCCTGGGCGGGGTCGCTCGTTTGCTTGTGATACCGGATGGGGTTGTACTCGATCATCAGGGCGTAGTGGTCGGAGATAGCCCACTGGATACCCCCGAAGAACTGTGAGTCCTTTGCCCAGCTCCTGGGGTTCTGGAAAAGCTCGATCTGGAACCCTTCTCCCTGGGACGGCAACTGGGTCTTGCCGAACCTCCCGTTGCCGAAACCAAGCGTAAAATCAAAAGGGTACAGCTGCTTGCTTGCCACGATCGCCTGTGATGCGTAGACCCTCGTTCCGTGGGGATCCATGATGCTCAGCGCGACAGCGGGCGCGATCTTATCTTCTTTTATGAACTGGTATTTGAACCCGAAATACTTATCCCTGGTATTTCCATATCCGCTCCAGTAAGGATCTCCAGTGTGTTGCCGCACTCCGATAGTCTCCGTTACCCTCCCGTCAAGCTCGATCCCTTTGAGGGGACTGAAGGCGATGTAGTAATACCGATAGGGGTGTATCTGGCTTGCGCCCATCCGGTAATGGTTTTCCTTCATGACCCTTGCTGTGGGTATCTCCATGATGCCCGTAAACCCCTGGTTGGAAGGATAGGTGAAGGGTTCGTCATCGGCATAAAGACCGGCTGATAGCTGATAGCTGATAGCTGATAGCAAATAAAAAAACAAAAAGATTAAACGGAACCTATAGAAAACGTTCTGCACTATTGCCTGTCAAGAAAGGAGGGGTAATGCACCTGTTCATACCTGCTTGCGGTTTCCGGCTAATAGAGCGCCTTGAACACGCCGGCGGTAAGGGCGACATTGGCGAGGATCTGCGTGATGTCTTTTATATCCCTGAGCCATGCCACGCGCTCGATCTTATCCGGCACCACAACGGTATCGCCGGGCTCCACCTCTTTGATCGTTTCGCCGAAGGACGCGAGTTCCCACCGTGACCTGTTGGAATTCCAGAAGATGGAGCTCTTCGGTTTCATCGCGGAGCCGTCGGCCTTTAAGATAAAGATATTACTTTCATCAGCGTTTCTCGTATATCCGCCGGACATCTCTATGTAGTCTTTGTAGCTGAGATTCTCAGAATATATAAAGCTTCCCTGGAACATCGTAGACCCTGCCACGCTTACAACGTTGTTTGCCGTCGGGATATAGAGGATATCGCCTTCTTCAAGCTCGATATCATATTCGCTGCCTTTCAGCAAACGGAGGTGCGCGAGCCGTATGGTGAACCTGCCGTTAGCCTTGAGCCGTTTCAGGGAATCAATAAATCTCTGCTTCTGTTCATATTCAGCTCTTTTCGCTTCTATCTCCTCTTTGGAGGTAGCTGCGCTGACCTGCGAGGCACTTGCGGAGAGCAGTTCGCGCTCAAGCCTGACGCTGATCTCTTCGAGGTTTTTCTGCTGAAGCTCCCTGACCCGCTCCCGCGTAAACATCGCACCTCTCAGGTAGGCCTTATCCGTGTATCCGCCTGCCCGCTCCAGCAGCGAAGAGAGCCTCTCCCCCTTTTGGACCGTATACACTCCAGGGTACTTGACCTCGCCGCCTACCGTTACTGTCCTGTAAAGCTGCCATTCCGGTACGGAGCGGACAAAGAGGTAATCGTTTATCTCCATGGTTATATTATGCTGAGGATCGCCATGTATAGCCTTTGACAGGTCGATCGACAGCCTCTCTGTTTGCGGACCCGATTGGGTTACTCTGACGCGCGTAAGCTCCGCTTCTTTTGATGCGTAGTAAAGCACACCCCCCGACAAAGCAACCACGTCCCTGATCCTTGTAACGCCGGGAGTGATGCCGTACTCGCCGGGATTGGCCACAGGCCCGCTGATCATTATCGTGTTCTTCGTGTCGACCACCGCGAAGACCTTTACCAGGTCCCCATCTTGTACAACAAAATCTTTTTCCAGGTGCCTTTCGATGTCGATCAGATCACCTTCGAAGATGGTCCTGAATTTGTGGTTTTCAATCCTCTGGACCTGCACCCTGCCCTTAAATGCCGTGGCTGTAAGCCCTCCCGCCATGCTCAGTACATCGGAAAGCTTTGATTCCCCTTTCAGTTCATATATCGCAGGGTTTTTAATATTACCTGCTATGGCGACAAGGGGGCCCACAGGAGGGACAAATATAACGTCTTCAGGCATAAGCCGTATGTCCTTCGTCTTATCCCCTTTCAGCAAAAAATCATATATGTCAAAGCGTGCGACCGTTTTGCCACGCCTCTTAAGCTGGATATCCCTCATTGTTCCCTTCTTGCTCGGCCCGCCTGATTCAAAAAGCGCATTGACAAGGGTCGATAAGGAGGAAATGGTATAGGAACCGGGCCTTATAGCATTCCCTACGAGGTAGACCCTTATGGTACGCAGGTTTCCCATGCTCACGTTCATCTCAAAATTTGTATAATATTTAGCAAACTGTTTATGGAGGGTATCTTTCAACTCCTGAAATGTAAGCCCTGTGACGCCGAGGATTCCTACCTTCGGCAGGGTGATGTTCCCATCCCTGTCCACAATCGTCGACCATTGCCCCTCGATATTCCCCCAGATCGTTATCCTCAGTTCGTCGCCTGGCCCGATCACATAATCAGGCCCCACGGGGACCTTGTCAACGGGCGCGAACGTTGATGGCGATCGCGTAAAGAGGTTATAACCGAATTGCTGAATTGCGGTAGATATTGTCGTCGGGGTCCTGCCTGATATAAATTGCTCAAACTCTGAGACTGTACCTGAGGCAGGCTGCTGGACATCGGGCGTTGACTGCTGGGTCTTTGCTTCCGGAGAGGCAGGTGTTCCCGGTTGGGCTGGGTGTTGCAACGGCAATTGCTGGCCTGTTTGGGCTCCTTGCTGGAAGGCGGGCTGCTGCAAGGGAGAAGACGGCTGCTGCATGGTCTGCTGCCCGTAAGGGGCCATCTGTCCGGGCTGGAAAGACTGTCCCGTCTGCGTTTGGGCGCCGGGAGCGGCTGGTGCGCCCGGGATCTGCTGCGCATATATATTACAGGCAAAAACCATTGTGCACAGAAATATGGTTAAAACCTGTTTCTTTGTCGTCATAAACCTCACCTCGTTCAAAATATATTCTATGTTTTATTGTCTTTGTTGCGCCGGCGGATCAGCCTTTGTAATCTCAGATATTCCCGCTTAATATCGATATACTGCTTCAGAGTATTGAACCTGTCCCTGTTCTCGGGATTTGCCGAAGACTTTTCCGTGTACTCGAGAAAAAATGCCGTAAATATGGAAAGAAAAAAACCTACAACACCGGCGATCATCACCATCTGCCGACGCTTTGGCTTTATCCTCTGCTCGGGCGGCTCTGCCTTATCGATCACCTGTATGACCGTCGCCTCCTTTGCCTCGTCGAGTTTCGCTGCCTCATACTGTTTCAGAAGGAGCTCGTAGAGGGTCTCATTGAACTTGAGGTCCCTCAACTTCCGTATATATTCTGTCCCGACCTCGGGCATTCTCCCGGTCGGCATCAAGGGGTCAGGGCCATCGCCCTTTCGTTTCTCAAGCTTGGTGAGCTCGGCCCTCATACCGTTGATCGCCGCCTCTGTCTTCTTCACGTCAGGGTTATTCTCCGTTGAGTACGTCCTCATGACCCGGAGCTCTACCTCCCTGGCTACGATCTGTGCCCTTAACTGTGCCATGCTTTCAATGACCGCCTTCGCCTGCTCCCCGATGCCCAAGGCGCCTGTCTTCTCCTGGAACCCCCTCATGGCATCTTCTGACCTCGCGAGGCCCGTCTTGGCATCCTCGAGCTGCTCTTCAAAAAAGAGCCTCCTCTGGCTTGCCTCTGAGACGGCAAGGCCTTTTGTCAGCCTCCGCAGCTCTTCCACAAAGGCATTCGCCATATCCGCCGCCCTGCGGGGATCTTTATCCTCCACGCCGATCGTTATGATGCCGCTCTTTTTATCATCTGTTACCTTGAGACCACCTGACAGGGATTCCCTCGCCCCTTGCCGAAATTTTGTCTTATACAGGGACATGAGGTTGAATCTGTCGATGATCCTGTCAAGGACCGTATTGCTTTTGATCAATCCTATGTAAAGGTCATTGGGGCTTTTTACCGGCACCATGCCGCCAACGAGGCCCGCCGCCCCTCCAAGCTGGCTCAAAAGCTGCGATGCCATGCCGGAGCTGCTCTGCTGCGGCGGCAGTATCTTCGTCTCCGCTTTATAGATGGGCGATACGATGAGGCTGTAAATGGCCGTGATCACCATAAGCCCGATGGTCGCATAGATGATGATCTTTTTGTGCTTTGCGAGGACGATCAGGTAATCGAGGAGATTGATCTCGTCGTCTTCTGTCTTTTGCAGATTCTCTTCCACAATGTTCTCCCAATTGGCCTAATATGCTAAAATTGCAGACCCCCGTAGTCCTTTAATTATTCGTTTGCCGGCCATCAAAAGTCAAGAGATTTTTATATAGTTACTGATAATGATGAGAGATTTTTCTTGACAAAAAAGACGCCCTTGTTATTATTCTACATTAGCATGTTCATCTGGCTCTTTCATAGAATAAGCGGTGTTTCGCTTGTTGTCCTCTTCGGGGTCAAGATATTTACGAGCTTCTTTCTCTTCACAAAGGACAACAAGCCGGATTGGGCATTAAGTCTTCACAGGCAACCGGTTATCGACGTCCTGATCCTCGTTCTTTTTACCTTTCACAGCATATACGGCATACGGACGATCATTATGGATATGGGCTACAGAAACGAGAAGAGGCTGTTCCTGGCATCGAATGTGGTTGCATCTGTCCTTTCTGCTTTCTTACTTTACATCTACTTTTTAACGTCGTAATTATGCTTTCGCACGATGTACTCATTGTTGGTGGAGGTCTTGCCGGACTCAGGGCTGCCGTCGGTTTGTGCGATAAATATGATGTGGGGCTTATCTCAAAGGTCTACCCCATACGGTCCCATTCTATCGCCGCACAGGGGGGGATAAACGCGGCGCTCGCAAACAATCCGAACGCGAAAGATGATACCTGGGAAAAACACGCCTTTGATACGGTCAAGGGCAGCGATTACCTTGCAGACCAGGACGCAGCCGAGCTTATGTGCCAGGAGGCCATCAAGATCGTCTATGAGATGGAACACTGGGGATGTCCCTTCAGCCGGTTTCCTGACGGCACTATTGCCCAGAGGCCATTCGGCGGGGCCGGCTATCCGAGGACGTGCTACTCAACAGACCTGACAGGACATGTTCTGCTCAACACGCTCTATGAAAGGACTGTCTTCAAGGGGGTGAAGGTCTACCCCGAGTGGTTCGTCATTGCCCTTGTAAACGATGGAGGCCAGTGTCACGGCGTTATAGCCTTTGACCTGCAAAAGGGCGAAATAATTCCCGTACGCGCAAAGGCAACGCTGTTCGCCACAGGCGGGTATGGCAGGGTCTACTTCTATTCCACAAATGCCCTCATCAATACGGGGAGCGGCATCGGGATCGCCTATAAGGCCGGCGTCCCCATTAAGGATATGGAATTCGTCCAGTTCCACCCCACCGGGCTGATCGGCACAAACATCCTCATGACAGAGGCGTGCCGCGGCGAAGGCGGGTACCTGACGAACAAGGACGGCGAGCGGTTCATGAAGCGCTATGTCCCGAACGCCATGGAGCTTGCGCCGCGGGATATCGTATCGAGGAGCATCCAGACAGAGATAGATGAGGGAAGGGGCCTCGAACACCCGCTGGGCAAATATATCAACCTTGATCTCCGCCACCTTGGCGCAGAAAAGATACTGGCAAAACTGCCGGGCATCCGGCATATATGCCTTGACTTTATCGGGATCGACCCCATACTCGAACCGATCCCCATCATGCCCTGCCAGCACTATTCAATGGGCGGCATAGACACGAACGAGAAATGTGCAACCGACGTAAAAGGCTTTTACGCTGCCGGGGAATGCGCCTGTGTAAGCGTGCACGGCGCCAACAGGCTTGGCGGCAACTCCCTCCTCGAAACGATCGTCTTCGGAAAACTGGCATCTCTTGCCGTCGATGAATATCTCCAAAACGGCGGGGCAAAGCAAGACGAAAGGCTCCTCATAAGTAAAAAAGAAGAGATGGAAAAAAAGATACACACATTGGTCCATGAAGGGAATGAAAAACCATACACGATCCTTACAGACCTGAGAAAGACGATGAGCAGCCTTGTCGGCATATTCAGAAAAAAGGAAGAGCTGGGCCAGGCGTTGAAAAATATCGGAGAGATAAAGGAACGTTACAAGCATGTCCATGTTTCATCTCCAAAGCTCCATATGAACTATGAACTTTTAAATGCCATCGAACTCGAATACATGCTCGAAGTAGCCCATATAATTGCACTGGGGGCATACCTCAGGGAAGAGAGCCGGGGCGCCCATTTCAGGAGGGACTTCAGCACAAGGAACGATGCCGACTGGCTCAAACATACTATTGCGAAGATGGGCCCTGACGGCGAGCCCGCCATCTCCTCCAAAAAGGTTATAATAACAAAATACCAGCCTATGGAGAGGAAATATTGATAACCGAGAATTATTATACCTTCAAGATCCTGCGGTACGACGCGAAAGAACCGGACGTTGCTCCTAATTTTACGTCCTACCGTATTAAGGTCGTATCTGGCCTGACGGTCCTCATGGCGCTTCTTCGCATCCAGGAGGAGATAGATGGAACGCTTTCCTTTCGCTCATCCTGCAGGTCTGCAGTGTGCGGTTCCTGCGCAATGGTAATCAACGGTAAGATAGACCTCGCGTGCAGGACACAGGTTGCAACGTTTGGATCAAACACAATCGTCCTTGAGCCTCTCCCAAACTTCGAGATCATAAAAGACCTTGTTGTGGACATGACGCCCTTCTGGAATATGTATGAGAAGATAAGGCCATATCTGATACGGACAAGCCCTGACCCTGACAAGGAGATCCAGCAGAGCGAAGAAGAGAGAAGCCGCATCGATCAGGTTGTGAACTGCATCCTCTGCGCATGCTGTTACGGGGCCTGCCCTGTCCTCGCAAGGGACCCTGAATATGCAGGGCCTGCCGCCATAGCAAAGCTCGAGCGCTTTGTATTGGATTCAAGGGACGAAAGGCCGGCAAGCGCCCTTGACGAAGTCAATGACGAGAAAGGCGTCTGGGGCTGCGACACGATATTGCGGTGCATCGATGCTTGCCCAAAAGATGTACGCCCTACAGACTCTGTCGTAAGCTTGAGAAAAAAACTCATCAAGCACAAGCTCTTCGGAAAGGGGATAAAATGAAGATAAACTATTCCCTTGTAACGAGAAGGACCTTCCTCAATACCCTCTTTGGCGGATGGCTCGCTGCCTTTTGCGGCGGGACCTTCTACGCGCTCCTGAAGTTTGCCTTTCCTACGCTCGGCAAGGAACCTGATTTCGTCGTCCTCAAGACAGCCGATTTCATGGACATACCGCCCAACTCCGTCAAACCCTTCGCATGGGGAGGACAGCTCGGTCTCTTTTACAAAAAGCAGAGCGGCTCAACATACGCCCTGAAGGGTGTGTGCACACACATGGAATGCAATGTGACCTACAAACCGGAAGATAAAAAGTTCTACTGCGCATGCCATCAGGGCTGGTTCGATGAAGACGGCAAGAATATCGCGGGGCCGCCGCCGAAACCGCTCGAGTTTTTTGATGTCACCACAGAGGGCGAGAAGCTGATCGTTGCAAAAAAGGGGATTAAGGTTGAGCTGCCAAAGGCTTAGGAACTGGATCGAAGAGAGATACGACGTGGAGGGGATGAAGGGGCTTGCCAAACAAAAGCTCGTCCCCGTCCACCAGTATGAGATCTGGTATTACACAGGCGGTATTGCCATGTTCCTCTTCATCCTGCAGTTCATCACCGGCATGGTCCTCTCCTTCTACTATATCCCCTACTTCGAGCATGCCAACAAGAGCGTCATCGAGATCGTCACCAAGCTGAACATGGGGTGGTTCTTCCGCTCCCTCCACCACTGGGGCGCACAGCTCGCCATCACAGCCCTCTTCATCCACGTGTTCAGCACACTCCTCCTCAAGTCCTACAGGAAGCCAAGGGAGCTCCTCTGGATATCGGGGTTTATACTGCTCGGGATATCGATCTTCTTTGGTCTGAGCGGATACCTTCTTCTCTGGGATGAACGTGCTTTCGCCGCGGTCCGCGTGGCAACCGGAGGTGCAGGCAACCTCCCCGTCATAGGCGGATTCATCAAGGCCTTCCTTCGTGGCGGCATCGATGTCACAGGCGAGACACTGACGCGCTTTTACGCCTTCCACGTATCGGTCCTGCCTCTTATCACGCTCTTTCTGATCGGCATGCACATACTCCTCGTCCAGTATCACGGGATGAGCGTCCCTATGTCCCTGGAGAAGAAGCCTCTGAAACAGATACCCTTCTTCCCAAACCTTTTTTACAAAGACCTCATCATCTGGCTCCTGGTGCTGGGCGTTGTGGTATCGCTGGCGACCCTGCTGCCGCCGGAGATCGGGAAGAAGGCCGATCCGCTTGCGCCGGCGCCGGAGAATATAAAACCGGAATGGTATTTCCTCTTTCTCTTCCAGACACTGAAACTCTTCCCCGGCGATATCCTCGGATTAAACGGCGAGACCATAGCGATCATCCTCATATCCTGCGGGATACTCTTCTTCTTCCTCATCCCCTTCTTTGACAGGAAATCAAGCAGGGGCGAGAAGAGCATCCTCTTCACATGGATAGGCGTGCTCTATACGCTCTATTTTATCATCATGACCGTTATCGGCTACCTGACTTAGGGGGACCAATGATAAGAAAAATCTTATTTGCCTGCGCTTTTATACTCATCAATGCTGCAACGCTCTGGGCACAGCAGGAAACGATCGAGGTCTTCCCTTCAGCGCCTTATGACAGGCATATCATCTTTCAGTCTCTTGCCTTATTCTGGGTCGCCATTATCGGCCTTATTATCATCATCAGGATGAAACTGAAGGAAATAGAGCGAATTCAAAAAATGGGGATAGACCGGGAAGAGAAAAATATTCCTCTCCTTGACTAAACCGTTCCAAACTATTATGATTTCACCACTATGTATCGTTCTATTGTAAGGAATACCCTTTTTTCTTCTTCCGCCATCAACAAAATATGTGTCTTACCGGCAGATGACACCGTCTGCGCCTCGCTTCTGGAGATTCTCGCGAAGTTTCAGGATATTAAAAAGTTTGCCAGCGAGATCCATACAGAGATCCACGTCATAAAACCTATCCTCAAGCTCCTCGGTCTTTCCTACGAATCAAAACCGAAGTTCTTCGAGGAACATATCAAGGAGCCCGATGCGGTCCTTTTTTCATCGGAAGAAGAGAGGTTTAAAAGCTCACAGCTCTGGGGGACCATTGAATATTACGCAAAGGCCCTCGGGATATTGCTTCTTAAAAGATACGGGAGGAACCTGCAGGAGGGCATCACCGGTTTCTTTCTCGAATTCGAGAACAGGATACCCACATACCAGATCGCATACCTCTTAAAGAAATCGAAAACCCCCTGGGGGATTCTCACAAACGGACGGGAATGGATACTCGTCAAAAGACCTGTAAACTATGAATTACGGCTCCTGGCGCTGGACCTTGAAACGGCGATGTTTGAAGATGACCGGGATGCCTTGCATCTCTTCAACGCGATCTTCTCTCTCACGGGCCTCACAAAAACAGTCCCCAATATCCTCGATGAGGATAAGGATTACCTTATTGAGCTTTTGAAAGAAAAAAGGGCCCTCGCCCAGCAATCATTACAGGGGGCCAGAAAAAAAGTCGAGGTATACCCGAAGCTGATCGATATCTTCAAGGATCTCTTCGGGGACAGGCAGCTGCAATGCTCAGAGTCATACCTCCTGGAAAAAAAGGCAGGTCTGCCGCAAAAGGCATATGCACAGCCTGATGCGATCAACGAATACAATATATCAGATATCTCGTCCTTTCTTTTCAATAAAAAAGAATATCAAACGAATACGAACCTTGAAGGCATTTTTCTTGCTGAAAAAAACGTCTATACCACAAAAGAACAGCTTCTTGCGCTGAAGATACTCGATATGACCCCTAATTTCGGCAACCTGACCAGCGACCTCATCGAAGGTCTCGCCTATTTTGCCTTTGTCCTTCCATACCGTGAAAAAAACACCTTTGTCGCCGAATGGGAAGATGAGACATTGGTCAAACGGTACATCGTCGATAATGTCCTTTACGGCGTAGAACGTTCACACCTTGCCTTTGATATCCTCCGAACCATGATCAGGAGCCGCTTCAACGCAGAGGCAAAACATTTCACATACGGAAACTCTCTTATCGGCATGTCCATTGGAGACATGGCAGCCTATTTTGATACAAAAAATCAGATGGGCCTTTTCAATAAAAATCCACAGGACCTCATCAACGACTTTAAAGAGATGTACAGCCTGTACTTCTCCCTTTCGGACAGGATCAAGGAGGATGTCCAGGTCAGGGAAGAACTTGAGAAAAAACTGAAACGTTACGGCGAAAGGATACGGAGCGCCATGGATATTATTATCTCGACGTATTTCAGCAAGGCCGTGGACAACAAAAAGATCCAGGATATCCTCTCGAACCTCGACAGTGACGACGTTACCTGGGAAAATCTTACAAAAAAGGATTGGTTCGTTGATGCCAGGTCGCTTGCACGAAACAACGGCTTTTTCCATTTTGATGTGGAGTTTTCCTTCCTCCTCAACAGCACCTTCGATCTTATCTTTGTCCAGCCCGCCCTGCAATATGTCTGGGAAGAAAACTTTCCCCTCGCTGAGGCGACAAAGGCATACGTGAAAAGAGGTATGCCCTATCTGAAACAAGGTGGCAAGATGGTGATTATCGCCGACAATCCTGACAATAACCTGGTAGGAGAACTTCAACGATCAACACGATACGAAACAGATGTACAAGACGGGATGATCGTCCTGAAGAAAAAATAACCTGCCGTCCAAATAAGAAGTTCCTCTAAAACTGATAAATCCTGATTTTTCTTTTGGATGAGCATCTGGGATAAATCCTAATATCTAAGCACGAAGCACTAAACAATATCGAAATATTGAATGCTCCAAACAAGTGCATGCTTTTTACGTTTTGAATTTTGAACATTCGGATTTGTTTAGGATTGTCCCTCCTTCGTCAGGATTAAACCGTGCGATATTCGGACTTCGGATTTACTATGCACTATTTTTACTGTTCGCTGATAGCTGAAAGCTGGGAAGCGATTTATGCGATAAGCCCTTTCAAGATCCTGTATGATTTGAGCTCTACATCAAGATGGAAGGTCATGAAGCCCTCCATAATATCCTGCGCAACCCTCTCAAAGCCATTGTTCAGATATGAAGGCCCATTCTCTGTGCATCCCCAGGCGTCCTGAAACCCTGCCGTATTGCCGTTTGTCTGCTGTATGGATACGATGCCTGCTATCACGCCTTCAGCGCAGACCTGGTGGGGAAGTGACGGTGCGCACTTATGGCAGAGGATGCCGCCCCTTTCCCTGGAAAAGAATATCTTCTCATCTGCCGCCATGGCCTGTCCGCAATAGACACAGGTGTGGAAGTTGGGCATGAAGCCGAGGATACCAAGCATCCTGAGCTGATAATGGAGTATATCGTCATAGGTAAATTCAGCGCCCCTGATGCCCTGGAGTATCTCCGCCAATACATTGAAAAGGTCCTCGTGGCGTTCCCTCTCCTTTGTCAGCCTGTCGACGAACTCCACGAAAAAACCCGCTGTGCAGGCCTTCTTCAGGCTCGTCTCGATGCCGCTGTTCGTCTCGATAATGTCGGCGTTCTCTATCCTCACCATCCCTCTTCCATATTTCTCAAAGTATTCCACTCTGATGCGGTTGAAGGGCTCAAGGGTGTTGGCAAATCTCTTCTGGCTTTTATTGGCGCCTTTCGCGATCGCCGCGACCTTCCCCGACGACAGCGTGAACAGTCTGATGATTTTGTCCGATTCCCCGTAGGACCTTTTAAAAAGTACTATCGCCTCATCCTTATGCAGCGCCATTATCTTTCCACGATCTCCCTGCCTTTTTCCGGCCTGTATATGAAACGCCCATCGTCGACGCCCTGGTTGATCTTCACTGCTGAAAATTCTATCGTATTGATGTTGCCGGTGAATTCATGGATCTCGATCTTACGCACCACATTTTGTTTATCGATCCAGATCTTTGCCGCGTTCGCCGTGCTGTCCTTCTTCGGCACGATCTCAAGCACTTCAAGGCTGCCTGCGACGGACTGCTGTTTCAACGTGAAAAGCTCGTCCATCCTCGCAATGTCTTCGATGAGGTCGAGGAACGTGCCTGTCGTCTTCTCCTTCCTGATCCTCTCTTTTACGACAAAGGGTTTTTCGTCTTCTCCCTGCCACATGTACTTCCCGTCATAAAGAAAGAACTTCACCTTCGGGGTCCTGTACTTCCATAAAAATCCCTTATGACGTTTATAGAAGAAATCCCCTTCGAATGTCCTTTCCTTTTTCAGGCTCGCGATAAATATCTTCTGGTGAAATGCCGCCTCCAGCGAATTCACCTCAGAGTACGTCTTCTTCAGTCCGTCGAAAGGAGATGAAGAACCAACTTGCCGTTCGGCGTTCGGCGTTCGGGGTTCGGCCGCATGAACATTCATGGAACCGACGCACATGAACAAGAATAAACATACCATTACTATTAAATGAATATTTTTCCGCTCTCCGCTCTCCGCTCTCCGCTCTCCGCTGTATTTCACTGTCTCTTCAGCACCTCTCTCGATTTTACTCCATCCGAAGGGCCTACAACTCCTTCGGTCTCCATGCGCTCGATAATCCTTGCAGCCCTGTTGTAGCCGATCCTGAACCTTCTCTGTATCATGCTGATGGAGGCCTCACCCCTGGCCATGACGAACTCTACCGCCTCCTGGTATTTTTCATCATCCATCTCTTCCCCTGCATCCTCTTCTTCTTTCTCCTCCAGTATCTCCTGGTGGTACGTGGGGGTTCCCTGCTGCTTCAAGAACTCAACTATCCGCCGTATCTCGCCTTCGGAGACAAAGGGGCCGTGGAGCCTCTGCAGCCTCCCGATCCCCGGGCTTAAGAAGAGCAGGTCGCCGAACCCGAGGAGGTTCTCTGCGCCGTTCGTATCGAGGATCGTCCGTGAATCCACCTTTGAAAAGACCTTGCAGGAGATCCTTGCAGGAAAGTTTGCCTTGATGATGCCCGTCAGGACGTCCACGGAAGGTCTCTGCGTGGCGAGGATCAGGTGGATGCCTGATGCCCTCGCCATCTGCGCCAGCCGCGCGATATATTCCTCGACCTCCTTCGGCGAGACCATCATGAGGTCTGCGAGCTCATCGATGACAACAACGATATAGGGGATCGTTTCAGACTCCTGCTTCACCATCTTCAGGTTATACTTCTCGATGTTCCTCACGCCTTTTTCGGCCATCATGGAGTACCTGCGCTCCATCTCATCGGTCATCCACCTGAGCGCCGTCTTCGCGTTCTTCGGGTTCGTCACTACAGGGAGAAGGAGGTGGGGTATACCTTCGTAGAACGACAACTCGAGCATCTTCAGGTCGATCATGAGAAATCGTACGTTCGTGGGCGTTGCCTTGAAAAGGATGCTGCATATCATGCTGTTGAGGGAGACGCTTTTCCCTGACCCTGTCGCACCGGCAACAAGCAGGTGGGGCATCTTTGTAAGTTCCGCAACGTAAGGCTCTCCGGATATCGTCTTGCCGAGGGCAAGCGTAAGATGCGAATGGGCGGAGGCGAACATATCCGACTCGATGATCTCCCGCAGGTAGACCGTCTGTCTCACCGTATTGGGGATCTCTATGCCGACCACCGACTTCCCGGGTATGGGGGCAATGATCCGTATCGATACGGAGCTTAAGGCCATCGCAAGGTCATCTGAAAGGTTGGCGATCCTGCTCACCTTGATGCCGGGCGCAGGTTCAAATTCGTACATGGTGATCACGGGGCCCGGCCTGACCTCCGTGACCTTTCCGTCAATCCCGTAGTCCTTCAATTTTTTCTCGAGTATGCTTGCATTGGCCTGGATGCTCTCCTTGTCAACCTTCACCTCTTTCCTCTCGACAGGATCAAGCAATGATGTCGGCGGGAGTTTATATGGCCCTATCTCCTTAAAGAACTCGAAGGTCTCCTGAACGGCAGCAGCCTTTTTCTCCGCCTTCGGTTCCTCCTTTTTCTCCTCCGTTACCTTGATCTCCCTCCTGCGCTCGACAACCTTCCTCCGTGCGATCCTCTCTTCAAGGATAGACAGGAGCGGCGCCTGGATGATCAGGAATATCGAGATGAGGAGAATGATGGCGGATATAAGGATGCTGCCGAAATAATTGAATGCGTACATCAGCACCCTTTCGAGGAGAGAGCCGAGAAAGCCGGAGAATTCGACAGGAACACCTCTCAAATGGATCTTGCCGATAACGATCTGGAAAAGAGAAGTAAGCGCCAGAAAAAGCAGCACCAGCCCTGCCGAGAAGACCAGCATATGCGGAGGCTCTTTCTTCTTCAGGTACAGCAATCCGAAAAACAGGGCGACGGCGGTAATGACGTAGCTCATCATCCCGAACACCTGGATCAGAAGGTCGGCGATGTACGAACCTGCCTTGCCGCAGAGGTTCCTCGTTGCCCCCCCGGCAACGGTGTGAAACGATGGGTCAAGGGGATGATAGGAGACGAGGCTTACAAAGAGAAAGATAAAGACCCCCAGCAGGCCTACCCCGATGATCTCTTTTTTCAGTTCCGTTGACATGCGGCAAACCTTTCTGCTCTCATCATCACCTATCAGTCATTGCTGCTTTCACCTTTTTGTATGAGCCTCTCTATGCTCGCCCTCACGCTGTTCATCAGCTCACCTTTTGCCGAGCGGCCCATTCCCTCCAATGGTATGGGCTCTCCTATATGAATGTATATTACCCCTTTTCCTGCGGGAATGAAACTGCCTTTTGGCTGGAGCGTGCTTGTGCCCACAATGCCGACGGGCACGATGGGTACCATGGCACGCAGGGCAAGGGAAAAACTTCCCTTTTTAAAGGGCAGCAGGCTTCCGTCCCTGCTTCTTGTGCCTTCCGGAAAAATAATGATGTTCATTCCGTCCCTTATCTTTCGGGCAGCCTCATCCATAGCCTTGAGCGCCTCTCTCGGGTTCTCCCTGTCAATGCTTATATGCCCCGCCCTCTTTAACGCCCACCCGAAAAGGGGGATGAGAAAGAGCTGCCTCTTTGCTATCCATCTAAAGGACAGCGGCAGCGAGAAAAGAAGGCCATATATATCGAGAGCGCTCTGGTGATTGCACATGAAGATGTACGGAGGCGCTGTGATCTTGTCCAGGCCGCTCGTCACGACCTTGATGCCGCCTATCCTGATGTGGGTAGACGCCCAGAACCTCGCTATCTTGTGGATCGCTTTGCCCCTGCCGTCAAAGGGGGATATGATGAGGGCAATAATGCTAAGAAATATGGTGGTAAACAGGAAATTCAGTGAAGAGAGGGCCTTCCTCATTCCACCTCTTGCTCAAGGGCGTAAAGGATCTGTTCCACCTCTGCTTTTATCCTCGGGTCCGTATCATAGGGAGATACGCCCTTTTTATCCGCATCCGCCACCTTTTCGTTGTACCCTATATCACCAAGGTACGGGAGGTCTTTCAGGCTTTCCCTGATCAGCGATCTGTCGGCCTCGTCCATGATCTTGTTCCCGACTATATAGACCCGTTTAATGTTCAGGTCCTCCGACAGCCTTTTCACCTGGTAGGCGGTCTGAAAGCTTCTTCGTCCCGGCTCAACAACAACGATCAACGCATCTATATATTCCGTTGTCCCTCTTCCGAGATGTTCGAGGCCGGCCTCCATGTCGACGATCACATACTCGTCCCTCTCGATCATCACATAGGCCATGAGGCTTCGCAGGAGCGCGTTCTCCGCGCAGAAACAACCGCCTCCGCCCTGGGGGATGTTGCCCAGCAGGATCAGTCTTACACCGTCCTTTTCTACAGAATACGTTTCAGGTATATCATCGACCCTTGGGTTCAGCTGGAAGAATGCCCCGTATGTCCCTTTCTTCGCACCTGTCCTTTCCTCTATGAACTCTTTCATCTGCGCCAGGGGCTGAAGGGTCTTCATCTGTTCTTCGTCGATACCGATGGCGCTTGCGAGGTTCGAATCCGGGTCAGCGTCAATGGCAATAACCTTGTACCCTCTTTTCCCGAGGATCCGCGCCATCACACCTGCCAGCGTCGTCTTTCCCACCCCTCCCTTTCCTGAAATGGCTATCTTCATGCGAATAGTTTACCTTATTAAGATTCACCGCAAACATGGCGCCGCAGAATCTCCTTCTCCTCCGGTGTCGCGATAACGATCAGTTTCATATCTTTTTCGATAATCGTATCGGGGTAAGGATTGTATATCCACTCCCCGTTTGATTTGCGCGCCGAGATCACCATGATGTTGCCTATCATCTTGAAATCAATCTCCTTCACCGCCTTTCCAAGATAAGACGAATTTTTGGTGATATGCACCTCCTCAACGCGTATCGGCGATTCCTTGTCCCGGAGCATCATGTCAAGGAAAGATGTCACGTGAGGCCTTATCATCTCTGATGCCATCCGTAATCCGCCGATAAAGTTGAGGGCAACAACATTATCAGCTCCTGCCCTCCGAAGCTTATCGGTATTCTTCGTATCATTGCACCGCGCAACGATCCTCAACTTGGGATTCAGCTGCCGGGCAGTGAGAACAATGACGATGTTGTCATTGTCAGAATCCGTCGTGGCAAAGAGGCCGTACGCCTTTTCGATCATTGCCTGCCAGAGAACCTCGTTTTCAGTGGCATCGCCTACAAGGAGGTCAACGTTCAGATCGTGCAGCTTCAGCAGTTCCTGTTTGGATTCATCGGTATCGATGGCAACAAGCTGACGCTTCGTAATAAACAGCTCATGGGTGACATAAAGTCCCACCATCCCTATGCCGCATATGATATAGTGGTCTTTCATCTTCGCTATGCGTTTCTCCATGGTTCTCCTCCTGAAGACCTTTTTCAGTTCCCCTTCGATGATATACGCAGCCAGCGTCGTGAAGAGATAGGCAATGGCACCCGCACCGATAAATACGAAAATGATCGTAAAAAGCTTGCCGTATGGTTTATCATCGAGGCCGATAACATCCCCATAGCCGACAGTGGTAATCGTTATGGCTGTCATGTAAAGGGCATCGAGGAAGCTCTTGCTTTCGCCGCCGATAAGCTTAAAACCGACAGTGCCGATGGCTATGATGACAACAATTATTATAAGTATTTGCTGGAGCTTCTTCGGGATGATCTTCATATATGTTGTTACCCATTATAACATGGAACCGGCCTTAATATAAACGCTGAAATATTATTTAAGGCTGACCGAGGTTGACTTAGAAGGCAAGCTGTCTTAATTTATTGAAAAACATTCAGCACATGATACACGGCTGCTCCATGTGTATTCTCATAAAAAAATTGTTTGAGGTGGAATGACTATGAGCCTTGAGAGATTAGAATTTAAGACAGAAGTCCGGCAATTGCTTGATCTCATGATCCATTCGCTTTATTCGCATAAGGAGGTATTTCTCAGAGAGCTCATCTCGAACGCCTCCGACGCGATCGACCGTGCGCGCTATGAATCCCTGACAAACAGCGCTATCCTCGAGAATGAAAGCGGGTGGAAGATAAAGATCACCGCTGACAGGGAAAGGGGTACGCTGACAATAAGCGATAACGGTATCGGCATGACGAAGGAAGAGATCGTTGAGGCCCTCGGGACCATCGCCCATTCGGGAACAAAAGAATTCCTCGCAGCCCTTCAGAGCAAGGCAATTAAGGATAATCCCGAGCTTATCGGTCAGTTTGGGGTCGGTTTCTACTCGTCTTTCATGGTCGCCAATAAGATCACCGTTCTTTCAAGAAGGGCCGGGCAACAGGGCGCAGGCGGCGTAAAGTGGGAATCAACCGGTGACGGATCTTTCACTGTCGAGGACATGGAAAAAGAGCGGAGAGGCACCGATGTCATCCTTGAACTCAGGGAAGAAGAGAAAAAATATCTTGATGAATGGCAGATCCGGAGCATCATAAAGAAATACTCTGACTTTATTGAGCACCCCATAGTCATGGATGTGGAAAAAGAGCAGGAAAGCACGCTCCAAAAGGGCGAGAAGGTCACAATAAAGGAAGAAGAGACCCTTAACTCGATGAAGGCCATCTGGCTCAGGGATCGGTCAGAAGTATCGGAAGAGGAATATAACCAATTCTACCAGCATATATCGCACGATTCCGCGAACCCCGCAAGGGTCATCCATTACAAGGCGGAGGGCACCTCGGAGTTTACGGCGCTCCTCTATATCCCCTCGCATGCGCCGTACGATATCCTCTTCAGGGACTACAAGATAGGCCCCACGCTTTATGTAAAGCGCGTTCAGATCATGGACCACTGTGAGGAACTTATCCCTCACTATCTCCGTTTCGTAAAAGGGGTGGTAGACTCGACTGACCTTCCCCTCAACGTTTCCAGGGAGATCCTCCAGCACAACAGGCAGGTTGAGATCATACGTACAAACATAGCAAAAAAGATCCTCGATACGCTCGGAGACATGAAAAAGGAGCAATACGGAGACTATGTCAAGGTTTACAACGAGTTCGGCAGGGTCCTTAAAGAGGGGCTCCATTATGATTTTATCCGGAGAGAGGCCATAGCAGACCTTTTCCTTTTTCCTTCAACAAAAACCGGGGAGGGCGCATTGAGGTCTCTCGAAGATTATATCAATGACATGCAGGCGGAGCAGGAAGCGATATACTATATTATCGGGACATCGCTTGCAGAGGCCCTGCATTCACCCTACCTCGAGACATTCAGGGGCAAAGGGTATGAGGTCCTCGTCATGCTCGACGATATCGATGATCTCGTCCTGAGCGGCTTCGAATACAAGGGTAAAAGGATGAAGTCCATCACAAAGGGGGATGTTGACCTCGATAAAACGGAAAAAACAGAAAAAGAGGCGACACAAAAACAATATGCGGGACTGATGGATCTCATGAAAGATACGTTGAAAGACGATGTAAAGGACGTAAGGCTCTCCGGCCGTTTAACCGATTCGGCCTGCTGCCTCGTTACCGATGAAGGGGATCTGGACCCGCAAGTGGAAAAACTTCTCAAGGCTATGGGCCAGGAGGTTCCTTTGAAAAAGCGGATCCTCGAGATCAACCCCTCGCACCCGCTTTTTGCCGCCATGAAGGAGACCTTCGAAAAAGACGCGAAGAACGCAACGCTCCATGATTTTATAAGGCTCCTTTACGATCAGGCACTTATTCTTGAAGGATCAAAGCCAAAAGACCCCGCGGCGTTTTCTAAAACAATCGCAAAACTGATGGCGGAGAATATAGAGAAAATCAGCTCATAGTTCATAGAAAACCGTATATCGTCGTTCGTATATCGTATATCGGGATTCTAAAAACCCGTGAGGCGTAAATCGTGAGGCGTCAGGCGTTAAAACCTCATGAAAAAGGCGCCACTGACCTGGGTATTCTGCTTTCTGCTCTTCTCACCTTCTGCTTTTCTGCTAACCTAACGCCTTACAACTGACAAGATTCTTCTTAACCTCTTACCTTTTACATTTTACAGTGTTTTCCCTCGTCGATATACGAACTACGATATACTGCCGTTTATGAGCCGAATTACTCGAAGAATTCCATGAATTTTTCTTTGAATCCTTTGCGCGCCTTCCCGTTGTCGTCATTCAGCTCCTTCGCGAGCTCTTCCATGAGGAGGCGCTGCCTTTCGCTCAGTTTTGAAGGGATAACCACGTTGAGGTAGACGAGCTGATCGCCCCTTCCGTACCCGTTCGACCTGGTTACGCCGAGCCCTTTGATACGGAAAACCTTGCCGGGCTGCGTGCCGGGCGGTATTGTGATGGCCGTTTCGCCCTCTATGGTAGGCACCGCAAACTCCCCCCCGAGACACAAAAGCGGGAAGCTGACATCGATCTGAACAGTAATATCATCACCGGAGCGTTCGAAGATCTGATGTTCCTTTACCTCAAGAACCACGTACAGGTCGCCTGGGGCGGTATCGCCAAACTGCTGCATCCCTTCTCCCCGCACTTTCAACCTCATGCCGGTGTCAACGCCCGGCGGGATCTTGACCTTAATCTTCTTCTTTGTCCTGACGCTTCCCCTGCCCTTGCAGGTCTTGCAAGGGTCTTTGATGATGTGGCCGTCACCGTTGCAATATTCGCAGGTCCTGTTTATCGTAAAAAAACCATGGCTCTGCCTGACCTGCCCTCTTCCTCCGCATTGCTTGCAGGTTACTGGCCGGTGTCCCGGTTCTATCCGTGATCCTCCGCAGGCCGGGCATTTTTCTTCTTTAGGTATCTCTATCTCTTTTTCAATACCGAACACCGCCTCTTCGAACTCGACGGCAAGGTTGTAGCGAAGGTCCTGTCCTTTCCTTTCCCGCTGCCTGGGAGAACCGAAAAAATCACTGAAGAGGTCGTTAAAAACGGTGTCGAAATTCCCCCTGAAACCAAAATCGAAGATAGAGCCGGCGTCGTCAGCAGTACCAAACCTTTCATACCTGTATCGCTTCTCAGGATCGCTAAGCACGGCATATGCCTCGCTGATCTTCTTGAACATCTCTTCAGCTTCTTTATTGCCGGGATTCCTGTCCGGATGGTATTGGAGCGCAAGCTTCCGGTAAGCCTTTTTTATCTCTTCGTCTGTTGCACTCTTTGAAACATTCAGGATTTCGTGGTAGTCTCGGTATTCTGTCCGCATTGGTCAGCCGTATATTACTGGATTTCCGGTTTTTTGGAAACAACCACCCTGGTAGGCCTCATCAACCTGCTGTTCAGCAGGTAGCCCTTTTGAAACTCTGATATGACGGTATCAGGTTCCACATCCTCCTTCTCTTCCTGGTAGAAGGCCTCGTGGAGATTGGGGTCGAATTTCTTACCGACTGCTTCGATCCTGGTAACACCTGCCTTCTCAAGCACCTTGAGAAATTCATTGAAGGTTATTCTGACCCCTTCGTAAACCCCTTTGTAATCTTCCGTTTTTGCCGTATGGTCCAGGGCCATCTCAAGGTTGTCCAGCACAGGCAGCAGTTCCTTTATCAGGACTTCATTGCCAAATTTCAATGTATCCTGCTTTTCTTTTATTTTGAGCTTCTTGTAATTTTCAAACTCGGCCTGTATGTAAAGCATCTTTTCCTGAAGCGACTTTATAACCTCTTCCTTCTCCGCAAGCATCCTCTTCAGGTCCTCCGTCGCGTCATCCTTCTTCTTTTTTTTCTTATGCTCTTCGTGCCTGGCGATCTCCTGTCCTTCTTCTTTTTCTTCAGTCGCTTCGCCAGTATTCCTTTTTTCTTTTTCTTCCATGTTCTTCCTCTACATCATTCTTAAGATATCGGTAACCGTCTTCGCGGTATAATTGACGATCGGTATTATTCTTGAATAATTCATCCTGATCGGGCCTATCACGCCGAGGAAACCGTAGCTGTCTTCGCCGACCTGGTAGGGCGAGGAGATAATGCTCATCCCGCGCATTTCTTTCATATCATTCTCATGACCCATGATAATGCTAATGCCATCCTCCCGGAGGCAACTATCCAGTAATTTTATAAGTTTTTCTTTCTTCTCCAGAGTCTGAAAAAGCTCTTTCAATCTTTCGAGGTCGGAAAATTCCGGTACGCCTATCATTTTCGACGTCCCTTCTATGTAAACTTCCCGCTTGTTCTTTTCATCAATGATCGCATCGAGGGTATCGCGGATCTTTGCGTAGAGGTTATTGAATATCTCCTTGTCCTGCCTCACGTCACCCAGTATGCCGTCCCTCAGGACGTAGAACGGAACTCCGCTGAACTTTTCGTTCATATACCATTTCATCTCGTTCAGAACATTAATACCCAGCTCCTCATCGCTATGTACGATCCTCTTATGGAGCATACCGGAAGAGGTTATAAAGACAATAAGTATCGTATACTTCGATAATTTGACGAATTCAACCTCTTTAAAGAGCATCGTGTTCACTTTTGGCTCGATTACGATGCTTGTATATTGTGATATGGACGCGAGCGTCTTCGACGCATCTTCTATAATCTCCTCAACGTAGGAGTAGCGGGGCCGGGCAAACGATTCCAGAACTTTCAGCTCCTTTTTACCGGGAACCATCAGCGACGACAGGCTATTTACGTAATATCTGAAGGCCTTGTGCGTCGGTACGCGCCCTGCCACGGCATGGGGCTTATAAAGAAAACCGAGCTCCTCGAGATCGCTCATGATATTCCTTATCGTCGCAGAGCTGACCTTGTTCTTCATTCTCTTCGATATCGTCCTTGAGCCTATCGGTTCGGCAGCGGTTATGTAATTATCCATAATAAGATCAAGAATCTTGTTTTGTCGTTCTGTCAGAATATCCATGGTCGCATAACCGTCTTTATAAGATAAATTAATGATATATGATACCTTTGTCAAGAAATGAGATGCTCAATTTGTCAAACAAGGAAAATAGTTAAGCGTATATCTGGAGGGTACCGGCAGCCAACCTTGTATATCCCTTTGCCTGCCTGTATTTATCAATGATGACCTGCGGTATTTGGAGGGATGCCTTGTCAATCTCATACTGGCCGGCAACATGACGGGAACTTACATAAACAGGTCCTGCCTGGTTCGCTGTTGCGGCAGGATATTCATCGCCATCTTCGGTCACGCTGAGACCGGCTGAACTCCGGATGTCGAATGCCATTACCTTGCATTCTGTATGCTTAAGGTCAAAACCAATAGCCTTCCCCTGAAGGGCTTTGCCGCTCTTCTGTTGCGGGACGATGTCGCCGAGCACACGAAGTCCGCCTGGGACCCGTTCCTCTATTGCAGTGCTGATCTTCATAGTTTAGCTGATATTGTCTTACAGTATATAACCGTACTTTGCGTATAAAGTCAAGAAAAAATTCCCGTACACTTTTATCGTGATAAAGGGTCGGTTAAAATGTTTAATGAGATGATATTGTTTTATAATAATGCTGGAGAAAATTGCAGAGAGATTGTATCATATCAGCGTCTGGCCGATCCCTGTTTTGTCTTCGAGTGACCGGGTATCTCAATATCTAAGGAGGATCCATGAGCGGCATTTTTGGCATTGTATCGAAAAAGAATTGCGCAAGCGAACTCCTCTATGGGACGGATTACCATTCCCACATGGGAACAGAGTATGGCGGAATGGCTGTTCTGGGAGAACGTTTCCACCGGTCTATCCATGATATCAGCAAGTCCCAGTTCAAATCAAAATTTTACGAAGATTATAAGGAGATGGCAGGAAATCTGGGCATTGGTGTCATAAGCGACCGGGATGCCCAACCGCTCATCATCGGCTCAAAATTCGGAACCTTTGCCATCGTATCGGCGGGGCTCGTGGATAATACGAAGGAACTGGCCGAGGAACTCCTTGAGCAGGGCGAGACGTTCGGTGAGATGTCAAGCGGAGGGGTCAACTCCGTGGAACTCATAGCCAAGCTGATCAATCAGGGAAAGGCGCTCATTGACGGCATCGAAAGGCTCTATGACCGTATCACGGGGTCAGCCTCAATACTTCTCATGAAAGAGGACGGGATCTATGCGGTCAGGGACCGCCTTGGCCGGATGCCTCTCGTTGTTGGAGAGAGGGACGGAGATTATGTCATCGCCACGGAAACATGCTCCTTTCTTAACCTTGGGTACAGGATCATAAAGTATCTCGAACCCGGTGAGATCGTTCGCATAGGGAAATATGGATTAGAAGAACAGCTTTCGGGAAAGGCAAGCAACCAGATCTGCTCCTTCCTCTGGATCTATACAGGATATCCTGCTTCGAGCTACGAGGGGATCAATGTTGAGCTTGTCCGTGAGCGATCCGGGAGGTTCCTCGCGAAAAACGATGACGTGAAGGCCGATCTTGTAGCCGGGGTGCCTGATTCTGGGGTTGGCCATGCCGTCGGGTATGCTATGCAATCAGGGATACCTTTTCGGCGGCCACTCGTCAAATATACCCCCGGATACGGAAGGAGCTATACGCCGCCTTCGCAGGAGATCCGTGACCTTGTAGCAAAGATGAAGCTCATTGCGGTCAAGGATATCATCGCCGGAAACCGGATAGTCCTCTGCGAGGACTCGATCGTCCGCGGCACACAGCTTAAAAATTATACCCTGAAGAAACTCTGGGAATCAGGGGCTCAGGAGGTCCATGTCCGCCCGGCCTGCCCCCCGCTTATGTTTCCCTGTAAATTTGCCCTCTCCACACGTTCCATTGACGAGTTGGCTGCCCGGCGTGCCATACGGGAACTGGAAGGACGCGACACGGAAGATATCGGGGATTACCTTGATGACCGGTCAGAGAAGTACCGGAAGATGGTAGATTGGATCGCGAAAGAGCTTGATGTTACAACGCTCCGGTATCAGCGGATCGACGACATGGTTGAAGCGATCGGCCTTCCCCGGGAGAAACTCTGCCTCCACTGCTGGATCGGGGACAAAGGCAACTCATAGTTCATAACTGACAGCCCATGGTATATCGTAGTTCGTATATCGTATATCGAAATATAAAATTAAATCCTAAATCCTGATATCGCAACTCTAAACAAATTCGAATGTTCAAAAATAAACTACCCCGCCGAAAGCAGCGGGGTATCAGAGGATAGAAACGGCATGATTATGCCCCCTCACCCTACCCTCTCCCGCAAGTGGAGAGGGAACAGTGTTTCCCCGCCGAAAGCAGCGGGGTATCATCCGGATTCAAAACGTGTTGTTAGGGTTTTGTTTGGAACATTTGATATTTGAGATTTTGATATTGTTTAGTGCTTCGTGCTTCGATATTAGAATTTATCACGGATACGCATCATGGCGGAATATCCGGGCTTAGCTATCCTGGCTGAAATAATCTCCGAGCAGCCCTCTGCTGTGCTCGTCGTCGTGGCAGTAGACGCAAAGGTTTTCCCAGTTGGAGCCGTCCGGCGGGTTGTTTTTATGATTCCCGTCCTTGTGGTGAACGGTGAGGAGGTGCCTGTCCTTATAATCGAACTCCCGTGCGCATTTTGCACAGATAAGGCCGTGGATCCGCAGGGACTGTTCCCTGTAATCGTTCTTCGATGCACCGATCTCTTTCAGTTCCTTCACTATCTCTTCCACAGACTTATCGCTCTCTTTTTTCGTTGGGCCTGCGCCCCTGTGTGTATATCGTCCTTTTCTCATCGCTTTTCCCTTTCTGTGCCATAACATTATAGCACGAACGCGATCCATAAATTAAAGGACCTCCTTTTCAGGGGCCCTTTGATATTCTCAATGGAATGAACCACCCCGCAGCAAGCTGCGAGGTGTCAGAGGATAGAAACGGCATGATTATGCCCCCTCACCCTACCCTCTCCCGCAAGTGGAGAGGGAACAGTGTTTCCCCGCAGCAAGCTGCGGGGAAACATCCGGATTGAAGTCGTCTACGCCTTACGACTCACGCCTCACGAATTACGGTCTTTTCTATCCCGGCATCAGCCAGCCAGGCAGCCATGTCGCAAGTCCTGGAAATATGAAGACAAGAATGCCGCCGACAACGAGGCTTATCAGAAATGGATATACGCCCGCATAAACCACTCCAAAAGGCGTCTTTGTTATCTGTTTAACGACAAAGACGCATATGGCCATTGGCGGTACGACAACACCGATCATTACGGTAATGCCTATCAGGATACCGAACCACATTGGATTATACCCGAGCTTTATGATTGCGGGGTAGAAGATCGGGGTGGCGAGGATCATGAATGCGAGGTCGTCAATAAAGGAACCGCCGATGAGGTAAATCATAGCGATAAAGAAAAGGATGACCCAGGAGGGCATCTGCAGAGTGACGATCCAGTCGGCAGTTATCATGGGGATTTTTGTGACGGCAATGAAGTGGCCAAGCACCGTCGAGCCTGCTATGAGCAGGAGAACCATGCAGGCGGTTCTTATGGATTCAACGACGGATTTTATATAACCCTTCAGGTTGAGGTCTTTCCTGATGAAGGAAAGGAGGAGAACGAGGAATGTGCCCACGCTGCCTGCTTCGGTAGGCGTGAAAACCCCCTGCAGGATGCCGCCGATGACAAGAAAGAAGATAAGGACAACCCACATGACCTCAGGGATTGCCCTGATCCTTTGGCCCCACGTTGACCGTTCACCTTTTGGTCCGACTGCAGGATTTATTTTGCACCAGCCGTATATAACGCCGATAAAAAAGAGGGCGATAAGAAGGCCGGGTAATATTCCTGCCAAAAACAGCCTCCCGATGGACTGGTCAGTAATGATGCCGTAGATGATCAGGGTAACGCTCGGCGGAAGCAGGATCCCAAGGGTCCCGACGGTTGCGACGATGCCCGTAGAAAGCCTCTTGTCATACCCGTAACGGTCCATCTCAGGCACGGCGACGCTTGCAAAGGTCGCTGCCGTGGCAGGCGAAGAACCGCAGATGGATTTGAAGGCCGTTGCGCCGGCAACGGTTGCCATGGCGAGCCCGCCGGGGATATGGCCGATAAATTTATAGGAGGTATCGAAGAGCCGCTTCGCTATGCCGGAGTTGAACGCCACCTGGCCCATTAAGACAAAGAGGGGGATTACGGTGAAACCGTATGAGTTCAGGACATCATAGAAATCTTTTGCCAGAAGGTTGAATGCCGCGCCCCAGGATATGAGGTAGCCGAAGCCAAGAAACCCTATCAGGATCATTGCAAAGGCCAGTTCGATGCCGGTTAAAAAAAGTACCAGGACAACCAATAATCCTATTATGCCTATAGTAACTTCATTCATATTGTCCTCCAAAGATCTTGACGATATCGGCAATCAAGACAAAACACTGCAGGAAGCAGCACACGCCTATTCCATAGGCAATAGGATAGAACGGGATCTGCCGCGTAAGGGATACTTCGCCTGACTTGTAAAGGTCACCGGCGTAGATAAAAAGATTCCAGCCTATGAGTATGAAGAGCCCTATGCAGACAAGCCTTGTTACAATATTGATCACGGCCTGTGGGACCCGTGGGAATTTCTGAACAAAAAAATCCACAAAGATATGTCCCCGGAGCCACGATGTCAGCGGCATGCCGAAGCCGATTGCAATAGCCCCGCCAAAACCAACGATCTCAAAGGTGCCGACGATAGGATGTCCGAAATACCTGAGGGCAACATCAGCCACAGTGAGGAGCATGATGAATGTCAATGAACAAGCCGCGATTCCATTCATTATCCTGCTTAATTTTTCTATGATCCAAAGCAGTCCTCCCATAATACCTCCTAAAAAACGGCTATTTATTTCTGTGCGTGCATGACATGACAAAAGGCAGTGTGGCTTACATATTTTCATGATAAGGGCGTTTTGTCAAGTGAAAAAATGTACAACGCCGCATAAAGCAATCTTTACTCTCGCTGTAAAAGATGATAAAAGTCTCTATGGTAAATGTTGTAAGCGCTATCCTTGCAGGCGGTAAAAGCACGCGGATAGGAAGGGACAAGGCTACCCTTGTTCTCGATAGTGAACCGTTGATACGAAGGGTATACGATGTGGCGCGGGAGGCCTTTAACCATATTATTGTTGTCTCCAGCGATCACACGGTTTTGCCCGGCATAAATATACCTATTATAAAAGACGTTGTTTCTGTACAGAGCCCTTTGGCCGGTATTGTCTCCGCCCTCATTCATACCGGGGCAGATTATGTCTTTGCCCTCGCCTGCGATATGCCCTTTCTGTCAGGGGGGGCAATAAAATACATGCTAAACAATATCGCAGGTGAAGATATTATCATACCAAAAACAGAAAAGGGGTATGAGCCGCTCCATGCGATCTACAACAGGTCCTGTATTTCGTATATGCTTACCTTGATTGAGAGGGGGAGATACAAGGTAAGGGATGCATTCCCCTACCTCTCGGTCAAAGCTGTCGAAGAGTCTCCCCTGTTTTTTTGTAACGGGGTTTCCGTATTCACAAATATTAATACAAAAGAAGAGTTTGAAAGAGCGCTTACTATCAGCAGGGGTTGAGGGGTGGGAAAGAGTGCAGAAACATGTCTTGGACTTGTTACCGTAAGAACAATGGGCAGGACAGACCTCGATGATGTCCTCGAGATCGAAAGGCTCTCTTTTATCTCTCCCTGGACAAAGGGGATGTTCGAAGACACCATCTGTTCGCCGGTAGCAAAGAATCTCGTACTTGAAAAAGATAACAGGGTTATTGGCTATATTATGCTATACTCTGTTGAAGATGAGGCACACATCATGAACGTCGCCATACATCCCAACCATAGAAGAAAGGGCTTTGGTGTTTATCTCATAAATTATATTATCGAAAAGTGCTCGGAGGATGGCATTAGGGATTTTTTTCTTGAGGTAAGAGAAGGCAACAGGGGCGCGCAGGGCCTTTACAGGACGCTTGGCTTCTCGGTCATAGGAAAAAGAAAGGGGTACTACCGTGAGACGGGCGAGGACGCATACGTAATGCATATGTCGCTGAGGAAGTAAGGAGGCTGAAAAATAATCCCTAAGCACGAATATCTAAATCCTAAACAAATTCAAATGTTCAAAATTCGAAACAAAAAAACAACATGCATTCGTTTTAAACATTTGATATTCGAATTTTGATATTGTTTAGTATTTGGTGCTTAGGATTTCGTGCTTGGTTCAATGTAGCGTTGTGAATATATAGCTACTATTCGTTAGGTGATCGATGGACGATATAGAAGGAAAGATAATTTCAAACAAAAAAATAGCGCAGGGGCACTACCTGCTCAGGATAAGGTTGTCCAGGTCCATGGGCATGGTGAGGCCGGGACAGTTTGTTATGATGAAAATCCCTGGCGGAGAAGTATTCCTCAGAAGACCTTTTAGCATTT
The DNA here is from genome assembly GCA_002428485.1 of Deltaproteobacteria bacterium UBA6106. Lineage (GTDB taxonomy): Bacteria > Desulfobacterota > Syntrophorhabdia > Syntrophorhabdales > Syntrophorhabdaceae > UBA5609. Next base: position 56,080 of record DIWM01000036.1, read on the forward strand.
ATGATTATCAGCAGGGCATTCTTACCGTTATGTATAAAGTAGTGGGCAAAGGGACAGAACAGCTTAGCAAGGCGCCGAAAGGCACACCAGTTTTAACGCTTGGGCCGCTTGGCAGGTGGTTTACAGTAAGCGACAGCGCCATCCCTATCGTCGTTGCCGGCGGTATCGGTTTCGCCGGTGTCTCTGCCCTTGCAAAAATACTGCAGGGCAAGGCATCGATATTTTTCGGCTGTTCCGCGCTCGATGAGGTTTCTCTTCTTAAGGGTGCGATGCACTTCCACCCCTTTATCGCCACCCTCGACGGTTCCTGCGGTTTCAAGGGAAATGTCATTCAGCTGCTCAAAAAACACCTGAAGGGATGGAAGGGTAAAAACGTGGAAATATTCGCCTGCGGCCCTGAGAACATGGTGAAGAGCCTTAAAAAGCTGATCGAGCCGTACAAAATCCCCTGTCAGGTGCTGCTGGAAGAAAGGATGGCATGCGGCCTGGGTTTGTGTTTTGGGTGCGTAAAGAAAACAACGGATGCGCAGGAACCCTATAAAAGGGTTTGCAAAGAAGGACCGGTATTTGACCTATGGGAAATATCTCTGTAAAGCTATTCGGAAAAAATCTGCATAACCCGGTGTTCAATGCCTCGGGCACCCTCGGGTATGGCGTTGAAATAGAGCCCCTCTGGGGCGTTGAAACCCTGGGCGCTTATGTCACAAAGGGGTTATCAATAAAACCTCACCACGGGAACCTGACGCCCCGGGTATGGGAAGAGCGCTATGGCATGATCAACAGCATAGGTCTTCAGAACGTAGGCGTGGAACGCTTTTTCGACACGTACTTCCCTTTTTTCAAAAAAAAGAAGACCCCTGTTATCGTGAACTTTTTTGGCTTCACTGAAGATGAGTATATCGCCTGTGCCGGGAAGATAAAGCCGGACAGGTTGATCATTGCCCTTGAGATGAACCTTTCCTGTCCCAATATCAAGGCCGGCGGGATAAGCTTCGGGAAAGAACCCCGCATGGTGTTTGACATTGTAAAAAAGGTAAAGGCCGTGACAAAGATACCCCTTTTTGCAAAGCTTACCCCTGAGGTAAGGAATATTGTTGACATAGCGACGGCAGCCTGCGAGGCAGGCGCTGACGGCCTTACCCTCATCAATACCATGCCCGCTGCCGGATTTGACGCGAAGAAAAGGAATATCCCTTTAAAAGGCGGGCTCTCGGGCCCTGTCCTGAAACCAATTGCGCTGCGGGCTGTCCACGAATGCTCCAAAGTAGTGCCGGTGCCTGTTGTCGGCGTCGGCGGGATCATGGACGCCATGGATGCTGTCTCTTTCTTTATGGCCGGTGCAAGGGCGATCCAGATCGGCACAGCAACATTCATCGACCCCTACGCGATACCTAAGATCATAAAGGGGGTATCAAACTATCTGGATGCAAACGGCTATAAAAAGATCGACGATATCATCGGGATAGCACATGAAAAATAAACCTGAAATTCGAAATTCTAATATCGAATCTCTAAATCCTAAACAAATCCAAATGTCCAAAATTCAAAACGTAAAGAGCTTGTATTTGCTTGGAGCATTTGATATTTGAATTTTGATATTGTTTAGTGCTTCGTGCTTCGAATTTGGTGCTTACTCAATATGTATAACAAACAAAACGATAACGATCCCGATATCGCACGATCTATCGAGCAGAAGCTTGGCATCCCTAATCTCATGGCCAGGATACTCGTTGCAAGGGGTATGACAGACCCCGATGAGGCGGAAACGTTCCTTTACCCGAAACTCGAAAACCTTTCAGACCCCTTCCTGATGCCTGACATGAGAAAGGGCGTCACAAGGGTTCTTAACGCCATACGGCAGGGGGAAACAATATGCCTTTACGGCGACTATGATGCGGATGGCGTGACATCCCTCGCCCTTATGAAAAATTTTTTTAAACATCTGGGGATAACCCCCCTTATCCATATACCTGAGCGAAAAGAAGGGTATGGGCTCCACTCTCAGGCAGTAAAAACATTAAAGGGAAAAGGCACAAACCTGCTTATCTGCCTCGATTGCGGCTCCACAAACGTCGAAGAGATCGGGCTGGCAAAAGACCTCGGCATCGAGACGATCGTCATAGACCACCACGAGATGGGAACGGAAACCCCTCCTGCCTTTGCCATCATCAACCCCAAAAGGGAGGATGCCCGGTTCCCGACGAGAGAGCTTGCTGCCTGCGGGGTTGTGTTCTTCTTCCTCCTGGCGCTGCGCAGGCTCATGCACGCTGAAGGACTGCTCGGCAGCACCATAAACCTGAAGCAAGAGCTGGATATCGTCGCGGTGGGAACGGTAGGCGACATGGCGCCCCTGACAAAAGACAACAGGATCATGGTAAAACACGGCATGGATATGATGAATAGAAGGCCACGGACCTGGTACCGGTCTTTCATCAGCAGTAAGGTGGCGCCCGACAGAAAGATCGATGAATACGCATTGAACTTTATTATCGTACCAAGAATAAACGCATCGGGCAGGGTATCAAGCCCGCGAGCATCCCTTGATTTTCTTACCTGCGAAGACGATGCAGGCTCGGCCTTGCATCTTAAAAAACTTCAGGATGCAAACAAAAGAAGGCAGGGGATTGAAAAGGGGATGATCGATGAGATCTCGGGTATCCTGAAGAAGGATGGCGTCGCCGGCAGGAACTCCATTGTCCTTTTTAAAAAGGGCTGGCATATCGGCGTTCTCGGGATAGTCGCACAGAAAATAATGGAGCTGCATGGAAAGCCGTCAATTATCATGACTGATGTTGACGGCATCTGGAAGGGCTCCGGCAGGGGCAGCGACGGCGTTGATCTTTACGGTACGCTATCATCGCTGTCGGACCTCCTTACCAAGTTTGGAGGGCACAGGTATGCGTGCGGCATAACGATCTCCGGAGATAACCTTATCCCTTTCAGGAATGCCTTTGACAATGCCCTTGACGGTTTTTTAAAAAGCAGCACAAAAACAACACACGTCGACGCGCGCGCGGGATTCGACGAACTGACGAAGGAGCTGATGGAATGTTTCGAACAGCTTTCTCCTTTCGGGATCGGCAATCCAAGGCCGAACCTTTTACTGGCCCCATCTTCAATTGTATCGCTCAACAACGGGCGCGTCAAGATTATCGATGAAAACAAAAGGACCTGGTATGGATACATGCAAAAAAACGCCGTTATCCCTCAGTCCGGGGAGATACGCATTGTGGCATCCCCCGTCCTGAAGCAGGAAAACGGGGGGTCATTCATCAACCTGAACGTAAAGCAGGTGCTATAAACCGGTGAAATGTGAAAGGTAAAAGGTTAAGAAGAATCCCGTAAGTCGTGAGGCGTAAGTCGTAAGGGGGAAACTCCTTTCTATCACCCTTGAAATTCATTATAATATGTTCCCATGACCGATCCATTACGTCTTCTGGAGAGATGTGAGCTATGTCCGCGCAGATGCCGCGTGAACAGGCTTAAGGGGGAGCGCGGGTATTGCGGCGTGGGGGATGAAGTCCTCATTGCACACTACGGGCCTCACTACGGGGAAGAACCGCCGCTCTCAGGGACAAACGGCTCCGGGAACATATTCTTTTCCTCCTGCAACCTGCGATGCCTCTTTTGCCAAAACTACCAGATAAGCCATGAGAGGATCGGGAGGGCATTCCCGGTGAAAGAACTCACGGAGATATTCTTTCAGCTTCAACGGGCAGGCTGCCACAATATCAATCTCGTCAGCCCTACGCCTTATGCCCCCCTTATTGCCCTTGCCGTCAGCGAGGCAAAACGACAGGGGATCGGCATACCCTTCGTCTACAACACGAATGCGTACGAATGCGTTGAAACGCTCGAGCTCCTCGATGGACTTGTGGACGTGTACCTCCCGGACTTTAAATACTGGAGCCCGAAGATCGCGGCAAGGTTCTCCGACGCACCGCTCGTGCAGGGTTATCCTCATTTCGCCCGGCTTTCCATCACAGAGATGAAAAGACAGGTAGGCGACCTGGCAATACAGGGAGGACTTGCAGCAAAAGGCCTTCTTATACGCCATCTCGTTCTTCCCGGAGGCCTCGCAGGTTCAGAAAATATTATCGGGTGGATCAGGGAAAACCTCGGCGCTGGCACCTATATGAGCCTTATGTCGCAGTACTACCCGCTCCACGATGTCCATGCCTATCCCCTCCTGCAGAGGAGGGTCAGACAGGACGAGTACGACAGGCTTATCAGACTTTTATTGGATAAAGGTTTTCAAAATGTCTTTATACAGGAACTTGACAGTGCCCCGCTCTTCGTACCGGACTTTCGGAAACCTGAACCCTTTACACCGGCTCATGGCTCGTAGCTCATTGCTCATGGCAACTGCAATAACCAATCACCAAACATCAATCACCAATTAATGACCAATGACCAAATACCCAAACGAAAAAAATAGGCAAGTCTTTGTTTGGTCATTGAATATTGGGTCTTGGTGATTAATTGAAGCTTGGTTATTGGTGTTTGGTTATTCAAGCAATTATTTTGATATTGGAACATTTGAATTTGTTTAGTGCTTCGATATACGATATACGAACTACGATATACGATTTGCCATGAGCTATGAGCTATCAGCTAATTTTAAGGAGGTACATATGGAATCGAAAACAGTAAAGATTGATGTTCCCGAAGGGCTCAACATCATTATCGGTCAGTCCCATTTCGTCAAGACTGTCGAGGATATCTATGAGATCCTTGTGGGCTCCTCTCCGTCGCTCAAATTTGGCATCGCCTTTTCCGAGGCAAGCGGGCCGTGTCTTGTACGGTATGAAGGAAATGACGAACCGCTCATGAAGCTTGCATACGAAACCTCCTTCTCGCTTTCCTGCGGCCACACCTTTGTCATATTCTTAAAAGACGGGTTCCCCATTAACGTATTGAATGCCCTGAAGACCTGCCAGGAAGTATGCCACATCATCTGTGCCACAGCCAACCCCCTTCAGGTGATCGTCGCAGAGACGGACCAGGGCAACGGCATTCTCGGCGTCATCGACGGTTCGAAGCCCAAGGGCGTAGAGCAGGAAGAGGACAGAAAGGCACGGAAAGAGCTTCTGCGGAAATTCGGATACAAACTATCCTGATACTTCTCTGCTACTGGATACTCGATACTGGCGAAAACCCCGTAAATCATAACAGGGTATCGGTGCCGGGATATCCCGGAGCAAACCGTCGTGAGGCGTAAAATGCGGCTCATAGTTCATAGCTGATAGCTCATAGCAATAACAACAGAAGAAGAGCAAGGAAAAGGCAGAATAAGCATTTCGTGTATACTCCATACTGCTACTTCTTTGTTGCTCTTGTTCGTCTGCCATGAGCCATCAGCTACGAGCCATGAGCTGGTTTAATTGCCTGTTTGCGGGGGATGTCCCGACGCCATGATCATCCTTGATACATCATTTTCATTCTTCGAGGGTGCCGCGCGAAGCGCGGCATGGGTAATTGTTTGGGATTTAGATGTTCGTGCTTCGGATTTCGCCTTACATCTCGATATAAGTTCTGCAAGGAAAGCTCGCCGATGCTCATCCCCAGCGATAATTTTGCAGGAAGAGTATTGATTGTAGGGGCCGTATGTGGTAATGTTCATCTAAATGGACGATTTCTATAGGATATCAAGACTGCCGCCGTATGCCTTCGGGATCGTTCGGGATCTGATGATCGAGGCGAGAAAAAAAGGTGAGGACATTATCGATCTCGGTATGGGAAACCCCGACATCCCCACCCCGAAGCACATCGTCTCAAAGCTCGTGGAGGCGGCGAGAAACCCCAGAAACCACCGTTACTCGGTTACAAGAGGCATCACAAAGCTCAGGGCGGCCATCGCTAACTGGTACAAGAAAAAATACGATGTCGATGTAGACCCCGAGACGGAGATCGTGGTGACCATGGGAGCCAAGGAAGGGCTGGGACACCTCGTTCTCGCAACGGTCAGCCAGGGGGAGGTAGTTATTGTCCCCAACCCCGCTTATCCGATTCATTCCTATTCGGTAGTCATTGCCGGAGGCGATCTGCGGACCATACCGCTTCTGCCGAAGGAGGAATTTTTCGAGAGGCTGAACATCGCCGTGAAAACAACATGGCCGCAGCCGCGCATGCTCATCATAAGCTTTCCCAACAATCCCACAACAGAGGTCGTGGATACAGACTTTTTTGAAAAGGTCGTCGCCTTTGCCGAGGAGCACAATCTCATGGTAGTGCACGATCTTGCATATGCCGACCTGGTCTTTGACGAATATACGGCGCCGAGCTTTTTGCAGGTCAAGGGCGCGAAAGATGTCGGGGTTGAATTTTTCTCTCTCTCCAAGAGCTACAGCATGCCGGGGTGGAGGGTAGGCTTTGCCGTCGGCAACAAGAGAATGATCAACGCCCTCGGCAGGATAAAGAGCTATTTTGATTACGGCGTATTCCAACCTATCCAGATAGCCTCTATCATAGCCCTCAACGAGGGAGATGCCGATGTAAAGGAGATCGTCGAGAAATACAAGGCAAGGAGAGATGCCCTCTGTGAAGGGCTCTACAGATACGGCTGGGAGGTAGAGAAACCAAAGGCGACGATGTTTGTCTGGGCAAAGATCCCTGAACAATTTGCCCTTATGGGCTCCATGGAGTTTTCAAAGCTCCTGCTGGAGAAAGCAAAGGTAGTAACCTCTCCGGGGATCGGCTTCGGTGAGTACGGGGAGGGTTATGTACGGTTTGCCCTTATAGAAAACGAACACAGGATCAAACAGGCAATCAAAGGGATCAAAAATCTTTTATATTCGTCGAAAAGTAAATGATTGGCGTCGGCATTATAGGTCTCGGTACAGTAGGTACCGGTACATACAGGATACTGACTGAACATAAATCCCTGATACAAGAGAAGACAGGATTGGACATCAAGGTTGTCAGGGTAGCCGAAACAGACCCTCGAAACGTAAAGGGCAAACAAATCGCCGGAAACCTCATCACAAGCAACGCCCTTGAGATCCTGAACGATACACGCATAGACATTGTTGTGGAACTGATAGGCGGCATCAGGCCGGCCTACGACTATATTGTTCAGGCGCTGAAAAAGAAAAAATGGGTTGTTACCGCCAACAAGGCGCTGCTCGCTGAACGGGGGGACAAGCTCTTTCAGATCGCAGGGCAAAACCGTTGTGAGATAGGTTTTGAGGCATCCGTGTGCGGCGGCATTCCTGTTATCAGGGCCATACGGGACGGCCTCATCGGGAACCGGATTACGTATATGCTCGGTATTTTGAATGGGACAAGCAATTATATACTTACGAAAATGACCGATGACGGGGTCTCCTTCCGGGATGCCCTTCGCAACGCACAGCAACTGGGTTTTGCCGAAAAAGACCCCACCTTCGATATCGAGGGCATTGACGCGGCCCATAAGCTTTCGATCCTTGTGCGTCTGGCCTTTTCCTATCCTATCAGGATGGCGGATATCGTTAAAGGGGGAATCTCCAATATTGAACCGATAGATATAGATTCCGCGAAGGAATTCGGCTACCGTATAAAACTCCTTGCAGTCGCAAAGGACGAGGAGGGTCTCATTGAGGCCAGGGTTGAACCCGCAATGCTGCCTTTAACACACCCGATGAGCAATGTCCACGGTGTTTACAATGCTGTTTATGTTGTCGGCGACAAGGTAGGTCCCAACCTGTTCTATGGACGGGGCGCCGGGAGCGAGCCGACAGGCAGCGCGGTGGTAAGCGATATCATAGATATGGCGCATAGGGTCAAGGGTAATAATAATTTTGTAAAATTACCGGTATACGCAAGCAGCAAGAAGATGAAAAGAGGCGAAGAGTCATCGGTGCCTTACTACATGAGATTTACTGCGCAGGACAGGCCAGGCGTGCTGTCGAAGATCTCCGGCATTCTGGCTCAGCACAAAATCAGCATTTCTGCGGTCACCCAAAAAGGCAGAAAAGAGACCGGATATGTCCCCATAGTCATGCTTACCCATGAGGCAGTTGAGCGCGACCTCAAGAAGGCAGCGGCAGCGATCGACAGGTTGTCCTTTATCCGTAGAGGCAGCGTATACATACGTATCGAGGAAGGGGGGCTGTGAAACCGGTAATAGGTAATAGGCAATCGGCAATAGGCAATCGGAGACCCTCGCCGGGTGCCCTTGAGGACTCACTGTTCAGGGCGCTCAGGGGGAACCGCGAATGAAGTACATTGTTATTATCGGTGATGGCATGGCTGATTTTCCACTTGAGGAGCTGGAAGGCAAAACGCCCCTCATGGCGGCAAACAAGCCCTGCATGGATAAAATGGCCAGGGAAGGGTTCTGCGGAAAGGTGATCACGGTGCCGGAAGGGTTTTCTCCCGGCAGCGATGTCGCCTGTATGTCCATATTCGGGTATGACCCCGCAAAATATTATACAGGGAGGGCACCCATTGAAGCATCCGGAATGGGGATTGAGATGGGCGATAATGATATTGCCTTCAGATGCAATCTCGTTTACCTCTCAAAGGCCCCGGGCGGTACCCTCATGGGTGATTACAGCGGCGGCCATATCACGACCGGTGAGGCTCACGTCCTCATCAAAGATCTGCAAAACGAGATAGGGGGCGACGAGTTTGTCTTCTTTCCGGGGATAAGCTACCGCCACATCATGATATGGAAAGGCGGCTTATGGACAATGAAAACAACGCCGCCGCACGATATTACGGAAAAAGAGATCGGTGGATACCTTCCGGACGGCGAGGGGGCAAAGGTGCTCACGGGATTGATGGAGCGTTCGCAGGTCTTTCTTGCAAACCACCCCCTGAATAAGAGGCGGGAATCTGAAGGCAGGCGCCCTGCCAATAGCGTCTGGCTTTGGGGACAGGGAAAGAAGGCCCGCTTTCCGTCCTTCGAAGACCTATACGGGGTCAGGGGCGCTACGGTAGCTGCCGTCGATCTCATCAAGGGCATAAGCAGGCTCGCCGGCTTTGATGCGCCCTATATTGAAGGGGCAACGGGCTATCTGGACACTGATTATAAGGCAAAGGCAGCCACAGCGCTCAGGCTCCTCGAGGACCACGACATCGTCTATATCCACATCGAGGCCCCCGACGAGGCCTCTCACAACGGAAACGTTGCGGAGAAAATACGGGCGATCGAGAATATCGACAGAGAGGTGGTAAGCCTGATCTATGAAAAAAGCAGCGAGGACACGCGTTTTCTCATTGTTACCGATCACGCTACACCCATATCGATGAAAACACATTACGCCTGCCCGGTACCTTTTATCATGTATGACAAAAATACCATGCATGAAGGCTGTCAATCGGGATACAGCGAGCAATCAGGCGATGCAATAATGAGCGGGGAAGAAATGGTGCGCTCTTTTTTAAAAGGACAGAGACAATGAGACAAAAATTCATATTCGTGACCGGCGGCGTTGTATCCTCACTCGGGAAGGGCCTCGCCTCAGCGTCAATCGGCGCCCTCCTCGAGTCAAGGGGCCTCAACATCATGACAAAAAAGCTTGACCCTTACATCAACGTGGATCCCGGCACCATGAACCCCTTCCAGCATGGTGAGGTATATGTCACAGAAGACGGCGCAGAAACGGACCTTGACCTTGGCCATTATGAAAGGTTTACCAACGCCGTAGTGTCAAAGCGATGCAACTTCACAACAGGCCAGGTCTACGATACCGTTTTATCGAAGGAGAGGAAAGGAGAATACCTGGGAGGAACGGTGCAGGTAATCCCCCACATAACCGATGAGATCAAGAAAAGGATCCTTGATGTTGACGATGGCGTCGATGTCGTTCTCGTTGAGATCGGAGGCACTGTCGGAGATATTGAGAGCTTGCCGTTTTTGGAGGCCATCAGGCAGCTCAGGAACGACCTTGGCAAGGAAAACTCCCTCTTCATCCACCTCACGCTCGTCCCCTTTATAAAGGCAGCGGATGAGATGAAGACAAAGCCGACGCAGCACAGCGTGAACGAGCTCCGCAGGATCGGTATCCAGCCGGATATCCTCCTGTGCCGGGCAGAAAGACCCCTGTTGCAGGGATTAAAGGATAAGATAGCGCTTTTCTGTAACGTTGAAAAGGATGCAGTGATAACGGCCAGGGATGTTGAGGTGATCTATGAAGTCCCTCTTCTGTTCCATAATGAAGGGCTCGACGAGAAGATCACAAAGCTTCTCAATATATGGGCAAAGAAGCCGGACCTGTCAAAATGGGACAATATTATCGAGACCATCAAAAACCCGAAAAGGCAGGTCGATATCGCCCTGGTAGGGAAGTACGTGAAGCTGAAAGACTCATACAAAAGCCTCAATGAGGCCCTCGTCCACGCAGGTATTGCCAACAATTGCAAGGTAAATATCCGGTATATAGATTCCGAGGACCTTGAGAAGGGATCTCTCTTGCCGCTCCATGATGTGGACGGGATACTTGTCCCCGGAGGTTTTGGCGACAGGGGTATTGAGGGGAAGATCAACGCAATACGGTTCGCCAGGGAAAAAAAGATCCCCTATCTCGGGCTGTGTCTCGGTATGCAGCTTGCCGTCATTGAGATAGGAAGACATAAGGCAGGGTGCGAAGGTGCGCATAGCTGCGAGTTCGATGAAAATACTCCCCACCCGATCATATACCTCATCGAAGAATGGGTAGACAGGGACAACAAGGTGCAGAAAAGAGACAGGTTCTCCGACAAGGGCGGAACCATGAGGCTCGGCGCATATCCATGTAATATCTCTCAGGGCAGCCTTGCCTTTAAGGCGTATGGCCAGGAAATGATTCACGAGAGGCATCGCCACAGGTACGAATTCAACATGGACTATCGTAATCGCCTTGAAAAATGCGGGATGGCCATCTCCGGGACCTCCCCTGACGGCAAACTCGTTGAGATCATCGAGTTCAAAAACCACCCGTGGTTCCTTGCATGCCAGTTTCACCCTGAATTCAAGTCAAAACCCTTCAGGCCGCACCCTCTTTTCAGAGACTTCATAAAGGCGTCCCTGAAACAGAGACAAGGAAACAGCGGGAATGCAAAAAAGAATAAACATAAATAACGTCAGCGTTGGCGGAAAACCCTTTGTGTTTATCGGGGGACCTTGCGTAATCGAAGGGAGGGACGTTACCCTGAAAACGGCGGAGATGCTCTGCCGCATCACCGAACAAATCGGGATCCCTTTTATTTTTAAGTCCTCCTACGATAAGGCAAACCGGACATCAATCGAAAGTTTCAGGGGGCCCGGCATTGAGGAGGGGCTGAAGATCCTTGCCGAAATAAAAAATTCTCTGGGGATACCCGTTCTCACCGATGTGCACTCAGCGGCAGAGGCCGTCGCCGCTGCCGAAGCGGTGGACGTTCTGCAGGTGCCTGCGCTCCTATCGCGGCAAACAGACCTGCTGGTTGCATGCGGGAAGACCGGCAAACCGGTCAATATCAAGAAGGGGCAGTTTCTGTCGCCCCAGGACATGCAACATGTCATCCGCAAGGTAGAATCTACCGGCAACAACCGGATCATCGTTACCGAAAGGGGAACCTCCTTCGGCTACAATACACTCGTCAACGATTTCAGGGCCATTCCGATTATGAAGACATTCGGGTACCCGGTGGTCTTTGACGCGACCCACAGCGTCCAGAAACCGGGGGGCGGGCCGGGCTGCTCGGGCGGGGAAAGGGAGTTTGTATTCCCGCTGGCAAAGGCCGCCATCGCCGTGGGGGCAGACGGCATCTTCATGGAGGCCCATATGAATCCCGGGCAGGCCCTGTGCGATGGGGACAACTCGGTCCCGCTCGATGATCTGCCCTTTATGCTAAAGACATTAAAAAAGATCGGGGAAGCCCTGTGAGCTCTTTTATAGAAATCGGCAAAGAGGTTCTGAGAAAAGAGGCAGAAGCCATAATCCAGGTGATGAACGGGCTGGGTGACAGCTTCGATAAAGCAATTGATATAATCCATGCATGTACCGGACGGGTCGTACTTTCAGGGATGGGTAAATCCGGCCTCATCTGCAAGAAAATCGCCTCCACGCTCTCCAGTACAGGAACCCCCGCCATGTTCCTGCACCCCGCCGATTCTCTTCACGGCGACCTCGGAATGCTTCAGAAGGGGGATGTGCTCATCGCGGTGAGCAACAGCGGCGAAACGGAAGAGATCATAAAGATCCTCCCCTGGGTAAAAAGGATGGATATCCCGACGATCGTCATCACAAGCAAGGAAGACTCTACGGTTGCAACCCATGGGGATGTAGTGCTTAACTTCAGGGTTGATGAAGCCTGCCCGTACAACATGGTCCCTACATCGAGCACCACTGTAACGCTCGCGCTCGGTGATGCCCTTGCCATTGCGTTGATGAAAAAAAAGATATTCAGGATAGAGGATTTTGCCTCCCTCCACCCGGGCGGTACGCTGGGAAGAAAACTGCTCATGAAGGTTGAGGACCTGATGCACACAGGCGAGGCAATGCCAAAAGTATACACAACGGCTACCATGCAGCACGTTATCCTCGAGATCACATCAAAAAGACTCGGCGTAACAGGCGTCCACGATAAAAAGGAAAATCTGGTCGGGGTCATAACCGATGGCGACCTCCGGAGGGCGATCGAAAAGCACGATAAGCTTTTGTTGACAAAAGAGGCTGCTGACGTGATGACCGGGAAACCAAAAATGATCAGAAAAGATGCGCTCGCTGCTTATGCGCTCAAGGTGATGGAGGAGTTTTCCATCACATCGCTCTTTGTAGCAGTGCACGAGGGAGATACGCGGCCAATAGGCATCATTCATATCCACGACCTTTTAAAGGCGAAGATAGTATGACAAAGGCAAGCTGTCAGCCATCAGCCTTCAGCAGACAGCTAAACATGATATGAAATTATGTTTAGCTCTTGCTATGAGCTATGAGCTATTTATGAGGATTGATGAAAAACAGGCAGATCACCATTTATATAGCCGCAGGATTTATTGCTTTAAGCCTTTTACTGGCTTTCTATTTTTTCCTCAAAAAGCCTGAAAGAATAGCATCCCCGATTCTCGATGAAGAAAAGCGCGCCATTCTCTTTAAAGACGTGAGATACTTTGGCGAGCGGGAAGGCGTCATCGATTGGGAGCTTACTGCAAAAACTGCAAAAAAGTTTATCGATAGACCTGAGGTTGAACTGGAGCACCTGGAAGGACAGTACAAACCAAAGGCAGGAGTTACCATAGCATTTAAAGGCACGAAAGGGACAATGGATATCGACAAGGAAAAAGGGGTTGTTGAGAACGTAGACATTCTCTACAAAGGTGAATATACCCTGAAAAGCCCTTCCATGAGCTTCGACTTCAAGAACAACATTACATCGACTACATGTACGGTGGATGTGAAAGGGAAAAAACTAACACTGACAGGCATCGGGTTGACAGCGAATATGAAAGATGAAACCGTGAGGATCGAAAGGGATGTAAGGGGTTATATAGACAGCGAAAAGGCAAAGTTTCATTTTCAATCAGATGCGTTCTATTATAATCTGAAAGACAATACCTACATCCTTGACGGAAAAGTAGTATTAAAAGGCCAGGACATGAACATGCTCTGTGATAAACTTTATATCTTCAGCAAGAATCAAAATCCGGAAAGGATCGATGCGAAGGGCAAGGTGCGTTTGATTTCAAAAGGGACTATTGCGAAAAGCGAAAAGGCGGTATACTATTTTAACGAGGATAAAGTTGTGTTTACCGAATCGCCGAGAATATTCAAGGATAATGTTGAGATGGTAGGCGAATCGGTCATATATTCCATATCGAGCGGAAAGTTCTCGATCCAAAAACCGAAGATAAGGATGGAAAGATAATGCCAGCAGCAGCAAAGCTTTTTGCCCGGGACCTGTCAAAATCCTATAATGCACGGCGTGTCGTCGACGAGGTGACCATTCATATCAACACCGGTGAGATCGTTGGCTTGTTCGGGCCCAACGGCGCAGGCAAGACCACCACCTTTTATATGATCATTGGTTTTATAAAGCCCGACGGCGGACGGATAGTGCTTGACGAAGAAGATATCACCGATCTTCCTATGTTCCTCAGGGCACGAAAGGGGTTGACCTATCTCCCCCAGGAGCCCTCGGTGTTTAAAAAGATGAGCGTCCAGGATAACCTGAAATCTGTGCTCGAATTCCTTGATATGGATAAAGAGACGATCAACCACAAAGTTCTGGAACTCCTCGAGGTTTTCAAGCTTGAACATCTGTCCGAAAATTACGCGGACTCTCTCTCGGGAGGGGAGCGGAGAAGGCTTGAGATAGCGCGGGCGCTCATGACATCGCCGCGATTCATGCTCCTTGACGAACCTTTCTCCGGCATCGATCCCATCTCGGTGTCTGATCTGAAAAAGATAGTCA
>DIWM01000040.1 GCA_002428485.1 Deltaproteobacteria bacterium UBA6106
CCGATACGGTGACGCTGTCGATCACGCCGTAGCTATTCATCAAATGCAGGCACAGAAAGGATGCCTTAAGATCATATGAACGTGGTCGGACAAAATATATCTGATGCAAACGGCAGCATGTTTTGCAGAATGACAAAAAGGCTTCTGGGCCACATACTTGTAGACGGTGAATTTATCTCCCCTCAGGACCTTAAGGATGCGCTCCGCCAACAGGAAGAAACCAATATACAGCTCGGCGAGATTCTTGTCAGGATGGGCCTTCTCAATTTCTCCCACCTTCAGATCGTTCTGTCTGTTCAAAAAAATCTCTCTTCCCTCCAGGATGCCGTAAAAGTAGCAGCGGGTATTCGTCAGCTCTTAGGCGAATTGCTCGTACAGGCAAAGCGCATTACCAGGCAGCAATTAAATCGTGCCCTGAGAGAGCAAAAACGGACAGGCGAAAAGCTCGGGGCGATACTTATACATCATGGGCTGATTAACGATAAAGAGCTGAGCGCAATTTTACAGTTCCAGAAGAACCAGGTCTCCCGGTCATCCGGTTTTCAGTCGTTCCGGCTCGGCGAAATACTCGTTGCCAATCAATATATTACAAGAGATCAGCTCGAAGATGCATTACGAAAACAAAAGTTATCCCATAAAAAGATCGGCGAAGTCCTTGTTGAGGCAGGCTACCTAACAAAAAAACAGGTTTCCGGCGGCCTCCGGGTTCAGAATATGCTCATTACCTCGGTGCTGGCAGCCATACTATCGCTCGCCTCAACACCAAACTGCAATGTAGCTCATGCTGCAGGTTCATCAAGTGCGCAGGTCATGGTCTCTGCGCGGGTAATGGCATACTCACAGCTCAAAGTACTGTACCAGTTGCCTGAAATAACCATTACAATGACCGATATCAGGAGAGGCTATGTAGATATCAATGCAGCCTCAAGGTTACAGGTAAAAAATAATAACCCCAAAGGGTATCTGTTGACATTTCAGGGCATCGCCCAACCGTTTAAAGAGATCCATATAAAAGGCATGGGGAATGACCTCAGTCTCGGTTCAGCGGGAGGTTTTGTTCTCAGGCCCTACACGAAAGGCAACGATACGGTCGAGCTTAGCTATCGCTTTGTCCTGTCGGAAAACGCACAGCCGGGCACGTATTCATGGCCCGTTAACGTGTCTGTCCAGCCATCTTAACGCACGATTCAGATTGTCATCTCAGAACACTTCTGATATATTACAGATTAGGATGAACTGTCTTCCTATAAAAATCATGTTAAAAATTATAATTGTAGTATCCCTGTCACTCTTCTGTATGATGCAGTTGCCGCTTTTTTGCTCCGGTCAGGATTGGGGCGTATCACCAATACGACTGGACTTTAACACCAAAGTTACAAGCGGTATCCTTACGGTCTCCAACGGAACCCCTGATAAGATCAGCTACCAGATGAAGGCATTTGAATGGATGCAGGACGCAGAAGGAAAAGACAAATATGCTGAAACTGCCGACATCATCTTTTTTCCAAAGATGATGGTCGTTGAGCCTGGTGATAAAAAGATAATCAGGGCAGGCATGAAGGTCCCCCGTGCTGACAGGGAAAAATCTTATCGGCTCTTTATTGAGGAGATACCAAAACCTCAAAAGGCCGAAGGCGCTCATATCACATTTGCAATACGGTTCGGAGTGCCCATATTTTTCAAGCCTGTTAAGGAGGAATTTAAAGGTATTGTCGATAAAGTGAGTATGGATAAGGGGGTTCTCACCGTTCCTGTAAAAAATATCGGGAATTCGCACTTTGTCATTCAAACGATCACGGTAAAGGGGGTAGGCTCCAACAAAGAAACGGTTTTTTCAAGGGGTCTGCCCGGCTGGTATCTTTTAAACGGTGTCACAAGGCAATACACAACAGAGATACCAGGGGAATTGTGCACCAAGATCATGAAGCTTGAGATCGATGTAAAGACTGACCAGTTTGATTTGAAAGATAGTCTGGATGTCCAGAGAGCAATGTGCCTTCAATAGACTAAGTAAAAAACGAATATCCGGATGGCTTTGGTCATCATGTAAGTTGTTTTTTGTCGCATTTATTTTTCCACTTGTATTCCTCGGAATATCCTCAGCCCAAAATCCCTCAGACCCTGAACAGATCATCGTCAGCGTCACCCTTAACCAGGAAAATAAGGGAGAATATTTTGTCTATCTCGCAAAAGATAAGGATTTTCTCATCAAGGAAAATGAATTAAGGACTATCGGCTTTGTGGACCCACGGGGAGCCATGTCTTCCATCGCCGGCGAATCGTATATCTCGCTTCGTTCCATGAAGGGTGTCACCTTTACGCTGAACGAAAGAACGCTCTCTCTTGATATCGTTGCGAACCCGGAGCTGCTTCAAAAAAAGTCGCTCGATTTCACCACTGCAAGGCCGTCAAAGATTTACTACCCAAAAGACAACAGCGCCTTTTTGAATTACGGGGTCAATTATGCCTCAGGCATCAACGACTCCGATCCACAGGCATGGAACGTAACGAACGAGTTGGGGCTGCGTTTTTATGATCTCCTTTTTCTTACGAACACAACATATACACAGACCAAAACAGATGAGGATTTCGTAAGGCTGCAAAGCAACGCAACATATGACTTTCGAAAGGATATGAACCGTCTTGTCTTTGGAGATTTTTTTGCATCGTCAGGCGACCTTGGGAGCAGCGTCAACATGGGCGGTATAGGCTTTTCCAAGATATACAATATCGACCCCTATTTTATTAAACAGCCGTTGTTCAATTTTTCCGGCCAGACCACGCTTCCTTCTGAAGCGGATATCTACGTGGACGGCATGCTTTTAAGGAGAGAGAAGCTTTCGCCAGGCGGTTTCGAATTAAAAAACATCCAGTATTACGGGGGATACCGCAACGTCGACATAATTATAAAAGACGCCTTTGGAAGGGAGCAAAAAATTGAAAACCCTTTCTTCTTTAACGACGTCCTCTTAAAAAAAGGACTCCATGAATACAGCTACAATATGGGTTTTTTGCGGGAGGATTATGGAGTAAAAAGCAATAGCTACAGCGACCCTGCCCTTAGCGTCTTCCACAGATACGGCGTGTCTGACACGCTGACATTCGGCTTCAGGGGTGAAGGTACCAAGAATCTCATTAATTACGGCCCGGCGATCTCTTTGCTCGCGAACAACCTTGGCATTTTCAGCGCATCTCTATCACAAAGCACCGGCCATTACGGAGGATTGGCGGGGATCTTCAGCCACATCTATCAGAGCAAAAGGTTCAGCACGCAGTTTATGATCCAGGGGAACACTGAAAACTACAGGACCATAACGAACAGGGACCTCACGGATATTATGAAATACCAGATAAACGCCGGCATTGGCTACAGCACCGGCCGGTTTGGATCGCTGTCGTTCTCTTATACCGCCACGAAACAATACCAGGGCGTCGATAGTGAAATATTTGCCGCAACGTACCAGAGGAACCTGGCAGAAAAACTGCAGTTGTCGTTATCGTTCAGGCACATGGTGCACAACGAATACGGCAATGAATGCTCTCTGAGATTGACCTACTACTGGAAGGATATCACTATGTCGCTGGATCACCTTAGAGACGACAGAAACGATACGACGTCGTTCCAGGTTCAGAAAAACACGCCCGTCGGCGAGGGCTATGGCTTTAGAGCAACGGCAGACAGAAAAGACACGCCCGAGGGCGAGAGCACCTTTTTTAACCCCTTCTTCCAGTACAACGGCGCATACGGAATATACTCCGGGGAATACAGGGGGATCTATGATAAAACCGGGTCAAACGAGACCTACCAGCTTTCTGCTTCAGGGGGCATTGTATATGTTGCCGACACTGTCGGCCTGACGAGGCCGGTTTATGACAGCTTCGGCCTCGTAAAAATAGGTGAAATAGACAACGTTGAAATATTTCAGAATAACCAGCGGATCGGCAAAACAAGTACATCCGGCAAGGTGTTTATTCCCAATATGAATTCTTATACAGATAATATTGTGGCGATAAATGACACGAATCTCCCCATGAATTATTCGATCGGCGAAGCGAGTCGACGCGTCTCCCCACCTTACAGAAGCGGCTCTTTCATCAACTTCGATATTGAAAGGATGCAGGGCGTTACAGGAAACCTGAAGATAAAAATCGACGGAACGGTTAAGGCCGTCGAGTTTTACGAGATAAACATCGCCGTCAACGGGAAGAAGGTCGTTTTTCCAACAGGCAAAGGAGGAGAGTTTTATCTTGAGAATATCCCTCCGGGGAGGTACCCGGCGCAATTTAATTATATGGAAAAACCCCTCACATTTGATATAATTATCCCTAAGGTAGACGATGTTATTATAGACCTCGGGAGCATTGTAGTTGAAAACGGCCGTTAAGATCTTTATGCTGTTGCTATTTCTGTCTTTATGCAATCAGGCTCATGCCGTCTGCAATGTGACCGCCACAAGCGTCAACTTCGGCACCTACGACGTCTTTGTAGCTACCCCTGACGACTCAACAGGAACAATCACTATTGTATGCGATAGGAACACCAACCCTGTCCGGACCTCTATAGGTCCGAGCCCCAACTCGGGGGGTTTTAACCCACGGCAGATGCGACGTACCCCGGGGGCAGTTCGCCTAAACTACAACCTGTTCACGAATACTGCAAGAACAACGATCTGGGGCGACGGCACTGCCGGGACCTCAACGTTATCAAGCAATGCCAGGAGGAACAGGCCGGTCACCCTTACCGTCTACGGCAGGATCCCCGCCGAACAGGACGTCAGAATCGGCTCCTACAGCGAGACCCTCACGGTCACCATAACCTATTGACATCAAGGGGTTACCCGTTAGCACAGTGTCAGGCTCTTCCCCGCAAACACGCAATGAAACCAGCTCATGGCTCTTAGCTCATAGCTCATGGCTCATAGCTCATAGCTCATAGCAGAAGCAAGAACCCTACATGCAGCGAGCAGTATGTACGAATATCTTTTACTGCCTGTTCTCTGCTGTTTATTCTGTTTCGTCTTTGCCATCAGCTATGAGCTATCAGCTATGAACTATGAGCCGCATTTTCCTCCTCACGACGGTTTGCTATAGGAACGGTTTCATTGCGAGGTCAGTTTCGAGCAACAAGCCCGACACTGTGCTAATGACTTATCCGGGTTAATAGCGCTGATATAGCACGCCGTTCCAGCGCGCAGCGAACAGCCGTCAGGGGTTGCCCTCTATTCGAGGTTTTTTATGATATCCGGGATTAGCTGCTGAAGGGAACCTTGCAGGGTCTTCTCGAGGGACAACCGTATCGGTTCGGAAGAACGTTCCACCCCCTCGTACTCATCCCTGGCTCCGGCTGCCAACGTCTTGATGAGCCGTCCGTTCTTAAAGATCTGTGCCTCGAGCTTGACCTCGGCGACAGTTGAAACGGTAAGAACATTAAAAGAT
Organism: Deltaproteobacteria bacterium UBA6106; assembly: GCA_002428485.1. Lineage (GTDB taxonomy): Bacteria > Desulfobacterota > Syntrophorhabdia > Syntrophorhabdales > Syntrophorhabdaceae > UBA5609. The sequence continues at coordinate 5,437 of DIWM01000040.1, forward strand.
TGATTTGCCGACAAGCCGACAATGGCGGGCCTTATTCCTTTTGAGACATTATCGGGTAGCTCCGGGCAGGCCTTCACCTCATACCCGGCAGCGGACAATTCCTCTGCCAGGGCCGTGAAAAACCATCTTGCCGGATTATCCTGGGTAAAGATATCCTCCTCTCCGGTCTTTCCAAGCACCTCTTTCCCTGCCGCAAACGGCGCCGCGCTGTATCGTGTCTCGGGTACCGCAACGAATATCTGCCCCGAACCGCCTGAAGCGTTTACAAAACGCTCATACGTCAGGACGACCGGCTGCTGCACAGGGGCGCAGCCTGCAATGTATATTGTCAAAAAAAGAAGTAAAGCTAAAGATCTTGACGATAACCTCAGATGAGTCACTAAAGCATTGATGCCGGGTGTTCGATGCCGGATGATCAATGCCTGACCAATGAAGACCCTGGATAAATCATACTTTGGCATAACGTCCTCACTTTCTTCCGGCGCCTGCAGAGGCCTTTTGGAACTCCCTGAGCAGTTGCCGCACTTCTTTGGCCCTGAATATCTCAAGCCCCTGTATCATATACGCCTTTTTGCGGAAAGATGCAATATCGGGCTTCTCATCTACGATCAACCCTGCCGCCTTTATCTTTTCGAGAAAGCCTGCCTCGTTGTCCCTGCTCCAGCGTCTCTGGTAGCGGGCCGCCTGCTCCATGCACTGCACAATAGCCTTCTGGTCTTTCTGCGGAAGGCCTTTGAACCATTTAAGGCCTGCAACGCCGATATGCGATGAATAGACATGCCCTGTAAGGGAAAGGTAGCGCTGCCCTCTATAGAAATCGTCAAACCAGATCGCCGACAAAGGGTTCTCCTGCCCGTCGATCTCTTTTGACTGCAGGCCTGCAACAAGCTTTTTGAGGTCTCCGATCGATACCGGGTCTGCGCCGAACAGGCGCCACAGCTCCCTGTGCAGATCAGACTCCATGACGCGGATCTTGAGGCCTGCCACATCTTCAACCCCGTGAACCGGCCTCCTGCTGTTGGTAAGATGGCGGAAGCCGTTCTCAGAAAATGCCAGGCCCTTGAACCCTGCCTTTTCAAGCATCCTTAGGAGCTTCTGCCCCATGGGGCCCTCAAGCACCCTGTCCACCTGTTCGTAGTTCCCAAAAAGGTACGGGTAATCGATGACCTTTGCCCCGGGGACAAACCGGTCAAAAGGGCCGGATGTGATGACGCCCATATGGATATTTCCTGCTTGTATCTTTTTCAGGATCTCCGCTTCAGTTCCCAGAGAACCGCTGTCGTAGATCCTGACCTTATGAGGCAAACGAGCCTCAACAAGCTCCCTGAACTTCTCTGCGCATACGTTCTGCGCAGCCCCCGGCTTCGTTACAACCCCCAGCGTTATTTCCATGGACCATATGACGCCCGGGCATATGAGACCCAGCAAGAACACCGCGATGATCACTGCTCCGCACATCTTTATCATATCCTCCTCTGTACAAAAAATTACCATAATAATGCGTCGAAAGTCTATCGTCCCGCATAGCTGCTTATGCCCCTTCCGTTCCGGCATCGGCATCGGGCAAGACCGATGAGCTCCTCCGGACGGTAAGGGCCGTTCTCGACAGAAGTGTTTTTTGAACATTTGATATTTGAATTTTGATATACGTAGAAAATAACCTAAATCTAATGCAAGCATGGTGTCGGGATATCCCGGAGCAAACCGTCGTGAGGCGAGGAAGCTCGGTCTTTTGCGAAGCAAAAGTTCCGAAGCCGAACGGGAGCGAACATATACCAGCCCACACCGTGGGCGAGAAGGGGAGGCTCCGCGGACTTTGTTCGTGGAGGGGGCGACGCAAGCCCCAGTAATTGCATCGCAGGAGCGTAATGAGCGTGTTTGCGGGGGATGTCCCGACACCGTGCTCATCCTTATTGAAGAAGGTCCGCGCATTCCTCGAGGTTGCCGCCCGAGCGCGGTATGGAGAATTGTTTAGGGTTTCTTAAGATTTTCTTATGATTGTCTGTTGCGATAATCCCTGTAGCCGAACCTCCTTACGGCCTCTATCTTTCCCCCTTCCCGTATCACGGCGATATCCGGCAGGTTGATCCCGTTGAAGGTGGTGTTCTTTACGATACTATAGAGCGCCATGTCGGCGAAGATCAGCCTGTCCCCTCTTTTTAGCGGCTTATCGAAAGAGTAATCGCCTACGACATCCCCTGCGAGGCAGCTCGGTCCGGCGAGCCTGTAAGTATACCTCTTCCTGCCCGCCGGCGCCGAGCCCATTACGTGCGGCCTGTAGGGCATAAGCAGGACATCGGGCATGTGCGCCTCTGCAGACGCGTCCATGATCGCTATTTCCATATTGTTCTTAACTATGTCCAGAACGGTTGAGATCAAAACCCCTGCGTTCAGCACGCTTGCCTCGCCGGGTTCTAGGTAAACCTGTACCCCGTATCTTTTTTTGAACGCATTAATAAGCCTGATGAGTCTCTCCAGGTCGTAATCGTCACGCGTTATGTGGTGGCCTCCGCCGAAATTAACCCACTTCAATCTCCGGATGTATTGTCCGTAGAGCTTTTCGAAGGATCGGAGGATCCTTTCAAGGACATCCGAGTTCTGCTCGCACATGGCATGGAAGTGGAGGCCATCTACCATCTCCCGGTGCGCCTGGAATTCCTCTTTAAATGCATTACAGACCACTCCCAGCCTCGAATTGGGCCCGCAGGGGTTGTACATCTCTGCGGCAACCTCAGAGTGCCCCGGATCGACCCTTAAGCCAATCTCCACGCCTCTTGCCCTTGCTATTGGCCCGTATTGCCTAAGCTGATGAAAGGAATTAAATATGATAACATCGGAGCGCTTCAGTATCTGCCCGATCTCTTTTCCGCTGTACGCTGCCGCGAAGGTATGGACCTCTTTTTTAAACTCTTCGCTGCCGAGCCTCGCCTCATGAAGCCCGCTCGCGCAGACACCTTCAAGATATCTCCTCATCATGGGGAACGTGGCGAACGATGCATAGGCCTTGAGCGCGTGCAACATCCTGCACCCTGTACGGTCCTTTACATACTGCATGATCCGCATATTCTCCTCGATCAGGGTTTCATCGAGAAGGTACACCGGAGTTGCCATATCACCTTTCGCAATGTCGAGGATTCTTTTATCAGCCACCTTGAAACTTTTCCTCTTTGACTCTTTAATCAACTGCGTCAATGCCTTGAGCCCGTTTTTGTCCAGCGCCCCCAGCACCTTCCTTCTAGACTCTGCGGATAACGCGTGGTACCTGCCCGCAGAGCCGATATCCTTCGCCGCAACCGCCCTGATCATCTCTTCGATCTTTTTTTCAGCAGCCATCGATGCCTCACCGTCGAAAGACCGGCTTTCCTACAAAAAATAATATAGGTCCAATAGGACTTATAGGACTTATTTTCTACGCTCTGCTCCAAGCTCTCCGTTTGCCTCTCCCCCTTACGCCTCACGCCTTACGACTTACGTATGTTAATCTCACATTTTGTCCGGCAGCGGTTCATGCTCGACCACCTGCCACGGCAGCCCGTATTTGTTGAGCGCCTCCATGAACCTGTCCGGGTCAAGCTGCTCCATGTTGTAGACGCCTGACCCCTTCCAGACGCCCGTAAGCGCCATCATCGCCCCGATCATTGCGGGAACGCCGGTCGTATAGGCTATCGCCTGCGTCCCCGTCTCCCTGAACGCTTCCTCGTGGTCGCAGATGTTATAGATATACCTCGTAATCGTCTTCCCGTCTTTCTTGCCTGTCATAATGTTGCCGATGACCGTCTTCCCCGTGTATCCCGTTCCAAGCGATGCAGGCTCTGGGAGCAGCGCCTTGAGGAACCTCACCGGGACGATCCTCTGCCCTTCATAGTCAACCTCGTCTATCCTCGTCATACCGACGTTCCTGAGCACCCTCAGGTGGTTCAGATAATTATCCGAGAACGTCATCCAGAACCGCGCCCTTTTCAGTCCTTTTATGTTCAACACCAGAGATTCCAGTTCTTCGTGGTAGAGAAGATAGCTCTCTTGCATTCCCGCCACCGGGTAATCGAAACCGAAGTGTACGCTGCCTTCCTCGATAATCGCCGGCGTCTCGACCCACTTGCCGTTTTCCCAGTGGCGCACTGCCTGAGTTACCTCCCGGATATTGATCTCGGGATTAAAGTTCGTCGCAAACGCATGGCCGTGGCTGCCGGCGTTGCAGTCCAGTATGTCTAAGTAGTTGATCTCGTCGAAGAGGTGTTTCTGCGCATAGGCTGTATAGACATTCGTTACGCCGGGATCAAAACCTGAACCGAGAACTGCCGTGATCCCTTTTTCTTTGAACCTCTCATGGTATGCCCATTGCCGGCTATATTCAAAGTGCGCCTCATCCGGCGGTTCATAATTCGCCGTGTCTATGTAATTGACCCCTGTCACAAGGCACGCATCCATTATATGCAGATCCTGGTACGGAAGCGCAAGATTAAGGACGAGGTCGGGCCGGAATGAATTGATCAGGGCCGTCAGTTCCGCTACATTGTCGGCATCCACCTTCGCTGTCTGTATGTCCCTGTCGTATCTCTGCCTGATATCTCTCCGTATCGCCTCGCACTTCGGGAACGTCCTGCTTGCAACCAGCATCTCCCTGAACACCTCGGGTACCTGCGCGCATTTGTGCGCCGCAACAGTAGCAACCCCCCCTGCCCCGATTATCATTAGCCTTCCGCGGTTCCCTGTATTGCTCATATAAAGGGTCTCCTGATCATCAAATTTATTTGGTCCTTATGTTCTTGCGTGCCGTATATGCATAGATATAGCTCAAGAGCGTGTAGATCAATTTAGCAGCAAGAAAATCGGGGGCCCTGGAATGTGACGGGCAAAGCTCGACAACATCGAACCCTACGATCCGCTTCGACCGAGCAACAGATGACAGGAGATTCATGACCTGGTACCAGCTTAAGCCCCCCGGCTCAGGGGTGCCTGTTGACGGCATAATGCCGGGATCAAAGACATCGAGATCGATGGTGATATATACGTTGCCGGTAAGAAGGCGGACCACACCGTCTATCCATTTGTCGGAATTGTGTATCCTGTGCGCAAAAAACATCCTTCTGCTGTCTATGCCCGGGCGCTCGGACGCATCCATGCTGCGTATTCCCACGGAGACGATGTTCCTGACAAATTCCCTGACGCGCGCGATAACGCAGGCGTGGCTATAAGGACTTCCTTCATAAGAGTCGCGGGAGTCGGCGTGGGCGTCAAGATGTAATATGCTGAGATCTTTATAGTACTTCGCATAAGCTTTGATAACACCGATAGAAACGGAGTGTTCGCCCCCCAGGGTTACGACAAGTTTGTTGTCTTCCAGATATTGCGAAACCACTGAAGAGGTCTTTTTCATTAGAGCAGAGGAAGAGGCTGAACGGACAGGCCTGGCAGTAAAAATCCCTTTCTTCAGCACCTCACTGCCGGTCTCTATATCATAAAATTCGAGATACCGGGACGCCTCGATTATCGCTGCAGGGCCTTTGTCGGCGCCTTTCATCCACGTGCTCGTTTTATCAAAAGGGACCGGCAGCATAACGATGGAAGCGTCTGAGTAATCACTGCCATTGTTGGGCAGCCCGCAGAAACTCAGGGAAGGTCTTGGCATTTCAATCCATGACAAAAACGGCTGACGCCAGTACCGTGGTCCAGAGACCGTCTTTATTGCCCTCTGCAGACTGGCAGATATGTTTTGTCTTGAATATATGACCACTCGCCCTATAAAACTGCTTGCGCTCATCCCAGGCCTGGTTCGGATCAAAGGGAATGTCGAGTGTGGTTGCAAGCATCGTGGCCGCGAGATCTTCGGCATATTCACCTGAAACAACCGCTTTTTCGCCGAAGGCATGATGTTCGGAAAGATAACCATACTGGGAATAGTCTTTCGGCCATGCAAAACCAATTGCCGCAGAGACAAGGCGGTTCGGCTCATTGGTTGCATTCCGGGCCATTACACAATAGGTGATCTCGCCGGGTTCGAGGAGCTTCAGGCCCGCGGCCTTTGATATAATTTTACACTTCGGCGGGAATATGCTCGACACATAAACAAGATTGCATTTCTGAATGCCGGCATCTCTTAAGGCGACCTCGAAGGATGATAATTTATCTTTGTGGACGCCTACCCCTTTTGTAAAAAAGATTTTTTTAGGTGTCATTTTTACATTCTCCAATTTAATTTAATCCCCGCAGCATCACGCCGTCATAAGCAGCGTGGTTGTCTTCAGCGCCTTCCCAATCTCCTTCGATCTTTTTGTCCCCGAAGGATACTAAAAATAAGGAGGCGAAGATACCCATAGCACAACCGACTTCTTCTTTCGCCTGTTTGCTATGCAATGTCTCTTTGTCGCCTTAAAATAAAAGCATTCACCCCGCTTCACCCTGTGGGGCTTCCCGCCCAGCAGAACCTCAACGCCTCCGGCAAGCACAAAACCAAACTCCTCGCCCTCGTGCGGCTCTTCTTCCGGCGTCCTCTCTCCCACATCCAGCTCAAGCAAAGCGGGATCCATCAGCCTGTTCTGCGCAGCAGGAACGAGTATCTGGAATCTCTTCACGTCCTCCCTTTCAAGCTCAACCCTGTCTCTGAATTTAAAAACGATCTTTTCATCAAAGGCCCCGTTAAAAAAATTTGACGGCTTCTCATCGAGTGCGTCCAGTATGCCTATGAGGCTTTCTACTGACAGGGAGGTCAGATTCCTCTCGACCTGTGAAATAAAGCCCTTCGTCAGACCTGCCCTTGTGGCAAGCTCTTCCTGGGTAAGAGACTTCGCCTGTCTCAACATCTTTATCCGTTCACCTATGCTTGCCTCGTCAACTTTCATAATAACAGTAAATAATCACACAAAGTTTATTTAATTAAACAAAATATACACAAAAGTTGTCAAGTAAATTTTTATTTAACTTTTAAGTTCAGTATGCTAAACTTACTGCAGCAGGCGATAAATGCTTGGAAAACAAGCTATTATAGAGTTTTTTCAAAAAAATAATATTAGAAATATCTTTCATTTACCGGGTATTCACACACTTCCCCTCAACGATGCACTTGAAAAACAAAATAATATCAAAGCCTTTATGGGCAGACATGAATCCGGCGTCATATCCATGGCCGATGGATATGCAAGGGCTTCCGGAAACACCGGTGTGGTAATGGTTACGCCGGGGCCAGGCCTCGGGAATATTGTTTCGGGCTGCATGGAGGCTTACAGCGACGACATCCCGCTGCTGATCATACACATTGATACAGAAAGAAAAACAACGGGCAAAGGTATACTCCACGAACTGAAAGAGCCTGAAAATATCTTCAGGTATTTCACGAAAAAGACCTTTTCGATCCGCGACGCCGGGCACATAGCCCCAACCCTTACAGAGGCTTATCACACTACACTTTCAGGGAGGAAGGGCCCTGTTGTCATATCGATACCCTATGTCCTTTTCGAAAAAGAAGTACCCTCAACGTACCATACATACCGCGCTTCCCACATTCAAAAAACGAGGGCAACAGGGACAGAAAGGGGTGCTGCCAGGTTGTCCGGATCGATCGGCAGCCTTGAAAAGATCCTCCGTAAGAAAAGAAAGGTTCTCATGATCGGCGGGAAATCCCTCATGCTGGACGGTATACAGCAAACGATCGAGCGTACCTGTACCGTCGCTTCGATCCCTTTCCTCACGACAACCGGCGGAAAAGGCATCATACGGGAAGACAGCCCCTGTTCATTTGGCAACGTAATGAAAAAAGGGATCGTGCGGGATATGATCGCATCGGCCGATCTTGTTATCGCTATCGGGACACGCCTGCGCGATGTAGATGCAAAAAGAAGAGGGGTAAAGATCCGCGAGCTCGTCCACATCGATATCGATGACCGCTGGATAGGGAAAAACTATCCCACAAGGCTTAGCATCACGGGAGACCTTAAGGAAATACTTGATGAGCTTTCTCTGGTACTGAAAGGCAAAAGGTTCGAGTGGGACCTGGCACGCCTGAAAAATCTCCAGGCCGTCGAGGAGGCGTCTCTTCTTAAAAGGTCTTCTGCCTATGCAGCGATAAAACTCCTACGGGAAACTATTCCGGAAGACACAATAACCGTATGCGATCTCAATACTCCATCATACTGGGCAGAATATCACTTTCCTGTTTATTACCAAAATACCTTTCTTATGCCCCGCGGGATATCACCCATATTCTATTCACTGCCTGCAAGCATCGGCGCCAAAACAGGGAGGCCCGACAGGCCCTGCCTTGCCCTTTGTGGTGACGGAGGCATCGTGCCGGTAATAGGCGAGCTTGCAACACTGAAAAAATATGATATACCTGTTGTCATCTTTGTCCATAATAACAACAGCTTCGGGATCCTGGAAGATGTTATGACCGACCGCTATGAACGAACAGGGTCTATGGCCCTGAACAGCCCTGATTTTGTAAAACTTGCGCAATCTTTCGGGGTCAGGGCCAAAAGGACAAAAACCCTGAAAGGGCTCCGTACTATCCTGCTGCAGGATATCACATGGGACGAACCCTATCTGATAGAGTTCGTACAGCCCGTCTCCCCACCGCCGTGGAAGGCATAGGGTTCGAACCCTCGAACCCTATGCCTTCTTATTGAGTACCTCTCGAACCTTTCTTCCCAGCGTTTCAATGGAAAAAGGTTTTTGAACTGCATCGAGCCCTCTCTCGATGATAAAGCCCGTGTGAACTTCGTCTATCTGATAGCCTGTGACAAAAAGCGCTTGAATGGATGGTTGCAAACTTTTTATCAGGGTATATGTTTCTTTCCCGCTTAACCGCGGCATAACCATGTCGATAATGACAAGGTCTATTTCGTTCACCTTTTCTCTGAATATGCGGATCGCCTCTTCGCCGTCTGAGGCAAGGATCACGCTGTAGCCAAGCATGCTCAGCATCTCCGATGAGATCTCGCGCAACGTTGCATCATCCTCTACGATCAGTATCCGCTCAGTTCCACCCAGAACAGGCTCTATACGGGACGCTTCTTTCCGCTTCTTGTCGTCCACCGCGGCAAAGTATACCTTAAATTTTGTCCCCTCACCTATTTTGCTCTCTACGGTAATGAATCCTCCGTGCTGCTTTACGATCCCGTACACCACAGAAAGGCCGAGGCCTGTCCCTTCGCCTGTTCTCTTTGTTGTAAAGAATGGTTCAAAGATCTTCTTCACCGTCTCCGGATCAATGCCTTCACCGGTGTCAGAAATAGTAAGCGCCGCATAGCTGCCGGGCTTTGCACCGACATGTGAAAAGCAAAACTCTTTATCTACAATTTCAGAGGACGTAGATATCGTGAGCGTTCCGCCTCTGGCCATTGCATCACGGGCATTGACAACAAGGTTAAGCAGTATCTGGTTCACCTGTGCAATGTCGACCTTTATTTTCGGCATATCTGCAGCGGGAATAATCTCCATTTCTATATTCTCGCCGATTATCCTGTTGATCATCTTTATAAAATCAGCCACTATGTCATTCAGAGAAATTACTTCAAAATTCAGGATCTGCCGCCTGCTGAAAGCGAGGAGCTGCTTTACAAAATCCGATGCGCGAAATACTGCCTTCTCAATAGAGGTCAGGTAACCGTTTATCTTGTCGTCAAATGTGGCCTTCATCTTGATAAGCTGGGCGCCGCCGAGGATAATATTAAGGATGTTGTTAAAATCGTGGGCAATGCCTCCTGCAAGCCTTCCCAGCGTTTCCATCTTCTGCGACTCGAGCAGTTGCTGCTCAAGAAGCTTCACGTTCGTTATATCCCGCATCGTGCCGCGGTAGGCCACGACTTTTCCTCTTTCATCAAACACCGCGGTGGCATTCAGAGAAACGGTGACCTTCCGTTTGTCTTTCTTCTTCAACGTAAGCTCAAAAGAATTTACAAAGCCTTCCCTCTCGATGGTCTCCATATAGAAGCGCCGGTCTGCCTCGTTGAAATAAAGATCATTTCCTATGTCAATTTCGAGGAGTTCCTTTTTGGACTCATAGCCAAAAAGTTTTACGCCCGCCGTATTGATGTCAAGCAGCTTTCCTTCAGGCGTTGCGATAAAGATAACGTCCAAGGACTCGTCAAAAAGGGCCCTGTACTTCTCTGCCGATTGCCTGATTGCCTCCTGGCCCAGCTTTATCTCTGTTACATTGCGTATCGTTTCAATGGCGCCGACAATGTTGCCGGATATATCATACAGTGCTTTTGCCTTTGCCCACAGGTATGCCCCTTCCCTTCCGAAGGTAGGCACAAATAGTTCTGTGAGAAGCGTGTCCTCCTCCCGTGTCACGGAGGGATATTGTTCTTCAATCGCCTTATCTTCAGGGTTTAGCGCCAGATCAACCAGGATAGGCCTTCTCTGACCGTAGAAGGGGATCGCATACTCGTAATCGCCGGCGCCGAGGATATTCTCCGCCCGCACCCCTGTGAGCTTTTCCATGGACTTGTTCCAGGCAATGATTCTCCCGGATCTATCAATGACCATGGTGGCGTCCGGCAGGTAATTCACGATATCAGCCAGTTTTCGCTGGGAATCTTCAAGCGCACGCTGGGCGGTGACATGGCTGGTAATATCCTCGCATGCTATAGCAATCTCCCCGGTCTCAAGCTGGACAGGGATAAAGTTGGCAATCTTCTCAGACTGGTCTTTGCACTTCACGGTGAATATCCACGGTTTTTTTTCTCCAGGCCTGAAATCATCGCAATCGTCCTTCCACTGCGCAATAACCTTTTGCCTGTATTCAGTGTCCGGGCAAACCCGCCTGAACCACGTTTTCCCGTCCGGTATGTCCGCAAGGTCGTAGCCAAACATCTCTATAAATTTTCTGTTCACATATCTATAGTTGCCGTCACGGTCTATCATCACCAGCCCAAAAGGGACCTGTTCTGCAAAAATCGCAAACCTTTGCCTCTGATCGTACGGCTCCTCCAGCGCCTTCCTACGCTCTGTAATATCCCTTGCATATCCGACAGTTCCTATTATTTCGTTTGCAGTATCAAAGATCGGCGTCTTATAGACCTCCAGGCGCAGGAAAGTATCCTTGAAATACCCATGGTGGTCAAACTTACGGGGTGTTTTTGTCTCGTACACGATCCGGTCGCTTTCCACGCATTTCCGTTCAAAATCATGCTGATAACCGGCATCCCGAACAGACAGCGCTATTTCTGCATCCGTTTTACCAATAACCGCGCCGACATCTTTTTCGCGGAATATCCTTTCATGCATAGCCTTATTGATCAGGACAAACCTTCCTTCCCTGTCTTTTACCCAAACAAAATCGGCAATAGAGTCTGCCAGTGTTTTAAATGAATCAAGTTCAAGGTTTATCAACCCCCCCTTGATCCAACATGTTTCATACCCATGTCCCATAGCGTCTCCTCAATAATTGTATTGCTTACCCCACCTGGTGTCTGCCGTCGATGATCTGCCTCCGTGGCCATTCCGCACAAGGCAGTCCCACATGTGAGGCTGCCCGTTCTTTCGGTCTCGCAATGACTTCACGGGGATGTCTCAGATGCACGGCACTGATTATCTTTTTACATTGTTTGCTCAAGAAAAGACAATACTTTTTTATATAATACGCACACTATTTTATAATTTAAATCACAAATAAAGTATAACAATGTAAATTTATGGAAATTTTATATTTGATAAAGCCCTGATCAAAACATCCTAACATATTAAAATAAATGTTTGTATTGCAGTTTTATTATCTTTTACATATTGCGCAATCAGGATTCCTCTCAATCCTGATTTCCCGGAAGGTCATTTCAACGCCTGAGAAATAGAGTAATCTGCCTGCCAGGAGCCCCTTCATGCCCAGGATTAGCTTTAACGCTTCCATCGCCTGGAGCGAGGCCACGACACCGGGCGCCGGGCCTATAACTCCGGGGGCACCTCTCTTTTTTGTTTCGTACGGGAAAATACACTGAAAGCATGGCGTCTCTCCCGGGATAAAGGTCGTTGCCATGCCGTTGAAACCATCAACGCCCCCATAGACGAAAGGTATCTTCATCTTCACGGAAGCGATATTTAGGGCCTTCCTCGTTTCCATGTTATCAGTTGCGTCAACTATTATCGAACAGTCGCTCACGATATCCGTGATGTTTGCCGCGTTGATCTCCTGCTGTATTGCTTCAATGCGAACGTGCGGATTAAGAGAACGCAGCTTTGCCTCTGCCGAGGATGTTTTGGGAGTGTTTACGTCCTGCGTCGCGTGCAGGATCTGGCGGTTAAGATTGCTCACATCTACGGTATCCCTGTCTGCAATTTTAAGGCAACCTACACCGGCGGCAGCAAGATAATAGGAGGATATGGACCCAAGCCCTCCGAGGCCGGCTATAAATACCTTAGCCCGCTTTATTTTCTCCTGACCTTCTTCCCCGATAGAGGGCATAACAATCTGCCGCGCATAACGGGTCAGCTCATCCCTTGACAATCTATCCATACGCAACGTTTCCTCTTCTCATGGATTCTTACGTGTAAACCCTTGATTTTATTATAATACATTCCTTCAACAGGAATAACAACACGTTAAAAGCCTTTCACCTTTCACCTTTCACCTTTTGACCTTTCACCTTTCACTTTTCACCTTTCACTTTTCACCTTTCACCTTTCTATATCAGGCTGATAGTATATTTTTTGACAAAATGGTGGGGATGGTAAGAAAGCTTGGCTACGCGAAGACCTGGTATTCCCAGGTCCTGCTCCCTGTTGATATAGGTTACATCCTGCCAAGACCTTTCGCAGAACTGCTGGTTAATGGCTGGATAAAGGCCGGGTATTTCAGGATCCGCCTTCTCAATATGCACCACAGCAGCCTCCGGGTTCAGCAGCTCACCTATCGTGAATGCCCCTACCCTTCCCCCTACCTCAATGACACCGCCATGCACCTTCAGGTCACAAAAATTAACCAGGATCTCCCTCACCGCTTCCCATTCACCGAGAAGGTCCATATCTTCCTCACAACGTTTTTCCATGCACCATTTTTCCTGAAGCTCAAGACATTCTGCAATGTGCTTTTCCTGCAATTGGCTATAAGAAATACCGTAAGAACGGAGCAGCTGGTTTATACGATTCCGCTTGGAACGGTACCTGTTTCCCGTCAGACGGATCAGTTCCTCCCTCAGATATACGTAGTCGAAATGATCACGCGCGGGCTCACACACAACACCCACGGCGCCCTCAAGCTCCGCAACAAGCATCGCGTCGGCCCGCTCTATCCTGGCTTCTCTTTGCCCGTTGCGCTCCTTCATCCAATCAAGAAACATAAGCGTTACATCTTTCCTCGACGGCGGGCCGACTGGCCCAAGCCCGCACACATTGGCGTCGTTTTCACTGTATGAGACAAGCAGCCAGTCCCCATATACAGCCCACTCAAATCTGTAATGGGATCGCCAGATAAAAAGGTTTGTGAAGGTATATTCAGAAGCCTGCGGCTTGTAACGCCGGAGCACATCATGGATAAATTCCCGGTCCTGCAGCTCAACGCCCTTGAAATCCGGGAATTCCGGTATTATAGACATACATAATTGAATACGAAAACATGCTCGTTGTCAAACGTCATGGTTTCAAAAGCGCTAGCCGCTGAAATATGATACTATTATGAAACAATACGCAAGGGATGACATGGAAAAAGAGATCAACAAGATAGAGTACATAACGCAATCGCTTTCAGACTATTTGCAGGGCAAGGAAAGGGCTCTCGCCCTTTCGCTCATATCCTTTTTTTCCAAGGGGCACCTCCTGATCGAAGACCTGCCCGGCCTCGGGAAAACGACCCTTGCGATCGGGATTGCGAAGTCTCTTGGATTAAGCTTCGGCAGGATCCAGTGCACCAGCGACCTCCTCCCTACCGATATCACCGGCCTCTCGATCTACAACAAAAGCTCCGGAGAGTTTGAATTTCATCCCGGTCCCATCTTCAACAACATCGTCCTTTGCGACGAGATCAACAGGGCAACGCCGAAGACGCAGAGCGCATTGCTCGAAGCCATGGAAGAAAAACAGGTCACCATCGAAGGAAAGACCTACAAGCTTCCAAAGCTCTTCTGCGTTATCGCGACGCAGAACCCCGCCGAGCAGTTCGGCACTTTTCCGCTCCCTGAATCGCAGCTCGACAGGTTCATGATGAAGATCAGCATCGGTTATCCCTCAAGGGATGCTGAAAAAGAGATCCTCAAGATCGGCAGCAAGCGGGAAGATATCTACCTTATCGAGCCCGTTATGAACCACGAAGAGGTAATGCACATACAGGAAGAGATCATCAAAAAGGTCTACATTTCCGACAAGATCCTCGATTATACCCTTTCTATCATACAGGCAACGAGGGGCAACGGGTACCTTGCAACGGGCCTCTCTACAAGAGGCGCACTGACGATTACGAACACCGCCAAAACGAACGCCTATTTCCGTGGAAGAGATTTCGTGATCCCCGAGGATATCAAGGAGCTGGCAGAGTACACCATTTCACACAGGGTAATATTCAAGGAAGAATACGAGAATCTTAATAAACGGGAGATCATAAAATCTTTAGTAGACGGAATACCGGCCCCCCTGTAATAAAGATATCCAAGGCAGGATTTCTTTACATCCTCCTCACAATATTTCTCGGTCTTGCCGCAGCAAACACCGGCAACAACCTCATTTACATGATCGTATCGGCGCTTCTCGCCTTTATGAGCATTTCCGGCATATTCGGCAAGAACAATCTTTCAAAGATCGAGGTTGATATAGATTTTCCCCAGGAGATATATGCGCGCAACAAATTTCCCGTAAAGGTAACGATCAAGAACAGAAGGAGGTTTCTGCCGGCCTTTCTCATACGCCTCAAGACAGACATCTTCGAGACTCTTTTCCCTTTTACTGATATAAAAAATGAAACAACGAAGTATATTAACATCTCTTTCCTGGGGCGGGGGATCTATCAACTGAAAGGCTCCCTGATCAATTCCGTATTTCCATTCAATTTTTTTACACGCTTCCGTCAACTGGAGGGCAATATCGATGTAATCGTCTTCCCTGAACTGAAGCGCTGCGAACTTTATACTCTCTATGTGAAAGATAAAAAGATAAAAGGAGAAAAGGCATCTGACAAGATCGGCTTTGAATCAGACATTGTCTCTATAAGGGAATATGTCCACGGAGACCCCCTCAAATATATCCACTGGAAGGCAACAGCAAAAACAGGAAAACTAAAGACAAAAGAGCTGTCGACCCTCACCTACCAGCCGGTAGTCATCGATTTCGAAAAGGTCGCCATCAATGATACGGAAGAAAAGATATCATGCATCGCCTATTCGATCGTCCAGTTGCTGAAAAAGAACATACCCATCGGATTAAAGATAAACGGCAGGCTGTATGAACCCGGCACCTCCTATGCGCACAAGGTCAGCATGCTGAAAGAACTTGCACTTTATAACGGCGGCGTACAGAACGGCGTGACTTCTATTGATCCCGGGGGCGTTGCGGCATGATTTTGAAAAACATTCAGCAGATCAGGATAGGACATGCCGTGAACACCATTTCTTACCTTATCGGCATCATGGCGTTCGTAGGAATTTACGAACACATCCATGGCGCATACTCTGTCTTTTTCATTTTTATGCTCCTTGCCTCTCTATACTTTGAATACAGGAAGAACTATTATATACCGCGGCGGGCGCTTACCGCGTTCTCCGTCCTCGTGATACTCTTCTTTCTCTATAAGTTTGATTCAAGCGAGCTTATAACGCAGACGCTCGAGGCCCTCCTCGTGCTGCTCGGGATCAAGTTCCTCGAAAAAAAACAGGTTCGCGACTATATGCAGATATATGCCATCGCCTTATTCCTTCTTTCGGGCCTTGGACTTATGACGTTGGGCATGGACTTTGTTATCTATTTTCTCATTCTCGTCTTCCTCCTCTCCGTCGCATTTGTCCTGCTCACCTACTATGCCCAGGACAGCTCATTGGAATTTTCGAAAGGGTCGATGGCGAAGCTGGTAGCAAAATGCCTCTGGATACCTCTCCTGGCCATCCCGCTTTCTGTGGTGATGTTTGTTATTCTGCCCCGTACCCAGTATCCGCTTCTCGATTTCCTTAACAGGCCCGACAGGGCGAAGACAGGATTCACCGACAGAGTGAGACTCGGCGAGGTCTCAAATATCCAGGAAGACGCGAGCATCGTATTCAGGGCCAATATGGAAAAGGTTGAAGAAGGCATCCTCTACTGGAGGGGCATCGCCCTCGACTACTTCGACGGAACCTCGTGGAGAAGCTTTGAGAAACGCCTTTTCATACCAAATACAAAAACAAGGATAGAGGGTAAGCACATCAGGCAGATGATCTACCTTGAGCCTTATCAAAATGTTTATCTCTTTGGCCTCGACAAACCCGTATTCATATCTACCCGGTACGTGAAAAAATACGATGATCTCAGCTACTCTTCATCAGTATACATAGACAGGAGAACGAAGTACGAGGTCCTTTCCATCATAGGCGATGCTATCGGAGATGAGAACATAGACGAAAAAAGATACCTGCAGGTCCCCGTGAATATATCATCCAGGATAGTCGAGCTTGTCAATTCCACAACCCGCGGAAAAGAGGTGCCTGAAAAGATAGGGTCGCTCTACGCATTTTTACACGACGGGGAGTTCAAATATTCCCTGCAAAATCTCCCTCTCTCAAAAAACCCGCTTGAGACATTTCTTTTTGACAGCAAATACGGCAACTGCGAGTACTTCGCATCGACCTTCGCCATCATGCTCCGTATCGCGGGGATCCCCTCACGGGTGATCGGAGGGTATAGGGGAGGCTACTACAACGACGTTGGACAATACTATCTTGTCCCGCAAAAGAATGCCCATGTCTGGGTAGAGGCATTTCTCCCTCAGAAAGGCTGGCTCAGATATGACCCTACGCCTGCATCCATGGAAAACTTTGCCTTCCCACTGGAGGGCGGTTCACTGCTCAAGGCAAGGATATTCCTGGATACAGTCAACTACTACTGGTACGCCTTTATCATCAACTACAACCTTGAAAAACAAATCTCGTTCCTCCGGAAGGTCAGGACAGGGATAAAGAAACCATCACTGAAATTAAAATTCAATAAGGACGCCTTCTTAAAATACCTCGTCATCGCCCTGTTGATCGCCGGAACGATCATCATTATCCGGTTGCTTGTCATGCCGGGACAAGCCCGCGAAAAGAAACTTCTCTCTTCCTTCCTGCAAAAGATGGAGAAACGCGGCTACCGCAAGGAAGCGTCGCAGGGTCTTGAGGAATTTGTATCGCGGATAGATGATGAAAGGCTACGCGAACAGGCCTCCATCTTTGTCAGGTCCTTTGAAGAGATTTATTTCAGGGATAAAACCTTCACCCGTGAGTCCATTTCAGAACTCCGGAATATCCTCGCGTCCATGTAACCAGGAGGCGGAAACAACCGTAATTCGTAATTCGTGAGGCGTGAGGGGAGAAGGCGCGAGAAACGAGGTTGAAAGAACTGAATATGTTCTCACCTTTCACCTTTCACAGGGTCTTCCAATTACGAATTACGATTCACGAATCACGAGGTTCTTTCACCTTTCACTGTATCAGCTGGAGGGGGGGCAAGGATGAGCATGTCGTCGGGACTGCTATTCCAGGGGCTTACGTCGCCCCCTCTTCGGGCATAAGCCCGAAGAGACTCCCCTTCTCGCTCGTGAACTCGCTGTAGATTCCCATTTCCAAACACGCTCCATCAATAGATCCCCTGAAGCAGCGCTTCGAGGTAACATTATTCCCTCTCCCCTCGCGGGAGAGGGTCAGGGTGAGGTGGAATGATACGGCCGAGCTTCCTCGCCTCACGACGGTTTGCTATACATATTTTGTAGCCCGTTCTCGGGCGAG
>DIWM01000046.1:0-53741 GCA_002428485.1 Deltaproteobacteria bacterium UBA6106
GGTCCCGGGAACGCTTCACAATGGATGAGGGACTCTCGAGGGCTGTCCGCGAGGTATTCGTGAGGCTTTACAATGAAGGGCTCATCTACAGGGACAATTACATCATCAACTGGTGCCCGCGGTGTAAGACCGCCCTCTCCGACCTTGAGGCCGAACACGAAGAGACAAATGGGCATCTCTACCATATCCGGTATCCCCTGGCAGAAGGCACGGGGTACCTGACGGTTGCCACGACGAGGCCCGAGACCATGCTTGGCGATACAGCCGTTGCCGTAAACCCCGACGACGAACGATACGGAAAATACGTAGGGCAATACGTCATACTCCCCATTATGGATAAAAAGGTCCCTGTTATCGGCGACAGCTATGTCGATACATCGTTCGGGACGGGCGTGCTTAAGGTTACCCCGGCGCACGACCTCAATGACTTCGAGATCATGAAGAGGCATCACCTCGAGGTCGTCAAAGTCATAGATGACGACGGGAAGATGAACGAAAACGCTGTCCATTACAAGGGCACTGACAGGTTCGAATGCCGTGAAAAGATCATCCGGGAGCTCGATGAGAAAGGCCTCCTTGAAAAGATCGAGCCCTATAACCTTGGTGTCGGAAAATGCTATCGCTGCAAAACCATTGTGGAACCCTCGCTTTCGCTCCAGTGGTTCCTGAAGACGAAGCCCCTCGCACAGCCTGCGATCGAGGCGGTACGGTCACAACGGGTCAGGATCATCCCCGAGATGTGGGAAAAGGTCTATTTCGAATGGATGGAGAATATCAGGGACTGGTGCATCTCCCGCCAGATATGGTGGGGGCACAGGATCCCCGTATGGTACTGCGACAGGTGCAACAAGACCTATGTGTCCGTTGACAACATTGATACCTGCCAGGATTGCAAGGGAAAGCTGCGCCAGGAGTCCGATGTCCTTGACACATGGTTCTCATCCGGGCTCTGGCCGTTCACTACCCTTGGCTGGCCTGACAACACCGACGACCTGAAGACCTTCTACCCGACGTCCCTTCTCATCACCGGGTTCGATATCCTCTTTTTCTGGGTAGCCCGGATGATCATGATGGGGCTCAAATTCATGGGGGATGTGCCCTTTCGCGACGTATACATCCACGCGCTTGTAAGGGACGCAGAAGGCAAGAAGATGAGCAAATCAAAAGGGAATGTTATCGACCCCCTTATCATAATGGACCGGTACGGGACGGATTCATTCAGGTTCATCCTTACCCTCCTCGCCGCACAGGGACGCGATGTCCTCCTGTCGGAAGAGAGGATCGAGGGTACGAGGAATTTTGTTAACAAGGTCTGGAACGCCTCCAAGCTTGCCCTGACCTTCCTGCAGGATAGTGAAGTAGCACCGGAAACAAAAAGGTCATCCTACCTGCCCGATGTGTGGATCAGATCAAGGACGCAAAAGGTGATCAGGGAGGTAACAGAGAGCATCAACACATACCGGTTCAATGAAGCGGCGAGCAGCCTCTACTCCTTTATATGGCACGAGTTCTGCGACTGGTACCTGGAGCTTATAAAACCAAACCTCTACGGCAAGGTGAAAACTTTTGATGCCGGTGCAACGCGGTCTGTCCTCTACAGGACCCTCACGGACATCGTGAAGCTTCTGCATCCCATCATGCCTTTTGTTACGGAAGAGATATACCAGCGCCTCCCCGGTCGCGATACGGAAAGCGTCATGACCTCCGCATTCCCGTTATTTAACGAGGCCGAGCTGGACGAAGAAAGCGAGGCGAACATGGCAACGATCATGGGGGTCATTGACGTTGTCCGCAACATCCGCGGCGAAACAGGGATAGCCCCCAACGTAAAGATCGGGGTCGTTATCCGCGCAAACGGCCGGCAATCACTTCTCAGGACATATGAATACTACATGAAAGATCTTGCGAGGATCGAAAATATCCTCTTCATAGACGGCAACGCGCCGGAGCATTCAGCAGTAGGCGTATACAAGGGTATAGAGGTGTTTGTTCCCATCGAGGGCCTGATTGATGTCCAGAAGGAGCTGGGGAGGATCGACAAAGAACTCGTCAAGATACATGAAGACGGTGAGAAGATCTCCGCCAAGCTCAACAATTCAGCCTTCAGAGAAAAAGCGCCTCCGGAGGTGATTGCAAAAAATGAGGCAAACTTCAATGAGCTGCAGGAAAAACGCGAAAAGCTCATTGCAAGCAGGAAGATGCTGGAGAGCATTACAGGGTAGAAGATGCCGCTGAACTTTTCCTTCATCGAATCGTACATCGCAGACCACCAGGATATTATAAAAGACCGCTTGCTTCTGCGAAACGAGCGGTACAGGCTTCTTTCCGAGCTCGTGAACACCCTGCAGTCGGCACTCAAGGATTATGAGATCTTCGAGACCGAGTTCAGGTCGCTCGTGCTCCACAAGATCGATGGCGCCACATCGCTTGAGGAGTTGCGGGCATACCATGATATAGCGGTTGCCGGCATAGAAAATTTCTATCTTGAAGAGGAAACTATCCTCGATACCCACGACCTCTTTCGCATCGCCCGGGACAAACTCATCACCAAGGTATTAACCATGGTGGAAAAGGAGATGGAAGAGGAAGGGCTGGGAAAACCGCCCACAGACTACGTATGGGGAGGCCTCGGGAGCGAAGGCAGGGACGAGCAGACGATGATCACCGATCAGGACAACATGATCATTTACGAAGAGCCCGATAAAGACTTCATGCCAAAGGATTCCGGAAAAAGATTGCGTGAAGAGTTTGAGCAGAGGGATATCAAGGTATCAAAAGACGGCTTAGGACCAAAACAGATTGTCGACTATTATTACGAGATCTTTTGCCGGAAAGCTACGGACAGCCTCCATGAAGTCGGTTTTGAGCGGTGCAAAGGCAATGTGATGCCGACAAACCAAAAATGGCGGGGGTCCATCGGGGATTGGAAAAAACGCATAGAAGACAGGATCACCTACGAGCAGGGCATCTTTGAGGCCCTGGACGTGATAATCCTGACCGACGCCCGGCCCGTAAAGGGCAACACAAAACTCCTCGACTCGCTTCTGGAATACTTTTTCAAAAAGCTCACAGACAACAAGCACGTCATGAAAGATTTTATCCAGTCTGCCGTGCTCATGCCAAGCGCCCTTACCTTCTTCGGCGGCTTCAAGACCGAAAAAGAAGGAGAGAACAAGGATAAGTTCAATATCAAGCTTCTCGGCTGGGCCCCGCTTATCCTCGCGGTAAGAATGACCGCTCTCGTGGGCGGCATCTATGAAAGAAATACACTGCGGCGGATACAGTCGCTCAGAAAGAAGAACATCATTAAAAAAGATATGGAAAGCGACCTCATAGACGCATATTTTACATTCGTCAGGTTCAGGATAATGAGCCAGATCAACTACAGGACCGATAACACAAAAGACAAGAACTACCTGAGGCCTGATATGCTGGGGCCTGATGAGCAGGAGAGGTTGCACAAGGCGATGAAAGCGGTAGAGGCATTTCAGAAATACATCCAGGAGACCCAGCTCTTCGGACAGATGTTGTAGCGATGAGCATTACACAGAGCGCTTTACGCAGCAATGCCATTGTATGGAGGAATAGATGAAAGTAGTGGAACTTATGAACAAGAACGTAGTCACGTGCCACCCTTCAGAAAAGCTCAACGTCATTATCAACAAATTCGAGCTCTTTAATATCGCGGGCATGCCCGTGGTCGACAAAGGCAGGCTCGTAGGCATCATCTGCCAGAGCGATATACTCAAGGGGCTCAAAGCGGGCAGCATACAGGACCTTGCCGTGAGGGACGTCATGGTAGAAAATGTAATAACCGCACCTTCGACGGAGTCCGCTGTCAATATCGCAAAGACCATGATGGAAAAAAAGGTAAACAGGATCCCCATCATTGACAATGACAAGCTTATCGGCATCGTCACAAGGGGCGACATCATAAAGGCCGTGGCTGAATGCGGGTGAGAGTAAAGTTCGGAGTCCGGAGTAAAGACGAGAAAGACGCAGGAGGCGTGAAAAGTGAAGATTGACAAAGACGTTGTGGAATACGTTGCCCATCTGGGCAGGCTTGCCCTGGAGCCCCATGAGGTTGAATTGTACACCGCTCAGCTAAACAGAATTCTCGAATATATGGACACCCTCAATGCCCTTGATACCGAAGGGGTAGAACCTACAAGCCACGCTATTCCCGTGACCTGCGTATTAAGAGACGATCTTGTAAAAGATTCCTTCAGCGTAGAAGATTCGATTTTGAATGCACCGGAGAAGATTGGCTCATCCTTTAAGGTGCCCCAGATCATTGAGGTGGAAGAATAAGGTAGCTCATAGTTCATGGCTCATGGCTGATGGCGAAAAAACCGTAAGTCGTGAGGCGTAAGGGGAGAAAAAAACAAAGGAACTAAGAGTAAGGAGTAAAAAAATCGCCTCACGCCTGACGCCTCACGCCTGACGGGTTTATGGGAGTTGTTAACAAAAGACAAGGAGATGTTGTGGAAGATATACTGGAAATGACCATTGTACAGATAAGAGAACTTCTTCAAAAAAGAGAAATAAGCTCTGTTGAGCTGACGAGTTACTTCCTTGAAAGGATAAAAAGATTTGACAGGGGCATCTCTGCGTATATCAAGGTGACCGGGGAATATGCCCTGGCAATGGCAAGGGAGGCCGACAGCAAGATCGCAAGCGGTGAAAAAGGCCGGCTCCTTGGAATTCCTCTTGGCATTAAGGACATCTACTGCACGAAAGGCATTGAGACTACCTGCGCATCACAGATCCTGAAAGGCTTTATTCCTCCCTACGATGCAACTGTAATCAGGAGGCTGAAGGACGAAGGGTATGTCCATCTGGGGAGACTTAATATGGATGAATTCGCTATGGGTTCATCGACTGAAAATTCATCCTTTCAGACCACAAAAAATCCATGGGACCTGTCGCGCATTCCCGGCGGCTCCAGCGGCGGGTCGGCAGCAGCCACAGCGGCAGGGCTCTGCGTTGCGTCCATCGGGACAGATACAGGGGGCTCTATCCGTCAGCCTGCAAGCCTCTGCGGCGTTGTCGGCATGAAGCCCACCTATGGCAGGGTCTCCCGATACGGCCTCATCGCCTTCGCCTCATCGCTTGACCAGATAGGGCCCATCACGAGGAACGTAAGCGACTGCGCGACGATGATGAATGTAATCGCAGGCCATGATCCAATGGATTCCACATCGATCCCACAGCCTGCGCCTGACTATGCTGCTTCCCTCGGACGGGACATAAAAGGCTTAAGGATAGGGATCCCAAAGGAGTATTTCAAAGATGGGATGGAAACGGACGTCAAAAAAGAGATGGATGCATCAATTGCATTATTCGAAAGGCAGGGCGCTTCCACCGTGGAGATCTCGCTTCCCCATAGCGAACACGCGGTAGCAACCTACTACATCATATGCACGGCAGAGGCATCCTCTAATCTTGCGCGATATGACGGGGTTAAATACGGGCTGCGGGAACCGGGGAAAGATATTATCGACATGTATAAGAAGACGAGGTTCAAGGGATTCGGCAAGGAAGTAAAACGCCGGATCATTCTCGGGACCTACGTCCTCTCTTCAGGATACTACGATGCCTATTACAGGAAGGCTAGCAAGGTAAGAACGCTGATCAGAAAAGACTTTGACGAGGCCTTCAAGTCATGCGACATTATTGTAACACCTGTCTCCCCTACAACCGCCTTCACAATCGGCGAAAGGATGGAAGATCCCCTTGCCATGTACCTCTCGGACATCTTTACCATACCGGTGAACCTGGCAGGCCTTCCGGGCATGTCGGTACCCTGCGGCCTTGACAGAAAGGGGTTGCCGATAGGTTTACAGCTCATCGGAAAACCGCTCGATGAGGCCCGCATGATCCAGGCAGCATACGTCTTTGAGAAAGAGCGGAAGGTGGAGAAGATACCGGAACGGTATAAATGAGAAAAGCGGCTCATAGCTCATGGCTCATAGCTCATGGTAACAGCAAGAACCCGGTAGGCAGTAAGCAGTATGCACGAAAATCTTTTCGCTGTCTGCTCCTTAATGTTTACTATGTTTGGTTTTTGCTATCAGCTATGAGCCATGAGCTGCTTTTATAGCCATAGGTTATGAAACCACTTATCACATCATACAATGTCCGCAATTTCATGCACGCCCTCAAGAATATGGGGGTCGATACCTACCTCTTCGACAAGGACGACCGGATGACCCTTTCAAAACTCAGAAAAGAGGTTCGTCAATGCAGTAAATGCGCCCTTGCCGCAACACGCAAAAACATTGTCTTCGGCGAGGGGGATGCGAACGCGCGTTTGGTCTTTGTCGGTGAAGCGCCGGGTGAAGAAGAAGACATCCAGGGAAGACCATTCGTAGGGAAGGCCGGCAAGCTTCTCGACCAGCTCATCGAGAGGATTGGCCTCGGCAGAAGCGACGTCTATATCTGCAATGTCCTGAAATGCAGACCGCCGGGCAACAGGGACCCGGAGGAGCAGGAAAGAGAGGCGTGCAAACATTATCTCTTCGCGCAGCTTGAGCTCATCAAACCGAAGATCATCTGTACCCTCGGCCGTCATGCATACAATACGCTGCTTGGCGTAGATGAGCGGATCACCAGGATCCGGGGCGTGCTTACGACCTATCGCGGAACGCCGCTCCTCCCCACATACCATCCATCGTTCCTCCTGCGCAACCAGAACAAGATCAACGAGGCCTGGGACGATATGGAAAAACTCAAACAACTCCTTCGGAAATAACGGCTATGCAGCGGATCTCCCGCTTACCGCTCATATCGATGCCGGGTTAATTGGTGATTGGTTATGTATGTATGCTGCCCGGCTTTTTACCTCCCGCCCTTTCGTTCTATCCTGGGTGTCGCCTCCCTGGATGGCGTCTCCCTGGGCGCCGCAGACATCTTCACGCCTTCCTTCACTGGCGATTGAGCCTGAGGCGTCACTGAGGTGGACTTTATAGTTGGCTGCGTCCGGGGTGCTACCGAAGGAGGCTTTGCAGTTGGTTGTACTTGACGCGTCACAGAAAGAGTCCTCGCGGGTGCCTGCGTTTGAGACGTTACCGATCTTGGCGTTTGAGTAGCTACCGAAGGAGATCTCGTTGCCGAAAGCGTTTGGGATGTTGCCGCTGGGGAACGTGTTTTCTGACGTACGATCGATGGGGTTTGCGTTCTTTGCGTCGAGACCGGCGGCGACGGCACCTGCTGCGTCCTCAGCGAAGCCACCGATGGTGGCTGTGTCCTCGTTTGCAGGGATGGCCTCGCCTGCTGAACGGCAGGAGCAACTGAAGTATTTTTTGCTATGTCGTTCTTCCTTGCCGATACATCGGCAAAACGGGCGGGTGCAGCAGGCTTCGCCTGTTTTGTTGCCTCGGGAGCACGCTCTTGCCCTGTTGCGGCCTTTGTCTCCTGGCGGGCAACCGGGGCCGCAGGCGTCTTATTCACTGCGCCGATCCTTTGTGATTCTGTCCTTGCATGGCGCGTGGACGTTAGTTGTCCTGTCGTGGACGGAACCTCATTTCCTTTAGGAGTTCCTTGCTGTAATGACGTTCTTGAAGATTGTGTCGGAGGCCGCGGTATCCTTTGTACAACCTGGCTCTCTGCTGCAGGATTATTATTCCTCGATGTTCCCGGTTTCATGCCGGCAATCCATGCCGGCGGCTGCTTCGTTTTTGGTATATCTTTAATGACGGGCATGAGCGTTGTTTTCTCCGGCCTTATCTCCGGAGCGCCCATGATCCTTTTCTCTCTCAGAAAAAGATTTTCCTTCGGGGCCGGTTTTACCTGCCTGCCGGTCACGAAGGTGTCCCTGTGCATGGCGGTGATTGCGTTCTTGACGTGTATGTTCTTATGCACGGGCCGGTTGACCGCAATGTTCTGCACGGTCACATTCTTTACATTGACGCTGTAAGGGCCGTAGTAGCCGCGTCCGTAGTAGACCTCCCGGGGGGCGAGGGGCACCCACGAGACGCATGTCGGGGTGTGGACCCATCCGACATATCCCGGGCCCCAGTATGCAAACCCTCTGCGCGGAGGTACCCAGCACCATCCGCGTGCCTTAATGAATGCCCACCTGCCGTAATGATACGGCGCCCATCCCCACGGCTCGTAGGAGATCCATACATAATCGCCATGCATCCAGACCCACCGGCCAACCCTGTAGGGAGACCAGTTCTGCACGACTATGACAGTCGGCGTCCAGACATAGCCGTATTCCTGCTCCAATACCCACTTGCCGTTTTTATTGAGGTCATAAGAATAGTGCTTAAGCTCATCGGGAAGATAGGCAGTTGCATTCCCTGATTCAGGCCTTGCAAACTCACGGTCCCTCTGCTTGTTCCACTGCTCCCATTCATCGGTTGGGAGAAGTTTTGCGAGGACCGGGTATTGGGCATCTCTCTTCAGGACCATCCTTTCTCCCGCGCCGATCCGCATCTGCCCTGTACCACGGTCTGCGTACAACTCGCCTTGAAAGACAGAGGCGGTTGAATCTTCATTCTCTGCCACGTCGATCCTGAAGACAGAGTTCGTGTGTGCGATAAAAGATGCCGCCGGGGTCTCCAGAATCACAGCGTTCCCCTTTTCAACGATCACATTCCCATATACGCGCCCTGCGCCCAGGTAAAACCGTGTCTGCTTGTCCGCCGGCGAGGACATCTCTAAAAATGTGTTCCTGTCGAGCCTGACGATCGTACCGTTTCTTAAAAAAAGCTCAGCCTTCCCGTTATCAGGAACCCAGATTTGATCGCTGTCCGTTAAGGGCATATTGATCGATGCGGGCAGCCACTCTTTTGCATCTACTGTCTTTACCTGTACGTCCCCTTCCAGGTATCTCAGGTAAATATTACCAGGATCAGCAGTATATCCCTGCAGAGGAAGTGCGATTGCGCATACCATACAAAACAAAGACGCCAAATGTTTCATTATATCGCCTCCTTTACACATTCTGCATACCCTTGTTAGAGCAATATGCATGCCAGTGGCCGGTCGATATAATAGATTGATTATACTAGGTTTTTTTACACGGCGACCGTTGCCGCAGTACATAATTGTCGAAACGGGGCTTTTCCCATCGACAATTATGTCTATGGAGAAAGGATCTAAATCTTAATATCTTGGAACAACTGTCGCAAGGTGTGGAAGTCAGATTCTTCCCCCTCGCCCTGACCCTCTCCCGCCAGGGGAGAGGGAACGTTGTTGGTACAAACTGGTAACATAGTTTACAAAACAGACCGGATACATGGTTTACACTTTACGGCAAGGAGGAGAACAGATGCCGTGGAAGGTGCTAAGCCAGATGGAACTAAAAATGCAACTCGTTAGAGATTGGAATGAAAAACATATGAATGTAACAGATCTTGCACAGAAGTTTAAGATTAGTCGGCCGACAGTCAGGGGGGAGGGAGTTATAAGCTATTTCAGCAGCTTTGCGGTTACCGCCTCCAGCGCATCCTTCTTGACGGCAACCGGGTAAAGCGCAACGAGCAACACGCACACGAAGCAGGGCAGTGAAAAAAGCATAAAGAACTGGCTTACGCTGAGGCTGGTCATCTGGATCGCCCCGCCTGCGATAGGCCCGCTTATCGATCCAATCCTTCCCATTGCGTAAGCCCATCCTGCTCCGGTCGAACGGATGTGGGTAGGATATGTCTCGCCTGCTACCACGTGAAGCGCCACAGGGACGCTTACCACAAAGATCCCGGTAGCCAATCCGGCAAGATAAAGGGGCATTTCTGACGTCACAGACGCGAACCATATAATCGATAACCCGCCAAGAAAATAGGTCAGGCAGAGGCCTCGCTTCCTGCCAAAGATATCAAGGATGCAGCCTAGCAAAAATCCGCCTACCGTTGATCCGATGGCCTGCACAATCCCGTAGCTGAAGCTTTTTGCCAGAGAAAAACCTGCGTTCGCAAGGAGCGAGGGCAGCCAGGTAGACAACCCGTAGATGGCAAGAAAGTTAAAGAGATAACTGGCCCACACCAATAAGGTCATCCCTCTCAGGCCGGGACGAAAGAGTTCCCTCAGTTTGGCCTTAGGCTCTGCGCCTGACTGCTCAAAGCTTTCAGGCTTCCATTCCTTCGGTTCGAACCGCCCCATCCTCTCTACCCTTTTTATCTCTTTCAGCGCTTCATCGTACCTCTTTTTATTCGCGAGAAACCGAACCGATTCCGGCAGGTAACGCTGTATAACGGGAAGCAAAAATACAGGAAGGAAACCGAAGAGGAGCACCACGCGCCATCCGTAATCGGATATCAGCGCCGTGCCAATAAGTCCCGCTACCGCCCAGCCGAGAGTAAAGCCGCCGGCTGCCGCGGTAAGAAGCCTCGCCCTGATCGCAGCAGGGGCAAACTCTGAAATTATCGTTGACGAGAGCGGCACCGCCCCGCCGATCCCCAGGCCCGCGATCAGGCGCAACAGGCAGAACACCTCATAGTTGGGAGCAAAATAGGCAGCGCTGCTGAATACAGACAGTGATGCAACGGCCAGCATGATGGTCTTCTTTCTTCCTATGCGGTCCGATGCCATCCCGAACCCGATGGCGCCAAGCATGAGGCCGCAATGGCTGGCGGACATCATGGTGCCTGCTGCAAGCGGCGTCAGATGCCATTCTTTGAGCGCAAGAGGCACGATGTACGCAACGACCTGTGAATTGTAGCCTCCTGCTATGAATATGAGGCCTATGAGGGTAGTCAGAATTGCGTGGAAGCGGCCGAACTTCAGCTTATCGAGCCAATCAAAGACCAGGATCGTCGGGTTCATGTGTTCCGTTTCCTCCTCTGGGATCGAAGGACTTTGAATAAGCTCCTTTTTCAGCCTAACAGCGCCGCATATGCAGAGCATATTTCAACAAGGTGCGGGTAGCCCGTGCCGCCCGCACCTTGTTTAGATCTTTCAACTTTCTTTAATAACCCTCTTTGCCTTCCCTTCGAACCTCGGCAGGCTCCCCGGGTCGACCAGCTCGATATCAGCGGTAACTTTTATATTGTAGACGATGCTCTCCAACAACTGTTTTACAGCATTTTTGGCCTGTTCGTCCGATACCTCTGCTGATGCCGGCTCTACTTTAATTTTCATTCTCTTCCCCGTGCCCTGTTTGGGAATGATCAATTGATATTCATTCGCAAACGTCGGGATACCCCTGATGAAATTCTCGATCGCGGAGGGGAAGATGTTTACCCCGCCAAAGGTAAACATGTCGTCGGCCCTTCCCAATACGCCGCCATTCATTCGCAGGAACGTCCTTCCGCAATCGCACTTCTTGTAATTGAACCTTACGAGGTCTTTTGTCTTATAGCGTATAAGCGGTGCGCTCTCGCAGAAAAGGTTGGAGAGCACAAGCTCGCCGGCCTCGCCTTCTGCAGCCGGCTTACCGGTCTCTGTATCGAGAGATTCAGGCAGGAACATCGCCTCTGACATATGAGTGCCCTTCTGCGCTACGCATTCAAATCCAAAGTTCGTTATCTCCGTGCTCCCTATATCATCGTAATTCTTTGCGCCGTACAGCTTTTCTACAAGTTGTTTTGTCGCAGGGACCTGCGCGCCCGGCTCGCCCGCGGTAACAACGATCCTTACTTTCGAGTTAGGAAGATCGATCCCCATCTTTTGCGCCAGTTCACCAAGGTAAATGACGTAGGTAGGCGTTCCACAGACGATCGTTGCGCCCCAGTCAATCATGCTTTTCACGCGCGCATCTGAGCTTTGGCCGCCGCCCGGGACTATGGTGATTTCGTGCTGCTCCATCGCACCCTGGATTCCCCACCAGGCGATAAAGGTCCCGTAGGTGAACGGGAAAAATGCCACGTCCTTTTTTTCCATGCCATAGCCATATATATAATAGCTGAATTGTTCATAAAACGTTTTAAACCAATCCTTTTTGCTGAAGGGGATCTTGAGAGGCTTGCCGGTGGTGCCCGATGTCTGGAAGACCCTTGTCGCCTGCTCCGGCTTGATGCACGGGAAATCGCCGAATATGGGATGTTCTTCCTGGGATTGCAGCAGCTCCTGCTTTGTTGTAAAAGGGACCTGCCTCACATCGTCCATAGTCTTAATGTCATTGGGTGTCACCCCGGCTGCCTTGAATTTCCTCTTGTAAAAAGGGCTGTTCTCTATGACATACTTCATCTGCTTCCTGAAATATTTCAACTGTCTTTTCTCCAACTCCTCCCGGGGCAATGTTTCTAATTCCGGTCTCCACATCTTTACCTTTGCCATAAAAACCTCCTTACATTAGGTCAGTAAATTTTACTTTCTATCTTTCAATAAGCATTCTCCACGATCATATTTAATATCTTTTCATATGTTCAAATGAGGACCTTCGCAGGAAGAAGATACCGGCACTGCACATCCTGCAGGGGCTTCATGTTCTTTGCAATTTAGTTTACTACCCATATTGTATATGTTCCTTCGCATTCTGTAAACTTTGAGAGAGGCACATTGACAAGCCCTCTTACATGTGAAACGTTATGTGAGTCAGTTGCGCTCCGCCTCCACAGGAGTGAAGCGCAACTGCTCAATAATTACTGTACCAGCCGATCTATTGATACGCTGTAGGTATCTTTCTTGTCCTTTCCTGATCCTTCCAGTAGGCAATGCGTTCCTTTATGAACTTGATCCAGCCGTCAACCTCTGCTGCCTTGAAACCCTTGGCAACCATATCTTTTTTGTAATCATCGATAACCGGCTGTACAGCCTTTACCCATCTCTGGATCTCTGCGTCGGGAATGGGTATGGTCTGACCGCCCTGTTTTTCGAAGAATTCCTTGCCATCGAGGTCTGTCTTGTTCCACTCGACCGCCCAGATGTCTATGTAGGACTTCGCTGTTTCGTCAATGACCTTCTGAGCCTCTTTCGGAAGTTTGTTCCATTTGTTCTTATTGAAGATCACATAGAAGGTGTAGCCGCTGCCGGCCTGCCACGCCACGCTGTGGTACTTTAAGACTTCGCCCGTTCTGAAGCTCTTCAACTGTTCGTAGGGGCCCATGTTGCCGTCGATAACGCCCCTTTTCAGCGATTCATACATGTCCATCATCTCGATGGGTGTTGTGGTGGCGCCGAGGGCCTTTACGACATCCCCGCTCCTGCCTGTGCCCCTGATCTTCATCCCTTTGAGATCTTCCAGCGTCTTTACCGGTTTCTTGAGCGTCTGTATTGTAGATGGTGTACTTGCGCTGAAGATGAGGGGATGGTAGGCGTCCCACTCTTTGGGTTTGAACTTGTCATAGAAATCGTTGATCACATGGGTGAGGATAAAGCTGCTCGAAGCGCCGAGAGGCAATTCGGTAAGCTCCATGACAGGGAACCTGCCCCTTGAGTAAGAACAGTGCGCAAGGCCCATGTCGGCAACGCCAGAGGCTACGCCGGCAGCCATCTGGGGCGCCTTTAATAATGTACCGGCAGGATACTGGGTTATCTCCACCTTGCCGGCAAGCTTCTTGTTCACTTCGTCGCAGAA
The DNA here is from genome assembly GCA_002428485.1 of Deltaproteobacteria bacterium UBA6106. Classification (GTDB taxonomy): domain Bacteria; phylum Desulfobacterota; class Syntrophorhabdia; order Syntrophorhabdales; family Syntrophorhabdaceae; genus UBA5609. The sequence goes on from DIWM01000046.1 coordinate 13,463, forward strand.
CTTGCCCATTACTATCGTATTGGTATGCATGATAGGCATATAGTTAGCGAATTTGATCTTAATCACCTCTGCCGCGCCGGACGTAGTAAACAAAAACGAAAAAACCGCTACAACAAATACCACCGCTAAAACCTTTCTTGCCATTTCTTAACCTCCTTTAGTTTTTTGTATATCATAACGTACGACATGTTGCCTTTTTTGATCAGGCCTCCTCTCAATAAAAAGTCGTTCATTCCCCATCTCGCCTCATTTGTAAACCAGCGATGGAAGCCAGAGTGAAAGCTGCGGAAAGAAGAAGAGAATGAGCCAGGCGATAAAGAGAGAGATCAGGAACGGGGCGCAGCCTTTGTATATCGTCCACAAGGGCACCTTGGTAATGTTTTTCACCACAAAGACGCAGATGGCCACCGGCGGGATAATCATGCCGACCATGATGATAACGCAAATGATGACCGCAAACCAGATCGGGTCAAACCCAAGCTGGATGACGGTTGGATAAAAAATCGGGAGGGCAAGGATCATAAAGGCGAGGTCTTCAATGAAAGAACCGCCCAGCTCGAAGATGATGCAGATGCCGAAGAGGATAATATAACGGTTGACCGGCAGCCCTACGAGCCACTCCGCTGTTTTCTGAGGGATATTGGTGACGGCAATAAAATGGCCGAGTATCGCCGAGCCCACAAGGAGCATGAGGAACATCCCGGCGGTACGGATCGCTTCGCTGAGTGATTGCATATATTTCCTGAAGGTGATATCACGTGTTATGAGCGCCAGGAGCAATACTGCAAAAGCACCGACAGCGCCCGCCTCTGATGGGGTAAAAAATCCCTGCATGATCCCGCCGATCATGAGGATAAAGATGAGGAAAACCCAGACAACCTCCGGCAGGCTCCGTATCCTCGCCTTCCATGTTGCACGTTCCGACACAGGGGCAACTGCCGGGTTGATCTTTACCCATCCATAGACAATCGCCATGAAAAAGATGGCTATAATGATCGCGGGCACTATGCCGGCAAGGAAAAGCTTTCCTATGGACTGCTCGGTGATAACGCCGTAAAGAATGAGGACCACGCTTGGCGGTATGAGACAGCCCAGCGTTCCGACAGTCGCGATTGTTCCCGTCGATAGTTTCTCGTCGTATTTATAGCGTTCCATTTCAGGCATCGCAACGCTTGCAAAGGTTGCCGTCGTGGCCGTCGCAGAGCCGCAAATAGCCTTAAAGGCGCTGCCCCCCACAATGGTTGCCATCGCAAGGCCGCCGGGGATATGACCGATGAACTTGTGTGAGCAGTCATAGAGCCGTTTCGCGATGCCGGCATGGAAACCGATCTGGCCCATCATGATGAAGAGGGGAAAGACCGTATAGCCGTAATTGGTGATAACATCAAACATGTCCCTGGCCAGAAGGTTCATGGCCGAAGGAATGCCGTTGAGGTAGGCAAAACCCACAAACCCCACTATCGCCATTGCAAAACCCAGTTCAATGCCCGTCGCAAAAAGGAGCAGGAGTAAAAAGAGCATCATGATCCCTATTGTTATCTCATTCATATTGGCCTCTCCATATTCTTACAATGTCATTGACAAATACCAGGCACTCAATGAAGCAGCAAACCCCTACGCCATAGGCGATCGGATAAAAGGGGAGCTGGATGGTTGGCGATACCTCGCCTGATGTACGAAACTCGTTGCCCGCACTGAAAAGGTTGTACCCGATGAACAGGAAAAGAAAGAAGCACAGAACCCGGGTAAACGTATTCAACATATCCCTCCTTTTAGGAGTAAGCCGCTCAACAACAACCTCCATAAAAACGTGTCCCTTTTCATATGAGACCTTGGGGATGGTAAAGCCGACGACGAGCGCCAGCGCTAAGGCCACGACCTCATACGTGCCGATAATCGGATGGCCAAAGGCCCGCATGGTGACGTCAGCAACGGTCAGCAGCATCATAAATGTAAGCGCCGCGCTGCCAATATAATTGAGAATCTTCGTTACAATCTTGAGAAACCCGTCAAGCCTGTTATGCATTACGCCTCCTTTTTCGCAACTCCCGCGTCATGGTTGGTGCATAAAATAAGTACAGTTGTAATGTGATAATTGAGATCTTTTGTATTGGTGTGTTGGTTCTGCACAATACGCTTCAGGCAACCTCTCTCCCCCCTGAAGCCCGTACGCCAGGATTCTGCGTGCCGGACCGGTACTTGGTTTATCCTTATTTATACGTATGTCTGATGTGCTCTTCTACATCTTACCGTGTCAAATGCATATCTTTCTGGAAGCGGCTTTTAGAAAATTTATTTTCATTATGATGAAAGCAAATTCTATGCCACATTGCTATTTCTACGAAATGGTTTATAACTACAAGTTATTATGAGGTTTAGTATTTTTTAAAAAGATTCATCCATAAACGTGTGTAACCAATGAGATACAGGATATTTGCGGCATGTTCCGCTCTTTTTCTTTGCCGTAAGGATGCCGGCTGAAATGAGATAATTTTGTGCATCTCTGTCTTGCTGTTATTATTTGGTTTTTCTGCCGTAAGGCAGTGGATGCAGGCTGCACGCAGGCTGCAAATACTATCAATACAGAAAATATGAGATTTGTATCTCTGAAGTTACATGCAATCTCAGAGATGCGGACAAAGAGAAAGGAGGGGATAAACCGGAGCCGTACTAAAGAAGGGGTACGGCCTGCCGGATATTATTGTACGAAATTCGGAAGAAAAAGGGTCAAGGCAGGAAAGGCGATAAGGATAATCGTGGCTATCATCATCGCTACAAGGAAGAGGGTTGTGCCTTTGAATATCGTCTCAAGCGGCAAGCCGTTGGTTATCCCTTTTATGACATACACGTTTATGCCGACAGGCGGGGTTATTGTGCCTACGCCTGTTAAGATAGTGATGATGACGCCAAACCAGATGGGGTCATATCCCAGGGACACCACCAGGGGATAAAAGATAGGGACGGTAAGTATCATGAAGGGCAGCGAATCAACGAAGCACCCTCCTATAAGGTAGATCAGCATGATGATCAGCATGATGAAAAAGGAGTGGATATTCAAGGTTGTTATCCAGTCGGAAAGCAGGAAGGTTATCTTGGACAATGTTATAAAGTGACCAAAAAGCGTGGCAAAGCCCATTACGGTGAGGATCATGCAGGATGTCCTCAGCGCCTCCCTGGTATTGTCAATAAATGCCTTCCACGTGAGCTCTCTTCTCACAAGGCCGATAATGATCGCGCCCACGGCACCTACACCGCCGGCCTGGGTCGGTGTAAAGAAACCAAAGATAAGCCCTCCTATAACCGCTACAAAGAGTATTATTACATCTATTATCCTGCCAATTGCCCTGATTTTTCCCTTAAACGGCACTTCTTCGCCGGGTGGACCTACTGTCGGGTTCTTTACACAGTAAATATAGACGGCGAGGGACATGAAAATGGCGAGTATTATGCCCGGGATTATGCCGGCGATAAAGAGCTTCCCTATGGATTCCGACGTTATGATGCCGTAAAGGAGAAGGACCACGCTTGGAGGGATGAGAATGCCGAGCGTCCCGGAAGAGGCGACGCAGCCTGCCGCGATCATGTCGTTATATTTATATTTTTTCATTGCAGGGATCGCAAGCTTTCCCATGGTAGCAGACGTTGCGGTACAGGAACCGCAGATCGCCCCGAAGCCTGCACAGGCGAATATCGTGGAGATAGCAAGGCCGCCCCTGATATGCCCGAAGATGCTGAAGGCTGATTCGTAAAGCCTGTTTCCAAGTCCTGCTGAGAACCCGTAGTATCCCATAAGGATGAACATGGGGATCGCGCTTATGGAATAAGAGCTGAACACCTCGAAAAGATCCCGGGGGATGAACATAAGGGCTGTGCTGAACGATGTAAGGTACGAAAGGCCCAGAAAACCGGCAAGGCCCATGGAAAAGGCAATGGGCATCCTTATCAGAAAGAATATCAGAAGGAGGATCACGCCTAAGATAAACACGAAAGCTGGGCTCATAAAGCTTACCTTCCCTTTATAGACTTTATGGTGCTGATAATATAATAAAGTATGATGGGCACAGTGCCTGCGGCAATGACATAAGCAAAGGGGTAGAGCGGGATCTTTGAAACGGACCCTATCTCTTCAGATATCTGCAGGGAATACCCGTATTCCAGCGCCTGGAGAAAGACCAGGACAAAAAAGACCGTCAAAACAGTGGAGACAAAGATGTCTATTAAATATCTTGGGGTCTTCGGAAGCTTTTCGAAAATAAAATCAATGCTCAGGTGGAAACCCAGAAAAAGGCCGAGAGGAATGGTAAGGGCTATGGCAATAACCTGGGCAAAGCTGGTAACTTCAAACGCCCCGGGAAGCGGCCACTTGAAAAATTTTGAGCCGACAACGTCAATAATATTTACAAGTACCATAATAAGGTATCCCGCAACCCCTACCAATTCCAACTTTTTGCATATATTTTTTGTGATCCTCTCGAATCTTTCCATTTTCAAGACCTTCCTATTTCCAGTCCACCCTTAGATAATCAGGACCAGTCGATGATTTTACTCCAACCTCTTTCTGTTTCTTTGTCCAGTAATCTCTTCTTGCTTTGTTATAGCTTATCCACTCCCTTACTTCCTTCTCGCTATACCCTGCAGAGACCATTGTTTTCACGTATTTTTCAATGACGGGTGCAGCGGCTTTTATCCATTTCACCCTCTCCTCAGGGGAGAGTTGAATAAACTTGACGCCCTTTTCCATGGCGAACTTTTTCCCCTCTATATCGATCTCGTTCCACATCGTTGCCAGCTTCTCTTCAAAAGGATATTCGTTGAAGACCTTCTTTACGTCAGCCGGCAATTTGTTCCATGCGTTCTTGTTCATAATGAGGTAGAAGGTATAGCCCTGCCCTATCGGCCAGATCTCAGTTACATACTTTACCACCTCTGCATATCTGAAGGCCTGCAATGTTTCCATGGATATGTACAGACCATCTATAACCTTTTTCAGGACGGCATCATATGCCTCTGGCGTCGGGATCGCCCTTGGTGTTCCCCCAAGCGCCGCCACGACCTCGCCAACGTAACCGGTCCCCCGTATGTTCTGGCCTTTCAGATCTTCCAGTTTATATATCGGTTTTATTGTCTGCAGCACGTTCAGTCCGCATATAGAAAAAGCAAGGACGTGAACCTTGTCCCATTCCTTCGGTTTATATTTTTTGTAAAAATCGTTTGCAACGTGGGTCGCAACCCATTCGGTATTATAGCCGATGGGCATATCGAGCACTTCTGTCGCTTTAAAACGTCCGAATGTATATCCGATGTTCGCGAAACCGAGATCTGCCATCCCTTTCTCAACGCCGTCGTACATCTTCGGCGCGGTCAGGAGGGTCCCCGCCGGATAATAGCTGAATTTCACCTTGCCATTCGTTTTTGCTTCAATGTCCTTTATAAATACTTCCATGATCTTTGTATGTGCTGTGCCGATAGGGAAATAATTGGCGAATTTAAGCTCGATTGGGGCGGAGTACAGGGATGAGGAACAAAACAGAAGAATAGTGAAACTTACAACCAACGAAACAATGCTTACTCTTTTCATTTTTACCCCCTTCTTTTTTTCTTTCTGGCTTACCGTTTTATTATTTTATTTTTTTGTCTTTTTACCTCCTTTCCTTGAAATCCCTGTGATGTCTTGTAAACCAGATTTCTGAGATTCCGAAATGTCAACCACTATGCTCATTCTAAACACACCCGCCGTTTCAATGTCAAGTATTATTCGCTAAATTAACAGTCCTGGCCCCAAAATAACCGGAGCTTCATCCTCCTGCAAGTATGACCATTGTTACTTCTATCTCATCTTTCTCTTTCAGCGCCACGTTGTTGCCGTTCGCAATATTCTCATACTCAACGCCATTTACGTAGATCTTGAAATCACCCTGAATCTCTCCGCTGTCAGAGGAACAGATGGGAAAACCGACCCTCTCGGACAACCCGGTCACTACCTTTTTCAGCGTCGGCGACTCCAGTTCCATCACAACCTCGCCGGCAAAATTTGTTTTCGTTTTTACTACCATCAAGCTGCTCCTCCGTGCGACATGTCTTCTTTAAAAAAAGCAAGAGACCTCTTAAGGTTAAGAGGTCTCTTCAATGTACATCAATTTTTCCTTTTATAGAAAGCGTTCATCATGCTCCCTGTTCTCAGTAACTCCCGTCACCCCGTACAATGTTGGAGGGTAGAGACCCCGCTGAGGCGTTATGCCTCGGAGGTCTCTACGGGGGGTATTATGAAGGGTCACTTTTTTTCCTGCGCTTTCAATGCATTGAACATTCTCTCAGGGGTTACGGGGATTCTCATTACCCTTACACCCGTTGCGTCATAGACTGCGTTGACCACTGCTGAGATGACAGCAGCCCTGGCGCACTCCCCTATCTCTTTTGCGCCCCAGGGGCCCTTCGGCTCAAAGTCTGAGCAGTCGATGATCTCGATCTCCGGGACATCGAATGCCCTCGGTATTTCATAATCGACAAGGTTCGGGTTGAGCACGCGCCCTTCATCATCCATAATCTCTTCGAACAGGGCGTCACTCATTCCCTGTACTGCCTGGCTTACCAGCTGTCCTCTACACACTGCCGTGTTTATCTCATACCCGCTGTCTTCGGCCACGACTATCTTGAGTACCCTGATCCTGCCTGTCTCTCTATCAACCTCTACCTCCGCGGTAGATGCCGTAAAGCCGTAGGCATCGGTAAATCTCCCGGTACCCTTCGAGAGGCTCGGGTAGAATTCGATCTCAGGCACAGCCTTCTTGTATCCTATCCCAAAAAGAGGGTCGCCCAAGTGCTTCTGTATGTGGTATCTCTGGATTTCAGTGAAGGTGTAAGCCCTTTTCGGGTTGCTCTTCAGAAATGCCTTTTTGTCTTTCAACTCGATGTCTTCCGGTTTTGCCCTCATAACTTCGCTTGCCACTTTCAGGAGTTTTTCCCTGAGATCTATGGCCGCGTTATATACCGCGCCTCCGCCAACGAACATTCCACCGCTTAAGAAGTTGCTGTAGTTCATCGGGCAAAGCTCTGAATCGCTCGAAACGAGGGTTACATCCTCTATGGTTAATCCAAGGGCCTCTGCCGCGATCTGGCTGTATGTTGTGTCCGGTCCCTGGCCGAACTCGCAGTCGCCCTCGATAAGCGTAATCGTTCCGTCATGGTTCAGCCTTATGATCGCGGTACATGCAAAGGGCCAGTATCCCGAACCGCTGAACATTCCATTAATACCGATACCCACGCCGCGGTTCTTGTCCCTCTGTTTTCCGCGCTTCTCTTTCCACTTGATGGCCTCGGCGCTTTTCTTGATGGCTTCCGGCAGACCATAGCTGTCCAGCCTGTCGCCGTTGGGGATGACGTCGCCTTTCTTCCTGAGGTTCTTCGTCAAAAATTCCACGGGGTCCAGGCCCAGATCTTCACAGATCTGATCGTACTGGCCATCTGCGGCAAGGCGCATCTGAGGCGCTCCGTGCCCCCTTCTTGCAAAGTTGAAGTTCTTGTTCGTATAGACCGCCACACCTTCGTGCCGTACGTTCTTACGGTCCAAGCAGCAGTCGCACATCCCGTGGCTTAAGAACATTGCTACCGGGGCGCTGCACTTGTAAGCGCCTGCATCCACGATGACGTTGCAATGCTGGGCGACAATGGTGCCATCCTTCTTGACGCCTGTCTTGATACTGATATCGAACCTGTGGCTGTTCCTGCATGAAGAGAAGACTTCCTCTCTTGTCAGTTCTATCTTTATCGGTTTGCATAGCTTTCTTGAAAGAAAGGCGCAAATGACCTCATAGTCAAAGCAGGGGGCCTTCCCGCCGAACGCGCCGCCTATGTACGTCTTGTGGATCCTTATCTTCGGAAGGGGAATATCCAATGTCTTGTGCAGCCAGTACCGCTTCAATTCCCAGGCCATGTGATTCATCCATACATCGAGCTTCTGTTCAAAGGGATCCCAGCTTGCCACCATTGTGTGCGGTTCCATAGCCATATGGGAAGTACCCGGGCTCCTGGAGCGGTCCTCGCGGATATAATCTGCTTCCGCAAACCCTTTCTCCACGTCGCCGTATGTAACAAGCACCCTCGCGGCAACATTGTTCACCGGCGTGTATGAATGGGATTTTCTCGCGACGCCCCAGTCCTCCCAGGCGCACGATGTGTTGCGTGTGATCTCGCCGTGTATCTGGGGGGCGCCGTCTTTCATCGCCTCTTCCGGATCAAAGATCGGCGGAAGCGGATCATAATCCACTTCAATAAGGTCCAGCGCATCCTCCGCGGTGTCGGGATCAATAGCCGCAACTGCCGCTACTGTCTCTCCGATAAAGCGGACCTTGTCCTCAGCTATCGGGCGTTCCTCTGCCGGATAGTTCGGCGTATCAACAAAACCGTATCTGATCCCCCATGTATCCTTCCCGGTGATCACTGCCATAACGCCGGGCAGCTTCTCTGCCTTGCTCGTATCGATGCTGCGGATCTTCGCATGGGGAAGGGGGCTTCTTAATAATTTCGCGTGAAGCATGCCGGGGAGCACAACATCTGTTGTAAACTTTGCCCTCCCTGTCAATTTTGCCTTTCCATCAACCCTTGGTAACGGTTTTCCTACTACAGAGCGCTCATTCATTTCGATCCCTCCTTTCTCTGCCGGACCACTTCCTTAATGGCTTCGAGGTACTGTACGTAGCCCGTGCATCTGCACAGATTTCCTTCCATATCCCTTCTTATATCTTCCTCGGTAGGGTTTTCCAGCTCTTCCAGCATAGCCGTGGAAGACATAAGCTTTCCCGGGCTGCAGAACCCGCACTGAAAAGCGCTGTGCTCCAGAAATGCCTCCTGGAGGATCGACAGTTTGCCGTCTTTTGAAGCTAATCCCTCAACAGTGGTAACTTCCTTGCCGTTCACCTGCATCGCCAGGACTGAACAGGCCTTCACGGCCATCTTGTTGACGATCACGGTGCAGGCACCGCAGGAATTATCCATACAGGCCTGTTTTGTGCCCGTCAGACCCAGTTCATTCCTTAAAAGCTGGAGCAGGGTCATCTTGGGTTTGATCGACACTTCGTATGGTTCCCCGTTCACTTTTACGTTTATCGTTTTTTTCGAGCTATCCATATCGTAACTTCCTCCTTTAAATGCTATTAAGCCTTTTTCGCTTTCTCAAAGGCCTTCTTTATCGCGCGCTTCACGAGAACCTTCACGATCTCTTTCCTGTATTCAGCCGAGGCGTGGACATCTGTGGTGGGGTCGGTCTCTGATGCGGCCATCTTTGCCGCCTCTTCGATCAGGTCGTCAGTCAATTTTTTGCCTTTCAGCATCTCCGCCGCCTTTTTCGTGATAAGCGGGATCGGCGCTACAGCACTCATGACGATCTTCGCATCCTTGCATACGTCGCTGCCCGCTTCGACGGTAACCGCTACCGACGTGGATACGATCTTTATACCTGCCTCGATTGTGGCAAACTTCATATACTCGACCGCCGTGTTGGCTGCAGGGGGGGGCAACTGGATCTCAGCGAGTATCTCATCGGGCTCGATAATGGTAGTAAAATAATCCGTAAAGAACTCCTCCAGCGCCACTGCCCTTTCTCCCTTTGCGCTCACTAATTTTATTTTCGCACCTAATGCGATCAACGAAGGTGCCGGGTCTCCGATAGGGTCTGCGCTGCAAAGGTTGCCGCCAATGGTACCCCAGTTCCTGGTCTGGACCGAGGCCACGCTCTTTTCCATCTCGGAGAGCACATTGTACTTCTCCTGTATCAACGGAGATTTTTCAATTGCCCGGTGCGTTGTTAATGCACCTATCCTCAGGCCACTCTTCTTGTCGAATTCTATGAAATCGAGTTCTTTCAGTCCTTTGATGTCGATGAGACATGTAGGGCTGATCAGCTTCTGCCTGAGAAGGGTAATGAGTGATTGACCGCCGGCAAGTACCTTGCCCACATCTTTGTACTGAGAGATCAAAGAGCAAGCTTCCTGCAGGCTGCTGGCTGAAAAATATTCAAAATCTTTCATAATTAGGTCTCCTTGTGTCCTTCAATTTTTTCTTTCAACGCCTGTATAAATTCTCCACCAATCTTCTTTGCCTGTGCTCGCATAATCCTGTCGCCAAAAAGAGCTATCCTGCCGTTAACGGTCACGTTGGAAGAGTATGCAACCTCTGTTTCAGTTGCCGAAACCTCTCTCAGGTACACGTCGCTTCCCTGGGTAAAGTTCCCTGCCATGCCCAGATCAGCTCCTTTTGCCTCCATATGGATGTGTTTCGGCTCGTCTATCTGCGTCAATGACGTGGTGACCTTAAAACGAACTTTAATCGGGCCGACTCCAGCTTTCACAGTAGCAACATAGGTACGGTCATCTATAGCTTCGATCTTCTCGCAACCTGGAACACAATTTCCTATCAGCTCGGGGTTAATTATGAACTGCCACACCTGCTGAATAGGTGCTTTCACTGTGAATTTCTCTTGTATTAGCATCTTGTAAATTCTCACCTCCTTCTTGTTCTTCTTTTTCTTTCTGCTTCATCTTGGCCTTCAGCTCACCTGCGAGCAGGCATTGGTCCTCTCTTGGACATGTGCCTTTCTTTACAAACATACAATCTTGCCTGCCGTAAAGGCATTTGATCCTTTTTTCCGCCATTTCCTTTTTACCTCCCTTCGCATAATTTATATCCGCACACCTTTCGATTAAAGGGTGTTGTTTAATATCCGAGCGCAAAATCGCCGATAGAGCGGTCAACGGCATGCCGTATTGCCTCTTCTATTACCTCTCTCGTTCTGTCCAGTGTTTCAGGGTCAGAATCTCCGCAGACCTCGCCGGCGGCTATATCTGCTGCATCAATGATCAGGTGGTCGTCAATCGGGTTATCCTTCATTATTGCCGGTCCCTCCTGCGTTTCAACAGGGGCAATGCCTATTCCGCCCACTACGATCCTTATCTCTTCTATATTCACATGCTTCAGGTCCAGCCTGAGATAGACTGCCACTCCTATACTTGGCGCCCCGTTTGTGCCTGTGCTTTTCTCATATACAAGACCCACTTCGCTTTCCTGCTGCTTCGGTATTCTTATCTCCCCGAGGATCTCGTATACTTCTTCGTTCCCGTTCTTATTAAAAAGACTCTCGATCGGCACAGTCTCCCATCCCTGAAGGCCTTGCATAACAGCCTTCGCGTCCAGGATCATTAATGCAGGTGCAATGTCGGCCGCGCTTTCCTCACTGAAAAGGTATCCGCCGATCGTAGCCATATAATATGCCCATCTGGTCTTGTTCAGCCTGAGCTCCCTCTGATTGATGGCATCAACGAGAACGCCGGCCCTTTCGTTTATTATCACCGAACGGCTCAGGTCAAAGAGCGTCGCTACTGCCCCGATCTTCACGCCCTCTTCCGCGAAATCGCTGTAGTAATCCACGTATTCGAGGTTCGGGATGTTCTTCAGGTTGACAAGGTATTCGGGGTTTACCGTTCTCTGCTTCATCAAGGGGATAAGCTGGGTGCCGCCGGCGATCAGCCTTGCCTTTTCCTTATGCTGATCGAGCATGGAACATGCCTCTTTTAATGAATTTGGCTCCAGATACTCAAACTTTACTGAGCTTAGTTCTACAAAACTTTCTAAATCTTCAAAATACCCTGGCCTCATAAACACCTCCGTTTTTGTGATCTTTTATTAAGGACTTGTTAGTATGTTTTCACTGGATGCGATCCGTCCGTCGATTACCTTCTGTTTTGTGAATTTTTTCATATAACCTATTCATAATTGTTTTGTATAAAATATGAGCAATTATTATGCCACAATATTATTGACCGATAATAGTTTGCACCTCATTGATATTATTGCGTAATTATTTTTGCGATCGATGCCGGGTGGTAGCGGCCCCTGAAATGTGTAACTATGGGGATACATACGACCTCGATCAAACTGTATTCCGCCATCAAAAAAAAGGGGGGTTCTGTAGCGGGCTTATTATGAAATCCGCATCTTGCCGTTATTATTAAGCTTGCTTAAACTATCTCTGTTGTTTTCCGCTGCGGTCTGCATATGTTGATCTCTAAGGGGAAAAAAGGGGTGTCTGTATCTCTGAAGTATCATGTAACCTAAAGGATCCACTCCCTTACATGTATTCTTCTTTTTTTATGTTGTAGCGCTTGAGCATCCGTTGAATAGAAGGTCTTTGTATGTTGATCTCCTTTGCCGTCTTTGAGATATTTCCCTGATGGCACTTCAAGGCATCGATAAGGTACTCTCTTGTAAAACTATCGAGACATCGCTTTCGTGCTTCTGTAAAATCCAGGCTCGAGAGGCTGCCGCGTTCTCCGGCATCTTCCGGCGGCGCCGCAAGCCGCATCTTTTCGGGCAGATCCTCCATCGTTGCCTTTCGCTTATCAGCGGTAATAACCATCCGCTGGATAACATTCTCCAGCTCCCTTACGTTGCCGGGCCACTCGTACTGCTGAAAGAAGTCCAGCACCTGCTGGTCTATTGATAATACATTTTTATCGAACCGTTTTTTAAATTTATCGAAGAAAAAACGCGTTAAGGGCAATATGTCCTCCTTGCGCTCCCTTAGAGGAGGTATATCGATCCTCACGACATTGATCCTGAAGTAAAGATCTTCCCTGAATTTTCCTTCCTTGACAAGCTGCTCAAGATTTCTGTTGGTAGCGGCAAGTATCCTTGTGTTGATCTTAACGGGCTTCGTGCCCCCGACGGGAATGATCTCATGGTCTTGTGCCATGCGGAGCAGCTTGCCCTGGAGGGATGTGGAAAGTTCGCTTATCTCATCAAGGAATATGGTCCCTTTATCGGCGATCTTGAAATAGCCTTCTTTGTTCGCATAGGCGCCGGTAAAAGCGCCCTTCATATATCCGAAGAGCTCGCTCTCCAGCAGGCTTTCGGTCAGCGCCGCGCAGTCCACCACAACAAAAGGGTATTCATTGCGCGGGCTGCCGGAATGTATTGCATGGGCGAGCAGCCCCTTGCCCGTGCCGCTCTCCCCCTGGATCAGCACGTTGCAATCGATCGGGGAGATCTTTTGGACCAGTTGAAAGATCTGCTGCACTTCATCGCTGACGCCGATAAAATCATATTGGGCAGAAAATTTCTTCAGCTCATCCTTCAGTGCGCCGATCTCGTTTTTCAACGCAAATTTTGTTTCAATATGTTCCACGACCTTCAGCAGCCGGTCCATGTCAAAAGGCTTGGTAATATAATCGTAGGCCCCCAGCTTCATGGCTTCTACCGCGTTGTCTACGGTCCCGTAACCTGTGATCATGACCACTTCGGTGTCGGGGGTTGTTTCTTTTATCTTCTCAAGGAGGTCTATCCCATTCATCCCGGGCATTCGAATATCGGCAATCACCAGGGAGAAACTACCTTTTTTTATGAGAAAAAGGGCCTGCTCGCCATCACTCACGCCCTGCACGTTGTAATGCTTCTTCTGGAGCAACTGGACGCACCTGTTCCTGATGCTGTCCTCATCGTCTACCACAAGAATACTGAATCGATCTTTTTTCATCTGGCCCCTTGCCCGCTATGTCGTGTTGCAGTTCTACCCGCAGGGAAGGCTTATGACAAACGAAGCTCCCCCGGGCAGATTTCTTACCATAAGTTTCCCGCCGTGCTCTTCAATGATCCTCTTGCTTACCGAAAGACCCAGGCCTGTACCGTTTGGTTTTGTCGTAAAAAAAGAATCGAAGATCCGGTCCATCATATTCCTTGGGATGCCCTTTCCCGTGTCGTTGACCTCGATGTACGCCCATTTTTTCCGGTCGCCTTCTTTCACGTAGGTCTTCAGGGTAATGTCGCCGGAATCGGGAAGAATCGCCTCCCGTGCATTATTCACTATATTGATGACCACCTGCTGCAGGTTATTTGTGTTTCCTGTAACATATATATCGTTATCAGAAAAATATTTCTTTATATGGATATTTTCCAGCCTGGCCTGTCGCTGGACCAGGAGGAGGGCATCCTCGATCATATTATGAATGTTCAACATCGTCTTTTCTTCGGGGATCATCTTGGCAAAATTCAGCACCTTCCCGATAAACCTCCTGCACCTGCTTGCATCGTTCCCCATCTCCTTCAACTCTTTCAACAGCGCCTTCTTCTGAATGCGCCCTTTTTTCTCCAGATCCTCAATAAGCATTTGTGTCGCGATGATCAACCCTCCCAGGGGGTTGTTGATCTCGTGGGCTATCTCTCCTGCCAGCTTCCCCAGGAGCGTCATCTTCTCGGACTGAAAAAGTTCTTCCTTGAGGATATTTATTTCTGTAATATCTGTGATGACGTTTATTGTGCCTTTCTTGTGCTTGCCTTCATAGAGAGAAGACGAGCTCACAAGGACCGGGATCTTCCTGTTGTCTTTTGTAACAAATGTGGATTCAAATACCTGTTTCCCGGCCCTTTCCTCATCATCTCCCATGTTCATCTTTTTGGAAAAACGCTCGAACGCTTCTTTTGCGATAAATACTCCATAATACTTCCCGATTATCTCCTCTTTCCCATACCCCATGATCTCTTCGAACCGCATGTTTATATAAGTAATATATCCGTGCTCATCTATTATCTGAATACCATCGTTAAGTGAGGCGATAAGGTTTTCGCTGAATTCCTTTAGCCTGTTTATCTCCCTTTCGGCCTCTTCCTTCTCTTTTTCCTTGGTAAGGTCTCTTGCAGCCCCTATCATGCCCATTGTCCTCCCGTCCTCATCCCTTAAGGGTATACAGATGACCGAGGCCGGAAACCGTTCGCCCGACTTCTTCAGCAGCAGGATCTCTCCGCGGAATGTCTTTCCTTCCCGGATCTCCGCGAGCACATTGGGCTGTATGGAGCCAAGCATAGCTATATGCCTTCCGATAACCTCTTCCGGGCTCAATAAGAAGAGTTTTTCAGAGCCTTTATTAAAGAACACCAGCTTCCCTCTCAGGTCGGTCACAATAAACGATTCGCTGATATTCTCTACGATATCCTCTAAGAACTGACGGGTAGTCCTCTTGAAACCGAGGATTATCTTTTCCCAATCCAATGGCATGTTTGTCGTCATTACTGTAACCAAACCCGTCTAAAGACCGTTGCAAATTTAAGCACTGATTTGCTTTGCTTGTCAAGTGACGAGAGATAGCTCATAGCTCACGGCAAAAGACAAAAATGAATACCTAAGCACCAAATCCGAAACAATATCAAAATTCAAATGTCAAATGTTTGAAACAAATGCCCTTCAACGCACGTTTAAATTTTGAACATTTGAATTTGTTTAGGATTTAGAAATTCGGATTTAGGATTTGATCTTGCTATGAGCCATGAGCTATGAACTATGAGCCACGCTGGGGCTCGCCCGGCGTTACTGGCTGTAGATATATTTGAAAGACCGGGTATTGAGTTCCATACCATACTCTCTGGCGACCGACGAGATGAGCCACCTGATAATTGAAAACGGTTTTTTGCCATATACAAGGACCGGCTTCTCTAAAATATTTAACGACACCTTAAGCCCTTCGACAGCATCATAAAATGTCCCGATCATATCCACGAGTCCTGCATTCTTTGCCTGGATGCCGGTGAAGATCCTCCCGTCGGAAAGCTTTCTTACCTCATCGACGGGCATCTTTCTGCCTTCGGCAACATCCTTGATGAATTGCTCGTGTATGTCCGTCAGGACATCGTTCAGGTATTTCCTCTCATTTTCACTCATCTTTCTGAACGGCGTTCCTGCGTCTTTCAGCTCACCGGACTTGATGGTGTTTGCCTGTATCCCGATCTTCTTCATCAGGTCTTCAACGACGGTCTGCTGCATGATCACGCCTATGCTGCCCGTAATGGTTGAAGGGCTCGCATATATCTTCTCTCCGGCGGTCGCGATGTAGTACCCCCCCGACGCACATACTGACGCCATCGAGACAAATACCTTCTTTTTCTGTCGCAGCTTCTTCACCTCACGGTGGATCTCCTGGCTGGCTGCAGCTCCGCCGCCCGGCGAGTTTATCCTCACAATCACCCCTTTGATGCTCTCGTCATCCTTGAATCTCACGATATCATCCATGGCATTCTTTGAGTCCATGATAGTACCCTCTATCTCAACTACGCCGATCTTGTCGCCCGACTCCTTTCCAAAGATGCCTAAGAAGACAGGCACAAGGACAAGCACCGCAACGATGATGGCTATAACGATAAGTACCTTTTTTGTTTTCGATTGAGGCATTGTTCATCCTCCCTGGGTTTAAGTACTAAACCAGCTCATAGCTGATAGCTCATAGCAAAACCTAAATCCAAGCGAACACGCAATGTTTTAAGTTTTTTCTATATACCGTTAATCATCGGCAGTAAGCCATGAGCTATTTCTCACTGCTCATTGCCGACCGGGTTCCTGCTGTTGCTATGAGCCATGAACTATGAGCCGCTTTTTCCTCACGCCTGACGGCTTTCATCGACATGCGCTTCCGCCTGCGAGTTCTCCGCAGCGGCGCCGTCCCGCCTCTTCAGCACTATCTTTCCGAAAGATTTTCTCTGTGAGAGTGTTGCCATCCGTATCCTCGCCAATTCAAGCATCCCGAGGATCGTGGCCACCTTCTCGTTCCTCTCCATCTCTTCGTGGATATCCCAAACATACATGCCCGATGTTTCAAGAATTGCCTTCAATACAGCGAGCTTCTCCTCAAGCGTCGGCCTGATCTCGTTGATCGTCAGATACGCCTCTTCACTCACTTTGATAAGCTCAAAGAAGAGGGTGCAAAGGCACAGGAGATCATAATCAGCCTCTCCGTCAACCCCATTCGTCCCTTTACCGAACACATCCCTGTCAAGCATGGGAAGCGTATCCATCACTCCCGCCATGGTCCTGAAGCGCTCGTATTCCATGATCCTCTCGATCAGCTCCTCCCGCGGGTCCTCAGCCTCTTCCCCCTCGCTTGAGGGGAGAAGCATCTTTGACTTTATGAAAAGGAGGAGGGATGCCATCTCTATAAAATCCTCGGCAATCTTGAGGTTCATCTCCTTCACCAGCTCCACGTATTCGAGAAATCTTTCCGTGATCGTTGAGATAGGAATATCCCAGATGCTGACCTTATTCTTTTTTATGAGCGATATTAAGACCGCAAGCGGCCCTTCGTAGCACTCAAGCTGCACTTCAAGCGTCGGCACTAAAAGACTCATGGCATGATCCCCTTTTCCATCAGATAAATATCCACGAAATGTGATTCTTCTTCTTTCGTTTTCAGGTTCATATCTACCTTGGCATCCTTCAGCTTCTCCAGTATCTCTTTGTAAACAGGCCCTTCCTGAATGCCCATCTTCTTCAGGTCGGAGCCTGTCGTAAATGGCTTGAAGGAGTCCCTGTAGGTGATAAAATTAGATATTGCCTTTTTGATCTCTTCAGATCGCGTCTTCGCCATAATAAAGAGCATTACCTCTTTGGACAGCGGCTCAAGCGTTCGGTATACGGCGCTTTTTTTCAATACCGTAATGCCCGTCGTAAGCCTGGAAAAGACTTCCTTAAGGCGTTCCGTGTTCTCTATGGTCTTCTCTCTGACCTTTTCGGTGGCCTCAAGCTTTTTGCAGAATTCAACAACCTCCTCGGACCTCATATGCTCGACAAGCCCCAGAAGATAATACTGTACTTTATCAACGCGCTTGCCCTGGTAAAGCAGTTCGTACCATTTATATACCGCCTGCATGTGGTTGAGAAGCCTTTCTTTGTCCTTGTTGAATACCATCGACGGAAAGATGAACCGCAGGAGGTCAAGCTCCTGGAGACGTTTTAAGATCTTTTCCACTCCGTCCTCCTGGAGCGTAAGCGCCAGCTCGGCCCAAATCCTTTTTCCTCTGATCCGGGCGAGGAAATTCAATTTCACTGCGTTCTTTATCAGGTCAAGGGTATGCTTCCCGATCTTAAAACCAAATCGGTGCTCAAACCTGATGGCCCTGAACACCCGCGTCGGGTCTTCTACAAAACTCAGGCTATGGAGGACCCTGATCGTTTTCTCCTTGATGTCCCTCTGAGCGCCAAAAAAATCGATCAATTCACCGAAGGTATTTTTATTCAGCGATATGGACAGCGTATTGATCGTGAAGTCCCTTCTGTGGAGATCAAGCTTCAGAGAGCTGTGCTCAACAACGGGAAGCGATGCAGGGGCTTTATAGTATTCAAGCCGGGCTGTCGCTATGTCAACTTTGAAGCCATCCTTATAGATAACCTTCGCCGTGGCGAATTCCTTGTGGGGGCGCACCTTCACGTTCAGGCGCTTCGCCAGCTCTTCCGCAAAGGCTATCCCGTCCCCTTCAATAACAATGTCGATATCGTAATTTTCATCACGGAGCAGCAGGTCCCTCACGAAACCGCCGACAAGGTATGCGTGATAGTTCATGCTGTCGGCGAGGCCGCCTATCTCCATAAGCTTCTTTATTGTCTCATCGTCGAGGCGTTCGTCCATCAGTTTTTTCACGTTCTTCCGTTTTATATATTTCTCGTGGAACTCAAGCTTTTCCAGCACTGTCTTGGTGATCTCGTCCTCGATGATCCTCAGCAGGTCCGTCCGCGTAATTGCCCCCACCAATTCGTCGTTCCTTATGACAGGCAGGAACCTCTGGTTGCTCCCGATGATCTTTTCTTTAACTTTTTCTATCGAATCGTCAGGTTCTACCATAGAGAATTCCGTGAACATATATTCCCTGACAGGTATATTCTCGAGCTTGTGGAACGCTGCCTTCTCGACGATCTGCCTCGTGATGATCCCGACGACTTTATTGTTTGAGAGCACCGGCAGCGCATTGATATTGTATTTGAGCATCGTGTTCTTTGCGTCATGTATCGAGCCTGCAGCCTCCGCCGATTTCACAGGGAAAAACATGATGTCCTTTGCCTTCCAGAGGGGCTTCACATTATATTTCAGTATATCGACAAGCCTTTCTTTTGCCTCGAAGAGGGTCATGTCTTTTATCGTTGAAGAAGCAGCCACTTTGTGGCCTCCGCCTCCCATGAGCGACATGATGTGCCCTGAATCAACCTCCGGTATCCTGCTTCTGCCTATTATATGCACCCTGTCTTCCATCCTGAACAGGGCAAAAAGCACGTTTATATTTTCCATGTCGCGGAACTTGTGCACGATAACGGCCAGGTCGCCTACATACTGCTCTGTGCTCGCCTCGGTTATTACCACATCGACGCCGTTGATATTATACGTCGCAGCGTTTTTAATGATGTCGTTGAGGAGAAACACCTGCTCGGGTATCAATTCCCTGGTAAGCATATCTGACACAAGGTTGACGTTTGCCCCTTTTGAGAGAAGGTATGATGCGGCCTTAAAGTCGTCAATCGTGGTGGAGGAGTATCTGAAGCTGCCCGTTTCCTCGTAGATCCCGAGCATCATCACCGTCGCCTCTTCAGGCGTAATGGGGATCTCCCTCTCCTGCAGAATAGATACAAGGATGCTCACTGTAGCGCCTATGCTCTGGACGATCTCCAGATCGCCCTTGATGTCTTCTGCCGAGGACGGATGATGGTCATATATATAAATCTTCGCCTTGCCGCTTTCAGCAACCCTTGCAAACTCGCCTATCCTTGTCTTCTGCCGCGTATCGACAAGGATCAGGGTATCGATCGCCGCATAGTCGATCTTCTTCATCCTGGAAATATCCAGGAGATAGAACGTTGAATGGATGAGGAAATCCCTCAGTGTCTTCTCCTGCGAGCCCGGGAATACAAGGACAGCGTCAGGGTACAATTTTTTTGCTGCTACCATCGAAGAAAGGGAATCAAAATCGGCATTCGTATGGGAGGTTATAACCTTCACTCAAAACGCTCCGTTAAAGATGAAATACGGCTCATAGCTCATGGCTCATAGTAAAAACAGGAACCAGAAATGCAGCAAACAATATATACGAAAATCTTTTTACCGCTTGTTCCCCGCTGTTTATTGCGTTTTTTCTTTGCTATCAGCCATGAGCTGGTTTCTTCGTTTCACTTTCATCCCCTTGGATGATACTTTCTGTGGATCTCCTTGAGCCTCTTGCTGTCTACATGCGTGTATATCTGCGTCGTCGAAATATCTTCATGGCCGAGCAGGATCTGAACGGACCGCAAATCCGCTCCACCTTCAAGGAGATGGGTCGCAAAGGTATGCCTGATGGTGTGCGGCGATATGTGGGTCTTTTTCATCTTTGTCGCATATTTTCTGATGATCTTCCAAACCGCCTGCCTGGTCAGCATACCGCCTTTTTTGTTGGGAAAGATAAAGCTGCCTTTCAGTTTTTCGGTCTCAAGATAAAGTTTTAGCGAATCCCTTGAATAGGTGCCAAGAGGCACGACCCTTTCCTTTGATCTTTTTCCTGAAGCTATCAAAAAACCGGCTTCGAGATTGACGTCGTCTTTCTTCAGCTTGACGAGTTCCGAAACCCGAAGTCCCGTGGCATACAACAGCTCAAGTATGGTCCTGTCCCGCAGGGATGTTTTGGACCCTTCCGGCAACTTTATCAGCTCAAGTATCTCTTCCTCGCTAAGGACTTCCGGGATAGGTTGGGTAAACTTCGGGATCTCGACGTCCTCGAGAGGGCTCTTCTCGATCTTTCCGTCAATGAGGAGGAAATTAAAAAAGCTCCGCAAGGCTGAGATAGCCCGGACTATACTCCGCGTCTTCTTCCCTTTTTCTCTCAAAAAACCTATATATGTCTCGAGATGTTTTCTCTCCGGCGCCGTGCAGGATGCGCCTTCGAGAAACCCGACGAACCCGACAATATCCCTGCTGTACGCATCAATAGTGTGAGGAGACGCCCCCCTCTCTGAAGTGAGATAGCGGATAAAGTGGTCGAGGTATTCGTATAGGTTCATGACATCCCCGTTGACCCAAAGCCGCCTTCACCCCTTTCCGTTCCGGGCAGAACATCGACCAGTTTCCAATCGATCTGCGCCACGGATCTAAACACCATCTGGGCAATCCGGTCGCCGTTCCGGATCACAAACGGTTCAGTCCCGAGATTGATAAGGATCACCTTGATCTCGCCCCTGTAATCGGCGTCGATCGTGCCCGGTGTGTTAAGGACGGTCACGCCGTACTTGTATGCGACGCCGCTCCTGGGCCTTATCTCAGCCTCAAATCCGCGGGGGATGCCGATGAAGATCCCTGTCGGAACCAGCATCCTCTCAAATGGCTTTATCGTGAGGTCTTTATCCAGAAACGCGCTGAGGTCCAATCCCGATGAAGCGCTCGTGGCATACTGCGGCAGAAGCGCTCCGTTCTTTTTGGAAACGAAGACCTCTAACTTTTCCAAAGGTTCTCCAACGTTTCGCCGGCAACGCTGCCGAGCACCGTCAAGGATATATTTTCAGGGCGATCAAAAAGAAACCTTCCTATCTCGTCTACGTCTTTTTTTCTGATCCTGTCTATCTCGTGAAGCGTTTCTTTAAACGGTATATAGCCCCCAAAGTATATCTCGTTTTTTGCCAGCCTTCCCATTCTTGTCTCAGAGCTCTCAAGGGAGATAAAAAGATTTCCCTTGATATGTTCTTTGGAAAATGCAAGCTCTGCATCGGTGATGCCATCGTTTCGTATCCTGGCGATCTCATCTTTGATCAATTGCAGGACCTCTGCGATGGACTCTTTGGAAGTTGAAGTGGATATGCCGAAAGTACCCATGTCATGATAGCAGTTCACGTAAGAGTAGATATTGTAAACAAGCCCCCTTTTCTCTCTTATCTCCTGGAACAGATGGGAGCTCATGCTGCCGCCCATAACGGCGTTGAGTATGTAGAGGCAGTATCTTCGCTTATCAACCTGGCTCGCCCCCCGTGTTCCGATGCACAGGTACACATGTTCCAGTTCTTTTTCGTAGACATTAAAGGCATTATAGGGTTCAGGGCTGATTATTGAAGGACCTCCGATGTCGCCTCCCCGGAGGTCGGAGAAGAACCTGTTCACCCTCGCTACGGCATCCTCATGTTTGATCCTGCCGGTTATGGTAATGATGGCATTTTTCGGGGGATAATAATCTGCGAAATATCCTTTTAATTGTTCTCTCGCAAAACCTTCTACATTCTGTTGCGAACCAAGTATCGGCATCCCAAGCGAATGGTCTTTAAAGTATGAGGAGTTGAACATGTCGTAAATATACTCTTCAGGATTATCCTCGATCATTTTGATTTCCTGCGTGATGACGTACTTCTCCCGTTCGATATCGCTGCTGTCGAAAAGGGAGTTCCTGCACATGTCTGCAAGGATAGCGAGGGCGGTGTCCATATCCTTCTTCAGGACCCGCGCATAGAGGCATGTATACTCTTTGCCGGTAAAGGCATTTATCGAGCCGCCTATGGCATCGATCTCCCGCGCAATATCATAGGCGGTCCTTTCCGATGTCCCCTTGAAAAGCATATGTTCAATAAAATGGGAGATGCCGTTATTCTTTTGGTGCTCGTATCTGCTGCCTGCTTTCCACCAGATCCCGAGGGACACTGTTGAAAAGTATGGGATGGATTCGGTAACAACGGTTATCCCATTATCAAGAATTGTTTTTCTGTACATCTTCCTGCTTTACCTTCTGCTCTTTGAGAACAGCCTTGCGTGAGAGTTTTATCCTGCCGTTCTCTTCGACGGCAATAACCTTTACCATCATCTCGTCCCCCTCTTTGGCAACATCGGAGGCCTTCTTTACATAACCTTCGGCAAGCTGGCTGACGTGGACAAATCCGTCGACGTTTGGCATCAATTCTACGATAGCGCCCGCGTCGAGGACCCTTTTGACCGTGCCGAGAAAGATTGTCCCCGGCTCGATATCCCTGGTCAGGCCTTTGATGATCTCGATGGCGGCATTTGCCGATTTTTCATCAATGGAAGCTATCTTTACGACGCCTGAATCCTCTATGTCTATCTTTACGCCTGTCTGTTCTATAATTCCCCTGATGACCTTGCCGCCGGGGCCTATTACATCGCGTATCTTGTCCGTTTTGATCTTGAAAGTGTAAATGCGCGGAGCGTAAGGAGAGAGATCCTCTCTCGGCTGCGCGAGCGTCCCGCTCATGATGTCGAGTATCTTGTTTATCCCCTGCTGCCCTTGTACGACAGCCCTTGACATTGTCTCTTTGGTAATTCCTTTAATTTTGATATCCATCTGCACGGCCGTGATGCCCTCACGTGTTCCGGCGATCTTGAAATCCATATCTCCCAGATGGTCTTCGTCGCCGAGGATGTCGGACAGGATAACCTCCCTGTCGCCCTCTTTAACAAGCCCCATGGCTATGCCGGCAACAGGTTCCTTGATCTGCACACCCGCATCCATTAACGACAGGCACCCGCTGCAGACCGTTGCCATCGATGAAGATCCGTTCGATTCAAGGATCTCGGAAACGATCCGGATCGTGTAAGGAAATGCTTCCTTTGACGGCAGGATCGGGGAGAGGGCGCGCTCGGCGAGATTGCCGTGGCCTATCTCACGCCTTGTGGGCCCGCGGAGCATCGCTACCTCGCCAACCGAAAAGGGCGTAAAATTATAGTGAAGCATAAAGGTCTTGAAGGTTTCCCCCTCGAGAAGCGATTCAACCTTCTGCTCGTCATCGGAGGTCCCGAAGGTGGTGATTGCAAGCGCCTGCGTCTCTCCCCGCGTAAAGATAGCTGAGCCGTGCGTCCTCGGCAATACGCCTACCCTGCAGGTAATGTCGCGGATCGTATCTGCAGCCCTTCCGTCGATCCTTTTGCCTGTTGCGAAGAGCTGTTCCCTTAATATATCCCGCGTGATCTCTTCAAAAATTTTATTGACTGCATTCGGGTCCAGATCATCGCAGCGCTTCGCAAGCTCTTCAAGGACAACGTTCTGCCTGTCATTCCTGCTCCTCTTACCCTGCAAAGAAAAGGCTTCCAGGAGGTCTTTCTCAATCGACTTCCGTATCTCCTCTTTGCGGGCGCCGAGATCCTGACCCTCATTCATCTGCCATTTCACCCTGCCGATTTTGTCCTGTATCTTCTCCTGCATTTCGATGATGGGAATAAGGCTCTGGTGGCCAAAATGTATCGCCTCTATGAGGTCGTTCCCGCTGACGAACTTCGCCGCACCTTCCACCATGATGATTGCATCCCTCGTGCCGGTCACGACGATATCGAGGTCGCTCTCGCCCATCTCGCTGGTCGTGGGATTGATGATAAACCTGCCGTCTTTCCTTCCCACCTTGACGCCGGCAAAGGGTCCGTCAAAGGGTACCTCCGAAATGGTGAGGGCGCACGAGGCGCCTATGAGCCCCAGAATAGCCGGGTCATTATCAGGATCAGCGGACAGCACCGTCGCGATAACCTGAGATTCATGCTTAAACCCCTTCGGGAACAGCGGCCTCAGCGGCCTGTCTATCAGGCGGGATGTCAATATCTCCCTGTCCGACGGCCTTCCTTCTCTCT
The DNA here is from genome assembly GCA_002428485.1 of Deltaproteobacteria bacterium UBA6106. GTDB lineage: Bacteria > Desulfobacterota > Syntrophorhabdia > Syntrophorhabdales > Syntrophorhabdaceae > UBA5609. The sequence continues at coordinate 37,834 of DIWM01000046.1, forward strand.
TAAAAAATCCTCCGGGGAACTTTCCGGCTGCATAGGACATCTCCTGATAGTTCACTGTGAGCGGCAGAAAATCCTTTTCTGACGCATTCCTTTCGACGACAGCAGTCACCAGCACAACGGTATCGCCGCACTGAACAAGGACACTGCCGTCGGCCTGTTTCGCAAGACTTCCTGTACTGATCGTAAGCGGTCTTCCTGCACAATTAATTGTTAGCATTTCTTCCATTTTTTTTACCTGACCTTTTTTATTTTCTTAAACCAAGCTTCTCAATAACCTTTTTGTATCTTTCGACGTTCTTTTCCCGCAAGTAATTGAGAAGTCTCCTTCTGCTCCCAACGAGCACCAGCAATCCCCTTCTTGAATTATGATCTTTTGAAAACTTCTTAAAATGTTCCGTAAGGGATTTTATCCTCTCTGTAATAAGGGCTATCTGCACCTCAGGGGAACCCGTATCTTTCTCATGGGTCTTAAAGCCCTCGATAATCTCCTTTTTCTTTGTCGTAGTGAGTGCCATGTACTCCTCCTTAATTGTTTATTAACCTTTTAATCTTAATGGTCCGCGAAACCAGATCTGCCGAGCCTATGCCTATGAGGGCCCCCTGTTTGCTCACAAGCCTCGCCGATTCACCATTCTTCCATTCTTTTGAGTTGCCCGCAAGAGGAATGGGCATACCGTTCTTTAAAAACCTCTCAAGCGCCGTCTCCACAACTATCTCCCGTATAGATTGTAAAACATTTTCCAATGATAATAAATAGCTTACCAAGTCCTGTTGAAATTTGAAATAGTCAATATCTATACCCATGTCTTCAGTAAATTCGCCGTGCCTTGTCCTTTTCAGAGAATATAATGTTGCCCCGCAGCCGAGCTTTGTCCCAAAATCATTCGCGAGCGCCCTGATGTACGTGCCTTTCGAGCATGTCACTTCAAGCTCAACATAAGGATGGCGGTAGCCAAGGAGCTCGATGGCAAATATCTCGACCTGCTTCTCAGGCGGCTCAACGTCAACCCCCTGTCGCGCCCATTTATAGAGAGGCTTCCTGTTGACCTTTTTTGATGAATATACGGGTATCCGCTGTACGATCTTCCCTTTAAATCCGTTCAGAACGCTTTCAATAAGCCCCTTGTCAAATTCCCCGACATAGGCCTCCGACGTTACCTTGCCTTCAATATCGAAGGTGTCTGTCGATAGGCCGAGCAAAAATTTGGCCCTGTAAGCCTTTTCCACGTTTTCCAGGAAGGGGATCAGCTTTACCCCCTCATTTAAGGCCACGGGCAATATCCCCGTCGCGTTCCTGTCGAGCGTCCCGATATAGCCGATCTTCTTGAAGCGGTCCAGCCTCTTCAACCTTCTTATAACATCATAGGAGGACATGCCTGCCTTTTTGTCTATGATCAAAAAACCGTTCATCATCGCTTCATCGCTTCCATAAGCTTTGTTTGCACTTCGTCAAGGGTGCCTTCTATATGGCAGCCGGCGGCATTTTTATGTCCGCCGCCGCCAAAAAGGCAGCAGATATCTGCAACATCGACGGTTCCCTTCGACCTCATACTTATCTTGTATCGTCTGTCGTTGACCTGTCGCAGCATTATGGCCACCTCAACCCCCCTGACCTCCCGTATGAGCTCCGCAAAACCGTCGGAGTATTCACTCGTTGAATGTGTGTTCTCGAACATTTCTTCGGTAATGTATGCGATTGCCACCCTGTCTTCATCAAAGGTTCGCAGCGTGCAGAGGACCTGACCAAGCAGGAGGAACCTTTCCTTGGGGTGGTTCCCGTGCACCATCCGCGATACCTCTGCCGGTTTCACCCCCAGGCGCACCATCTTCTCGCATATGAGAAAGGCCCTTGAGCCGGTGTTCTCATATCTGAAAGAGCCCGTATCGGTGACTATGGCGGTGTATATATTGACCGCCATCTCGTACGAAAGAGAGACACCGAGATACTTGTAGAGCCTGTAAAGGATCTCGCCTGTTGAGGAGGCATCGGCATCAAGAACATTGATCCTGCCGAAGCCGTCATTGGTGTTATGGTGATCGATGCTTACGATCATTTTTGTCTTCTTCAAATCTTCGTATCCGTCGCCGATCCTTGGAAAGTCGCCACAATCAAGGACAAATACGGCATCATAGTTTTTATCCGTGATCGCATTGCTTATCCGGTCAGGACCGGGAAGAAATTCATAACGGTAAGGCACCTTGTCTTTCAGGTAGACCGTCGCATTCTTTCCCAGCGACCTCAAGGCCCAGTACAAAGAAAAGACCGATCCGATCGCATCGCCGTCAGGGTCAATGTGGGTTGTTATAAAAAAATCCTGCCCGCTGTCGATGATCTTTTTAACCTTTGCGAACATCTGCTTCCCTTTTCAATATCTCTTCGATTCTCAGTGCCTTTTCGTACACATCGTCAAGGACAAAGTTAATATCGGGGATATATTTCAATTTCACCCGCTGCCCCAGAAGAAATTTGACGTATCCCCTGGACCGTTTCAGCGCCAGGAGCGTCTTCTTTTTCTCTTCATCGCTGCCATAAATAGAGCACATCACCTTCGCGATCTTCAAATCTTCGCTCACCTTTACATCGAGTATCGTAACAAACCCCACGCCGGGGTCCCGCAGATCCCGCTGGATAATCAGCGATATCTCCTCCCTGAGCAAATCCTGTATCCTGAGCCGCCTATACCTCATTTCCCATCACAATTATTTCTGTCCAGGTATTAATGACCTCTCCCAGGTAGAGGGATTCTATATGCCTGTGTACGTTCTCGATGGCAGAACCGACGTGATCCCTGTTTACGCCCATCAGCGCAAAGCCGATGCTTGCCCTCTGCCAGAGGTTCGTCTGCCTCACCTCAATTATCGATATGTTGAACTTGCCCCTCGTCTTTTCCACAATCTTTTTTATCATCTGCCGTTTGTCTTTCAGGGATTGGCTCTCAGGAAAAAAGATCTCTATGCATGAAACTCCGACGACCATGTTCAACCATCAAGGGTCTGCCTTTCCTGCTCTTCAACATAGAATTCCAGGACATCCCCTTCCCTAATATCATTGTAACCGTCCAGCGACATTCCGCATTCATAGCCCGATAACACCTCTTTCGCGTCGTCCTTGAAGCGCTTCAACGAAGCGAGCCTGCCGGTAAAGATCGTCTCGCTGGCCCTCATCAGTTTGACAATGGCATTCCTCGTTACCTTTCCTTCTGTAACATAGCAACCGCCAATCGAGCCTATCCTGGAGACTGAAAAAACCTTCCGTATCTCTGCCTTGCCGATGCCGACCTGAATGATCTTGGGCGCCAGCATGCCTTCCATGGCCTTTTTAATGTCATCGATCATATTGTAGATAATAGTGTACGTTCTGATCTCTATATTTTCCTGTTCCGCGAGGGCCTGTGCCTTTGTCATAGGTTTTACATTGAACCCGATGACAATGGAGCCCGATGCCATGGCGAGGTTTATATCGGTCTCTGTGATCGCGCCGACACCGCTGTGCGTTATCTGTACTTCAACGATATCGTTCGAGAGCTTCTTCAGTGATTCGACGATGGCATCGATGGTCCCGCGAACATCTCCTTTGATGATAACATTCAGCACCACCTTTTCAGCCTCACCGATCTTCGAGTAAAGCTCTTCAAGGGTTGTCCTGGAGTTCTTCGCAGCCTCTTTTTCCCGGAGTTTTTCCTGCCTGAACTTTGAAAGTTCTCTGGCGTAGCGCTCCTCTGTGGTAACAATAAACCTGTCCCCTCCGTGCGGGACATCCTGAAACCCGACAACAAGAACCGGGGCCGAAGGCAGGGCGCTCTGGATCCTTTTTCCTTTGTCGTCCAGCATTGCCCTCACGCGGCCAAAGGTCATCCCTGAAATGAACGGGTCCTGTATCTTGAGCGTGCCTTCCTGTATAATGACAGTTCCTACAGGCCCGTGGCCTTTATCGAGTTCGGATTCTATGATCGTAGCCTTGGCGAGCTTGTCAGGGTTTGCTTTTAGTTCAAGTATCTCGGCCTGGAGGACAATAAGTTCCAGGAGTTCCTGGATTCCCGTCTTTTTCTTGGCGGAAATCTTTGCAAACAATGTTGTGCCGCCCCATTCCTCGGGGACCAGGTTCAATTCGGAAAGCTCTTTCATCACCTTGTCAACGTTTGCATTCTGCTTATCGATCTTGTTGACGGCCACAATGATGGGAACCTGCGCAGATTTTGCATGATTGATCGCCTCTATCGTCTGCGGCATTACCCCGTCGTCTGCCGCAACGACGAGAATGATAATATCGGTGACCAGCGCACCGCGCGCCCTCATGGCCGTAAAGGCCTCATGGCCGGGCGTGTCCACAAAGACGATCTCCTTGCCTCCTACGTCGACTTTATAAGCGCCGATGTGCTGGGTAATGCCCCCAGCCTCGCGTTCGGCAACGTTTGTGTGCCGTATCGTATCGAGAAGAAGCGTCTTGCCATGATCTACGTGCCCCATAATGGTCACCACGGGCGATCTCGGCTGGAGGTTTTCAGCGCCTTCTTTATCTTCTTCCTCCCGCGCGAGAAATGCCTCCTCTATGGAAACGATCTTCTCAACGTCATATCCCATTTCTGTGGCAGCGAGATACGCAGTGTCATAATCTATGGTCTGGTTTACCGTGGCGATAACACCGAGGGGGAATAGCTTCGCTATGATCTCCTGCGCCTTTACCCCCATCCTCTTCGCCAGTTCGCTTACCTGGATCTCATCGGAAACTTTCACGACCTTTCTTGCAATTTTTACTTCGGCCTTCGTTTCTTCTTCTACCCTTCTTTCTGAAACCTTTTCCTTTCTGCCTCTTTTGAACTGTGCGCCGCGCGGTTTCTGCCGTCTGAATGTATAAAGGTCTTCTTCCTTTATAACAACCTTTCTCTTTAATACGCCTTTCTTCTTTACCTTTGTCTCTTCGATCTCCTGTTCTTCTATCTTTTTCAGGAGCTTTTCGGTCTTCCTCCGCTGGCGTTCTTCTTCGGTTCCGCCCTCTGCAAGGGTAAAATCCTTTTCAAGGTCCTGCTTATAGGCCTCTTCAAGTACCTTTGTGATCTCCTTTCCTTTCTCCTGGCCGATCACTTCCAGGTCGCCCTTCAGCCCTTCGCCCTGGGGCGCCTGAGGTTCAGCTTCGGCCTGTGTTCCAGGAATTTGTTCAGGCTCTGCCGGGTGTTCTTCCGTCAACAGGACCATGGGTTCCTGTTTCGCGCGCTTCTCAGCAGCTTTTTGCGTTTCCCTTTTCTTCTCGGCCTTTGCAGGTTCTTCCGGTTTTTTCTTCGGCTCTGCCTTTACTTCTTCTTTACCGGGTTTTTTAGGTTCCGGTTTTTCTTCTGCGGGCTCTTCCTTCACTTTAGGCGGCTGCACCCTTCGCCTTATGATCGTGGAAGCAACCCTTTTCTCAACCATCTGTTCGCTTGCAGGAGTCTCGTGATCTTTGGCTTCTTCGCGAGGTATGTCCTCTTTAACCTTGTCTTTGACTTTGACACCGATCTTTTTCAGTTTGGCGAGGATGTCCTCGTCACTCATCTTGTCGGTTAGCGCCGTGATCTTAATCTTTGCCATCTACGAAACCTTCCTTATCAATACGCAAAACTCCGTGGCAGGCTGTTTATTGGTCCCCGCCTTCCTGCATTTCCTCCGCCGCCTCCGCTGCGACAACCTCTGCAGCCGGGGTCTCCGCTTTCACGCTCTCGCTGCTGAGCCTGTTTATTATGGATTTTGCTTCTTCAATAATCCTCTTGCAATCCTCGACAGAGATACTCGTTATCTTATTCATCTCCTCGGGAGTCAGCTTGGCGATATCTTTCGGGTCCCTCAAATATTCGTCATTGAGCACCCTCGCAAGTATTTCGCTGATCTTCAGGTTCTCTACGAGCTCGTCGATGACCTTCTTTGACGTCTTTTCAACCTCTGATTCACTGCTGATGTCTATCTTCCAACCCGTCAGCTTTGACGCAAGCCTCACATTCTGGCCCCTTTTCCCTATCGCAAGAGAGAGCTGATCATCATTGACAATAACTTCCATTGAATGGTCTTCTTCGTTGATATAGACCTTGGAAACCTTCGCAGGCGCAAGGGTGTTGCAGACAAATTTTGCTATATCTCTGTTCCAGGGGATGATGTCGATCTTTTCGCCCCTCAACTCCTGGACAACAGCCTGGACCCTCGAGCCTTTTACCCCGACACACGCTCCGATAGGATCGATATCGGAATCATCGCTGTATACGGATATCTTGGCACGCTCTCCCGGTTCCCGGGCCGCGCTCAGTATTTTAATGATCCCTTCCTGTATCTCAGGAACCTCAAGCTCAAAAAGCTTCATCAGGAATTGCGGGTGGGTCCTCGACATAAGTATGGTACACCCTTTCTGGCTCTTCTCCACATCGAGGACAAATCCTTTTACGCGGTCCCTCTGCCTGAAGTTCTCACCAGGTATTACCTCTTTGGCCGGAAGTATTGCCTCTGTTTTGCCGAGGTTTACCACATAATGGTTCTTTTCTATCCTCTGGATCACTCCCGTCACTATCTCGCCTTTTTTGCCTTTATATTCGTTGTATATTACATCACTCTCCGCATTTCTTACCTTCTGGACAATGATCTGCTTTGCCGTCTGTGCAGCGATCCTTCCGAGTGTCGACGTGTCCATCTTAATGCCGATACTATCGCCATAGAGACATTCGGGGTCGTGTTCCTTTGCGTTTTCAAGCGCTATTTCCATATCGGGCTCGCCGACCTCTTCTACGACAGTCTTGAACTGAAAGACCTCGATCTCCCCGAGTTCCTCATTATACCGTGCCTCGAGTTCAAGATGGCTTCCGTACTTTTTCTTTGAGGCCGACAGTATCGCTTCTTCCAAAGCGTCAATGATCGTCTCCTTTGGGATCCCTTTCTCTTTGCCAACCTGCTCAATAACATAATTTAGGTCGAAATACATCGCTGCTCCTTACATCTCAATTTCCAAATGTGCCCTTTTTATAGCACATATTGGGATGGTAAATATATCTATTTTTTCGCTGATTTCCACGCCATCATCGGTAATATTCCGGATCTCTCCGGTGAACTCATTTCTGCCCGCTATCGATTCTTTTGTAATGATCCTGCACCTTTTTCCCCTGTACCGGACAAAGTCCTCTCTCCTGGTGAGCCTTCGGTTTAATCCCGGCGATGACACCTCGAGCCTGTACGGATGATCTACAATATCCTCAACATCGAGGACTATCCCAAGCTCTCTGCTCACCCAGGCGCAATCGTCGATCGTCACGCCGCCTTCTTTGTCGATGTATATGCGGAGCAGCCAGCGTTTCCCTGAAGGCCGGAACTCAACCTCCACCAGCTCAAGGTTGCCCTCCCGGATGATTGGCATCAAACACTCTTCGATCTTTTTGATAATTGTCTCTTCTGATATCATCATCCCTTTTAAATAAAAAAGCGGGTCAAGCCCACTTCGAATGGAATTTAACATAATATGGATTTGATTGCAACGAAATAAGAAAAACCGCTATCCTCTTCGCTGTCTCCTTACCTCATAGGCTGAGACGGCGAAGCTCACGGCAACGTTGAGGGAGGGGAAGCCCGTCAGTGTGGGGATCTTCAGGACAGCGTCGCACCTTTCTACGGTAAGCCTCCGGAGCCCGTCCTCGCCCCCGAAGACAAGGCAAACAGGCCCTTTCAGGTCTATCTCCCATAATGGCGCCGTCCCTCGCTCATCGAGGGCGTAGCAGAAGACGCCTTTCGCCTTTACCTCATCAATGAATCGTGCGAGATTAACGACACGGACAATCTTCACGTGCTCCACGGCGCCCCGGGATATGTTCGTAACGGTTTCGGTAATGCCGCAGGAACGATCCTTCGGGATGACAACCGCCTCGACGCCGAGGCATGCGGCGCTCCTGACGATGTTCCCAAGGTTCTGCGGGTCGTAGACACCATCAAGGGCACAGTAAAGCGGGTTCTTTGCAGTATCGATGCCCATGACAAGCTCATCGGGATCAGCATAGGAAACTTCTTCCCTCTCGAGACATATATGTGACCTTCCCTCTTTAAATCGCCTCGCAAAGGCCTCTTTCGGGAGTATCTTGAATGTGACGCCCTTCAGTTTTGCTTCTTTGATATATTCTTCGCATGCCCTCCCGTAGCCTGCCTCTATCCAGAGCTTCCTTACCTTTTCCGGGTGTTCCCTGAGGGTTTCGAGTATGCTGTTCCTATTTGTGAGAAAGGCCATGCCCGATATCCTCGCTGATCTTCGCCAGGAGTTGCTGCGGGTTCTTGCTGTCCCGTACCGCCCTTCCGAGGACTATGTATGTGGCCCCTTTCCGGATAGCCTCTACAGGCGTGATGGTCCTCTTCTGATCATCCTTCTTCTCTTCGATCCTTACGCCCGGAGTCAGGATGATGAAGTCTTTTCCGCAGAGGCCGCGTATCATTTCGATCTCGCTCCCGCCGGCGACCACGCCGTCAAGGCCAGCCTCCTTTGCGAGAAGGGCAAGCCTTTTCGTCAATTCATAGACCGATATCCCGATCCCCATCCGCTTCAGCTCCTCGTCGTCGATGCTCGTGAGCACGGTGACGCCGATTATTTTCGGCCTCCGCACATGGATGTTTTTTGCAGTCTCGTAGAGGGCGACCTTCGCCTCCTTCATCATGGTAAAACCGCCTGACGTATGGACATTCAGTATATCGACGCCAAGCCTCACTGCCTCTATCGCTGCCTTGGCGACGGTATTCGGTATATCGTGGTATTTCAGGTCTAAAAAGACCTTCGATTTTTTCAATTTGATGAAATCGACGATCTTGGGGCCACAATGGGTAAAAAGCTGCTTGCCGACCTTGAACATCCCCACGTGGTCTTTGAATTCCATGACAAGCCTCTGAGCCTCCTGGAAATGCTCCACGTCAAGGGCAAAGATTAATTTTTCCTTCGGGTCCATCGATCCTCCTTGTCTAAAAACCAGCTATCAGCCAACAGCGATCAGCCGTCCGTCTTTATCTGAACACGTTATCGCGTGCATACTTGCCGCAAAAGGATTGACAATGCTTGCCATGTACATTAAAAATATCACCGTGGAAAAAGAAGGCCTGTCCGATATCCTGCTCCTCTGCGTGGCGGCGATATGGGGGATTAATTTTGTTGCCATAAAATTTCTCCTCACAGAGATCTCTCCTGTGAACCTTATATTGTTTCGATTTATTGCGGGGAGCATATTTTTATTCTTTCTACTCCTTTTTATTGAAGATGTAAAGATACCTTTAAAAGATTTTTTGCATCTCTGTCTCCTGGGGGCAATCGGCATTACTATCTACCAGTTCTTTTTCACCTACGCCCTGAAATATACATCAGTAACGAATGTCAGCATCATCATCAATACGTCCCCGCTCTACGGCGGCATACTCGCGAGCCTCTTCGGATTCGAGAAGTTTCAGCCAAAAAGGCTCTTTGCGATCATAACAGGCTTCTTCGGCGTCTACATCCTTATAACAAAAGGAAGCTTCCTCCTTGAAGGCGGCGATACGACGGGAAATACGCTGGCGATCCTGTCGAGTATATTCTGGGCGCTCTACACGATCCTCTCCAAACCGCTTCTCGATAAGCACTCGCCGCTGAAGGTAACGACATACAGCATGCTCTCCGGGGCTGCGCTTCTGTGCCCCTTCATACCATTCTACCTCGATCTCGAAGAATACGGCGCCCTTTCCCTTACCGGCTGGGCATGCCTCCTCTATGCGGTAATCTTCTCAATAGTGATCGCCTTCTTCCTCTGGTACAGGGGGGTATCCAGGATAGGGGCTTCGCGCACCATGATCTACCAGTATTCCGTTCCTGTCTTCGCCGCATTGTCCGCCTACCTGCTGCTCGATGAAAAACTTTACGTCTCGCAGCTTATCGGCGCCGGGGTAATATTCTTCAGCATAACGCTGGCGAGAAGAAAGTGAAATCGTAAGTCGTAAGGCGTGAGGCGTTAGGCGATTAAACCCCTTACGACTTACGGGTGTATTGCTATGAGCCATGAGCTATGAGCCATGAGCTATGAGCCATGAGCTATGAGCCATGGGCCGCCTTCATCCCTTTATCGCCCCCAGAGGCACTATCTTCGCTACTAGCCTCGAAATGCCGGCCGCGTGGACGACCTGCACCACCTTTGACACATCCTTGTATGCCTCCGGCATCTCCTCTCCGAGGGTCCCTCTGCTCGCCGCCCTCACATAGACATTCCTTTCTTCCAGTTCCCTCTGTACAGAGCGGCCTTTTGTCCTCCGCAACGCCTCTCCCCTGCTCATCATGCGGCCTGCCCCGTGGCAGGTGCTGCCGAAGGTCTCGTCCATGGCGCGTTCCGTACCGCACAGGACATAGGATGCCCTGCCCATATCTCCGGGGACCAACACCGGCTGACCGACTTTTCTATACTCCTCAGGCACTGCCAAATCTCCCGGCGCGAAAGATCGCGTGGCGCCCTTCCGGTGAACGCATAGTTGTGTTTCCTTGCCCCCGACAACGTGCCTTTCCAGCTTTGCAATATTGTGGCACACATCGTATACCAGGGACAGGCCGAGCTTCCCGGCGCCTGCATGAAAAACCTGCTCAAAGGTCTCTCTCACCCAGTGGGTGATCATCTGCCTGTTCGCGAAGGCGTAGTTCGCGGCAGCGGCCATTGCCGAGAAATACCTCTGCCCCTCGGGCGAACCGAAGGGCGCACAGCAGAGCTGCCTGTCCGCAAGCACTATCCCGTACTTCTCCGATGCCTTTATCATCTGCCGGATATAGTCATCGCAGACCTGGTAGCCCAGCCCCCGCGAACCGGTATGGACCATGACAGTAACCTGGCCCTTGAAAAGGCCGAAGGCCCCGGCAGCCTTTTCATCATAGATCTCTGTGATATGGCCGACCTCGACAAAGTGGTTCCCGCTCCCCAGCGTGCCGAGCTGGTCTTTGCCGCGCTCATAGGCCTTCTCGGATACGTTATCGGGATCCGCGAAAGGTATCTGCCCGTTATCCTCTATGTACCGCACGTCGCTCTCTGTGCCGTATCCCTGCTCGATTGCCCATCGCGCCCCTTTCGCAAGAACCCTTTCCAGGTCCTTCCTGCCGAGCCTCAGGTCCTTCCTGCGAGATCCCACGCCGCTGGGAATATTTATAAAAAGCCTGTCGATGATGTCGTGGAGCTTCCCGCCGATCTCCTGCGCGCTCAACACGGAGCGCATGAGCCTTACGCCTCAATTTATGTCGTATCCTACGCCGCCGGGTGAGATGATGCCTTCTTTTGCGTCGAAGGCAGCCACGCCGCCGATGGGAAACCCATAGCCCCAGTGTATATCCGGCATAGCCATGGAGGCGTTGACAATCCCGGGAAGGCAGGCAACATTCTCCACCTGCCTGATGCTCTCGTCCTTCCCGAGGTCCCCGAGAAGCTCTTCGTTGATATAGACGATGCCTTCGACGCGCATGGCGCCATGCCTTTCAACGGCATACCTGTTCTCGTCAATCCTTCTCAGAGATACCTTCGGTTTTTCTTCCATATATACATCCTCAGGACTATATCGTGAAAACGGTTTTTCCCATCACGAATTACGGTTCACGAATTACGGTTGTATAGCTATGAGCTATGAACTATGAGCTGTATTTTCACACATCCACAATGATCGTCGCCTTAAGCGCCCCTTGCTCCTCCACTATCCGGAACTTGTGGTACGTAACCGCCTTGACCTCCTGCCTGATCGCATGCCTGGCAGGGTCAAAGAACTCGCCCTTCAGCAACCCTTCAGCGTTTTGACCTTTGATGCGGACCGATACTGTATTGGGAATGAACTGTGTTGTGTCCCATAAATATAAAATATCGTTGAGGAAATTGACGAATAACTCACCGTTGCCACCGGCCTCGATCCTTTTTTCTTCAAGGGGCCGGACAGCCTCTGTGTCTGTGATCAGTGAAAATAACGCGCAGACCCCGTTTTGAAAAAGCTCCTCCATGGTACCGCCGTATACCTCGAACCCTGTATCTGCCTCATGGTCAATTATCCGGTAACGTTCCATAATATAGCTCATAAATATAGCTCATAGTTCATGGCTCATGGCAACATACCCGTAACCTGGATTCTCTGCTCTCAGCCCTTCGCTGTCTTTCTCCCCTTACAACTTTCGATTCACTCCTTACGGACTTGTGGCCATAAGCTATAAGCCGTATTATTTTCATTTTCCCCAATAATATTAAATATATTCACCCTTGGCGCCGACTTCCTGTGAGTGCCTCGTCGGCACCGGGGAAGGCGGTCCGAAGGTGATTATAAATTCAATTATAGCACACTGCCCCAACCTCTTTTAAATAAAGGAGAATGTCTATGAAAAAAAATATTAAAATATTTTAATTTTTTCCTTGACACATTCCCTGCCAATTGCTATAAAGATTAAAATTGCTTAATAAATAAAAAGGAGGTGGTTGAAAATTTTCAGGATTTTTAAAAACATTAATTTTAAGGAGGTAGGAATGAAAAAGATTGTATTAGTCCTACTTGCGCTTTTTATTGCTGTCCCTATGGTCAGCGATGCAGGTAGCGTAACAAGCAGATGGGATATGACAATTGGCGGCTTTGTAAAGTTTGATGCAGGCTGGGCAAGCCAGGGTGTCAGCGGCGACTATATGTTCGCTTCACCAGAGAGCATCACAAACAACACGAACGTAACCGATAAGTGGGGCAACACCTTCATGGCAGCCGGCGAGACAAGGCTCAACTTCGCCATTAAAGGTCCTGACGGATGGGGCGCAAAGACATCAGCCTTCATCGAAGGCGATTTCCGGCAGGGTGGTGCATATGAGGCCTTCAGGCTGAGACATGCATTCATGAAATTTGACTGGGGCACCACCGACCTCACCATCGGCCAGACATGGCAGACCTGGGGTCTTATGCCCTCTTTTAACCTGCTCGGCGTGAACGAGCTCGGCCCGATGAACAAAGGGGACCGTTTACCGCAGATCATGGTAGGTCACAAATTTGCAAAGAACTGGAGCCTCAAGTACGGTCTTATCTCAGCATATGCGCCGCAGATAGCAGGCGGCAACAGGGCATCCCTGGGCGTCACCACAGGAACAAGCCAGCAGACGATCTTCTCTTATCCGAATTTCCAGGCTGAAGTAGGTTATTCTTCAGATGCCTGCGGCAAGATCGGTCCCTGGATGATGCAGTTTGCCCTCGGCGGCTTTGCAGGCAAAAACAAAATAGCCAGACGTTCAGCCGCAGCAGGCACAGAATGGTATGACGACGATGTTGATAACTGGGGCGTTGCATTCAAGGGCTATATCCCCATAATCCCCGAGAAAAAAGGGAACAAGGCAGGCGCACTCGCCATCACAGGCAGTGGCTTCGTGGCACAGGGCCCGAATGCATTCTTCGGTCCGTGGTCCTATGACGGATACGTATCGGGTACGGCAATCCCCGCAAACACCAGCTTCTCTGCATACAACGGAACAGTAACAGGCTTCTGGAGTGAGATCACCTATTACTTCCTCGACAACGTCTTCATCAACGGCCTCTATGGCTATGCACGGTACAACTGGAGCGACGCGATCAGGGGCTTATCTGTTCCTGGTACAGGTGTGGCAGGAGTTAACGCCATTACCTCAACAGATATCCAGAGCGTACAGCACATGATAGTCAACATAATGTATGATGTGAGCCCTGCAATCAGGATGGGCATTGGCTGGACACACTTAATGACAGGCTATGCAAACGTTCAGGCGGCAGGCGGCGGCGGCAAATCCGGCAGTCTTGATGCTGCAAGAGTTGCTGCATGGTACTTCTTCTAAGAAACTGCTGAACAGAAACACAAAAGGGGACTTCGGTCCCCTTTTTTATTGCCCCCACCCTCTGGCCAGCTCTTCAAAGGTCAATTGTTTGCCTCCGCCCCCCCCTCACCCTGACCCTCTCCCGCAAGGGGAGCGGGAATCACTTTGATATGTGGAGTTAGACTTGCCATGAGCTATGAGCTATCAGCCGTGAGCTATTTTGTGCCGTCTGTGCCCTGGCCCTCTCCCGAAACTCGATGCTGGATGCTCGATGCCGGATACTGGTCAGTTGCAATTCAAGAAACAAGTATCGAAATACGAGTCTGTTTTTTTAAACGTTGAACATTGAACATAGAACGTTGAACGGATTTTCCTATGAGCTATGAGCCAAGAGCTGTTTTGTCCCCCCCCCCTCACCCTGACCCTCTCCCGCAAGGGGAGCGGGAAAAATGATACTGCTGTGCTACCCGTGCCCTGACCCTCTTTCCATTGCAAGACGGCAACATTCCCCCTGGCAAGACGGCAACATTTCCCCTGGCGAGACGGCAACATTTCCCCTGGCGAGACGGCAACGACAGTCCCCTCTCCCTTGGGAAAACCACGACAGTTCACTCTCCCCTGGAGGGAGAGGGTCAGGGTGAGGGGGAACTCAAGCAAGGAGCGCGCAAGCAACATCGTCCCCTGAGAGCATCATAGCAACATCGTTCACTCTTCCCTTGCGAGACGGCCACAACAATCCCCTCTTCCCTGGAGGCAGAACCACGACAGTTCCCTCTCCCCTGGAGGGAGAGGGTCAGGGTGAGGGGGATATAATGTTGAACGGGCTCTTCTTGTTGACAACATGAGGCAGCTTTGTTATGCTCTTTTCGCCTTTAAGGGATAGGCAATAAAGCCGGAGTGGTGGAACTGGCAGACGCGCCGGACTCAAAATCCGGTGGTGCTTGGCACTGTGCGGGTTCAAGCCCCGCCTCCGGCAATAATAAATTCAAACATTTACAAATCATTTTTTCGTAACCAATCATTTTCCATCCGAACCTGCCATTACCAAATGAGATGCATTGGAATCTCTCTTCTTTAAGCAATTCTGCAACCTTATTGGCAATGGCCTCAATATCGTGATCTTCAAATTCAGCCTTTTTACTTACCCCTACCCTTCCACTGATGACTGAGGGCTTATTGTTATAGTTCCATGTGAGATCGAGGACCATCAAATTTATCTCCTCTTAAAAAAACTGTTAAATAAAATTTAACAGTTTGAAGCTGATTCAAAATTACAGTATAATATGAAATAAGGCTGCTCCGGAGTACGAGAAGGATCAAGGAGCTTGCTCTGTCGCAACAGAAGGCGCTCCTCAAGAAGATAGATTCCTTCTTGAAGGGGACAGAGAGGTAGCCAGAGGAGGATATTATGACACAACTGGACCGCATTACAATCGATCCTGAGATATGCCTCGGCCAGCCGACAATCCGGGGCATGAGAATAACGGTCTCCATAGTTCTCAAGCAGGTGGCAGCCGGCATGTCCGTAAAGGAGGTTGTCACAGCATATCCTGAACTGGAAGAGGAAGACATCAACCAGGCGTTGCGTTATGCAGCATGGCTTTCTTCAGACAGAACAAAACCCCTCCCGATAAAAGGGGCAGCAGGTGCCTGAACTCTCCTTCCTTGCGGATATGAACATATCGCCACTGACTGTCTCTCACTTAAAAAAACAGGGGTGGAACGTCATTCGTGCTTCAGACGTCATGGACAAATCGACAAAGGACATTGATTTACTGGAGTACGCACGAAAACACGGGATGGTCATCATCACTCAGGACCTTGATTTTTCTATGTTGCTGGCCCTCAAAGGCTACGAGAAACCGAGTCTCGTCAACGTTCGTCTTGAAGAGGCAAGGCCGGATTATGTCACAAGCCGGATCATCGACACCGTGTCGGAACTGGAACAGGAGTTAGCAAAGGGTGCACGTGACCGTCGACGAAACCTCCGTCCGTTACAGGTACCTACCCATCAAACAGGAACTCTAAGTCTGACCCCTCTGTTCTTCCTCTTTAAGGTCACGGCTTGCATCAATAAGTGAATGATACAGAATGAACTGCCCCGCCGCAAGCAGCGGGGTATCAGAGGATAGAAAC
>DIWM01000046.1:53849-66163 GCA_002428485.1 Deltaproteobacteria bacterium UBA6106
GTGTTTGCGGGGAAGAGCCCGACACTGTGCTAATCCTAATGGAAAATCTGGGATAAAAAACCCTCTGGGTCGCAACCCAAAGGGACCCATAATTTCCCTACGGTCTTTGTGTGGAGCTTTGTAGTGCACAATAAAAATTTGCTTTCTTTGATTATAGTTTGACTGCTATTCACTATTCACTATCGACTATTCACTGCCTTTAAGCATTAGTGGATGTAGCGGGAGAGCACCTTCTGCGCCCTTTGAAGGTCTTCTTCAGTATCTATGCCGAACCCGTCGTACTGGGTCGTCAGGACCTTGATCTTGTAGCCGTTCTCGAGGATCCTGAGCTGTTCCAGCGATTCCGTCTCCTCGAGCCTGCCCTTTTCCATCCCGACGAACTTCTCAAGCAGGGCCATCGAAAATCCGTAAATGCCGACGTGCTTGTAAAGCGCTGCCCTTCTGTCATCGCGCACATAGGGGATGGGCGCACGGGAGAAGTAGAGGGCGTATCCTGCGCGGTCG
Organism: Deltaproteobacteria bacterium UBA6106; assembly: GCA_002428485.1. Classification (GTDB taxonomy): domain Bacteria; phylum Desulfobacterota; class Syntrophorhabdia; order Syntrophorhabdales; family Syntrophorhabdaceae; genus UBA5609. The sequence continues at coordinate 54,354 of DIWM01000046.1, forward strand.
AGGACGACCTTCACGGTATTCGGGTCTTCATGTTCACGGTGGTCTTTCAACGGGCAGCAAAGGGTTGCCATATCAATGCGCTCGCCGTCAATGACAGAAAAGATCGCATCTATCATGTCAGACCTGATAAAAGGCTCGTCTCCCTGGAGGTTGATCACGACGCCGGCGTTCCTTCCCTGGACAGCTTCGCAGACCCTGTCCGTGCCGCTCGTGCAGGCAACGCTGGTCATGACAGCCTCAGCCCCGAAGGACCGCGCTGCATCATGTATCTGCTCATCATCGGTAGCGATAAGGATCTCGTCTGCCAGGCGGGATTCCCGCGCCCTTTCATAGACCCATTGGATAAGAGGTTTCCCGCACAGGTCCAGCAAAGGTTTTCCCGGCAGCCTCGTGGACCCGAACCGCGCCGGTATGACAACTATCTTCTTCACTGTAATGGTTCCTTGACTGGAAAAAGTATAGTGAAAGGAGGGCAGATAAGCAAGGATTAATCTCGGATATTCTACAGCTTCTTCTTATTCTTCAGCGCATGGACAATAAGGAAGGTGCTCCACTCCTTCTGCGCCTCGCCCCACGTTCCGTCGGGGTTCTGCATACCGCTGAGGAGCAAGAAGGCCCTGTCCAGCTGGCGGTCGGCCTGAGGCGATGCGAGATGTCCGAGGGCATTCATCGCCTGATAGAACGGCACCCCTTCCGGCCAGCGGCCATCCTCATCCTGGACCTCTGCCAGGCGCTCCACGATCATGGCCGTTGCAACGCTTTCCGCATACACGGGATGAACGGCAAAGGCCCTCAGGATATTGTTCATGTCATCATACCGCGACAGGACATCCCTGCCCCCGCTCACCTTCTCCGCGAGCCTGTCGTAGGCATCGACCACGTGCCTGTCGTTGCCTCTTCCGAAGATGGCTGCGAGAAAAAGCATAATGCCGTGCGTCAAGAAATAAGAATCGCCGGGCACAAAGGGCAGCCCTTCCAGCGAGCTTTCCTGGATATCGCCCATTTCGATATAGATTATTTCTTCGCTCTCCAGCAGGGCGTGCGCGGCCATCCAGTCAAGGGCTTTCCTGATATCTTCTGTCTGGTTTCGAACGGTAAGATGGAGCCCGAAAAGTCTCTGCGCGGTCTTAATGAACGAAGAACCCCACGACCCGTCCGCAGACTGCCCTTCCATCAGCTCCGCCACGGTCTGCTGAAAGTCCCGCCTCCACTCCTCCGTCCCTCCCTCGCCGAGCCACTTCTGGCGAGCGTAGAGCCCGCAAGGGGTCCTGCTCCCTCGAAAAATATCAAAACACGTTGGGGTCAACTCTTCAAATGTCAATTGTTATCGTGTTATCAGGAATTTATAGTCGTCCAAATGCTTTATCGAGATCCTCCGCAACGGCCACATAAACATCAGGCAGCTTCTTCAGCAACCGCTTAATATCTTTCCACTCAAGTTCAAAGCCGTAGCGTTTTCTAAAGAGGTGTCTGAATCTCAGGTATTCCTCAAGGATCTTTTCTGTCTCTTTCGCAATAACAGGAGTTCTCACCCCTTCAATATCGAGAGACATCTGGCGCAAAAGGTCCACATGCCACCGCATGCCCTCAGGTACCTGCCCATCTATCGTGCTCGCTATTGCATGAAACACGTTTTCCAGGCCTGTATAAAAATCATGCAGGATAGATGAACCTGCCCGCACGTAAATACTGGACTGTCTCTCCCCGGCGAGTTGAGATGCTTCTTCGAGAAGTTTCTGCAGTTTTGCAAGCTCGTCCTTTATCTGTGCCTTGAGTACCTTAACGGCGCTCACAGCTCAATTCCTTCTTTCCGCGCAACCTTCAAGAGGGATTTACGCGCTTTTTTCGCTGGTATCAGATCAACATCAAAGGGATCTGCCTCCATCCATGCATCAAAACCGGCTCGCAGCATATCGTTCGCTCTCACACCATCAACAAGGATGTCGATATCGGTTCGCTCATCGAGATAGCCGTCCCTTACCAGCGAGCCAAATAAAAGCACCTTCTTCGCACCATACTTTTTGCGGAGCATAAAGGCCACCTTTTTCGCCCGGTCAAGCCCGGCAGAACGTATGGTGTCCATTCTTTTTCTGGCTCTTTTTTCAATTGCTTCGATATTGCAACCCATAGCTCATTTCACCAATGAAATATAATCTTGGCTCCCTTTCTCCACTATATCAAAACCCTGCCGGCGTGTCAATCCGGATGATTCCCCGCAGCGTGCTGCGGGGTAGTTCGCTTGTGGTCATATTCAAGGACTTGAGAATGTTGCGGTGATGTTTGTATCGCCCGTAATGGTTATCAGGCAGGTCTCCGTCCCGGGGCATCCAGGGTCAGACCATTCCCTAAAGGTGCTTCCGGTATTCGCCGATGCCCCGAGGGCCACGATGGTGCCATTGGGATAATATGCCTCGCATATGCTTCCGCAATTGATCCTCTCCGGGGACCTGAAGAACAGCGAGCTTGCCACTGTTCCCGAGCCGGTTCCCGCTTTGATCACCCTCAATTGCTGCGCCATCTTGTTGTATATCTGGATCCCATCCATCACCACGCTGTTGTAATAGTTCTGGCCATAATCTCCAAACCGCAAGGGCTGTGTGTTGACGATGCTCCCATTCGCGAGGTTATCGCGGTGCGTCGCGTTCGCTGAGCCGCCGCTGACATATACCTTCGCGCCGGACGCAAGCCCGTTGCCATTATAGGTCGCGGCTATATGGTACCACGTGTTGATCGTGCTGATGGCCGTCGTGTTGTACACCCACACCATCGGTCCCGCACCGCCATTCCATTGGTTCGTAAGCTGGAATACAAGCCGGTTGTACCCGACGGCCGGCTGATTATACGCCGAGCTGTGTATCTCGAAATAATATCCGCTATAAGCCGGAGCTGCGCCGCCTTTTGATACCAGCGGGTACACAAGGGATGCCGGCGCGGTGGTCGGCAGTTTCGTTAATTTCACCCACATGACGATGGAGAACGGCTGGTTGTACTCGAAGCTGAAGGTCGAATTATTAAATCCCTGGTTGTCCGGCGTGAAGACTGCTGTTGTTCCGGTAAACTGCAACGCATTCCCGGATATTCCTGTTGTGGATGTGACACCTCCTGAAATAGCTCCTCCGAGGTTGGCGGGGTCATCAAAACTCCAATCACGAGTGGGACCACAGGATGCGCTGCTCTTTATCTGGAATTGTTTTTGCACACAGTTATCCTTATTGTTTGCATCGCTACAGGCTCCGGTCCAGGCCGGGTCATTATTGTCCCTTAAATGAACTTTAAGAGAACCCTGCGTGGTAAAATTTACCGACAGGGGGAGATTATCACCCTGTACCCAGTGGGCATCATTTTCCGGCAATGCAGTGCAATCTGTTGCCGAAGTTGGGGAAGTAACGCCGATACCGCCGGTAACGGTATCAACACACCATTTGTATCTTCCTCCTGTCGTAAAAGGCACGCCACCGTCTGCATAGACGTATGCATTATATGCATTGGGGCATCCGTCAGGGAGTTCATTGTTCAATATCTTTAACCTGCCCTGCGCTGTCCCATAACACCCTACCCTGTTTTTCAATTCATCCAGCGTTATCCATTTAGCGACATCGTCATAGGGCTCCGCGCGCGCGCCGCCGAGATCCCCGGCGTAGTTGTCAACATTGAGCCCCGCGGAATAAACATTAATGACCGTTGCCGCCGTTGCCGCCTGGGTCGCTGCCGTCTGGTTATTTACATTTTCTCCCCCGCTCAGGATTAGAAAGGCAACATTGGGAATATCGGTATATGTCGTGCAGCCCGCGTTTGTACAGTTCCTTATTGTCAAATTGGCCGTTCTCCTCCCGCATATTGCGTCGTAAGACCCGGCAGGTATGGAGGTTAAGTTATTATCGACAATATAGATGATCTGGTTGCCCCATGCGTCATTTGACTTTTTCATGGCCGCGGCAATTTGTGCCGTTGTAGGGAGACGATGGTTTGTTGCGGCATAGCTAACAACCGACTTTATGTCCGCATCGATGACGCTGTTCGTTTCTGTTATCTTTGTCCTTTTCGTCAACGAACCGATAACTGCTATTCCTGCAGTTACGATGGAAGCAACAAGCATGAGCAGTATTACGATAAACAAAAGGGTCATACCCTTGTTGTTGCTGATGGCTGATGGCTGATGGCTGATAGTGCTTCTCTCCATGGACTATGGACTGACAGTAACGACAAAGGCCCTGGATGCGATATTGTCGTTGGTACCGGCAGTATCCGCATTATCCCTCACAAAAACTGTAACGCTGTATGATCCTGCAGTTCCTGAACCTGCCGGTTTCGAAAGCTGGAGATTGTTTGCCTGCCCCCATGTGCCTTCGGCCAGCGCCTGGCAATTCACATTCACTATATTCGGGGTCACCGTAAAACCCGGAAGGTCTGCGGCAAGGACTCCCGTTGCAGTTTGTAGACACCACCGGTAGTTCCCGCCTGCAGTGAATGGTATCCCTCCGTCGCCATAGACGTTACTGCCGTAGGAAGCAGTCACGCTCCCCGATGGAAGTTCGTTATTGAGGATCTTCAACTGCTGGCCGGCGCACCCTGCCTTTGTCCTGAGTTCATTGAGTGTTACCCACCGTGCAATATCATCAACAGGCTCAACGCGCGCGCCGCCCAGGTCTCCTGCATAATTGTCAACATTCAGTCCGGTGTCATAGATATTGACCGTTGTGACCGGTGGTGGGGAACTAACAGCCCCTGTTGCTGCAACCTGGTTATTGACGTTTGCGCCGCCGCTGAAAATGATATATGCTACATTCGGTGTATCCGTGAAGGTGGTGCAGCCTGCATTCACACAACTCCTCACTGTCAGGTTTGTCGCTTTTCTCCCGCATATCGTATCTGTCGATCCCGCAGGAATAGTTGTGAGGTTTGCATCGACAACATAGAGGAGCACATTGCCCCAGGCGTCATTTGGTTTTTTTACTGCGCCCGTAAATTCTGCTACAGTAGGGAGGCGGTGGTTTGTTGCGGCATAACCCACCAGGGATTCTATGGCAGCATCAATCGTGCCTTTCGTTTCGCTTATCTTGGCCCTCTGTGTTAAAGGACCGATCATCCTTACGCCCAGCGCGATCAATATACCGACGAGGACAAGGACAACTGCAAGTTCGACTATGGTAAAACCCTTCTTTGAGTTCATGATTGACGGTTTATCGCTCATAGAAACAACCTGTTATCCTTATTATACCACACAGGTGTAACAAGTCCCGATAACTGAACACTGGTGGCTGGTAGCAATATTGTTTTTCACAGGCAGATCGCGGTATTTGCGATCGTTGTGTTCGGTGTATATGCAGCACCCGCCCGTACCTTTCCCTGGTTCCATATACCATCATCCAAGGCTGTGTCAAATGATTGAGCCACCTCAGCAGGCAGAGCGGTGAAATCGATAATGTTACTACACAGGGCCGACAACCCTGCAGGCGGTGTAACGCCTGCCGGTACGGTAGCGCCAAAAGCAGACATGATATACACATTGCCAGCATACTTCACTACGCGTATCGCCTGGCTTGTACCGTCATATGTGCCTGCTATAAAACCCGCCAGGGCGAGGTGCTGGTTTGCAAGATACGGTTCGGCGGCATCGATCCTGCCGTTATTGTTCCCGTTCGTTGTTGTCCATCGGTTTGTTGCGAGGTTGTCATCGCCCGGCAGCTTATTGTATTTATCCTGGTATGAATAGACGGCAGTTGCCAGATCATTCGCCTGGTTGATAACAGCCTTTATCTTTGCGTTCTCCACCATCGTTGTCCCTTTCAAGACAACCCCGATGAGGATCCCGATAATGACAATAACAACTGCCAGCTCGATTAATGTAAAACCCTTTTGAGAGTTCATGGCTGATAGCTCATGGCTGAGCAAATCCACTGAATAGTTTTTTTATTCTCTTCACGCATTCCGGTGCAACCTCAACTTGCGTCAGTAGCAGTTCATAAAAAAGCAGGGAGGCAAAAACCTCCCTGCCATCAATTCAAACGTATATCAGAAACAGATCCTGCCCCGCTGCGAACATCGACCTTAGAACTTGATCGCGAACGTAGGGATGAGCGTATCCGGCGTTGCTGCTACATAGGTCGCGCTCCCCCTGATGTCGCCGGTGTTGAATATCCCGTCATCATACTGGGTATCAATAATCTGGGCAACATATGCCGGTACATTCTGGAACTGGATAAAGTGCGTGGTAAGGCCACTCACCGTAGAATAGGCCACCGCAATACCGCCGCCGTATGCATGACTGGCATTTCTATACGAGGTGTTATCACCACTTATTATACCGGCCAATCTTAGTTCCCTCCAAAGATCACACTGTTCGACACCCGTGGCAGCACAGGCAAAGTTAGCCGCAGTTGCTGCCGCGGCTACAGTGATCAGACCGTTTCCGTTTCCGGGGGTAACGGGGGCCCATATTCCTCCTCTGGTTGTCGTATTGGGATCATCACCCGGGTAAAACTGGTACCTGTCATAATATGTATATACAGCTGCTGAAATCTCCCGGTACTGATTGTAGAGCCGTTTAACCTTCGCGTTGTTGATGAGCTCCTGGCCCTTCAGGACCGCACCGAGAATGATACCAATGATGACCAGCACGATTGCCAGCTCAACAAGCGTAAAACCTTTCGCGTTCCTTATTGTTTTTAGCATCTCATTTCCTCCTTTTTCATTATATATACATTACTATATTTATTATCGGAAAACATTGCAAGATGTAAAATGAATATACAGATAATACAGGTTTACAGAGAGCAAGGGGTATCGGTGCCGTACTATCCCCCTCTCCCTGACCCTCTCCCGCGAGGGGAGCGGGAATATTGTTACTGCTGTGCTACCTGTGTGTGCAACTAAAACATCCTTTACAGTTTAGACCGGATACATCCTTTACACATTTATCCATTGCGAATAACTCTGTTCTTCTTCAAATCCAGTGAGCCTAGGGTGTAAGAACTGTAGCAGAGCTTCGAGGAATCCATTGATTGATCAAGTTGCGGTACTTTCAATGGGATCGGCGGTGCGGCCGGCCTTCACGAAGGAGATGTTGAATTCAACGCCCCGCTCCGTGTTCGCTGCCGTCATGGCGCCACCCAGGTTTTTTACGATATGGCGTGCCTGGAAGAGACCGACGCCAAGGCCGGAACTCTTTGTCGTATAAAAGGGCTCAAACATGCGCTCTATTTCCTTTACGGGGCTCCCCGTATCACCGATTGTGACCTGCAGGGCCTCATCTTGCTCATGGACAGAGGCAAAGCATCGCAGGCCCGGCTCGCCGGCTGCCTTATCACGTATATTCTTTATAATATTGTCAAATACAGTTACCACCAGATGTTTTTCCTCTACTATGGAGCCATTCCCGGTGACATCCCCTTTGATCCCGTGCAGTTCGAAGAGCTCGCAAATAAGCCCGGCGATATCTATCTCCTGCCGGTCTTCTCCATCACCTTTCTTTGCGACGCCTACTTCAAGGGTCCCAAGGATCTTATCGGTCCTCACCTTCAGCGCCGGCATCGATTCTCTCAGCGATTCTATAAATCTATGTTCCCGTTCCGCCCCTTCTACCCTGTTAACATTAAAGAAGAGGCTCCTGATGAACTGGGTAACATTCTTCACATCATGGAGCAAAAACGCCTGGAGCTTTGAGAAGTTGATGAATGCATCGTTGGTCACCTTTATCCTCATAAGGATGTCCATTTCGATAAGCAGGAACAGGGTCTCAAAGACGATCATATAGATATATTTCTGGTAGCCCCTTGGGCTTAAAGGTATTATGCCGAGATGGATCGAATAATCGGGCCGGGAGACCTCCCTGACAACCGTCCGTCTTTTGCCCGTATATGATCTCGACAGGGAGCTTTCGCCATAGGTGATATGGTAAAAAACTTCGTCTATCTCAACAACCTTCATGAGCCCCTGCACATTCGGAAGAAAACGGGCGATATCGTAGTTGCAGTCACGGTTCGCATCGACCATCCGGAGCATCACTTTAAACGCCCTATTCGTAAGATAACGTAAATAAAGGAGGATGAGGATCGTCACCGCGCCGGCAACGACAAAGAAGAGGTACATGTACTCAAGGAGCTTAATCGTTACCATTTTCCTCTTCTCGTTTGAAGCCGAATTTTTTCATAAAATAGTAGATGCTCTCCCTTTTCACGTTCAGGAGTTTGGCCGCCTTGTATACGTTGAAGTTTGTATCCCGCAGCACCCTCAGGACAAAGTTCTTCTCCGCCTCTTCCCGCGCAGGCTGCAGGCCCTGTCCTACCTCAACATTGAAAGAGATCTTTTTAACACCCCGTTTTTCCAGTTTCTCCTCTGCGTCGCGGAAGAGGATCGCCCTCTCTATGGAAAAGAGGATCTTTTCCATATTCACGGGCTTCATAATATAATCGAAGGCGCCCCCTTTGATCGCATCCATTGCAACGCCTTCGGTCGTCTGGCCGGTGAGGATGATCACCTTTGCGGTCATGTTTTCAAGAATGTGCTGCAGAAGCTTTATTCCTTCCTCGGGGGTATTCTCGTTCGGGGGCAACCCAAGGTCGAGTATGACGACGCCGATGCTTTCTTTCTCGAGACAATCCAGCGCCGCCTCACGGTCGCCCGCTTCAACGATATTGTAGTGTTCCTCCAGGGCGAACCGTATCTGCGAACGCAACGGTTTGTCGTCTTCTACTATAAGAACATTTTCCATAATTTATAAATGCAGCTCTTAGCTCATAGCTGATAGTTCATAGCAAAAACAAAAGAGAGCGATAAGTTCTTGCATTTGCCATGAGCTATGGACTATGAGCTATGAACCATTTCTATACATTATGCATAAAAAGGTTTGCTTTTCATAGCTTTTTTTATATAATTGAGGCACAGATGAGATGGATAATCCTGTGTGCAATTTTACTGCCTTCAACGCTTTTCTCCTTTTGTTTCGAATACGCGGGCAATGAGCACGGCATTACTCCCATAATCCTTGAAAGCATTGCAAGGGTCGAGTCGAACCTCAATCCCAGGGCCATCAACAGGAACAGGAACGGCTCCGTCGACATCGGCCTCATGCAGATCAATTCCGGGTGGTTAAAGACGCTTAATGTGAGCCAGAAGGACCTCCTCGATGACGCCTGCCTCAATACCAGGGTAGGCGCGCAGATACTGCGGCAATGCATTGACCGGTACGGCCTGAACTGGGAGGCGATCGGCTGTTACAATGCGACAAGCAGGGATAAGAAGGTTGGCTACGCCTGGAAGGTATTCAAAAAATTGCAGAAAGAGCAGACGCAAGGGGGCAACGTTCAAGGCAGATCCATTAAAAAAAGCCATGAGCTATCAGCTATGAGCCATGAGCCAAAAAGTTCTTCTCTTGTCTTTCACGTCAGGGATATCACTGAAACAGAAAGGGAGACCCCGTGAGCCTTCTTGCCGACCTCCTTTCCAAAGTCAAGCACCAGGATCAGCAAAGCACCGTCCCGCCCAATCTTGCCCACATCGTCCAGAAATCGTCGCAAAAGAAAAAAACGGAGCGAAAATTCCTAATCCTCCTTGTGGTCGTCCTGTTCTTCGTTATTGTCGGCTTCGGAGCAGTGTACTTTTTTGAATCATATCTCGCGTCACCGTCAAAAAATATCGCCGTGCGGCAAGATCTCCCCCTGAGGGATAAGGTATCTCCTGCGCCGCCGTCGCAGCCTGCGGCCCCAGAGGCTGTCGTTTCCCGGCAAGCGCCGCAAGCAGCGCCTCCTGCATCTCAGCCCGAGGTTAAACCTGAGCCTAAGATCGTGCCAAAGGCCGAAATAAAGGCATCCTCCTCTGAGGATCAGAAACCAAAGATCGCAACGACATCCAGGCCTCAAACGGCAAGACCATCAAAAAGATCCTCTGAATTAGGTGAACGCCTCAAAGCTGAACGCGATACTCTTATATATTCGGCACGGTCTTATGAGCAGAATAAAAATTACAGCCTGGCCATCACCGATTATAAGAAGGCCCTTGAAAAAGACCCCAGAAACTACCTGATCATGAACAGCCTCGCAAGCGCCCTGATAAAGACAGGCACCTTCGAAGAGTCGATCAGGTATTCAAAGGACGCCCTCAATTACCAGAAAAATTATATCCCTGCCCTGATCAACCTCGGCATAGCGCACGTACAGAACGGCAATATGACAGAGGGAGAAACATACCTGACAAGGGCGCGGACAATTGAGCCGACAAACAAGGCAGTTCTCCTGAACCTCGCCTTGCTCTATGAGAGGCTTCCTAATTATCAGGAGTCCTTGATGCATTTCCAGAAACTATCGGAGATGAAAGATATCCGGGGCTACCTGGGCATGGCAAGGGTTCTTGAAAAACAGGGGAAGCGCGCCGAGGCAGAGAGGCTTTACAGGAACATGCTCACGATGGATGACGCGGACCCTCAAACAAGACAGTTCGCAAACGAACGCCTTCTCGCAATAAGCAACAGGTAAAGCAGCTCATAGCTGATAGCTCATGGCTCATGGCAAATTCAAATCCCAAATCCTAATATCGAAGCACTAAATAAATCCAAAAGAAAAACCGGTGGGGTCAGCTCTTCAAATGTCAATTGTTTGCCTCCGTCCCCCCCTCACCCTGACCCTCTCCCGCCAGGGGAGAGGGGATATGGTTGCGTCACGCAAGGGGAGAGGGAAGAATGTTGCGTCCTGCGAGGGAGCGTAAGCGACGCGGCGATCTCATTTGGTCTTTTTTTAACGTTGAACATTGAACGTTGAACGTTGAACGGATTTTACTATGAGCCAAGAGCTGTTTTACTGCTTTCCCACCATCGTGCCTGCGATAGCGACTCTCTCGGATATCCAGTATTCTTTTCCGTCGCCATTGAGTATCTTGTACCATCTCCTGCCCGTGTTGTCCTTCTTCTCGTCGGCAACCCTGAATACAGACCCTTTGTCTGCCGATGAAACCTTCTCTGTTTCGATTGACGGGCCTTTTCTCAGGTTCGCTACTTCCACGCTGACCGTCAGGATCTTCTGCCGGCCACCCTGGGCGGCTTTGGCAACGAATGCCTCCTGAGCGCCTGCATGTGCAGCAGTTGTCTGGGTAATGGCAGGCTGCCGGCGGTTCACGTATTTAAAGGCGCCGAAAATAATGGCAACGATCAGGATAACGCCCAATACCCCGTACCCCGCGAACCTCAGATATCCCTTTGATGTCCTTGCGTCGGCAAGATGCTCAATGGCGTACTGTACATGATTCTTTTTGATCACTCCGCTGCCTGAGACAAAGGCAGCCATGAGCGCCCTCGAGGCAACGATATTGATCAGTCTCGGTATGCCTTTCGACATGGTGTAGATCGCCTTTTTCGCGTCATCGTCAAAGTTTACAGCCCCTTTCCCTGCCTTGATAAGCCTGAAATTGACATAATCGGATGTTTCGCTCTTTGTTAAAGGGTTCAAGGTCGCCTTGATGGTTATCCTCTGGTCGAGCTGCTTCAGATGGGGTGCCTGGAGTTTTTTCCGCAGTTCAGGCTGGCCCATAAGAATGATCTGCAGAAGCTTTTCCTTCTCTGTCTCGAGGTTTGAAAGGAGCCTCAATTCTTCAAGTGTCTCGTCAGGCACGTTCTGGGCCTCGTCGACGATGATGATGATCCTCCTGCCTGTCTCCGAGTGCCTGATAAGGATGTCCCTGAATGCCTTGATCATCTCGTTCTTGTTTGCCGACGGCAGTTTCACGTTGATGTCTTCCAGCACGGCCTGCAGGAATTCCTCAGGCGAAAGGCGCGGCGTCATGATCAGTGCGATCTCTGCCTTATCCTTCCAGTTGTCGATGAG
>DIWM01000019.1 GCA_002428485.1 Deltaproteobacteria bacterium UBA6106
GAGGCTGGAGGGGGCGCTGGGGCGGCTCTCTTTCAGGATTAAAAGTGCGGAAAACGGAGCGATGCACCTTATCTATTCGGATCGTGTGTTTCTGAAGACCGGCAAAAAAGTCCAATTCGTTCCCTTATTGGATATTGCAGCCATCATCGCCGAGAAGAACTATACCCACGTCATGACGATCAAAGGTAAAAAATACATCGTGCATTTTCCGTTTAATTACTGGGAAAGGCGCCTCCCAAAGGACGTCTTCGTCGTCCTCGACCGCTCCCTCATGATCAACCGCAACCATATACAATCATGGGAGACAGGATCCAGAAACGCCGAACTCTCTCTGACGGGCATACGGACGCCTTTTTATCTCGGACGCGCTGCATATCAAAGATTCAAGGCGCTGAAGGTAACCTCTTTTGCTAATGCTTAATCTCCCGGCTTTTGACAGGAACATATCTGCCCTTCTTCATCTGTCTTCGCACCTTATTGCCTCATTTAGTGTCCTATTTGTCACAAATTATGGTTTATTGGGCACATTTATATTTTACAGCCAGGATGGAGGCGATAAAATCAAGTCGCAAAAAAGGGAAGCAATGCTGACACAGAAAGGCTTTGGAAGTTTGTTCTTTTAACTATATTACTGAATTTAAGAGAGGTAACCATGTCACAAAAAAGTGATTACGCAGCGCAATATGACGATGAGCAGGGACAGCAGCTACTGACCAGCCTGGAGGATGTCCTTGCCGACGAAGATCAGTCAACCCTTTATACGAGTATAGACGGGATCGGGGACGGGTTTTTCGGGACGTATGTGCTTGACGGCAAGAAGAAGGGGAAGTACATCTTGAGCTCTAAAGGCAACGAACGCATAGACGGAAGCAAGGGGGACGATACCATCATATCCGGTGTAGGTGACGATACCGTTTACGGCTGGGAGGGGGATGACTGGCTCATGGGGGGCAGTCAAAACGACTGGCTCCATGGAGGCGAAGGTAACGACACGCTCTATGGATGTGGCGGCAACGACAAACTCTGGGGGGAGGCCGGCAATGATACGTTATATGGCGGTGACGGCAGGGATACGCTGTACGGGGGCGCCGGCAAAGATAAACTCGTTGGCAACTGGGCTAACGACGTGATCTATGGCGGTGATGGTGACGATTACGTCAATGGATGCGGTAGTGCAATCAATGAAAAATGGGTATGGGAAGACCTCAATAAATACAAAGACAGAGATCTCTTATTCGGCGGCCAGGGCAATGACACGCTCAAGGGCGGCTACAGGGGCGACACACTGTACGGCGGCGACGGTGACGACACCCTTTACGGTGACTTTGAAGAAGCGGGGGACGACTATGCAGCAGAGTTTGCCGTCGTTTGTCTATCTGGCGGGGATCTGCTTTACGGTGAGGACGGCAACGACTACTTGTTTGGTGGTCATAACAATGACACGCTGTACGGGGGCGCCGGTAACGACACACTCAGGGGGAGCCACCACCGTGACCTGAACGACACAGTCTGGGGGAGCAACGACTGTGACCTGCTTGTTGGCGGCAGCGGGAACGACTATCTTGACGGCGGAACACAGGGTGATGTCCTCTACGGTGACTTCATTGACTTTACTGACAATGCGGAGATTATCTCAGATGGGAGCGGGCTACTCTTTGAAGATGATGAAAGTCACGACCCCATCTTTATCCCCGTTCCCGGTGACGATTACCTCTGCGGTGGCCCGGGCAAAGACAAACTCTACGGCGGTGGCGGCAACGACACACTCATGGGGGGAACCGGCGACGATAAACTTTACGGCGACGACGGTGACGACTGGCTCGAAGGCGGTGCCGGCAACGACAAACTCTACGGGGGTGGCGGCAACGATTTATTGTTTGGCCGGCCTGAACCCAATGAGTTTTTTGTGCCCAATGAGTTTTTTGTGCCCGGAAAAGTTTGGTACTCTACGGATACCCTGAGCGGAGGGCAGGGCAATGATACTTATTATATCTATTACGACGGCCATGTCGTGACCGAGCTTGCCGGGGAAGGGATTGATACTGTCTATTCCCCGTTTACCTATACCCTTACCGATCATGTGGAGAACCTCATCCTTACAGGCAGTGATAAGGACATCAACGGAACCGGCAATACGCTCGATAACATCATTACCGGAAACAGCGGGAACAATAGACTTTACGGCGGAGGTGGCGATGACACCCTTTACGGCAGAGCGGGCGATGACACCCTTTACGGCGATATGGGCAATGACACCCTCGATGGTGGGGCCGGAGCAGATGCCATGCTTGGCGGCACGGGTGATGATACCTACCATGTGGACGACAGCGGAGATGTTGTGATCGAGTATGCAAATGAAGGTATTGATGTTGTTTATTCCTCTGTTACATACACCCTCCGTAATCATGTAGAGAACCTCATTCTTACCGGCACGGATGAGATCGATGGTACGGGGAACGAGCTCGATAACACCATCACCGGGAACGGCGCGGACAATAAACTATATGGCGCCTGGAACTTGTATGCCCCTGGCGGCAACGACATTCTTATGGGCAACGACGGCAATGACACGCTCTACGGTGGATACGGCAATGATTATCTCGATGGCGGCGCCGGTGCTGACATCCTCGACGGCAATGACGGCAATGATACCCTCTATGGCGGCGAAGGGGCGGACCAGATGTATGGCGGCACGGGTGATGACACCTACTACGTGGATGACAGCGGAGATGTTGTAACCGAGTATGGAGGGTCGGGCATCGACATTGTCTACTCCTCGGTTACGTATAGGTTAACCAGCGATTTAGAGAACCTCACCCTTACCGGTACTGACGCGATCGATGGTACAGGGAACGCGCTCGATAACACCATCACCGGGAATAGCGCTGACAATAAACTGTATGGTGTTGGAGGCAAAAACAGGCTCTACGGAGAAAACGGGAATGACAGCCTCTATGGCGCGGATCTGAACGACACCCTCTACGGCGGCTCGGGCGATGACAGTCTCTATGGAGAGGGAGGCAACGACTCTCTTTATGGTAATGACGGCAACGATACGTTCTATGGTAATGACGGCAACGATACGTTGCGTGGTGCTGACGGCGATGACATCCTTATGGGTTGCGCCGGCAATGACAAGCTCTATGGAGATGCCGGCAATGACACCCTCGACGGCGGCACCGGTGCGGATGCCTTGCTTGGCGGTTCAGGGGATGACACCTACTATGTGGATGGCAGCGGAGACGTTATATTTGAATATGCGAATCAGGGGATCGACACCGTCATTTCTTCAATCACCTATACCCTTGGCAATAATGTAGAGAAACTTACACTTACCGGTACTGCGATCGAGGGCATAGGCAACAGGCTCGATAACGTCATTACCGGGAATAGCGCTGACAATATTCTTTATGGTAATGAGGGCAACGACACGCTTTATGGTAATGACGGCAACGATACGCTTTATGGAGACGCAGGCAATGATTACCTCTTCGGGGAAGCGGGAGATAATATAATGTACGGCGGTGACGGCAATGATATTCTCATTGGCGACACCGGGAATGAGCTTTTCTATGGGGGTATAGGCAATGATACACTCATAGGAAGAGGAGGCAATGATACCCTCACAGGAGAAGGAGGCAATGATGCCTATCAGTTTTCAATAGGATATGGATCAGACATCATAAACGATACCAGTACTGACGTGGGAACCGATATCATCAATTTTAGTAGATTAGTTTCCAAAGATACCATAGCTTTCTTCCAGAATGACAGCAACCTCCATATCGTTTACGGGAACACGGACTCTATCAACGTTCTCAATCAGGATGCTACCGGAATCGAGAAGATGCAATTAAATAACGGTCTGTTTCTTACCAACACCGACATTAACCTTGTCATCCAGCAGATGACAGCTTTTGCAGACAGCAGCGGTATTCAGCTCACGAGTGTTGATGACGTGAAGAACAACCAGGAACTGATGGGGATGGTCGTGAATGCATGGCACCAGTAGAAGCAGGGAAAAGGGAAAAGGTGAAAGGTAAAACCAAAGAAACCAACTGTCCCTTCTCACTTTTTACCGTTCTATATCTTTAGCCATAAGCCTAATTTTTAAATAAAAAGGAGGAAGTTATGTTGAACGAGAAGGATTATGCAACACCATATGATGAGAATGGACAGGAAGTATTGGACGACCAGCAGAATACCCTTTTTGGTGAAGATTCGTCAACCAGCTATGACAGTATAGACTCAATCATCAACGGACCCGTGTACCTAACGGGCATGGTAACCGGCACAAAGGGCAAGAAGATCGAAGGCAATGAATATGCCAATAAACTTAAAGGAACCAGCGGGAACGATACAATCTGGGGCTGGGCGGACAACGACACCATCTCGGGCTATGACGGCAACGACGAAATCGATGGGGATAATAACAATGACCTTATCTTTGGCGGCGCCGGTGCTGACACGCTCCATGGCAATGACGATAATGACAAACTTTTTGGTGAGAACGGAAATGACAGGCTCTATGGTGACGACGGTAATGACTGGCTTGAAGGGGGCATTGGCAACGACTATCTCAAAGGCGGATCCGGCATGGACACGATCTATGGCGACTGTTCCGATGCCTTGATCCTTACCGGGAACGATGAACAGCTTCCAGGAAACTTCGGCCTTGTCTACCCCTGTAACGATACCCTCAAGGGCGGCTATGGCAACGATAAGCTCTATGGCGGCGGGGGTAACGACCTGTTGTATGGCGATGGTAACAACGATACTCTCTATGGCGATGACGGTGAAGATACTCTCCTCGGTGGCAGCGGCAAGGATACGTTATATGGAGGCGACGGCGGCGACACCCTCGATGGGGGCAGCGGAACGGACATCATGTACGGGGGAGCAGGCGACGACACCTACTACGTGAGCGATGTCGACGAAAAGGTAATCGAAAAGGCCGATGAAGGCATTGACACTGTTTGCTCCTCGATTACCTTTGTCCTCGGCGATACCTTGGAAAATCTGACCCTCACCGGCAACAACGCGATCAGCGGAACAGGCAATGCGTTCGATAATCTCATCATCGGGAACGGGAATAACAATGTCCTTTACGGCGGAGACGGCAACGACATCCTTGACGGCTGGGGAGGCAACGACATCCTCTACGGCGGGGCCGGCAATGATCTCCTCTTTGGCGAGAACGGTGACGATAAGCTTTACGGCGGAGACGGCAACGATATCCTTAACAGCGGCTTCGGTGCGGACACCATGTACGGGGGAGCGGGCGACGATACCTACTATGTACATGAGGCCGGCGATGTTGTTGCAGAATTTTCCCGTAACCCCTTTGACAACCAGGGCAACGACACCGTTATTTCCTCTATCGACTATACCCTCGGCGGCCTGCTGGAGAACCTTGTGCTTAAAGGGCATGCGATCAGCGGATACGGCAATGCGTCTGATAATGTTATCATTGGAAACACCAAGGGTAATGCCCTATACGGATATGACGGCGACGATACGATCGACGGCGACATCGGGAGAGACACCATGTACGGCGGGGCCGGCAATGACACTTATTACGTGGATGAGGTCAGCGACCTCGTCATCGAGCATGCCGGTCAGGGCATTGACACCGTCTGCTCCCCGGTTACATATACACTCGGCGACGATGTTGAGCGCCTCAACTTAACAGGCACCGCTGCGATCAACGGTTTTGGCAACGATCTCGATAATCTTATCAACGGCAATGATGCGGACAATTTCCTCTCCGGTTTCGACGGCAATGATACCCTCTCCGGCGGTGCGGGCAGCGACATGCTCATGGGCGGAAGCGGCAACGATCTTCTCTCCGGGGACGCAGGGGATGATATCCTCTCCGGCGGAAGCGGCAACGATACCCTCTCCGGAGGAGACGGCAGCGACACCTACCAGTTTACCCCGGGGAGCGGCTCGGACAGGATCGACGATGCCGGTTCTGCCGGGGATACCGATATACTCCAGTTGAGCCGGTCCGTCCCCAGGGATACCATCGCCTTCTTCCAGGATGGAGGCGATCTCCATATCGCATACGGTGATACGGACTATATCACCGTGCTCAACCAGGACACAGAAGGCATCGAGAGGTTGCAGATAGGGGGATGGTTCCTCACCGATGCGGACATCAACACCCTCATCCAGCAGATAACGGCCTATATGGCAGACCACGGCCTTGCCCTTACCTCTGCCCACGAGGTGAGGAACAACGGGGAGTTGATGAATATCATAGCGAACTCATGGCACCAATAAAGACAGTGAAAGGTAAAAGGTGAAAGGGGAAAAACAAAAGGCAAAAAAACTATAGTTACCAACGTCCATGATGTCTGAGGTGGCATTTTCGTCACGTTGTATGGTTCATTGGGCACATTTTGTTTTCAATCACTGCGATCAAAAAGGCAAGATTATCAGTGAAATATTAAAGAAATGAGACGCCTTCTTCTTCTATCAGATCGGTTTTTTATGAATGTGAGATCCCGCAGTACGCTCTTTATCCTGGAGGGATTGATAGTCCTTGTCAGCGTTCTGTCCATTGTTGCAGCTTCGACGGGCCACGCAGCCCAGACGATCGACCTCGAAAACGTACTGGAGCAGGCGGTTAAGAATGCCCACGAGGTGCGGATGTCGGATATTGACATCAGGATAAGCCGATCGGCAAAAAAAGAGACGCGTTCCGTTTATTATCCCTCGCTGGACGCCCGCTGGAACTCAGGATATGTGAAGGACCTGACAGACGGCACAGCACAGGTTACATCCGTCGGAGACATGATCCTCGTGGAGAACACGATGTACCAGAACGCCCTTTCTGTCGGTATTGCCTATGATCTTTATGATTTCGGTGCAAAGGGGAAGAGGGTTTTTATTGCAGACAGGGATGTGGACCTGAGAAAAACTATCTACACCCAGTCTGTGCGGAACATCAAACTGAAGGTGCTCGGTATCTATTCAGACCTGCTCCTTGCCTGGAAGGAATTGGCGGCAAAAAGAGAATTGCTTGGCCTCTATCGGGAGCTCTCTGCTATTAGGGAGAGGCTTTTTGCTGCCGGCAAGATCGCCAGGATCGAAACGGTGAATGATGCGTTGAAGGTGGTAAAGACGCTCGACGAGATCGATGAGATCATGCTCAAGACAAAGGAACTCCTCCACGAGCTGTCTGTTTGCACGGGTGAGAGCTATGCCATTGAGCAGCTTGAGGTGAGGGATCTTTCCGAAGAAAAAGAAGAGCCTGAAACTTTCCGTACAGACATGTCGCCGGAATGGAAAATCTACGAACTCGCAATAGAAAAGAAAAAAGCGGAGATTGATGCCCTTGAAAGGGAGAGGTATCCGAGATTTGCGCTCAATTCGAACTACACCTGGTACGGACAGGACCTGAACCGGTTCAATGCCTCTGTCGAGGACATACGATCGAGAAACTTTTTCGTAGGTCTTTCGGTCACCATGCCTCTTTTCGAGGGGTTCAAAAGCAGCGCCCGCATCGAGAAGGCAAGGCTGGAGATGGAGAAGCTGAAGATCGAAAAGGAGAAGAAGATCGCCGAGCTCCAGAGCAGGCAGGCAAAGTTAAGCGATGCATCAAGACTCTATGGTTTCGAAATGAAAAACCGACAGGAGATGCTGGCAAAGACCGGGGAGAAGCTCTCAATGGTCGAGAGACTCAAGGAGCAAGAGATCGCCGGGTACCGGGATCTCCTGGTCGAAAAGATAGAAATGGTGAACAGGAGGCTCGAACTCTCAAAGGTTTGTATCGCAAAGGCATCTGTGGTCAGGGAGCTCAGGTTGCTCACGGAGGAGAGGGATTGATGCAGACTGCGCTTATAGCCCTCGAGGCTGTTGCGAGGATCAACAGGATCAACATCGATCTGCGGACCGCGCAGAGGGAATACGGCTTAACGGACAGGGAGCTCACAAAGGAGGAACTGCTCCGCGTGGCGAAGGGCGCCGGGTTCAAGGCGCGGATCAAGAAGATGCCGCCGGGCGAGCTGCTTGAGAGATATCCTTTGCCCGCGATCGTTATATTTAAGGATAACAGCTTCGGCGTGATCCTCAAGGCCAATAGCGAAGAAGAAAACACCCTTATCTTTTTCCCGGCAGAGAAGCAGGCACGGCCCGTAAGTTTCGAGGAGCTTGCTGCCCTGTCCGACGGGGAGTGCATCGTCCTTAAACATAAGATGATCACGTCGCAGGCCGCCTTCGGGTTCCGGTGGTTCTACAATGAGATACTCCATTACAGGAACGTGATGGCAGAGGTGCTGACGGGATCCTTTGTCGTGCAGCTCTTCGGGCTTGTCACGCCCCTTTTTACGCAGGTCATACTCGACAAGGTCATCGTCCATCGGAGCATGACAACCCTCGACGTCCTTGCCGTGGCGTTTATCGCGGTGGCCTTATTCGAGTTTCTCCTGAACACGACAAGAAATTATATCTTTATCCACACGGCCAGCAAGATCGACGCGAAGCTGGGATCAAAACTTTTCAGACATCTCTTCGCGCTCCCCTTCGTCTATTTCGAGTCAAGGAAGGTCGGCAACATCGTCGCGAGGGTGAGGGAGCTCGACAATATCCGGGATTTCATTACGAACAAGTCTGTTTCCGTCATCGTTGACCTCTGCTTCTCCCTTGTCTTTGTGGCGGTCATGTTCCTTTACAGCGTCAAGCTGACCCTCGTCTTCCTTGCCTTCGTGTGCATTGTGGGGACACTCTACGTCACCGTTACACCGGAGCTGAGAAAAAGGCTTGAATACAAGTTCCAGATGGCGGCGCAGTCCAACTCCTACCTCGTTGAGTCCGTTACCGGCATCCAGACGGTGAAATCTCTCGCCCTTGAAGGCTCGATGCAGAAAAGATGGGAAGAGAACCTTGAGAAGTACGTCCATTCCAGCTTTAAGCTTTCCAACATGTCGAACATCGCGGGAGCGGTCTCCGGAACGTTCCAGCGCATGATGACCATCACCGTTCTCTACCTGGGCGTGAAGCTCGTCATCGACAACCAGCTCACCATCGGCCAGTTGATCGCCTTCCAGATGTTTGCCGGCCAGTTTACGGGGCCATTCCTCAGGCTCGTCAATCTCTGGAACGAGTTCCAGCAGGCGCTCCTCTCCGTTGACCGCATAGGGGACATCCTGAACAATCCCATAGAGATCAGATCCGGCAGGGACATTACCCTGCCGAAGCTTGCCGGCGCAGTCAGGTTCGAAAATGTCTCTTTCAGATATACCCCGGGTTCCCCGAATGCCCTGCAGCAGGTCAGTTTTGCCGCAAGACCGGGGATGAGTGTGGGACTAGTCGGCAGGAGCGGGAGCGGCAAGAGCACGATCACGAAACTGATCGAGAGGCTGTATATCTTAAGTGACGGTGCAATATATATTGACGACATCGACGTCAGGCACATGAACCCTGTCTGGCTGCGATACAACATCGGCGTTGTGCTCCAGGACGACTATCTCTTCAGCGGGACGATAGGGGAGAACATCGCGCTGCCGAGGCCCGATGCGCCGATGGAGGGCGTCATCGAGGTGTCGAAGATCGCCGGGGCGCACGAGTTCATATCGCAGCTCCCCGAAGGGTACGACACGCAGGTTGGGGAGCGGGGATCGACGCTCTCCGGCGGCCAGAAGCAGAGGATAGCGATCGCGCGGGCGCTTATCACGAACCCCCGGATACTCATCTTCGACGAGGCCACATCTTCCCTTGATTACGAGTCGGAGAGGATCATCCAGCGGAACATCAGCAGGATCAAGTCGGGGCGCACCATGTTCATCGTGGCGCACCGGCTCTCGATGGTGAAGGATTGCGACCTCATCATCGCCCTTGATAAAGGGAGGATCGTGGAGACGGGCACCCACGTGATGCTCATGGCAAAGAAGGGCTACTACCACCACCTCTACACGCAGCAGGAGGCGGCATGATATGGTTACGTATAGCCATGGTAGCTAAACGGCGCCAAAATTGTCTATAAGGAGGAACATATGACAAAGAAAAAGAAGGCAGTGATCTGCAGCGCCATTATTATTCTTTTTTTTGGTGCAATGGCCTATATACTGCAAAACGGCGGCACAAAGGAGACATCAAGAAAGCAGGAAAGCTATACTGCCGGTGCACTCTCGTTCTACAATGACAAGATACTCTATACCAACTGCTGGGGAGGGATTCACATCACCGACTATTGCAGGCTTGTCAGCTATGATCCGTTTACAAAAGATACGAAGATCATCCACACGACGAATGACTTTCAGGGCAGCCCTATCTATTCGTGGGATGGAAAGAAGATCGCCTATGCGAATGTCGTACCAGAAAGAGATGCCAGCAATATCTGTGTTATGGATGCCGACGGTAGCAACCACCGGCAATTGACCCATGATTACAGCGACGATACAAAAACAACAGATACGCCCACTGGGAAGGTCAAAAGAGTTAAATTTAATAGTGCACCCTCTTTCTCACATGACGGGAAAAGGATTATCTTCAAACGTGCATCCATGAAGAGACAGCGTATCATTGGTTATGGAGACATGTATACTGCATGGGACATCTTTGAGATCGATCTCGAAACAAAGACTGTAAAACAACTGACAAACTACCGGTTCTATGAGATGTCGAGGAGGCCCTTCTACCTCTCCGATGATAAGCGTTTCGTCTTCTCGGGGACGGATCCGGTCATGCCGGGTTTATCAGCAACAAAAGAGATGGATTTCAGGGAGGACTATAAGAGACGATACCAGGACAACACCATCTTCATCATGGACGGCAAGAACAATGAACTGAAGCCTGCCTTCACCTACGGCAGGTGGACCTCTGAACCTTCCGTCACGAGAGATGATGCGATCCTCTTCCTTGCCGTGACCAACGAGATGGACGGTCTCCCTCCAAAACCCGTGAACTATGACCTGTTCCTGAAGAAGGGGGATGCCATCACGAGGGTTACCAGACAACAAGGGGGACGCGTCACAGACCCATCCATCTCTTTTGACGGAAAGCGAATCCTATTCGAAGTTGGCAGACAAGAAGAGCGAGGATACATTTCATACAAATACGTAATTAACAGCGATGGAACTGATTTAGCCGAAGTTGCATTTCCAAAGATTGGCCCAACAAAAGAATAGAAGGATGTCTCCTAATGAGAAAGATAGTGCGTCTTCATATACATAAAAAATAAAAGAACAAGGGGGTAGGTATGGATCCTATTATCTTTAATTTTCCTAAGAGAATTCCTCTCACTCCAACCTATGGTCATTGGGGAGCGCCTGGGCATGATGGGTTTGATCGTAACCCTGATGGCTCGGTAAAAAGAGACGAAAGGTCTCGTAAACCACTAATCGCCTCCGGCAAGGACCCTATCGATGACCTCGATAAGTGCTTCTACCGCCATGATTGCGTGTACCAGGATTTTGCAGACGGTCTGGCAACAAAACGGGATATCCTCATCGCCGATCTGAAGCTGATCTATGAAGTAGCCCATCTTGACCCTACCAGTAAAGGATACCCCACAGATCCGTATGCGCTGGCCTACATGGATGCCATCAGACCGGTGTTCGAGTTAAAGCTGATGTATGATCTGATGAGGATCGACAACTTCAACGACGAGGAACTCAACGAGATCTGGCGCCGCTGTCTGAAGGATTATCCCAATGACTGGGTTGACCCACTCTGGGATGCACATAAGGCAATCGATTTTTCAGAAGACCTCTTCGATGATGCCGCTGCTGTTCTCCCTCCCAGAAGCGGCGTCCCCATTGTCCTCGACCTCGATGGCGACGGGGTTGAGACCACAGGACTTAACGATGGCGCATACTTTGACCATGACAAGAACGGTTTTGCAGAGAAGATAGCATGGGCCGGAAGCGATGACGGCCTTCTTGCATGGGACAGGAATGGAGACGGCATCATCAATGACGGAGCAGAGCTCTTCAATGTCACCATGCCCGACGGTTCCCCTGCAGAGAATGGTTTTCAGGTCCTTGATGCCTTAGACAACAATCAGGACGGGAAGATCGACGTTAACGATGCGATATGGAACCAATTAAAGATCTGGCAGGACATCGATGGTGACGGCTACTCCGCATCAGATGAGTTGTTTACCTTAGACGAACTCGGCATCCGGTCTATCAATACCGGTTACAGCAACTCTACTTATGCTGACGGGAATGGGAACGAACACCGTCAGGTGGGGAGCTATACCAGAACAGACGGAACAGTACTTACCGCTACCGATGTATGGTTCAGAACAGACAAGACCTATACCATCGCCGATGAATGGGTCGATGTGCCCGACGATATAGCGGTCCTGCCCGATCTTCAGGGGTTTGGAAACACCTATGACCTCCATCAGGCGATGGCAAGAGAAGCCCTTGGCGGCCAGCCCTCAGATGCCGGCTTAAAGAACCTCGTAGAACAGTTTATGGTTGAGACGAATGTTGCTGTCCGCAACACCCTCATAGAACAGATCATCTTCAAGTGGACGGGCAGCGATGGCATAGACCCTGAAAGCAGGGGTGGTCTCATCGATGCGAGGGAATTAGCAGCACTGGAGGCGCTCTTTGGCGAGGCATATGCAGGGACTGGCGGGGCGGACCCGATCCAGGGAGCAGTACCCTTTCTCGAACGGTCTTATAAAGGGGTATTCGAGATGTACTATGCCCAATTGATGGCACAGACACACCTCAAAGATATCTACGATATGATCACCTACACATGGGATGAAACCTCACAGAACATAAAAGGGGATCTGAGCGTTGTTGCAACAGCCATACGAAATGCTTTAACAAACAACGAAGCAGCAGGTAAAGTGCTGTTGGGAGAATTTTCCCGCACTGTCTACGGATTCCAGGCAAAGGATATGCTCAATTTCATCATGGGATTCCGCAGCGCATTTGCGGCGCAGTGTGAGGACTTTGCCTGGATCATCGACTCGGCAGGGAAGAATATCATTGCAGGGACCGAAGGCAACGATAACCTGTCCTCCTCGGAGGCCAACGATGCAATACGAGGAGGCGATGGAAACGATTCCCTGTATGGAACAGTGTTATATGGAAATGCCGGGACGGATTGTCTCTCCGGTACCGAGGACAGTGACATTCTCAGCGGCGGTACCGGTAACGATTATCTCTGCGGGGGAGGAGGAAACGATGTTCTTGAAGGTGGGGAAGGCAATGATTACGTTGATGGGGGCGCAGGCCAGGACACAATAACAGGTGGCTTAGGCAACGACACCCTCTCCGCCGGCGAGGGCAGCGACACCTATCTCTTCAACAAAGGTGACGGTCAGGACACGATCTACGAGTACGATGCAACGGGCACCGGCATCGACACCGTCACGTTCGGTCCCGGCATCACGAAGGACGACCTTACCATAACCCGCAGGGACTACGACCTCATCGTCTCCCCCAACTCAACCGACAGCATCACCCTGCAGTACTGGTACTACGGGAACGAATACCGGATTGAAACCTTCAGATTTAACGACGGGTCAATCATGACAGGGCCTGAGGCTGAAAACAGGGCCGTCATTCGTGGCACCAGCGGCAATGATTACCTGTACGACTTCGATACGAACGACACCATCCACGGCGGCACCGGCAACGATTACATCCAGGGCACCGCAGGAGGCAGCGACACCTATCTCTTCAACAAAGGTGACGGTCAGGACAGGATCTACGAATACGATGCAACGGGCACCAATACAAATACCATCAAGTTTGGCGACGGGATCACAAAAGATGATATCCTCGTCACACGGGAAGACTATGATCTGATTCTCGGAATACAGAACTCCACCGACAGCATCACCCTGCAGTACTGGTACTGTGGGAATGAATATAAGATCGATACCTTCGAGCTTGTCGACGGCGCCACCATGACCCTGTCGGAGGCTGAAAATAAGGCCGTCATTCGTGGCACCAGCGGCAATGATTACCTGTACGACTTCGATACGAACGACACCATCCACGGCGGCACCGGCAACGATTACATCCAGGGCACCGCAGGAGGCAGCGACACCTATCTCTTCAACCTCGGTGACGGTCAGGACAGGATCTACGAGTACGATGCAACGGGCACCGGCATCGACACCGTCACGTTCGGTCCCGGCATCACGAAGGACGACCTTACTATAACCCGCAGGGACTACGACCTTATCGTCTCCCCCAACTCAACCGACAGCATCACCCTGCAGTACTGGTACTACGGGAACGAATACCGGATTGAAACCTTCAGATTTAACGACGGGTCAATCATGACAGGGCCTGAGGCTGAAAACAGGGCCGTCATTCGTGGCACCAGCGGCAATGATTACCTGTACGACTTCGATACGAACGACACCATCCACGGCGGCACCGGCAACGATTACATCCAGGGCACCGCAGGAGGCAACGACACCTATCTCTTCAACAAAGGTGACGGTCAGGACAGGATCTACGAGTACGATGCAACGGGCACCGGCATCGACACCGTCACGTTCGGTCCCGGCATCACGAAGGACGACCTTACCATAACCCGCAGGGACTACGACCTTATCCTCTCTGTCGGGAACTTAGCCGACAGCATCACCCTGCAGTACTGGTACTGTGGGAATGAATATAAGATCGATACGCTTGAGTTTAATGACGGAACATCCATGACACGGGCAGAGATAGAGAGTATGGCAGTTGTAAGAGGTACCGATGAAGACGATTGCCTGAGCGGTTTTGATACCGGTGAAGTTTTTGATGCAGCCACCGGAAATGATTATATCTATGGATACGGAGGCAACGATACCATCGCCGCCGGCATCGGCAGCGATTACCTCGATGGCGGAGACGGCAGCGATACCTACCGGTTCTCCTCAGGCGACGGATCGGACACGATCAGCGATACCGGGTATGATGGAGCATTTGACAGTATCGGTTTCGCCAACACGGTTTCCAGGGAGAATATCGCCTTTTTCCGGAATGATACGACGCTCCATATTGCTTACGGTGGTACAGATTGTATTGCAGTATTCGATCAGGATACTACAGGCATCGAGAGGATACAGACAAGCGAAGGTCTTTTTCTGACCGCTGACGACATCAATGCCCTCATTCAGCAGATAACCGCCTATGCAGCAAACAACGGCCTTGCCCTGACATCGGCCTATGATGTGAGGAACAACAACGAGCTGATGAGCATCATCGTGAACGCATGGCACCAATAAAGGCAGGTGAAAGGTGAAAGGTGAAGATAGATCTCGTGAGTCGTAAGGCGTGAGGCGAGGAAGGCAGCAGAGAGCCGTCAGCAAACTAATGACAGTTTCTCTGGTTGTAACCAGACAGACCAGACAGACAAGATAGGCCAGATGAACCGATTTGCTGATAACTGGCAAAAGAGGGTGTTATCTATGAAGAGATGGAGCATCAGATCGTTGAGTGACCTTTTCCAAAGGGATGATGCCCACGAGTTCAAGCCGGCAATGGCGGAGATCGAGGAAAGGCCTGCGCACCCGCTGGGGAGGATCGTCTTCTGGGTGGTCATCGCTGCGATGATTTTCTTCGGCCTGTGGATGTTCTTCGGCAAGGTCGATGTGGTCGTTACCGCCAGGGGTATTGTGATCCCCGACGGGGACGTGAAGGTCCTGCAGCCCCTCGATACGGGCGTCGTGAGCAGCATACTGTGCAGGGAGGGCGACTATGTGAGGAAGGACCAGGTGCTCATGGAGATTGACCCCTCGATAACGGCGCCAGAACTGGAATCAAAGAAGAAGACCCTCCAGTTCCTGGAGATCGAAAAGCAGCGGCTCAACGCAACCCTGATAGGAAAAGAGTTCAAACCTGTACCGCAAGAGAGCTATGACGAAGATTCCATCCGTACGCAGCGCGCACTTTTCCAGTCTTCGTTGTCAAGCCTTGAAAAGCAGCTCAATGCAAAAAAGGCGGAGATTGACCGGACTGAGGAAGAAATGAGGTCTGTGGAAAGGGAAAGAGAGCACAATCGCTCTCTCCTTGATGTTGCAAGCAGCAAAGAAAAGAGGCTCCGCGCTGTGCTCGATATTATTGCCCGCGAAGATTACGAGAAGGTTATGAACGAGATCCTGACATACAGGAATAATATTGAACAGGCGGATGGGAAGCTTAAGGAGCTTGCCCACCGGAAACAGGGGCTTGCAAGCGAGATGGCATACATCGACGAGAATTTCCGGGTCTCCCATCTGAGAGAGTTCTCGGATAAGCAGAAGCAGTCCACGGAGATCGGTGCAGAGCTGGAGAAGACGGCGTTCAGGAACGAGAAGCAGAGGATAACATCGCCCGTTGATGGATATGTCGCCAGTCTCCTTGTCCACACCGTCGGCGGCGTGGTCACCGCTGCCCAAAAGCTCATGACGGTGGTCCCCGACGGTGCGCCGCTTGTTATCAAGGCAGCGGTCCTCAACAAGGACAGAGGTTTCATAAAAGACAGGATGCCTGTTATGATAAAGATCGATACCTTCGATTTTCAGAAATACGGCACATTAAAAGGATTTGTACGGAACGTATCGCAGCACAGCATCGAGGATGAAAAGCTTGGTCCTGTCTACGAGGTATTCGTTGTGCCCGTTGAGACACAATTAACGGTTGAGGGCAGAAAGGTGATGATAAGCTCCGGTATGAGTGTTACCGCGGAGATCACTGTGAGCAAGAGAAGGATCATCGAGTTTTTTATCTATCCCATTATCAAATACCTCGACGAAGGGATCAAGGTGCGATAAGGATCTGCATTCATTACAGCCCTTCTCCCGTTAGTTCTTCTTCCGGTAGTTTGTTAGGTAGATGCCCCCGCTCACCAGCAGGAGCCCTATAATAAGCCCCGTAGTAACTTGCTCACCGAGGAAGATAACCCCGCAGACCACGCCGAACACAGGGGTGAGAAAGGTGAACACGGCAAGCTCCGAGACAGGGTAAGTGTGGATGAGTTTGAACCACACGAGGTATGATACGAAGGCAATAACCACCGATGCGTATAACAGGGCAATAACCGCGGAGGCGCTGACGTTGAGTATCCATTTCGGTTCAAGAAAGATGAGGCAGATGAATATGACGGGGACGGAAAAGACCAGCTGATAGAGAAACGTGTGAATAGGGTGCACCCGCTCTGCCAGATATTTCTTGATATAAACAGTTGTCGCACCCCACAGGAATGCGGCAGTGATCTCAAGGAGGTCGCCGAACAGCATGGAGGGGTTCCATGTCGTGGGTTTTCCCTGAAACACTGAGTAAAGCCCTATGAATGCGAGAACAAGGCCCGTTATCTTCGTAATGCTCAGCTTTTCCTTGAGAAAGAGATAGGCACCTATGGCGACCACAAAGGGAGAGCAGTTGATCATTATTCCTGCCCTGGCCGAATCGGTGTACAAAAGGCCAAGATAAATGCAGACGAACTCCAGGCCAAAGAGCAAACCCACCACACAGCCATGGAAGAAGCGGATATCCCTGTGAAAGAGTGGCTGTTTAATGGACAGGCAATATGCGATGCCGAGGGCCGAAGCGATGGAAGACCTGAGAAAGGCATTAAAGATGGGCGCGAACCCTGTGTTGGACACCTTTACCGCCGTATAGTTCAGGCCCCATAGCATGGTAAGGCCAAGGAGTATAAGGAAGCCTTTCAGGTCCAGGTGGTCTTTAGTCATTGTTCTTTCCTGTGTCTTTATTTACACTCTGTGCAAAAAACGTCATTATAATATTGTATACAACTATGATTCTGCGGCTGTCAAATTATTCTCAAAGCGTGGCTGATCCTTACATTCCCTTGACTTATCCGATATCTGTGCTATTAAAACCATATAACGTCCCAAAAATAATGAAAGCGAAAAGGAGGTTGTTATGCCAGAAAGCGTTTATATTGTTAACGAGATCGTGGGTACCAGCGACAAATCATGGGAAGAGGCAGCAAAGAAGGCCATAGAGACCGCTGGAAAGAGCGTCAAGGACCTCCGCATTGGTGAGGTAGTGAAACAGGACGTTACGGTGGAGAACGGGAAGGTGACAAGCTACAGGGTAAGGCTCAATATTTCATTCAAGTATCACGCGAAGAAATAGCAGCATCTGAAAAAGTTCAGCACCGGGGAAGGGGAGGTTAAAGACATAGCAGTTTGATGCTATGGAGATCTCAGGGGCGGTTAGCTTCCGTTGATGTATTTTTTCAGGAAGGCGCCGGTGTAACTGGAGGGTGATCCCATAACCTCTTCCGGCAAACCCTTTGTGATAATCCTGCCGCCCTTGTCGCCCCCTTCAGGCCCGAGGTCTATGATGTAGTCGGTGCACTTGATAACATCGAGGTTGTGTTCTATGACGACTACGGAATTGCCCCTCTCGATAAGTTCTGCAAGGACATGGAGAAGTTTTTCTATATCCACGAAGTGGAGCCCGGTCGTCGGTTCGTCGAGGATGTAGAGGGTTTTCCCCGTGTCCCTTTTCGACAGCTCCCGTGAAAGCTTTATCCGTTGCGCCTCCCCGCCCGACAGGGTTGTCGCCGCCTGCCCAAGCCTGATGTATCCGAGGCCGACCTCGTTGAGCACCTTCAGCTTGCTTTTGATGTGAGGCAGGGCATCGAAGAATTCCATTGCCTGTGTAACGGTCATCTCAAGGATGTCGGCGATACTCTTTCCTTTGTATCTGATCTCAAGGGTGTCCCGATTATACCTCTTGCCCTTGCAGGCATCACAGACGATGTAGACGTCGGGCAGGAACTGCATCTCGATCTTTACAAACCCTTCGCCGGTGCATGTCTCGCACCTGCCCCCTTTCACGTTGAAGCTGAACCGGCCCTCTTTGTAGCCCCTCATTCTTGATTCCGGAAGTTTTGCA
This sequence comes from Deltaproteobacteria bacterium UBA6106, assembly GCA_002428485.1. GTDB lineage: Bacteria > Desulfobacterota > Syntrophorhabdia > Syntrophorhabdales > Syntrophorhabdaceae > UBA5609. The sequence goes on from DIWM01000019.1 coordinate 18,822, forward strand.
AAGAGTTCCCGTATGTGGGTAAAGACGCCGGTATAGGTTGCAGGATTGGAGCGCGGCGTCCTTCCTATCGGCGACTGGTCAATGTCGATGACCCTGTCGATGGCCTCATATCCTGTTATCCCTTCAGATTCTCCGGCCCTGTCTTTCGACCTGTAGAGCTTTTGCTTAAGAAGCGGGTAGAGGGTATCGACGATGAGGCTGCTTTTTCCTGAGCCTGATACGCCTGTGATGGCAGTAAATACGCCGAGAGGAATGTTGACGTCGATATTCTTGAGGTTATTCACCCGCGCGCCCTTGATCTTCAGAAATCCCTTTGGTTTTCTCCTTTTCTCAGGAATATGTATCTCGCGCCTCTTTGACAGGTATAATCCTGTAATGGAATTGGTGTGTTTCGCAAGCTCACCCGGTGTGCCCTGGAAGACGAGGTTGCCTCCGTTCTCTCCGGCGCCGGGTCCAAGATCGATAACGTAATCGGATGATACGATCGCGTCATGGTCATGCTCCACAACGATCACTGTGTTATCGAGATCCCGGAGCCTTCTCAGCGTATTGAGAAGTCGTTCGTTGTCGCGCTGGTGGAGGCCTATGCTCGGTTCATCGAGGACATAGACAACGCCCGTGAGCCCTGAACCGATCTGCGTGGCAAGGCGTATCCTCTGGGATTCTCCCGCAGAGAGCGTGGCAGAGTTCCGGCTCAAGCTGATGTAATCGAGGCCGACATCGATGAGGAATTTCAGGCGCGAGACTATCTCTTTCAGGATAGTGCGCGCGATCTCCTTTTCCTTTTCGGTGAGCTTGACGGAATGAAAGAATTTCGAGCATCCGGTGATCGTCATCCTCGCTACCTGGTCGATATTGAGATCATTGATCCTGACCCAGAGCATCTCCTTCTTGAGCCTGGCGCCGTTGCATGTCGGACAGGGGATGAGGTTGATGAACCGCTCGAGCTTTTCTTTTTCGTAATGGTCCGCTCTGTCCCATTCCCGTTCGAGTTCTCCGATGACCCCTTCGAAGGGTTTTTTGACGAAGTCCCGCCTGGAACCCCTGTCGGAATAGAATTCGATCTGCTCACCTTTTGAGCCGTAAAGGATCGCCTCCTGTACTGCCTGCGGCAATTGCTTAAAGGGTTTTCTGATGTCTATCTTGTAGTGACTGACGAGCGCTTCGAGGAAAGGCATGAAGTGTACCGGGTTCTTCTCGCCCCAGGGGATAACGGCGCCGTCACGCAGGGAAAGGTCGTGGTTGGGAATGATAAGCGCGGGGTCAAAATATTCTTTTACGCCGAGGCCGAGGCATGCCGGGCAGGCGCCGTAAGGATTGTTGAAAGAGAACATCCTCGGCGCGATCTCAGGATAGCTGATGCCGCAGTCGGGGCAGGCGAATTTTTCGCTGAAGACCATAGTGTCTTTTTCAACCTCTACCTTGATGATGCCGCCCGCCTTGTTGAGCGCCAACTCCACCGCCTCGAAGAGCCTTCTTTCGATGCCATCGCGGATGGTGATCCAGTCGATGATGACATCGATATCGTGCTTCTTGTTCTTGTCGAGCTCGATATCGTCGGCGAGATCAACGATCTTCCCGTTCAGTTTTATCCTGGTGAACCCCTGCTTTCTCAGCTCGTCGATCTCTTTCCGGTATTCGCCTTTTCTTCCCCGGACGATCGGCGCCAGTATGGTGAGATTTTTCCCGGGGCCGAGCGAAAGGATGGTATCGACGATCTGGGGGGCGTGCTGGCTCTTGATCTCTTTCCCGCAGCCGTAGCAGTAAACGTGCCCGATCCTCGCGAAGAGAAGCCTCAGGTAATCGTATATCTCTGTCACTGTCCCGACGGTGCTCCGGGGGTTCTTGCTGATATTTTTCTGTTCGATGCTGATGGCGGGGGACAGCCCTTCTATGTAGTCCACGTCAGGTTTTTCCATGAGCTCAAGAAACTGGCGTGCATAGGAAGAGAGGGACTCAACATACCGCCGTTGCCCCTCGGCATAGATGGTATCGAATGCAAGCGTTGACTTACCGGATCCGCTCGGCCCGGTAATGACGACCATCTTGTTTCTGGGGATTGTAACGTCGATATTCTTGAGGTTATGCTCCCTTGCGCCTTTTACGAATATTCTGTCCATATTTCGGGGTTAGATGTCAGGCTTAACCGCCATATTGTAGCAGAAAACGGCCGGCATTGCAAAAAGTGTATACACCGGTTCATAGCTGATGGCTCATGGCAAGCCAGATACCGGATACTTGATACTGGCCAGACAGACTAAACAAACGCCATAAACTGAATAAACGGTTTTATTGCCGACTGCTGATAGCTTGAATCCGGATGATTCCCCGCAGCGTGCTGCGGGGCAGTTCATTTGCTACAGGTGCCCGATTAAGAGGTTGACAGATAAGGTTATCGTTGCTATAGAACACTTATATTGTTCTTTTTTTGCAATAAGCCTGAGCACATTAAAGGAGGGAAAGTTCATGGAACAGAAAGGGAATGACAGGGGCTGGAACCCGTATGTTGCCGGGTTCCTGACAGGGTTGCTCCTCATCGCCTCCGTCTGGTTCACCGGGAAATATGTGGGAGCATCGACCACGTTTGTCCGTTCAACAGGCTTTATAGAAAAAGTCTTTAACGCGGAACGGGTCGGAGCGATGGAATACTTTACAAAGAATCTACCGAAGTTCGACTGGCAGTTCCTTTTCGTGATCGGCATCTTTATAGGTTCCCTTATCGCTTCAACAACGTCGAAGACGTTCCGCCAACAGTGGGTGCCTGATATGTGGCAGGCCCGTTTCGGCCCAGGTAAGGCGAAACGGGCGATCGTTGCCTTCCTGGGTGGCGCCATAGCCATGTACGGCGCCCGCCTCGCTGACGGGTGACCGAGCGGTCACGGGCTGAGCGGTTCGCTCCAGCTGGCTGTCAGCGGATATATATCTTTGATATGTTTTTTCGTTGGCGGTGTTGTTGTTGCAAAGATGCTCTACGGGGGAGGTGAGGGAAAATGAGCGATCTTGGATACGGATTGGTTACAGGCATCATCTTCGGGTTTCTCCTCCAGAAGGCACGGGTCATCCGTTACGATAAGCAGATCGCTGCGCTCCGCCTCCTTGACATGACGATCGTAAAGTTCATGTTTACCTCGATCCTCGTTGCGATGGTGGGTGTGTACCTCCTGAAAGACCTCGGCATTGTAAAGCTCTCACTGAAACCAGCAGTGCTGGGAGGTAATATCGTAGGGGGTCTTATCTTCGGGATCGGTTGGGGGCTGCTCGGTTATTGTCCCGGTACCCAGCTCGGCGCCCTCGGCGAAGGAAGGTGGGACTCGATCTGGGGCATCATCGGGATGCTTGTGGGCGCCGGCATCTTCGCGGAGATGTTTCCGTTCCTGAAGAATACGGTTCTGAAGTGGGGAGATCTCGGTAAGATCACTATACCGCAGATACTGGGGATAAATCACTGGATCGTCATTGTCGCCTTCGTGATAATCGGAATCCTCACGTTCAGGTGGTTTGAGAAGAAAGGACTATAACTGATAGGGAAACACCCGTAAGTCGTGAGGCGTAAGGCGTGAGGGGAGAAAACAAGCAGAGAGCGGAGAGCAAAGAGCGGGGACTAATAAAATCACCTTACGCCTAACGCCTCACGGCCTTAATTCGGATTTAAAAAGGAGATTATCATGGGTAAAGAACGGCTGGTCGTGATTGGCGGTGTGGCGGCAGGAATGAGCGCTGCCAGCAGTTACCGGAGGTTGAAGCCTGAGGCAGAGGCGATCGTTCTTGAAAAGGATTATTTTATCTCCTATGGCGCGTGCAGCCTCCCTTACTATGTTTCCGACGATGTGAAGGATTTTCAGGACCTCATATCATTGACGCCGAAGGTTGCCACGGAAGAACGGGGCATAACGGTACTTACGAGACACGAGGCGACCGCGATCGACTTCAGCAGGAAAGAGGTGTCAGCAAGGAACCTCGATAAGAATGAAGAGGTGAAGTTCTCATACGATAAGCTCGTTATCGCCACCGGCGGCTTACCCGTTAAGCCTCCGCTGCCGGGCATCGACCTGCAGAATGTCTTTACCATAAGAACCCTTATCGATGGAATAGAGATGAAAAAGTTCATCGACGAATGGGGATCATTTCAGGTGTGCGTCGGTTCGCCTGAGTGTTTTTACGTAAACCGTTTTGGTGCGGAGAAGCGGACCATGAAGGCGATCATCGTTGGCGGCGGGTATATCGGCATGGAGATGTGCGAATCCCTTCGCAAGAGGGGCCTTGAGGTTGCCGTCATTGAGAAGATGGACAGGGTCCTTGGTACTATGGATAAGAGCATGACAGATGTCGTTGAAGAGAAGATCAAGGCAGAAGGGGTGAAGCTGTTCAAAGAGACGTCCGTTGAGGGTTTTGAAGGAAGCAAAGGGATAGTCACCGGTGTCAGGACGGACAAAGGCATCTTTGATGCAGACCTTGTCCTTCTTGCAATAGGGGCCAGGCCGAATACAAAGCTCGCCCGGGAGGCGGGGATCGAACTCGGGGCCAACGGCGCTATAAAGGTAGACGACTACCTGCGGACCAACATGCCTGATGTCTATGCCGGGGGAGATTGCGCCGAGGCAAAGCACCTCGTGACCGGCAAAAAGGTCTATATCCCCCTTGGTACTACGGCAAACAAGCAAGGAAGGATAGCGGGCGAGAATGCAGCAGGCAAGAACAATATCTTTGAAGGTATCGTGGGGACGGCTATCACAAAGGTTTTTGACCTTGAGGTCGCACGCACGGGGCTCTCTCCACTGGAGGCAGAGCGGGAAGGGTATGATTTCTTTATCTCAACCGTTAAGGGCCGGTCACGAAGCAGCGCCTATCCGTCCGGCAAGCGCATAACCGTATCGTATTTTGTCGAGAGGGGAACCGGCAGGCTTCTTGGCGCGCAGATGGTCGGGGAAGAAGGAGTGGCACACAGGATCGACACATTGGCGGCCTGCCTCTATAGCAAGATGACCGTCGAAGACGTGGCAAGGCTCGACCTTGGCTACGCACCGCCTTTTGCGACAGTCTGGGACCCCATATTGGTAGCGGCAAATGTTGCGGTAAAGAAACTGATATCGTAGAAAGTGAAAAGTGAAAGGTTAAAGGTTAAAGGTTAAAGGTTAAAAAGGACCTCGTAAGGCGTAAGGCGATTAAACCCCTTACGCCTTACGATTCACGACTCACGAGGTTTTAACCAGCATCAAGCATCCAGCATCTGGTTCGCTATGAGCTATCAGCCATGAGCTGGTTCCTGTCGCCTCACGGGTGTTCTGCTATGAGCTGCCTTTCTCTGGTGTTCCTATTCCCACGTATGACCGGACGGTATAGTGTGCCTTCTCCATATCTTTGATAAGCCCCGGCGTAACAATTTCTGCGAGATCATTTTTCAGGCCGTATCTTTTGTAGTACTCTTCGCGGACAGGCAGCAGGTCCCTTTCCCGCCCGATATACCCCAGGACCTTACAGATCAGATCTGAAAGGCAGACAACGAGGCTCTCCTTCAGACATGTAACGGGGATACGGTCAGGCGGAAAAAACGACGGGGAGTGATGATACTCGATGGCGCCGGTGATGATGCCTGGCAGTTGCCATTTATGCGCAATAATCGCGCCGATAATGGCATGGTTCATCCCGTACTGTTTTTCTTCCTCAATGACCGTTGGAAGGCCTGTTGCAGCACCTTCTCTTTTTTCAAGAAAATGATAAAAATATTTTCCGATATCGTGGAGGAGCCCGATGGTCCCAAGCGTGTACTCAGAGAGCCTGAAAAGTGATTTTCCGAGATGGCCCGCGCAGGCGGAGACGACGGCAGAATGTGTCCACATATTTACATAGCCCTCACGATCCGCGTCCTGCATTGAAGGCAGGGTATTATAAAGTATGTCCTCGAATACAAGCGACCTTACGTTGTTGTAGCCAAGCAATGTTATGGCCCTTCCGACAGAGGTAACCCTTTGCGGCAGATTGAAGTATACAGAATTGACCGTCTGAAGGATCTTTGCCGAAAAGACCGGGCTGGTAGACACGAGAGAGGTTATCTCGGCCGGGTTTGACTCCGGGTCCTGCAGCAGATCAAGGAGCGCAAGCGATGTAGTCGGGAGGGGAGGGAGCGCAGATACCTTGTGCTCCAGCGTTTTTTTAATAGTGTCGTCGACGGCAATATTTGATACAGGAAAGAGCTCATCCGCCACTTGCATATAGTGTACCTCGCGAAGCGCAGGGCAGGACTCCAGCACCGCAGCTTTATCCGCTGCTGTCTTCTGCAACCGGGCGGAGAGGAAGGCGTCATCTCTCTTTTTCAGGTCAGCGACGGTGAAACCCGTTGAAGGCCGCCGCATACCCCCTTTGAACTGCCGTACGCGGTATATGGTATAGCCGATGAGAATAACAATGATAAACCCTAAGGATATGAAGAACATTACCGGCATGGCTGATCTTACCTTGTCGTAATTAATACCAGAAAACAGAGGAACAGTGAAATAAAAATTTGCTGATGTTTGTAAAATAAGCTTCCGCGATTTATAATGGTCTTCGATCAACGGGTTCCCCACTGCCCCGCTTTGGCCGGCATTATTACCTCTCCCCCGGGAGAGAACCAGGGCATAGGCGGTAAATGCTCACACTGTCCCCTATCCCCTTGCGGGATAGAACCAGGCACAGGCGGCACAGTAGCATCACTATTCCCTCTCCCCTTGCGGGAGAGGGCCAAGGTGAGGGGGAGGGGCAGCAAAAGAAGTGAAAGAGGTATCAAACAATTGACATTTGAAGAGTTGACCCCAAAAGTGCACATACGATCTTTCATATCCAAAAGCTGGGCGAACAGCTGGCCAATGACGCTTATCATGTTTTTCGAGTTTCTCATCGGCATGACCGATATCTATATTGCGGGGCGTGTCGGCAAAGAGGTCCAGGCGACATATGGTTTTGTCGTCCAGTTCTATTTTATCTTCATCATTATAGCCAATGCACTTTCCATGGGGACCGTTTCCGTTGTCTCACGCTTGTTTACTGCCGGCGACAAAGCTGTGCTGGCAAAAACTGTCTGGTCCGTTATCATAACAACGGCGACCGTCGGCGCAGTGTTCAGCGTCGCTGGAATATTCGCGACCCACTGGTTCATGGAGTTTATCAACATCCCCGTGGGGCTTAAGCAATATGGGACACAACTGGGAAAGATCTATGCCTGCGGGCTGGTCTTTCATTACCTCCTTGTAAGCACAAACGGGATCCTGCGCTCATGCAAGATGATCCGGTCATCCCTTTTGACAATGGCGATTGTCTGTTTGATGAACATCGGCCTTAATTTTTTCATCGTCTTTCACACAAGGCTCGGATTCTGGGGCATAGCCCTCTCGACGGTCATCAGCGTATTCGCCGGGAGCATCGTCAATCTCTGGCATTGCAGAGCGTTCATGAACAAAGACAGGGCATTTTCCTTCAGTGTAGTTCGTAACGTTCTCTCCATCGGGTGGCCTGCAGGCGCAACGCAGGCGCTGTGGCAGGTCCATTCAATGGTGATGTTTCTCATACTCAGCTCATTGCCGGAGAAAAGCATAGAGATCCTTGCGGCCCTCGCAGCGGGCATCAGGATAGAATCAGCGATCTTCCTTCCCGCGATAGCCTTCAACATGGCCAACGCGGTCATCGTGGGCAACCTGATAGGCGAGGGTAAGAAAAAGGACGCCTACAGAGGAGGCCTTGTCACAATGTTCATGGGCACAGGGATCGTCCTGCTCCTTACGGTAGTCGTCATCGCAAGCGCCAGGTGGATCGCGCCGCTGCTTTCAAATAACGAAACCGTTGTCGCAGAGACCATCAGGTACCTCTACATAAGCATGCTCAGCGAGCCTTTCATGGCGCTGTGGGTCATCCTCGGAGGGGGCTTAAGCGGCGCCGGGGATACGCGGTCATTTATGTACAATGTGATCATCGGCATCTGGCTGGTCAGGATCCCCCTGAGCTATATCTGTGTTGTCCTTCTTGGCTTAAGCGCTGCATCGGTCTGGTGGACGATGAACCTCTCACAGTTCATCATGGCCGCATTCATGGCGAGGAGGTACCTGCAAAAGAAATGGCTCACATAGATCCGAAAAAGCCGTAAGGCGTTCCGTATCGTTAATTGTCGTCTGAATTATTATTCTGTCTGCATCGCGATGATCTCGTCGCGGAGGTACCAGACCAGCCAGAGGCCGGGCAGTGCGGTGAATGTGCTGAAGAGGAAGAAATTCGCCCAGCCGATCATCTCGACGGCATAGCCGGAGGTCGGCGAGACAAGCACCCTCCCAAGCGCTGAGAGAGAGGAGAGGATGGCGAACTGGGTGGCGCTGAAGCGGGGATTGCAGAGCGCCATCAGGAAAGCAACGAAGGCCGCTGTGCCCATGCCGCCGGAGAGGTTTTCGAACGCCACGGCCACTACGAGCATGGCATAATTTTTCCCTGTCCAGGCGAGGGTCATGAAGGAGAGGTTGGAAACCATCTGAAGAAATCCGAATGCGAGAAGGGACCTGAACAGGCCGAGCCGCACCATGAGGGCGCCGCCAAAGAGCGCCCCCACGATCGTTGCTACAAGCCCCATGCCCTTGTTGATCGTTCCCACGTCAGTGGGTGAAAAATTGACGCCCCTGATAAGAAATGTCGTTGTAAGCGCCCCGGCGTAAGCATCGCCGAGCTTGTAAAGGACTATGAGGAGGAGCATCAGAATGGCGGACCTGCGGGACAGAAAATCTTTAAGAGGCCCCCACGCAGCCTCCTGCATGGTCTTCGGCGGTGCTACTTTCTTGTCGGGTTCTTTTCCTATGAAGGAACCGGACATGCCGACCACCATGACCAATGCCATGATAATGTACGTTGTCTGCCAGCCGACTATCTCGGAAAGGATGAGTGCCAAAGCTCCTGCCACGATCATGGCGATACGGTAGCCGAAGACAAAGACCGCAGCGCCCATTCCTCTTTCCACGTCCGGTAGCACATCGGTCCGGTAGGCGTCTATGACGATGTCCTGTGATGCCGACATAAAAGCCACGATCAGAGCTATCACGGCAAGCATCAGGGGAGCCCTCTCCGGAGAGGCAAAGGCCATGAACACGATGCCGATCAAAAGGGCCACCTGGGTGAGAAATACCCAGCCCCGTCTCCTGCCGAGCCATGGAGGGACGAAGCGGTCCATAAAAGGCGACCAGAAGAATTTGATAGTATAGGGCAGGCCGATGAGAGAGAAGATGCCGATCGTTTTAAGGTCTATCCCTGAGACCGTGAGCCATGCCTGGAGCGTGCCGCTGGTGAGCGGCAGTGGCAGCCCGGAAGAGAAGCCGAGAAGCAACATCACCGCCATGCGGCGGCTTGTAAATATATTAAGATAAGGTGTAAGGTTTATTTTCATTGAGACCAATCTTTTATTATATCGGGCATGGCGGAAGACTTTCCTGTAGCAAACCGTTGTGGGCGAAGAAACCCGGTTGTATCATTCCCCCTCACCCTGACCCTCTCCCTCCAGGGGAGAGGGAATAATGTTGCCCCGAGGCGTTGCTTCGGGAGTATAGATTGAGCGTATTTGCGGGGGATGCCCCGACGGCCGTGCCCTCATGATATATCCGGGTTTAGTCTTAACCCGGAACCCGCGAAATGTATTCAATAAGCAGATACCTGTTTCGTTTTTGTTTTTCAACGTTGAACGTTGAACGTAGAACATTGAACAAAGTCCTTCACGCCATTATAGCCCCAATTGGTCGCTTATCCCGTTCATTGCCGTGATACAGAGCTCGGCAAATTCGTTTAAGGGGATACCGATCGTTTCGCATTCCATGATATTATCCCTGTTGACCGACGCGGCGAATGCCTTCTCCTTCATCCTCTTGACGACCGATTTCGGCTTCACGCTTGCGAGCTTTTTATCTGGATAGACGAGCGTAGTCGCGACGATGAGTCCTGTTATGGTTTCGCCCGCGGCAAGCGCATGTTGTATGGTGGTTTCCCGTTTTCTCCCTGCGGCCATCTCATTGTGCATGACGATGGCGTCAATGATCTCGGGATCGACCCCTTTTTCTTTCAGGATCTTTTCCGCCTCAAGACAATGACGGCTGAGATCGCCATCGACAAGTTCTATATCGATATCGTGGAGAAGCCCGATGATGGCCCATTTCTCCTCATCCTGCACCAGCTTCCGGGCCAACGCCCTCATCACCGCCTCTGAGGCGTAGCAGTGGTTCAGCATCCTCTCGTTTTTAACGTATTGCTTCAACAGCGCCGCTGCATCTTCTCTTGTCATTCGTCAGTACCTCCTGCTATCGGCCTTTTTCGATAAGCTCTATGAGCAGCTTTTTTGACACCAGAAAAAAGGCGATCCTGCTCGCGTTCTTGCACTTGCGCTGCAGGTTTGTATCGTATGCCCGGCAATCGAGAGGCGGTGTTACCATCTGAAACCCTTTATCGACGAGCTCCTGCGAAGTCTTTTCAATATCGTCAACCTCGAAGCAGAGATGGTGCAGGCCTCCGCCCTTCTTTTTCAGAAAATTACAGATCGGGGAATCCTCGGCAGTAGGCTCCAGCACCTCTATGGAGACATCCGCGTCATCCCTGGCGTTAACGAACGATGCTGTTACGTTCAGCGTGTCGAATGGAACAGCATCGGTGACCTCACTGAAACCGATGGTACGGAGAAGTTCCGTGAATTCCCTGATATTTTCCACTACAAGACCGATATGGTCGAGCTTCATGCCCATGAGCAACCTCTCCGGAGATATATTACGCAAGAAACGCTCCGATTACCAGACGAAAGTATGTATAAATGCATTTAAGGTCTCGTAAGGCGTTAGACGGTTAGACCCCTTACGACTTACGATTCACGACTTACGAGTATTTTGGTTTCTGCCGGGGGATACAGCGCCCGGAGGTGAAAACACCACCGGGCGCTTCTTTGTGGATCAGGTACGAGGATTTTCTGCGGCAGACCGGCCGTTTGTTTCTTCGCGCAGCACCACTTCCATCTTCAGGATCGGGAAGTTTGTTGTGTTAAAATTCTGTGCCGCGCAGATGGGCAGGTTCCTTGTGTTAAGAAACCATTCCCCCATTTTTGGTTTTCTTATCTCCCCGGTTACCATAAAACGTATTTCTTTTATCATGGTGTCCACCTCCTTATAGTACATTAGAACCTGTCGGGATACTGCTAACTAATAGTGCAGGCACACACCAGAAAAGATAAAAACCGTTATACGAAATTCGCGCAATCATATTATCTATATACAAGACAAATTGTAAAAAGGAAATGACTTCCATCACAAACCAAGTGAAATGTGAAAGGAGATAATAATGAAGGAGCCGCACGGAGGGGGTGCGGCTCCTTCATTATTTCCCTTGTGAAAGGGGCATGAGGGGGAGGGTTATGCTGTGCGAACCTTCTTTGCGTAGACCTTATAGTCAGAGTTCAATATTTTTTTCGCGCTTTCATCGAGGACGTCTGCTATGAAGGGGATCTTAGTCTCTTTTTCTGTTTCCCTGTTCCCGGAAAAGAGGTCATTCCTTGATATCTCAGAGATGCTGAACCTGCGCGCACCGGCCATGAGCTGCTGAAGCCCCGCGGTTAGTTTGTCCGCTAATGTCCACATTGCAATGGCGCCAAAGGGTATCCTGTCCATTTCCGCTTCGCCCACCTTTTTCTGAACATCGTAGTACCCTGCAAAGATCTCTTCTGCTTTTGTGCCGAGCTCTTTTACTGAAGGAGCAAGGTCGTCCCAGTTGCCGTTCACCTCTTTCTTCCGCTCCGGCTTCAGGACGCCTTCGATGTTGGATCCAAGGAATCCCGGTATCATGGCGGCTCTGCCCATGCAGATCAGCTTTGTAAATGGCGCGCCGAGAGCAAGTGCCTTGAAAACGTGGTCTTCTCTTGCGAGACCGCCGGCAAAGGCGATATCGACAACCCTCTCACCGCGTGCAGCGAGGATCGATGCATATTCGTATACCTTGGAATGAAGGATGATCGAAGGGACGCCCCAGGTTTCCATCATGTTCCAGGGGCTCATGCCCGTTCCTCCGCCGGAGCCGTCGACCGTCAGGAGATCGAGCTTCGCGTCGGTGGCAAACTTGATCGCCATCGCAAGCGCCTCCATACCGTAAGAGCCAGTCTTGAGGGAGATCCTCTTGTATCCTATCTTCCGCAAATATTCAACGGACTTCATAAAATCTTCCTGCACCTTCTCGGGCGATGACAGGTCTGTATAACCGAGCCTGCTGTGGCGCGCGAAAGATTTGATCGCGCCATGTTCAAAGGCCTTTTGCACTTCGGGCTTTGTCGGGTCCGGATCCACCACGTATCCCCTGTCTTTCAGGAAAAGGGCGTAGCCGAGATTGTCTACCTGTATCTCGCCGCCGATATCCTTTGCTCCCTGTCCCCATTTCAGTTCGATGATGACCTTCTCGCCGTACTTGTTAATAACGTATTCCGCGACGCCATTCCGGGTATCCTCAACGTTCATCTGGACGATGATAGCGCCATAACCATCAAAATAGCGGAGATAAGTATTGATCCTCCTGTCGAGCTCAGGGGCCTTTGCGATCTTGCCGTTCTTTATTACGGCCTCCCGGTCGATGCCGACGACGTTTTCGCCAACAACGATGGGGATGCCGACGAGGGCAGCGCCTATTGCAAATGAATCCCAGTATTTAGCTGCGATAAAAGTTGATCCAAGGGCGCCGGTCATGATCGGGATCCTGCATTTTGTCTTCACATCGCTTCCGAATTCTGTCTCCACATTGACATTGGGGAAGATGCAGTCATCGGGATTGTTCTTAAGCCCCTTGCGAAGGCCGCTTGCCCCGTAATTATAGCCCTGTATCCTGAGAGAATTATAGGAAACGCCGATATGGCAGGTATTTGCACTGCCGGCAGTAATAATGCCAAAGTCTCTCGGGTAGAGGATCTTTCTGCCTTTAAGGCTTGAGAGCCACGTCTCGCACCTGCCCTTGCAATCGGCACGGCACAATGTGCAGAGCCCTGATTCCGCAGGGTTACCACGGTTTACAGTTCCTATTGCGTCATTCGATTTTGGCCATTCAATCATGCTGTCCTCCTGATAAGTTTACATACGGTAATAAAATGCCGTAATATTGGCAATACATTGCCATAACGAAATTACCATGTCAAGAAAAAAATAAAGGATAAATATTCTTTAAAACCTTATATAGTATATGTAACAGGAGGTATGAATTATTTAGTTGCATTCATAAGATTATGGTAATAGAATATAAATAGCGGCAATATTGCCAATAATAAAAGATTTAATTGCCGTTAGATGTACAGCAAGATACCACTGCAACGGGAGGTTTCAGACATGATAGAAAAGCAGAAAAGAAAAGAGTTACTTATCTTAAATGTTCTTAAAAACACGGAGATACCTCTTACCAGCACGCGTATTGCAGAAGAACTGAAACTGCTTGGCCATGAGATCAGCGAGCGTACGGTCCGGCTCTACCTTTCGAGATTGGATGAGGATGGACTCACGACAAGCAACGGCAAAAAGGGTCACCAGATTACCGTAAGGGGGGTAAGCGAGTTCGATTCCGCAAAGATCTTTGAAAGGGTGGGGTTTCTGTCGGCGAAGATCGACAGGATGACTTACCAGATGAACTTTGACCTCAACACCACTTCCGGGACGGTTGTGATAAACGTGACAATAGTGGAACCGGGGCAGTTTGCAAAGAATATTCCTTATATCAGCAAAGTTTACGCGGACGGATATGCCATGGGACACCTTATGACATTCCTCGGCCCGGGAGAATCACTGGGGCACATCTCTGTACCCGAAGGAATGATTGGTGTAGGCACCGTCTGTTCCATCACCTTGAACGGCGTCCTGCTGAAACACGGGATTCCCACCATCTCCAGGTTCGGGGGGCTTCTTGAACTGCAGGATAGAGCGCCGACGCGCTTTGTAGAGATTATCATGTACGAAGGAACGAGCATAGACCCCCTGGAGATCTTCATACGAAGCGGCATGACGAATTACATGGGCGCTATTCAGAACGGCAACGGAAGGATCGGCGCAAGCTTCCGCGAGTTTCCCGCAGAGAGCCGCGAGCTCGTTGCGCAGCTTGCCGAAAAGCTGAAGCGGATCGGACTCGGCGGACTTGCCAGGATAGGCAGGCCGGGTCAGACGATCCTCGATATACCGGTCAACGAAGGAAGGATAGGAGCGATCATTATCGGCGGCCTCAACCCCGTTTCTATCCTTGAAGAGACCGGGGTCCGCGCCTATTCGCGGGCGCTTGCCGGGCTCATTGACTTCAGCAGGCTCTTCCGGTACGATGAGATGGAGCAGAGGATAAAGGATTACATTTAACGAAGGAGAAAGTCATGAAGCCGCTTACACGTGCAAGCACAGGGTCGGACGGTCTGGATGCGGTCCTTGACGGCCTGCGCATGGGAGATAATGTCGTATGGCAGGTAGACGATATAAAGGACTACCGGCACTACGTTGCTCCCTATGTGGAGAGGGCCATGAGGGAACACAGAAAGATCGTCTACATGAGGTTTGCTGAACACGAGCCCCTCATGCAGGAAACCGCAGGTGTGACGGTCTATACGCTGGATGCCCTCAGCGGTTTTGAACCTTTTACGACCCAGGTCTATAATATCGTAACAGACGAGGGCAGGGACGTCTTCTATGTCTTTGACTGCCTGTCCCACCTTCTTTCCGCATGGGCAACGGACCTGATGATAGGGAATTTCTTCGTTATTGCCTGCCCGTATCTGTTCCAGCTTAACACGATAGCATACTTCTCCATCCTGCGGCACAGCCACTCCTTTAAGACAATAGCCCGTATCCGCGAGACCACCCAGGTTTTGCTGGAGGTCTATAATCACGAGGACAATTACTACGTCCACCCCCTGAAGGTCTGGAACAGGTATTCATCGACGATGTTCCTGCCGCACCTTGAAGAGGATGGCGGGTTTGAGCCCATTACCAACAGCGTAGATGCCACACGGTTATTTTCGGATATATCGAGGCTGGAGGAAAAGAGCCCCAGGCGCTACTTAGACTACTGGGACAGGCTTTTTCTAAAGGCTGAGGGTCTTGCGAAGCAGCACTGCGAACCCGAAGAGAGGCAGGCGATGATTGACGAGCTCTGCAGGATCATGATCGGGAGAGAAAACAGGATGCTGGTCCTCGCAAGGGAGAATTTTTCGCTCGAAGACCTGCTTGAAATCAAATCCCGTTTGATCGGAACAGGTTTTATCGGGGGGAAGACCGTCGGGATGCTCCTTGCGAGGAAGATACTACAAAAGGATGCGCAGCTTCGCTGGCAGGACTACCTCGAACAGCACGACTCCTTCTATATAGGGTCGGATATCTTCTATACCTATATTGTTCAGAACGGGCTATGGGAACTGCGGATGAGGCAGAAGACGAAAGAGGGGTATTTTGAGGCAGCTGCACCGCTGCGGGAGAAGATGCTTCAGGGTGCGTTTCCCGATGAGATCAGGGAGCAGTTCCAGCAGTTGATTGAGTATTTCGGCCAGTCGCCTATCATCATCCGCTCCAGCAGTCTCCTCGAAGATGCCTTCGGCAATGCCTTCGCAGGAAAATACGAGAGCATCTTCTCGGTGAACCAGGGTTCCCCGGAGAGGCGCTATACGGATTTTGTGGAGTATGTGCGGAGGGTCTTTGCGAGCACCATGAACGAAGATGCGCTGACGTACCGCCTGCAGAGAGGTCTTGACCAGCATGATGAACAGATGGCACTTCTCGTACAGAGGGTCTCAGGATCGTACCGCAAACACTATTTTTTCCCCGACATCGGCGGTGTGGGCGTTTCGTATAATACCTTCGTGTGGAGGGAAGGCATGGACCCCACGGCCGGCATGCTGAGGCTCGTTGCCGGGCTGGGGACGCGTGCTGTGAACCGTGTTGAAAACGATTATCCCCGCATCGTTGCCCTTGACAACCCGCTGTTCCGTCCTCACGCGGGCATGGAAGATAGGAGGAGGTTTTCGCAGCACGAGATCGATGTGCTCAACGTTAACGATAACATCCTGGAGACTGTTTCGCTTCTGTCGAAGGTCAACGAGGAGGGGCTCGGCATAAGGCTGGACCTCCTCGGTGAGATGGACCATGAGACGACGGAACGGATGAGGGAACTGGGCATGAAGGAGAAAGAGGCATGGATACTTACCTTTGACAACCTCCTGTCCCGCACCTCCTTCACGGGAGTTATGCACAGGATGCTGAAAGACCTCGAGGTCATCTATGATTATCCTGTAGAAATAGAGTTCACCGTCAATTTTACCCAGTATAGCGATTACAAGATAAACCTCCTCCAGTGCAGGCCGCTTCAGGGAAAAGGGCAGCCAAGAAAGGTCGAAATCCCAACCTGTATCTCTGTAAAGGATGTCCTTTTTCAATCAGCGGGCAACTTTATGGGCGGGAGCATCTCCAGGAGGATCAGAAGAATTATCTACGTTGACCCGGAACATTACTCCGCCCTTCCGTTGGCCGGAAAATACGATATCGCCAGGTTCGTGGGAAAATTCAATAAGCTTGTGAAGGACAGAGAGGGGTTGCCTACCTTGCTTCTGGGGCCCGGCAGGTGGGGGACAACGACGCCGTCGCTCGGTGTGCCGGTAAGATTTTCAGAGATCAACCACATGACGGCCATGGGAGAGATCGCCTACATGGACGGCAACCTGATGCCGGAGCTTTCCTTCGGGACGCATTTTTTCCAGGATCTCGTTGAGACGGATATATTCTATCTGGCGCTTTTTCCGGGAGCCCCCGGTGTGGTATGGAACAGGGAGCTTCTTGACCTGTTTCCCGTTATATCAGGGCAATTGGTGCCTGAAAGCGCAAGGTATGATGATGCGCTCAAGGTATATGACATATCAGAGCATAATCTTCAGATCATGACGGATATTATATCGCAAAGACTGATCTGTTTTATTGATACAAGAACGTGCTGACCGCGTCGTTGAAATTCTGAAGTTTCGTATAGTCATAGAGAGTTGACATCGCCCTGCTTTCCGTGGATATACCCGCCTCTTCAGCGGCAGCGATGGGATTGAGCCCGCCGGCTACGATCATGCCGATCTTGTCAACCCCTACCGGGATGTCCAGCAGGGGTTGATTCGGTTTTCCGAAGATAATCTTTCCGCTGAGGCCCTTTTTTACCAGCCTGTCGCCGAGATCCTCCGCCTCGTTAATGCTCACTACCGGGATCTCTCTGAAGCTGGCAAGGACCTTGCCGGAGTTTTGCTGTATAACGCCCATGACATCGGTCATCCTGCTCCTGATGAAGATTTCTAAGGGATCCAGCGAGGAGCCTTCGTAACTTATCAGCGATGTGAACCGTACGGGGTTGCCGTCATCTATCTCAACGACACCGCCGTATCGCGATGCGACAGGTATCCCGGCTTTGAGAAAGACCCCGTTCAGCGTAATGCTGCAAACCGTTCCGAGCCCTATGCAGCCCCTCGGAACCGCGATATCGCCGATCCGTTCCCCTCCTCTTGCGAGGGTTATCTTGCTGCTCATGACATAGGGAGATTGAAATACCGCCGCCATTATCTTAAGCGCATCTTTTAGCCTTTTTTCAGGGAAGAAGGAGATGTTGAGGATTATGTTCCCCTTCAGGGAGTCAACATTGAAGTCCGTCAGATAGGAGAGGCTGTCGATCTTGCTTATGACGAAATTGACCCGTTCGGATACGAAGGCATTGCCCAGCTCCCCCTTGCCCTTGTCGGTGATAGTCCTCCCTTTTTTACCCTGGACGTTTGTCAGCCCCTTCTCGTCGAGGAGTTTCAGGTAATAGCGCACCGTTCGCTCCGAGAGCTCGATTCCGTGGGACAGAAGCTCCTTCGCCAGCTCCGCCGAACCGGTGCTGCCGTTGCGCCTGTCGAGGACCCTGAGGATGGTGAACATTATTTTGTTCATTAAACGATCCCGTATGCGAGCATTGACCTTGCAACCTTCAGGAAGCCGGCGATATTTGCGCCTGTGACATAGTCACCTTTTTTGCCATAGGCTTCACCGGCGTCAATGCATGACTTGTGTATGCTCTTCATAATGTTAAAGAGCATCTTGTCTACCTCTTCCCGCGACCAAGACAACTTGAGGCTGTTCTGGCTCATTTCAAGGCCGGAAACAGATACGCCGCCGGCATTTGCCGCCTTGCCTGGACCGAAGAGCATATTGTTCTCCTGGAAGACCTTGACGGCCTCCGGCGTACAAGGCATGTTGGCGCCTTCAGAAACACAGAAGCAGCCGTTCTTCACAAGGGCCTCGGCGCTCTTGCCGTCCAGCTCGTTCTGGGTGGCGCAGGGGATGGCGATATCGACCTTCAGGCCATGTTCCCTGATGACATCCCAGACGCTGTCCCCGATGTAGCAGACGGTATTGTATTTGTCGGCATATTCTTTGATCCTGCCTCTTCTTACGTTCTTTAATTCCTTCACATATTCGCACTTCTCGCCCTGGATACCGGCCTCATCGACGATGGTTGCGTTGGAGTCGCAAAGCGTGATCACCTTGCCGCCAAGCTGATTTACCTTCTCCACGGCATATTGGGCGACGTTCCCGGAACCGCTGATCGCCACCGCCTTTCCTTTGAAATCCGTTTTCCTTGTAGCAAGCATCTCCGCGGCAAAGTAGACCGCGCCGTAGCCCGTCGCTTCGGGACGTATGAGGCTGCCGCCATACTCAAGACCTTTTCCGGTAAACACGCCCGTGTGCTCATTGACGATCTTCTTGTAATAGCCGAACATGTAGCCTATCTCCCGTCCTCCAACACCGATGTCGCCTGCAGGAACGTCTGTTTCAGGGCCGATGTGGCGGTAAAGCTCTCTCGTGAAGGCGTGGCAAAAACGCATCACTTCATCTTCGGATTTTCCCTTGGGGTCAAAATCGGATCCCCCTTTTGCCCCGCCCATAGGCAGGGTGGTAAGGGAATTCTTGAATGTCTGCTCGAACCCCAGGAACTTCATAATGCTCAGGTTAACGGAGGGGTGAAAGCGTATCCCTCCTTTGTAGGGCCCGATGGCATTGTTGAACTGTACCCTGAACCCCCTGTTTACCTGAACCTTCCCTTTATCGTCAACCCAGGGAACCCTGAAGATAATTGTCCGGTCAGGCTCCACGATACGTTCGTAAATACCTGCCTTGACAAATTCCGGGTGTTTCTTTGCGGTGGGCTCCAGTGTTTCCATTACCTCGCGAACGGCCTGGTGGAACTCCGGCTCATTGGGGTCTTGCTGCTTTACCTTTGCGATAATATCACCGATGACTGACATAACCTGACTCCTCCTTGGGAATTATTTATTTTTCGCTGCCGATCTTTTTCGTACTGTGCGGGGCAGATTCTGCAGGTAGTAGCGCAACAGGTGGAACTTGTCCCTCAACTCAACGCTCCCATGGTCCATCTCCCACTCCTCTTCCATCTCATCGAGCACTTTACCGGCCTTTGCGATGAGGTCCGATTCCCCGGCGCCGCTTAACACCTTATCCGGCGGCCCTTCCGGCGGATCATCGACAGATAGCCTCTCCGCAGTTTTTAAAACAATTACGTTGGTAAAGGTTTTCATACGCCACCTCGTTCAAGAACGTTATCAACCTGTGTTCTTAATAGAACTCAGATTTACCAGTTTATGCAATAAGGCTAAAACTGATAATTAAATAGGGGAAAATACTATATCAAGATAGGGGGAATACACTATATTAGCTGTGAAGGCTTTATTATAAAGAATCTACATAGTGTACGGCATGCCGGATAAGTTCAGCGGCATTCCGGAGGTTCAATTTTTCTTTTATATTTGCACGGTAAGATTCTACCGTTTTGATGCTTACATTTAGTTCCCCGGCAATCTGACGTGTCCCGAATCCCTGCCCGATAAGCTGGAATACCTCAAGCTCGCGATTGCTAAGGACCTCCATCGGCGACCGTGCGCTTTCAGCCTTTCCGTCTATAAACTTTTTTACGATCGTAGCGCTGACCCTTTCGCTTACATAAACCTCTCCCTTGATAACCTTCCTGATCGCCTCCATCATCTTTTCGATGGCCTCTTGCTTCATGATGTAACCCTTTGCGCCTACCTTGAGCGCGCGCTCGGCGAAGAGAGACTCGTCGTGCATTGAAACGACAAGTACAGGAAGGTTCATATCACGATCTTTGATCTTCTTTATGAGCTCAATGCCGTCGATTCCCTGGAGGGAGATATCGACGATCGCAAGGTCCGGCCTTATCCTTTTCAGGAGTTCAAGGGCGTTCTGGGCGTTTTCTGCTTCCCCGCAAACGACCATGTCGGGCTCCTGATTAATAAGCTGGGCAAGGCCCTTGCGGACGATCGGGTGGTCATCGACTATAAAGATCTTGTTTCGCTGGCCTGCAGGAGCTGTCTGTTTTTCCTTTTTCATTGCTTCCCCCTCTTTCTTTTGGTCTGTCGTTGCGGCTGGAATGAACAGGCTACGATTGTCCCGCCTGACGGATCGCTTTTGATATCCAGCGATGCTCCGATCATATTTGCCCTGTGTCTCATGATGCTCATGCCCATCCCGCCGGTGTTCTTTAGCATCCTCCGAAAGCCAACCCCGTCGTTTTTGATCATGAGGACTGTAGTTCCGTTGTCGTTCGTGAAGGTGATGTCGATATTTTTTGCCTTCCCGTGCTTGATGGCATTATTTACCGCTTCCTGGGCGATACGGTATAGGTGGATCGCCATGATATTGTCATGGATGAGAACAGGGTGGCGGTACATGAAGGAACAGTTGATCCCGAAGAATTTTTGTACGGTATGGGATAGTTCCGTAAGGGCCGTCATTAATCCCGTTGCCTCAAGGCGGACAGGATAGAGGCCGCGGGCAAGCCCTTTGGTCTGGGTGATCGCATCGTCTATAAGCGATACAATTTCGCCCGCATCGACGGCTTCCCGGTAGGATTGCGCATTCATCTTCTGCTCCAGGACCTTGCCGAGAAATGCGACGCCGGCAAGCTGCTGGCACAGGCTGTCATGGAGGTCCTGACCGATCCTTTGCTGCTCCCACTCGCTGATCTCCAATACCTGTTTTTCCAGGCGCCTTCTTTCAGTGATATCCCGGATGATCCCGAGGACCTCATCCCCACCGCTTTCTGTCAACAGGACCTCATAATAGAAGACCGCATCGTTATGGCTGAACCTGTGCTCGTATATCTGCGTCTCGCCGGTCTCAAGCACGTGGGAGACATTTTTCATCCCCTGCCGGACGATCTCTCCGGGAAGTGCCTTGAAATAGTCGGGCAATTCCTGCACATTCCTGCCGAGCAGCGTGTGG
The DNA here is from genome assembly GCA_002428485.1 of Deltaproteobacteria bacterium UBA6106. Classification (GTDB taxonomy): domain Bacteria; phylum Desulfobacterota; class Syntrophorhabdia; order Syntrophorhabdales; family Syntrophorhabdaceae; genus UBA5609. The sequence continues at coordinate 40,121 of DIWM01000019.1, forward strand.
GTCCGTAGCTTCTGGCCAAAGGATTTTCCTTTCTTGAGGTCGAGGATAACGCCGCTCCTGCTGATCCTGAATATCATGTCCGGTATGGCGTTCAAAAGCGCTTTGTTTCTTGCGGTGCTTTCTTTTAAGGCGTCTTCCGCAGCCTTTTGCTCTATGATCTCTCCGATACGTTTGGCAATGACGTTTATCAGGTTCCTCTCTTCCTTCAGAAAAGGTCCTTCGTAGCTTTTTGGCTTTCTTTTCTGGTAGCATACTTCGAGGCGGCCCATCTTTTTTCTTTTCACCGATATGTGTGCCGATTGCATCCACGGCGTTTCCTGGAAGTTTTCTGTCGAGAATACCTGGTCGCCCAGGGTGATTTTCGCGCCCGTTATGTCAGGGTACTGCCACGCTGATGGGATGATGTTAACGGTCTCGCGCAGAATCTTCTCGAGAGATATGCCGTGTCTTTCAACAAGGCTCGACATGGCGTAGAGGCAGTTTAACTCCTTTACGCGTTCGCCAAGGTCGTGCGTCTGCTGCTGCGAAAACCTTTTGAAGCGCCTGAACTCTTTCGCAGATTCCTGCAGTTTTACAACCCTGTTCCGTAGTGCCGCCAATTCGGATAATAACTGTTTTTTTGTCCTGTTCTTCGGATTCATAGAAATGCGTAATATAGGTTATCACGAATAGACTCCAAATAACAGTTCATAGCCTATCCCTAATCATTAATTGAGAGCATCGGTGTCGGGCTTTCCTGTAGCAAACCGTCGTGAGNNAGCGTGTTTGCGGGGAAAGCCCGACACCGATGCTCGTCCTTCAGGGCTTGCAGCTTGTCCCGGCTTGGCTGGAAGGTGCGGCATGGGTAATTGTTTAAAATTATTATACCTGAATTTAGAATTTGCCATGAGCTATGAGCCATGAGCTATGAGCCGATTTTCTACGCCTTGCGAAGTTCTTGCCGGTATCGAGTATCCAGCATCGAGCATCCAGTTTATCCTCCCCCTATGGGCGGGAAGATGGCCAGCGTGTCGCCGTCATGGAGTTCGTCGCCTGTATTTGCGTGCAGGCCATTGACGAAGATGAGGGCCGCCTCCTTTTCGTCCATTTCCAATGCCTGGATAATATGGCCGATGGTGGTGCCGGCAGGATACTCCCTTTCTCCTTCTGTGAACCGCCCCTCTCTAAGGGTGGCAAAGAGCTTTACCTTTATATGCATAGATCACGATACCACATCTTTTTGTTGGATGACAAAGACCTGTATCAGGTCAGATCCCATGCCCTTCAGTATCCCCATAACATCGTCGCCGGAAACCGGCATGTCATCGAGAAGGATCAACCTGCATCCTTGCCCGAGCTCGGCCATAATGGGAGAGATGAAGCCCGCGAGATCGCCAGGCCGGACGTAAACACCTTTTTTGAAAAAGTGCGGCCCGAGCTCGGCCATAAGGAGGTTGAAAAGCTTTACCTCGATAAGGCCCTCATGGTCATGCCGGGCACCGGCACCTTCTTTCTCGTGGTAGGCAATGGCGCTCCGGAACGATGCATATGCCCCTTTGCGGCGCATGGTAGCGCCGACCAGCCCGGGCATTGCTGCGGAAAGGGAAAGGGTTGCCCCATCATGGATTATAGTGTCGTGAAGGTCGTCGACAGGGTGGCCATCGAGGAATATTGTGCTTATCCTGTTCTCTATGTATTCCCCCTTGATGCCCATCTGTTCGATGAGCACCTCCTCAATGGTTGAGCCCGTTATGATCCTGACGAAGAAGCCTCGTTGAAGGATCTGAGAAAATTCCTTTAACGCCTCAGATGAGACGATGAAGGTTAGGGTTGTCAAAGTATTCAGTGGAAACAATTACCAGTTGAACACCGTATCAAGCTCCTCGTCCTTGACCTGAAATGTCACGTTGTGGGGAGGCAGGGATTCTGTCTTGAAGAAGGCGGGCAGGCGGTCATGGATCTTTGAGAAGCCGGCGCGCGCGTTAAAATCCCTTTCCATTGTGAGCACCTTTTTCCCCAGTTCTGCTACCCCTTCGGCGGTCAGCTCAAGCCCGTAAAAGGCATTCAGCATGTCGAGAAGCGCCTGGAACGTCTCCGGCTGATCAAGGATCGCGAAGGCAATGAAGATGCACATGCCCGTTGAGTCGACAGCGGCCGTTGCTATCTGGAGGTTCCTTGAGAGCTCGACCTGGCCCTCAGGCTTAAGGGGATCCACATATCCGCCGACCTTGAGGATATTCGTCGCTATGGCGTATCCTGCGGTATGATCTGCACCCATCGGGCTTGTCGCGTAGGTAACACCGATGCCCTGTACTGCCCGTGGGTCATAGGCAGGCAGAGCCTGGCCTTTCACAACAGGCACCTTCTCAACACCGAACACCTTTCCTGTAACCGCTGCCCCGCTTCCTATGATGCGTCCCAGAGGGGTTCCCTTTCCAACCTCTTTGATGAGGTTTATTGCCCCGTCGGCATCGCCGAATTGCAGGAGGCCTCCGTCCATGGCCACGCCGATCGCTACCCCCATCTCAATCGTGTCGAGCCCGATATCATCATCGAGAAAATCGAGCATGGCGATCTTGTCAGGGTCATCGATCCCACAATTGCCGCCGTGCGCCCAGACGGTCTCGTATTCAGGCTGCTTGCTGACAAAATGACCGTCCTTGTCATTGTAAATACCGGAGCAGCGGATCACGCATCCACTGTGGCAGCCGTGTGTAGCAAGGCCGCCTCTTTTTGTTTCAAGCTCGGCGTATGTCTCGCCGCTGATCTTTGCCGCACCCTGGAATCTGCCCTGCTTGAAATTATATGTGGGATATCCCCCTGCTTCGTTCACTATGTTCGTGAGGACGTTTGTGCCGTATGAGGGGAGCGCCTGCCCTGTAACAGGATGCGTGCGGAGCCCTTCGATAAACTTCATGTTCGCTGCCCTGAACTTTTCAGGGTCTTTTGGCTGCCGCGTTGTATGGCCGGCATCGTCTATGACGATGACCTTTACGCCTTTAGAACCCATAACGGCGCCAACCCCGCCCCGCCCTGCGTGACGGCTTGGCCGGAGCTCCATATCGGTAAATGCTATGGAGGCAGCCGGCAAGCGCATCTCGCCGGCCTGACCGATGGATATACAGGCGATCTTGTCGCCGAATTCGCCCTTCATCTTCTCGACAACCTGGTAATTGCTCAACATCTTCAGGCTCTTATCCTCGGAGATCTTTACCCCGTCTTTATTGATGAATATCTTGTACAGCTTATCTTCTTTTGGCTTTCCCTCGAGGATGATCGCCGCATAACCGAGCCTTGCAAGCATCTGCGACGGCTGTCCCCCTGAATTAGCCTCCTTGATCCCTCCGGTAAGGGGGCTTTTACAGCCTACGGAGATCCTTCCGGACATGGCGGCAATGCTCCCGCTCAACAGGCCCGGTGCTATGACAAGCTTGTTCCCGGCACCAAGTGGATGACACATGGGGTCGACCTCGCTTGCTACAATGGATGATGTAAGGCTCCTCCCTCCGAGACCTGCGTAAGCGCCGACAGGTGATGCGGTGATCTTGGGGCCCCCTTCGGCCCCCATGTCGATTCTTAATATTTTGTCCATGTCTATCCCCCTCATTTGTAATTTATACAACAATACATAATAAAGTATATACCGGCCGATGTATTTTGCAACCTGAATAATGACAGGATAGTAAGGCGTAGAGCGATAATTTAAAGATGCAACCGATAATAACCAATAATAACCAAAAATGATACAGGCCAAGCGAACAAGATGCCGGATACCGGCAGTAAACCCGTGAGGCGTTAGGCGTGAGGCGTCAGGCGTGAGGCAAAAAGCTGTTCAACGTTCAAGGTTCTACGTTCAACGTTTTTTAAATTCATACCCTCCATTGTTTTGTCTGGATCATTCAGTCTCTCTGTCATGTTTTAACATTGAACGTTGAACAGGTGTTATTTTTCCCCTCACGACTTACGACTCACGACTTACGGATCTATTTTCCTATACAGAATTTTGCGAATATTTCGTGGAGTATATCTTCGGTGAAGGTTTCACCTGTTATTTCACCGAGACGTTGAAGGGCCTCGCGGAGCTCAAAGGCGATAAATTCGGGTGATTCATTATTTTCCAGGCATTCGATCGCACGTTCGATAGTATCTTTTGCCCCTGCAAGGGAGTTCTTGTGGCGTATGTTTGTTATAAGCGCCTTGCCGGCTTTTCTTTTTCTGCCCATGAGCTTTGTATAGACAGATTCTTTCAGTTTCTCAAGGCCAAGGTTGTTCAGCGCCGATATCTCAACCCATTGCAGCCCTTTCGAAGCCAGCTCTTTCATATCTATTGCCTGCGGAAGGTCGATCTTATTGACGGCGACAATAAAATGATTGCCCCGGATCGCCTGGTAGACCTCATCGTCATCTTTTGAGTAGCTGCCGGCCCCGTCGAGAACCCATATGATAAGGTCTGTTTCAGGTATCTTCTGCTTCACCCTTGCGATGCCTTCCTGCTCAACGATGTCTGAAGGGGACCTGATCCCGGCGGTGTCTATGATCTTTACCTTTATGCCTTTTATGTATATCGTATCCTCTATCATGTCCCTTGTCGTGCCTGGAACAGGGGTTACGATAGCCCGCTCTTGCGCAAGCAGGGCATTGAGGAGGCTCGATTTCCCGACATTTGTTTTACCGGCGATGAGCACATCAAGACCCTGCTTAACAGCCCTCCCTTCCTCATAGGAGCCGATAAGGGCCTCCATATCCCCCTTAACCTTCTTGAGGAGAGGGAGGAATTCCTTCTCATCGACGTCTACGTCTTCTTCGGGAAAGTCAATGAGGGCCTCCGTGTGGGCAAGCGTTGTCCGTACCGCCTTTTGCATTGCGTGGATCTTCCTCGAGATGGCGCCTTTCAGATAATTGAAGGCACACCGGAACTCTTCATCTGTTTCGCTCCGTATGATATCGAGGACCGATTCTGCCTGGATGAGGTCTATGCGTCCGTTGAGAAAGGCGCGTTTCGTAAATTCACCGGGTTCCGCGAGTTTTGCGCCGGACCGGACGATGAGGGAAAGGATATTCTTCTGGGCTATATATCCGCCGTGGGCATATATCTCGGCTGTGTCTTCCCGCGTATAGGTTTGCGGTGCGTTCATGAGAACAACGAGCACCTCATCCAGCGCCGCGTTGTTCCCGGGTTCGACAATGTTGCCAAGATAAAGCATCCTGGGGGTAAAGGCCCCCTGCTGCTTCCTGGGCCTGAAGATCTGTTTTAGTATTGAATGGGCTTTGTTCCCGCTTACCCTGATTATGCCGATACCCCCCTCGCCGGGAGGGGAGGATATGGCACATATGGTATCAGCGTCTTCCATGGCGTGCGTGTCCGGTCGGAGAGATAACGACCTTCTTGGTGTGCCCTTCGCCTTCGCTCTTGGTGGTGACGTTTTTATTGTGTTTGAACAGGGTGTGTATGATCCTGCGCTCATAGGGGTTAAGGGGATCTGTCTTGATCTGCCTTCCTGTCCGTTTCGCCTTGTCTGCAAGCCTTTTTGCCATTACCGTGAGGGCGTTTCTTCTTTTTTCCCGGTAACCGTTAATGTCAATGAGGATCTTCAGGTTCTCTTTGTATCTCTTGGCGATGGCGAGTCTCAGTATGTGCTGCAGCGACTCAAGCGTTTCGCCGTCTTTGCCTATCAGGACATCGCCGTCGTCACATTGGATGAGAAAGAGGACCCTGCCTGTTTTCTCATTTAATTCGGTTGTTTTAACGTTGAATGTAAGGCCTGCAAACCGGCCCAGGTCCTGGAGGAGTTGCTTGCCGTAATCTTCAGGCGTTGTTTCCTTCTCGCGTATTCTCGCCGTTACCCTGACCTTTTTGCTGCCGAGCAGGCCAAGTATGCCTTTTGTATCAACCTCTTTTACCTCAATGTCGAGGTCTTTTTCTTCAACGTTTAATTCAAGCGATGCCTTCCTTACCGCTTCTTCATAGGTTTTGCCTTCAACTTCAATAGCGTCCATGCTGCCTCCTGCTATACCTTTTTGTTAATGTAATACTGCTGACCGATAGAGATGACGTTGTTTACAAGCCAGTACAGGACAAGACCTGCCGGGAAGCCCCAGAAAAGAAAGGTAAAGAATATGGGCATAAAGAGCATCATCTTTTCCTGCAACGGGTCAGCGCTTGTGGGGGTCATTTTTTGTTGTATGACCTGTGTGATTCCCATAATCAATGGGAGTATCCTGATCGGCACCGTGTAGCCTATGCCGGGGATGACGAATGAGAAGAGGTCTTCAGGCGCCGACAGGTCGTTGATCCACCAGAAGAAATGGGCATGGCGGAGCTCGATGGCCCCTGAGAGCGCCTTATAAAGCGCGAAGAATACCGGTATCTGGATGACCATCGGCAGGCATCCTCCCATGGGGTTGACCCCTCGCGTCTTGTAAAGCCCCATCATCTCCTGGTTCAGTTTTTGTTTGTCGTTTTTGTATTTTTCTTTCAGCTTCATGACCTGGGGCTGCAATTTTTGCATCTCTTTCATTGATTTAAAGCTCTTGACGCTGAGAGGGTAGAAGAGGATCTTGATGAGGATCGTGAGGATGATGATGTCGATGCCATAGTTATGGGTGAACCTGTATGTAAGGTTCATGAACATAATGAGAGGCTTTGCGATGATATCGAACCAGCCGAAATCGATGATCTTCTCGGCCCCGACATTGAGGCTTTTGAGAACGTCTGTCTGCTTCGGGCCGAAAAAAAGCTTGCCGGAAAATGTCCCTTTGTCAGGCGACAGCCTGACGACAGGTGTGCCGTTCTCTGTCTTGTAGATGGCCAGAGGGGGCTTGGAATCCTCTTCGGGTATCCAGATGAAGGCGAAAAAGCCATCGTCGAACCCGGCGTAGGCATAGTTTTTATTGAAGTCCATGGTCTTTTCTATCTTCTCGATCTGCTCCAGCTTTTTTCCGTTATATACGAAAGGGCCTTTGAATACATAGCTCGATTCGTTCTTGCCGGAGATAACGGCGAAGTCAACGGAGGTTTTTCCTGTATCGGATGCTTCAAATTCAGTTTTCATGTCAATGAGGTAATTGTCGGGGTGGAACGTGTACACTTTGCGGACCTTTTTGCCATCCTCGAGGGTGCCGGTGAATATAAGGGTCTCGGGCTTGTCCTTGATCGTTATAGATACTCTGTCCGGCGTGAAGTACGTGCGGTCATCCACGGCCTCGTTATTAACCGTCCTCGATATTTTAGGGATGTAGATAAAAGGTTTTACATCTTCTATGACATCTTTGTTCTTGTCGTCTTTGACGGTCTCTTTGTATTGTTTGAGCTGGACGCTCCGTATGCCTCCGCCAAGATCGGTGAGGACTACCTTCAGATAGGGTGTCTCGACAAAAACGTCCTTTGGATACCTTTTTTCAGCCCTGACAGGCGCCTTGCCCGGTTTTTTGGCAGAGGGGAGGATCGATTCGCTCTTTGCTGTTTTTTCTCCTGCCTTCAGATCTGCATCTTTCGCCTGCGGTTTTTCTTTTGTCTGTGTTTCTCCCGTTGCCTGCGGCTGCTTTGGCTGTTCTTTGGGGGTAAAATAGGTCTGAAAGAAGAACAGAATAACGATCGTTATGATTAATGCTATGATGGTCCTTTTTTCCATTCACTACCTCCGTCATTTCACAGGGTCATATCCACCATGGCAAAAGGGGTTGCACCGGATGATCCTTCCAAGCCCCGAACAGAGACCTTTCAGGATACCTTTCCTTTCAATGGCTTCCACCATATAGTGTGAGCAGGTCGGGTAAAATCTGCATTGTGTCGGGATATATGGTGAGATAAGTACGCTATATGAATGTATGATAAATATAATGATTTTTTTCATTACAGGTTTTTTTAATGAACTCGCCGGACGAGCAAAAGCCTCAGCTCTTTGCCCGCCTCATCCAGTGTCAGCTTCAACGGCATCTGTTTCACCTTTATCAGGTTGTCGGAATGTTCCACGAACATGTCCTTGTTGAGCCTGAAGAATTCCTTCACCAATCTCCTCATCCTGTTCCTGACCGCTGCGTTTCCGGTCTTTTTCCGTATCGAAACAGCTATTTTCCGGGTGGACAGGGTATTTTTATGTATCAGGAGTATAAAGTTATCTGTTTCCGAGTGTCGCGTCCACCTCTTGCCTCGAAAATCCCCCTTTTTCAGTCGCTCATCTTTCGTTAAGGTTAAGGCCATTCTCATTTTCAAGTAATAAGGAATGGCGGGTTGAAACCATTCCACCCTGAAGTCAGACGGTGAGACTTTTTCTGCCCTTTGCGCGCCTTCTCCTGATTACTTCTCTTCCCGAAGCAGTCCTCATCCTCACGAGAAAACCATGCGTTCTCTTCCTGCTTTTGTTGTGAGGCTGATATGTCCTTTTCATTCTTTCACCTCAAGTAGTTCTTTGAAGTTATTACTTAACCATACAATGCTGAATGATGTCAATAATTACCGAAATTACCGAGTAAATCCTAAATCCGAATATCGAAACACTAAACAAATTAAAATGTTCAAAATTAAAAACGTAAGCTGCACTCATTTGCTTGGAACATTTGATATTTGAATTTTGATATTGTTTAGGGTTTGGTGCTTAGAATTTCGATATTAGCGATTGGCAAGTGGTTGTTTATCTCTTGATTTTTTTGAAAAGTCCATGTTAAATTCACTGGATTCAATCAATTCCATAGGATTGTCGAAAGGAGTTCACATGAAAAAGTATGAGCCTGATGCAATAAGGAACATAGGTATTTTTTCTCACGGGGGTGAAGGAAAGACGTCAATCGTCGAGGCCATGCTTTTTCTTGCAGGAGAAAATAACAGGCTTGGAAGGGTTGACGACGGCACATCCCTGATGGATTACGAACCGGAGGAGGTGGAGCGGAAGATCACGATCTCTTCATCGCTTGCCTGTTTCGAGTGGGCCAGGCACAAGATAAACATGCTCGATACCCCCGGTGATGACAATTTCATATCCGATGCAAAACTCTGTATGCGTGTCGTTGATGGGGCAATTATTGTGGTAAGCGCGGTTTCCACCGTGAAGGTCCAGACGGAGAAGGTATGGCAGTACGCAAATGAATTTTCCATACCTGTGGCGATCTTCGTCAATAAGATCGACAGGGAGAGGGCGGATTTTGAAAGGACCGTTGAGGATATCCGGAAGAATTTCACAGACAGAAACTGCCTTATCGTTCAGCTGCCCATAGGAAAGGAAGAGAATTTTAAAGGCGTGGTCGACCTCCTTACCATGAAGGCGTATATATATAAGGATGATATGTCCGGTAATTTTGAAACAACGGAAATACCCAAAGAATATGAGGGTGAGGCAAAAAAACACAGGGAAAAGCTTGTTGAAATGGCTATCGAGATGGAAGATGAGGTCATGGAGCGGTATCTGAACGGGGAAGAGATAAAGGATGAAGAGTTCGAGCGCTGCCTGAAGGCTGCCATATGGGCGGGCAAGATCGTCCCGATCATGTGCGGGTCTGCGGCGAAGAACATGGGCATCCAGGTTCTCCTTGACAGCCTCGTAAAGTACTTCCCGCCGCCGACATTCAAAAAAGAAGTGGAAGGGATCGATCCGAAAACGGGCAGCGTGGTAAAGCGCGAGATAGCCCCCGATAAGCCCTTCAGCGCCCTTGTATTCAAGACCATAACAGATCCATTTGCCGGGAAACTGACGCTTTTCAAGGTCTACTCGGGCGAGATCCATCCTGATATGTCAGTCCTGGACGTAGTGAAAGATGAGAAAGAGAGGATCGGCCAGATATTTTCCCTTGTGGGGAAGAAGCAGAAACCCGCCGGGTTCGCGTCCGCAGGCGACATCGCTGTTGTGGCGAAATTGAAAGAGGTGGGCACAGGCGACACGATCTGCGACGAGAAGGCGCCTATCCGGTACACGCCTGTGGCCTTGTCCAATCCGCTCATCTCCTTTTCGCTCCACCCAAAGGCAAAAGGCGACGAAGATAAGCTGAACACCTCCCTCTCGCGGCTCATGGAAGAAGACCAGACAATACGGTATTCGAGAGATGAGCAGACCAAAGAGTTCATCCTGTCCGGTATGGGGCAGGTCCACATTGAAGTGGTGGTAGAGAGAATGAAGAGGAAGTTCGGCGTGGAAGTGGATCTGAAAGAACCCAAGGTCCCTTATAAAGAGACGATCAAAGGAACCACCAAGGTGCAGGGAAAATACAAAAAACAATCCGGAGGCAAAGGCCAATACGGCGATACGTGGCTCGAACTGGGTCCCCTGCCGAGAGGCACAGGGTTTGAGTTTGTCGACAAGATAGTCGGCGGCGCGATCCCGAGGCAGTATATCCCGGCAGTGGAAAAGGGCGTCGTCGAGGCCATGACGCAGGGAATGCTCGCGGGCTTTCCGGTGACGGACTTCAGGGTAACGTTGTATGACGGGTCGTACCACGACGTTGACTCTTCAGAAATGGCATTCAAGATAGCCGCATCGATGGGGTTTAAAAAAGGCATGGAACAGTCACAGCCAACCCTCCTTGAGCCGATCATGAAGATGGAGATCATCGTGCCGGACGACAATATGGGCGATGTGATGGGCGATATGAATTCCCGGAGAGGGAAGATAATGGGCGTGGAAACGAAGGGAAGCAACCAGGTCGTAAAGGCGGTTGTCCCTATGGCCGAGGTGTTGAAGTACGCTCCCGATCTGCGGTCTATGACAGGCGGCAGAGGGACATTCACTATGGAATATTCCCATTATGAGGAGGTACCGGCACACATCGCGCCAAAGATCATAGAGGCTGCCAGGAAGGAAAAGGAGCAGGAGAAATAACGGCAACCCGCTGGCTCATAGTTCATAGCTCGTGGCTCATAGCAAAACACCCGTAAGTCGTTAGGCGTAAGTCGTAAGGGGAAAAAGAAGCCGTAAATCGTGAAATGCGAGATTACAATGGATGATCTTAAGTAACGTATGATATTTGGTTTTGATATTGTTTAGTGTCTGGATATTCAATATTCATGTCTGCTGTTTATGCCTACTTTTATTAATGTGATTGAATGAAGGCCGTCATACAGCGCGTCAAGAGCGCGTCCGTTGAAGTTGACGGAAAGGTCGTGGGCCGGATCGGACGCGGCCTCCTTGTCCTTCTCGGCATCGGCCAGGGTGATACTGAGAAGGATATCATATGGATGGTAGACAAGATCATCAATCTCAGAATATTTGAAAAAGAGGATGGAAAATTCGACGAGTCGCTCCTTGATATCAAAGGGGAACTGCTCGTTGTCTCCCAGTTTACCCTTTACGGCGACACATCGAGGGGAAGGCGCCCTTCGTTCTCGGGCGCAATGGGGGCAGACGAGGCGCGTGGGCTGTTCGGGGTATTCGTACAAAAGGCGCGCGAAAGGGTAGGGAAGGTGGAGACCGGCGTGTTCCAGGCCTCTATGGACGTGCACCTCGTTAACGACGGGCCGGTGACGGTGATCGTGGACTCAAGGAAATAACCCACAGCATGAAAACGTTAGGCGTAAGGCGTTAGGCGTAAGGCGATTTTTTGACCCTCGCTCTTAGTCTTTTTTGTTGCCTCTCTCCCCTTGCGACTTACGCCTAACGCCTTACGGGTGTTTTACTATGAGCCATGAGCCATCAACCGTGAACCGGCTCCCGAAATATCTTGACAATGCCTATGAATCATTTTAGTTTTTTAAACATCGGGGAGGTTAGACATGGCAGAGGCGCAAAAAAAGAAAGATATTCCCCATATCGACATCTACAGAGCATGGTGTAAGGCCTGCGGCATTTGCGTGGCGTTTTGTCCCACAGAGACGCTTGCACGCGATGAAGGCGGTTATCCCTATGTAAAATATCCCGAGAAGTGCATCAATTGCGGTTGGTGCGAGATCAGGTGCCCTGATTTCGCCATTACCGTCGAAGGGAAGAAGAACGGGAAAAAAGTGAGGGATCAATTTGAAAAAGAAAGTCCAGAAAAAGGAACTGCTGCTCCAGGGCAATGAGGCAGTCGTTGAGGGAGCGTTAAAAGCAGGCTGCAATTTTTTTGCAGGCTATCCCATTACGCCGGCAACAGAGATCTCGGAGATTCTCTCGGTCAGGTTGCCCCAACTGGACGGCACGTTTATCCAGATGGAAGATGAGATAGCGAGCCTTGGCGCTGTTATTGGGGCATCCCTGGCAGGAGCTAAGGCGATGACTGCCACAAGCGGTCCAGGGTTTTCGCTTATGCAGGAGAACCTTGGTTTTGCCGTTATTGCAGAAGTGCCCTGCGTGATCGTCGATGCGATGCGCGGCGGGCCAAGCACCGGCCTTCCCACGATGCCCTCCCAGGGTGACGTTATGCAGGCGCGGTGGGGGACGCACGGTGATCACCCCATCATAGCGCTCTGTCCGTCTACGATACGAGAATGTTATGACCTTACCATCAAGGCCTTCAATTATTCAGAGAAGTTCCGCATTCCCGTGGTCCTTCTGATAGATGAGGTGGTCGCCCATATGCGGGAGAAGATAACGATCTGCGAGGACGAGGACGTTGAGATCTTTAACAGGGTGAAGCCGACCGTGCCGCCTGAGTGGTATATCCCCTTTGAAGATACGCCGAAGGGCGTACCCGCTATGGCGAATTTCGGCGACGGGTACCGGTACCACGTTACCGGCCTGACGCATGACATCAAAGGATTTCCAACCTCGAGGCCGGATGAGATCGACCCCTTTATCAGGAGGCTTTTCAGGAAGGTGAGCCAGAATTTTGCCGATATTCAGATAGGCGAATTCTATCAGACTGACGATGCCGATATCACGATCATCGCCTATGGCTGTGTTGCACGCTCCGCACGGCGCGCCGCAGCAGACGGCCGCGAGCGGGGGTTGAAGGTGGGCGTGCTGAAGATGAACACCATATGGCCTTTTATGAGGGCACAGGTCGAAAAGGTGCTCAGGACCTCGAAGGTCGTCATCGTGCCGGAGATGAATATGGGGCAGATGTCCCGGGAAGTGAAAAGGGTCAATAAAGGAGATGCCAAGGTCTTTACGATCAACAAGGTAGACGGAAAGATTATTACGCCTCAGGAGATACTGAGCAGGATCAAGGAGGTGTACTGATGGCTGAGATTACCCGGCTTATCCATGAATATCTGAGGCACGACAAGAAATTTCCCCATGTCTGGTGTCCGGGCTGCGGGATCGGGATCATGCTCGGTTCCCTCATCAGGGCGATCGACAAGACCGGCTACAGCAAAGACGACATTGTGCTTGTATCCGGCATCGGTTGCACCGGCAGGCTGCCCGTCTATGTCGATTTTAATACCCTCCATACGACGCACGGACGGGCCCTTACGTTCGCTACAGGGATCAAGCTCGCCAAGCCGAGATTGAAGGTGATCGTCATCATGGGAGACGGCGATGCCGTCGCCATCGGCGGGAACCATTTCATCCATGCGGCGAGAAGGAACATCGATATCACGGCGATCATCGTGAACAACAGCGTGTACGGCATGACCGGCGGCCAGTACTCGCCGACGACCCCGTACGGAATGAAGTCGACCACAACGCCCTATTCCAACGTAGAGCACGCCTTCAACATCTCAGAGCTGGCCGTTACCGCAGGTGCCGTGTTTGTGGGCAGGGGAACGGTGTTCCACGCGAAGCTCCTGGACAGCCTTATGGAAAAGGCATTTGCAAAGGTCGGTTTCTCTGTCGTGGAGATCATTTCCCACTGCCACACCCAATTTGGAAGACTGAACCGTATGGGTACTGCGGTGGAGATGATGCAGTGGCAGAGAGACCACTCGGTGACCGTTGAAAAGGCAGCGCAGATGAAGACAGAGGAATTGAAAGACAAGTTCAAGATAGGGGTTCTTGTCGACAGGGAATTACCTGCCTACCAGGATGAGTACGAAAAGGTGCGAAGGTGGGCGAAGGGAACGGAGAAGAGATAATATGAGCTACCGGTATGATATTCGTTTAAGCGGCTCGGGCGGACAGGGACTGATCCTCATGGGGATCATTCTGGCGGAGGCCATAGGCATCTATGACGGAAAGTACGTTGCCCAGACCCAGAGCTACGGTCCCGAAGCGCGGGGCGGTTCGAGCAAGGCGGAGGTTGTCGTAAGTAATGCAGAGATCGATTATCCCAAGGCCCTCAAGCTTGACCTTCTTCTGGCGATGAACCAGAAGTCCTGCGATGATTACTATATGGACCTCAAGCCCGAGGGCATCCTCATTGTCGACTCCACCTTCGTAAAGCAGCTTCCTACGCCGAGGGCATACCAGATTCCCTTTACCAGGATCGCGAGGGAAAAGCTGAAGAGAGAGATGGTGGCAAACATCGTTGCGCTCGGCGCAATCTCGAAGCTTGCCCCTATCGTGTCTTCAAAGGCCATCGAGGCTGCTGTGCTGGCGCGGGTGCCGAAAGGAACAGAAAAGTTAAACCGCGACGCATTGAAGGCAGGGATGACGGCTGCCCAGAAGGTGAAGAAGATCTCCTTTCCAAGTGCTCCTGCCGGGTTCGAAGATGAAGATACATGAGTATCAGGCGAAAGAGCTTTTCAGGACATATAATATCCCCGTACCGCAGGGTGCAGTAGCAAAAACAACCGAAGAAGCATTCCGGATCGCAGAAGAGATAAGCAAGGCCCCCTTTGTCCTCAAGGCGCAGGTCCATGCGGGCGGCAGAGGCAAAGCCGGCGGGATCAGGATAATCAATCGCCTGGGAGACGTGAAGAATGCCGCCGCGGGGCTTCTCGGTATGACCCTCGTGACGCCGCAGACCGGGGAAGAAGGAAAACCGGTGCAGGCCTTGCTGGTAGAGGAAACGCTGCCGGTTGAGAAAGAGATCTACCTCGGGATAGTCATCGACAGGCAGAGGGCATGCCCTGTTGTCATAGCCAGCGCAGAAGGCGGCATGGAGATCGAGAAGGTTGCCGCCGCCGACCCGGAAAAGGTTTTGCGGGAAGAGGTTGACCCTGCGGTCGGCCTCCGTCCTTTTCAGGCGGGAAGGATATTCTACGGCCTCGGGCTTGACCAGGCATTATCGCGGAGGATGATATCGGTGATCCTGAACCTTTTTCGTCTATTTGTCGAAAAGGATTGTTCGCTGGCAGAGATCAACCCCCTCGTGGTCACGGGATCCGGAGAACTCGTCGCCCTCGATGCAAAGATCAATCTCGACGATAATGCGTTCTACCGGCATCAGGATATGGAATCTCTCAGAGATATCAACCAGGAAAATCCCCTCGAGGTGGAGGCGTCGAAGTACAACCTTAACTATATAAAGCTGAAAGGGAATGTGGGCTGCATGGTAAACGGCGCAGGGCTTGCCATGGCCACGATGGACCTTATCAAGCTTGTCGGCGCCGAGCCGGCAAACTTCCTCGATGTCGGGGGAGGCGCGACATCGGAGATGGTGAAGCAAGGGTTGAAGATACTCCTTTACGACAAAGACGTGAAGATGGTCTTTATCAATATATTCGGCGGGATCCTTCGCTGCGATACGCTCGCGGAGGGCGTTGTGAAGGCGGTCGGCGAGCTGGTCGTCGATCTTCCCATCGTCATCCGGCTTGAGGGGACGAACGTGGAGGCGGGCAGGAAGATCCTCGCCGGGTCAGGGCTTTCCTTCACCGTAGCGACAGGATTGAAGGATGCAGCGGAGAAAGTAGCAGAAACGCTGAAGAAAGTAAACAACGTGAAAGGTGAAAGGTGAAAGGTGAAAACCTTGTCCCTCGATGCTCGTTGCCTGTCACTGGTTTGAACCAGTATCCAGCGATGAGTATTGAGCATCAAGTATCTGGTTTGCCATGAGCCATGAACTATGAGCTATGAGCTAATGTTATGAGCATTATCGTTGACGAGAACACGAAGGTAATTGTCCAGGGCATAACGGGGAACGAAGGGGCGTTCCATGCAAAACAGATGATCCAGTATGGGACGAGGGTTGTCGGAGGCGTGACCCCGGGAAAGGGCGGCCAGATCTTCAACGGTGTCCCTGTCTTTAATACTGTGCGGGTTGCTGTTGTGTCCACGGGTGCCAGCGTTTCGGCGATCTTTGTTCCTCCTGCCTTTGCCGGAGATGCGATCATGGAGGCCGTTGATGCGGGCATCGGCCTTGTTGTCTGCCTTACCGAAGGCATCCCGACACTCGATATGGTCGCCGTAAAGCAATACATGAAAGGGAAAGACGTAAAGCTCATAGGCCCTAATACGCCGGGCATCATCTCGCCAGGAAAATGCAAGATAGGCGTCATGGCGGGGTATATCCACAAGCCGGGCAGGATTGGCATCATGTCGCGGAGCGGCACCCTCACCTACGAGATCGCCAAGGCCCTCACCGACTTGGGCGTGGGCCAGTCCACCTGCGTGGGCATCGGCGGCGACCCGATCATCGGGACGACGTTCGTGGATATCCTCGCTCTCTTCCAGGACGACCCGCAGACGCATGCGGTCGCCCTCATCGGCGAGATCGGCGGGTCGGACGAGGAGGAGGCGGCGGCATTCATCGCCGATAAGGTCACCAAGCCGGTGGTCGCCTTCGTGGCCNNTCCACCTGCGTGGGGATCGGCGGCGACCCTATCATAGGCCTGACATTTGTTGACCTTCTCGCAATGTTCGAAAGGGATGAAGGGACAGATGCCATAGTGATCATCGGCGAGATAGGCGGAAGGGCGGAGGAAGAGGCAGCAGAATATTTCAAAAACAATATGAAAAAACCCGTCGTGGCCTTTATCGCGGGCCTCACGGCCCCTCCAGGAAGGCGCATGGGCCATGCCGGCGCCATCATCTCCGGCGGTGTAGGGGGCGCACACGATAAGATAAAGGCCCTTGAATCGGCAGGCATCACCGTTGTCAAAAACCCCGCCGAGATCGGCGAAACCGTAGCATCCGTCCTAAGATAAAAATGATAGTGAGCATTGGAGCATTCCGTAGCTTGCCCTGGCCGATCCACTTTCTCATAATCTTCGATACTGTGCCATTCGATACGCGAACCTGACCCGCTATTGCTGTGAAGAGAATCTGCACGCGCCAGCGCGTGGCGTGACCGGTGCATGCCAGTTGTACCATTATTTTACTCATTTCACGTCATGCATGAAATGGGTAAAATAAGCGCAAAGGAATAATACAATCTTATGTCTTGCAAGGGGAGAGTTGAGGATTGTCGTACGAAGAATCCGGAAGTGAATTGGGGTCAGCTTATAGACGATCTTATAACCGTTATTTCGATTAGCGATTATAATGATCAAATAGTTAAACTCCTGCAGACCGCATAGCAACCATATAATTTCATAAAGAAAACCTTTATTGGTTCTTCAGAAAAACGCTGTGGGTCACAACTTTTTCCTTTAATCAATCATTGGGCAAATCAAAAAATATGCTATGTTTCATGCAGTAATCTATTCACCTCATTACACAAATAACCCAAAAAAGTACATTGTCTTCTGCTGTTTAATAACCATCAAAAACAATTTAATGGCTTTATAATCAGTGTTTTCTGTAGGAAATGTGTAAATATTTTGATTGATTTTTCTTTGGCCTGATATATTATCTAAGAAAAAGACAAGTTGTATATTAATTGTTAGCGCATTACAATAAATTGAAAAGGAGAATATGAATGGTAAAAAGTAAATTCAAACAGAAACGAAAAATGACTCCCACTAGATTCAAGGTATTGCGAAGTGATGGTTCAATCGAATCAGCACAGAAAACTGTTGAAACAACATTTGGTCTGCCCGCCGGCGCAGTCAAGCTCGTATATCCAAGCGGTAGAAAGGCACGTGCAGATAGCACCGTAGGTGCATTATTAAAGTACTGGGACAGTAATGGATAAAGGTTAGTATTATGAGAATAAAAGCTGACAAAATTACTAAGACACTCCTAGCTGCATGCGGAAAAGGTGATTTAAAATCTGTTAAATATCATTTAAAAAATAATGCAAAAGTTAATAATAAAAACTCTGCTGGTTTTTTCCCGCTTGGCGGTGCTGCCAACGGTAACCATCCGGAAATTGCCAAACTATTAATAAAATCTGGTGCACGTATTAATATGAGAAGTGAATACGGATGGACGCCACTTTTTATCACTGCGCATCGCGGCCATATACAAGTTGCAGAGATATTAATTAACAAAGGTGCTTTGTTGAATGTTCTAACCAAATTTGGTTACCACAGTCCAGACAGATATACGCCACTACATATTGCATGTGAAAAGAACCATTTTGACATTGTTAAGCTATTAGTCAAGGCTGGAGCTATGATCAATTTGAAAAATGGAAATAAAGAAACACCCTTTGATATAGCTGTAAAAAGAAGAAGATATAAACTTGCATGTTATCTGGCATTAAATGGTGGGAGGCCTGCAAGTCAACGTTATGAAGTCTTATAATGAAGAGATAAAACAGTGCGGTTTTATAAAATCGCTAACCCGTTGCTACACCCGATCGCAGCCCTCTGGGCTGCTCCGGGTGAGCTTTTCGTTGGGTCTATGGAATAGAAGATGCGAATTACAAGAGTTCAGCTTGTAGAAAAGCCAGGTAACTGGGGGCGCCACATCGTCATACTTGGAGCCGGGGCGAGTGTCCAAGCGTTTCCGAAGGGTGACGCGAATGGCAAAGGGCTCCCGACAATGGATAACCTAATAGCGATGCTTGGTCTCGAACCCGTGTTGAAGCGGGCAGGGGTCAAGAATAGACGGCGCAATTTCGAGAAAATTTACAGTGAGTTGTATGAAACTGACCCTGGATTACCAATTCTGAGGGAAATAGAAGATATCATATACGCCTATTTCGGCAGCCTAGAACTTCCCGAAATACCGACTCTGTATGATCATTTGTTGATATCTCTTCGGCCGAAGGATATCGTCGCTACTTTTAACTGGGATCCATTTCTGTTCGACGCGTGGAATAGGCTTAAAGACAGGGTTCCTATGCCGGAGATAGTTCACCTTCACGGCAACGTCCGTTTGACATACTGCCCAGAGCACCTCACATACGGCACGCACGGTATGTGTTGCCCTGCATGTGACAAGGAGCTTATCTCCTCTCGCATACTCTATCCTGTCGCAATGAAAGACTATGTTCACGACCCATTTATCAAGACAGAATGGGAGGTGCTCAAAAGGGGTTTGCGCCAGGCAAGGACGCTGACAATCTTTGGGTACGGTGCTCCGACAACCGACAAAGAAGCGGTCGATATCTTGGAAAGCGCATGGGACAAGAACAACCGTTTTGCTGAAAGAACTGAGATCATCGACAAAAAAGAAAAAGAAGTCTTGTGGAAGCAATGGGAGCGCTTCATAGTTAGAACCTATCTTGATTGTACCAAGAATTTCTACCAATCTCGATTGGTGAACTACCCAAGAAGAACTTGTGAAGCGTTGCTTGAGCAGACAGCTTATGGCCTCTGGGTTGAGGATAATCCCCTCCCATCGAATGCCGGATTTGATGAATTAGTATCTTGGGTAAAACCATTTGTTGAGGCAGAAGACAGTATGAGAAAGGCGAAGGATGAGAAGAAGAACAATGGAGGCATTCAAACTTAACGGCTACTAATCTCTCGGCGCTATGAAGTTAGGAAGCACTTGCACATGCTATTCAAAGGGAAACTGGACCCAACCCGGCGTTAGAGCCGACTCCTTACAGTTGCGGCTCAACTCGTCGTTATGCGAAAAAATAGTATGAGGAGGAATAGATGTCATTTGTTGAGCCAATCACCGTCAGAGAAGCGATAGAAAATGTATACAAGAAGAACTATTTATTACCGGCCATTCAGAGAGAATTCGTTTGGGGAACAGACCAGATAGAAAAATTATTCGATTCTCTGATGAGGGATTATCCAATAAGCTCCTTTCTGTTTTGGGAAGTTGAAAAGCAGAATATAGGCAAGTATCAGTTCTATGAATTCGTCCGTGATTATCATGAGAGAGATAATAGACATAATCCTAAGGCAAATCTAAGTGGCGAAAGTGGGATTACCGCAATATTAGATGGCCAGCAGAGACTAACATCCCTATATATAGGTTTGAAGGGAACATATTCATACAAACTCCCTCGTAAAAGGTGGGATAACAACTCAGCTTTTCCTAAAAGAAGGCTTTATTTAAACCTATTGTCTCCCTCAAATATTGAGGATTTGGAATTCAATTTCAGTTTCCTTACAAAGGACGAAGCAAATGGAAGGGACAAAGACAACTTCTGGTTTCCTGTCGGTGATATCCTGAACCTTAATGAAGAGTATCAGGTGAACGACTACCTGATTGAAAACGACATCTCTTCATTGGAAAAGGAGAAGTACCGATTTGCCAACAGGACACTCTATAAACTCCACGCAGTCATACATAAGAATAAATCAATAAACTTCTTTCTGGAAAAAGGGGAGAGTCTTGACAAGGTTCTCAACATCTTTATACGTGTCAATAGTGGCGGTACGCAACTGAGCTATTCGGACCTGTTACTTT
This sequence comes from Deltaproteobacteria bacterium UBA6106, assembly GCA_002428485.1. Lineage (GTDB taxonomy): Bacteria > Desulfobacterota > Syntrophorhabdia > Syntrophorhabdales > Syntrophorhabdaceae > UBA5609. The sequence continues at coordinate 60,523 of DIWM01000019.1, forward strand.
CCATTGCCACCGCACAATGGAAGGAAAAAGATGCGAGAGAAGAAATAACATCTTTCGTTGATGAAATTAATGCGGTTGGTGACGGATTTGACGCAAACAAAGATTTTGTCTTAAAGACTTGCTTAGTGCTTAGCGGTTTTACGGACATTGCTTTCAAAGTTGACAACTTTAATCAAGAAAATATGCTCGCGATTGAGAAGAAATGGGACGGAATATCAAAGGCAATAAAATCGTCTTTCGTGCTTTTGTCCAACCTTGGTTATCACCGAGATACGCTGACATCAAACAATGCCCTTATTCCTATTGCGGGTTATCTTTATAAAATAGGAAGTCCAGATACTTTCTCGGAGTCATCAAAATATCAAGAAGATAGAAAGAAAATCTTTCAATGGCTTGTCATGGTTCTACTCAAGAAAACTTTTAGTGGTCAACCGGATAATGTCCTACGACCAATCCGAGAGGTAATAGAAAACTCTCAAAATGGGTTCCCCTTTGATGGCATAGTCAGCAAGCTGAAAGGCAGCACAAAGGCCATATCATTTGATGATGATGAAATTGACAATCTGTTCTACTATCAATATGCACAGGCTTATACGTATTCTGTTCTTGCGTTTATTTATCCTTCCCTCGACTTCAGAAATAAGTTTCATCAGGATCACATTTTTCCGAAAAAGCTGTTTACGCGAGCAAGATTGGTAAAGCGTGGCATTGCCGAAGACCAAATAGATTTCTATTTGGATAATTACAATTGTTTAGCCAACCTACAATTATTAGAGGGGGTGCCAAATCAAGAGAAATCGGGAAAGGACTTTCTTGAATGGATAAAAGAAAAATATCCAAACAGCAATGACAGAAAAGCCTACATGGAGAGGCACTATATTCCAGACGTAGACCTTTCACTCCAAAACTTCAGACAGTTCATACAAGAAAGGAAGAAGTTGATTACTGTCGCATTTAAGAAGCTACTTTCATGAAACGCATAACGAGGCGTTCCACCGGATCGTGGCCCTGTCGGGCCACTCCAGATAAACTTTGTGTTATGTGTAGAGGAATGATGAGGGCACAAATCATCCTAATTGTAGTAGCAGTGTTTGGTGTCTTTGTACCAGTGGTCTTCTCCCAGTCACGGCTACCACCTCCAAGCCCATTCAAGGGCACAGAGCTTATAGTATCTCAATCCTTCCAGAGCGGCCAAGCAACAACCCAAAACCAGTACGGTACGGAACAAAAACCCCTTGTTGTTAGAGTACTTCCTGGCGTAAAAGGCAAGGTAGAAACCGTGCATGAAACACGCGAGCGTGATGAAAAGTCTACGAATGAAAGGTGGGTCACGTGGGCCACCATTTGGCTTGCCATTGTCACCACTTTTCTCGCAATTTTTACCGCATACCTTTGGGATACTACTCGCAAACTAGCCAAGAGCGCAGAGGATACGGCTAAACGACAACTACGAGCCTTCATATTTGGAAAAGGAATCAACTTTGCTCCTCATATTTGGGACGGGACGATCAAAGAATATGTTTTTTGGGTTACGTGGGAAAACGTCGGTCTTACACCAGGCACTGACGTGTGTAACTGGATGGAAATCAAAACTTTCCCAGCAAATCAAGAACAAGAAATCTTCTTTACTCCATCCGATCAAAGACGGCCCGCAGTCATGGGTCCACGAGCAACGACTCAGACAGGCTATGTTACGGTTCCGTTAGAAACAATGATGCAAAGATGGAGGAATGAAACGAAGATATTTGTTTGGTCTCGCGTCGAATATCGAGACGTCTTTGATCCCGTTACTGTACACCACCATGAGCAATGCACCAGCGTAGAATTGATTCACGATCCTTCCGCCATTCCGCCGGAGGGTCATCCGCCCTACGTTACATTCGTAATCTACGGGCCTCAAAACAGCACTGGATAGCGGGTAGAATATGACAAGGCATAGATCGAAAAAACAAATTAGAAAATCGACACATAACCCTTGGGTACAGTTAATCGCCGAAAAATCCGGCTTTGGCTGACCCCATCATTAGGGCGACACATAAGGCTGGATGGCAATGCCGACGACCTGCAAAATAAAGCTTCTCAAGGTCACCTTTGGAAGGGGCAAGAATGGAGTTTGGTCCATTGATGGGTTCAACAGCATGGCGATCAAGTCCATAGACTCAACTGCGGATTTTTGTCGGATTGCAGATGAGCTCATAGTGTGGCAACCGTCCTCCTTTGGTCCAACGTCTTACTTTCTTGGACAAAGCATCGTCCCTGTCGTGGCGCAAGTCCACGGAGAGGATGTACTGCACTGTATTGGTACCGGCTTTTTTATTAGTTGCTCGGGGCTGTTGATTACTGCCGCGCATGTAGTGTCGGACCCTATTGAGCGACAGTACGGTGGGATAACGGAGACTAACGACCTCGTGTGGCAAGCGCGTGAATTGACACTTGGTGTCATGATCCCCTTAAATCCAATGACTCACGGAAAGAAGTACGTCCTCCGTGAAATCGAGTGGGCGAGCTTCTTGGCCAAGAAGGCGGATAGCCCGCTTCCGATCAAAGGAGTAGACCTGAAACTCACGTCGGATACGGCTATCTGCAAAGTGGCGTTGCTCGCGCCTGACGTCCCACACCAGCCCTTAACTATTGTTCAACCAGGAATAGTGGGGGCTGGTATGTCTGTCGGCAAAACTGCAACTGCGATAGGCTACGGTGCTATGTGCGATGTTAACCTTGAAGCGACCGCTCCTAACGAGATTGCCGGTGACTTCCCGTTCGATCTATATGCCTCAACGGGCAGGATTCTTGAGCGTTTCCCGGACAACGCGACCACCAAAGAGGTTCCCACACCAGGTGCTTGCTTCTCTGCTTCACTCCAGCTTCTGGGTGGCATGAGCGGTAGCCCTATATTTGATCACGAAGGAATCTATGTTCACGGCGTTGTTAGTCGCGGATGGGTTGACGCCGACGGAATCTCTAATCTGGGTTTCGGATCGATGCTTGCCCATTCAATGCACATCCCGATCCGTCCGCTGGGCAACAAAACGCTAATTCAACTCCACAGCGAGTCGGAACACGGATTTGCCAAGCTTAGGGCGTCCGATATATGAGCCAACGGTCAATCGCCTTAACAAGGCAATCCAGCGGACGGCTCACAGCAGCGGCTGATCAGCACGTTATGCTACATTTCTATTCGTAATCCGCAGTTCTTTATGATATTCCCAATACTTGCCTTGAAGCTGATATGCGTAACATATCCTGCTTTCTTTTGTGATGTTGGTTCGTTACACAATGTTTCCTTTGGCCATTTTTCGGGCAGTTCAAATTCATGTAAGTGAGTCCGGTAGAGGTCATTACATCGGTATAGAGAAGGGGACAATGGACGGCGACATGAAATAGAAGTATACTTTATATAGGAGTCTGATGCCTGAAACTAACCACTACTTTATTGACGAAGCTGGTGACCTTAATGGTCAATCAAAAATTTTCTTACTTGGGTGTATTATCACGGATACTCCCGAGGACTTGTTGAAGGACATAGAACATCTGGAAGAGGAGATCAAGAACAGTCGTTATTATTACCGTTTCAGAAATGATTTCTTGAAGACAGGTTTCCATGCGAGCGAAAATCATCCCGACATCTATGGTCGATTTGTAGCACTTCTGACTGCGTTGAATTTCAGAGCGTATGCGGTAATTCTGAATAAACACACAAAATATTTTGAGATGATTATTGGCTCTCAATCCAAAAAACAGATCTATGATGACCTTATAAAAACTCTTCTGAGAGATAGACTGAAAAAGAGGGCCGAGGATATTAACTACCTGTTTTTTGAACAGAATTTATCAGGACCAAGTCGACACAGGATTAAACTACGGGAGCGGGAACTGCAAGAAATAATAGAAGCGCTAAATTATGAGATATCGCAGAGTAACTTGACGCAGACGAGAATGTGCCGGGTATCGCTTCAAAAAAAGAAGGAGCAAAAACTTTTCGCAGTTGTGGACTACGTTAACCATATCATTACTAAGGTCTATGAAGGCAAGAATGGTAATGTTAAGAGGTTTATGAGGGAAAATTACCGACTAATTGAGCCAAAAATAGGGTGTATTCACGATGTTGCGAATAAAACCTTTCACATGCCCAGAAGAAAAGCACTGGAAATCGATAATGAGTTTATCGGATAATAGGTATGATAGAGGTCAATTTTTTCAGTAAACTTGAGAGTATGAGTTCGTACTCGCACAGGCGTAAATTACAAAGTTCTACCTTACTGACAGATTGGCCTCTTTTTGTTTTTGTTGCTTGTCCCTATGCCAATGAGATTCTCTGAAATAGAAAGCTTTACTATGCTGAGTCAGTTCCTATGCGTAAATGAGGATAAACTGTTAGACCTACTAAAGGATGGAGCAATTGCATACGTCTGTCAGAGAATGAAAATACCTAAAAAGAATTCACTACTTGGGTATCGAATTGTCTATAAAGTTAACAGTCAGCTACTAAAAAGTATCCATAAAGTGTTGTACAAGTACCTTAATGAGGTTTATGAAGCTCCAGAATGTGTTCATGGTTTTGTTCCTGGACGGAGCACGAAAACAAATGCAGCAGAGCACTTGGGGAAAAAGAAGGTTTTTAAGGTAGACATCCATGAGTTCTTTGACTCAATTAGAGAAACTACGATAACAGAAGCCTTTCATGGATTTGGCTGCCGCAGTTATTTTGCGGCCCACCTTGCCAGGATTACGACGATTAATGGCAGACTCGCTCAAGGGTTCAATACAAGCCCAGTACTTGCAAACATCGTGTTCAAACCAGTGGATGAGCAATTGAATTCGATCTGCAATCAGTATCGCTGTAAGTACACGAGGTATGCCGATGACATAACGATTTCCACAGATGATGAACTGCCGCTGATAGGGCAAATTGAAACAATATTATCAAACGGTGGCTTCAGACGGAATTTGTCTAAAGAGAAAATAATGTTCCGAGGTGAAAAGCAGTATGTTACGGGCTTGACCGTGTTTGATCACAAGTACCCTCGTGTGCCGAAGCGCTTCAAGAGGAGGATAAGGCTCCAGCTTTACTACCTAAAGAAATTTGGCTGCAAATCTTACATTATGAGGGAGATCGGCATCTCAGAGTACGATGCTGAAAATGACTATGAGAAAGCACAAATGCTGCATGATCACCAGTTCATGCTAAAGTGCCGGATCAAGGGCTGGATAGACTACGTGAATTCAATAGAACCTTTGTTGGCAAGAAGGTATTACGACACTTATAATGCAATAGAGTGGTGACCAAGTGTGCTGATTTCTAAAGTACTCACCGGGAAAAAGCCGGAGTGGAAAATGCTGGTTCCCGCGTCATTGTATCCGGGATTCCACTCAGAACATAAGAAGAGTCAGTAGGTGGAGCACGCCCAACTAGTTATAATATTTCTGGTAAAAAAGACCCAATGGATACTGTATATAATGAGTAAGTGCACCGGATTGATATGAAACAGCATTCTCTTTCCGTTGACCTTAGTGTTGGTCACGGAGGGAACGTGGAAAAGGAAGTATCCACCGGAAGCGGGTTCGAGCGTCGGGAGGTTGCAAGCTTGGCCGTGATCTGCGAAAAAATCGGGTTCCAGACATACAGGGTGACCCCTTGCGATAGCTGGTTTGACACATTCGGCGTTGACACTGGACGTCGTAGACGAGGAAACGCCGGAGAAGTCTGGTGAAGAAGCTACCGCAGTGGCACGAAGTCGAGATCATACTGTCAGAGATAGACGACCAGCTACGTGCCGACGGATACGAGATCCCTCAGCGTCCAATGAATGCAGTGTGTAGAGTGTCCGATCGCTTTCACATTCCGCTACCTCTCGTCGCAAAGCCCCTTTCGGGCACAGATGATAACGCTGACGCTGAAACCTTGGTGGCAAGGATTTACGAATGGTACTCGGCCCGGTACGGAGACCGGTTAAAACTAAATCCGGCTCCACGGTCGTTTGCGTTAATGCTATGTGGAGAGCCTTGGCGTGTACGTCTACCTTTGATGCTCGCAGGTGTTGTCGTCACTGCAATCAGAAACCCTAAGGTGAAGAGCACAGAGTCGGGGATTGGACGATTCGACGGAAAGTCCAAACTGTTGAATCTCTTTGATCTAGTAGAAGACCTCCCGCTTACGATACGCTGCCAGTGCTCGGATGAGGAACAGTCGAGTCTGGAGTTTCTTTTCCACGTAGCGTTTGAGCTCAGTAACACCCTTCACTGGATCGAGAAGGTGGGAATGGTCGCATCAGCCATTGGTGATTTGGAGTCGGCAGTCGACAAGTTCTTCCAGCAGCCAAAGGATCTTGGAGGATCTCGATGGGCGTCTCTGCAATTCGTCGAGAAGCTCCTGAAGAGCTTCGTGATCGTGAGTGGGGGTAAGCCGGGCAAAAAAGGGCACAGGCTCATCGAGTATGCGAAGCAAGCGGAAGCGCATGGGCTGCCCAGCCACCCCAGGAAATTGTACGACGCAGTGCAGTGCGACGCTAGCGTGCGCTATAGGGAAGTCCGAGTTACCCTTGCCGAGGCAATACGGGCGCACCATGAAGCGTTACGACTCGGATGTGCTGTTGCGAAAGCTATAGCGGTAGTTGCCGATAACTCAGGAGTCCTGCCGAGACGCCCTATTCGGGCTTGAGCAGTCAGGTAATACGCGATGTCAGGAGCTCTGCCGGACCCATACTCCTCCTTTTTTTAAATTATAGTAATACCTCTATAGTTATTACTACAGCTTAATTTAATTGTATGAGTGTCCGGTCTAAATGTGGGCTACTCCACAGGCAACCGAGCAGTACATATTAATGCTTGCCTGCGAAGGAATACCCAGATTAGATAAAGAATCGCCGACCGCGCTAACCTTTATCGGAGGCTTCGACGCTCCAAACATTGTCAACAACTTAAAGATGGACACAACTTTTTTGGCCATTTCTTACCCGGCAAAGAACTATTCCGAGTTGAGAGATCGGGTTGGTAGCATAGATTTTGCGAGAAAGAAGAATTAAGCGCTTGTATGGTAAGCGATACACGAGTATTTCAATTGAATCTGTCTATCGAGATCAGCACAATACTATATTCAAAAAAATTACTTGCCGTTTTTTAGTAAGTAGGCGTAAAATTAAAGAAAATATCATTTAGTATTTCATTGGGGAGCTCATTGGGGAGGGGGAGACAAAAATCTATACATATTTTAGATGACCTTGGTATAATTCACAAAAAGGGAGCGACATGAAAAAAATTATTTTAATTGCCGTGTGGGGTGTTCTTCTTGCCGGCTGCGCGACGCACTCAAACGTGGTGCCGTCTGCCGACACCGTGGCGCCGGTCCCTGGTAAGGCAAAAATAGTGATCGAGCGCAGTGCCGACAAACTCTATATGGGAGCCAAAGCCAGGATATACATAAACGGCGAACAGGTTGTTGAATTGTGGAGAGAGGACGTATACGCCGGTGTATTCCAGCCGGGGAAGGTTGCGATATCAACGGATGCCTGGGGAACTAAGGGAAAATTCACCGTTCTTCTTAAGCTTGAGCCAGATCAATTATATGAGTTTGTTGTATCGCCGAACGATGGCCACTATAAGGATATAATGCAAGGTATCTTTTGGCCGTCCTTGCTCGCCGGGCCGATAGGCATGGCCGTACAACAAACAACGTATGAGGTTAAAGAAAACCAAGGTCCTTTTTTAATAAAACCGAAAACAAAGAATGTGGACAAGAACTAAACTCGCCACCGAGATGAGTGGGTAAAGACAGAAAAGTTTCAAATAAACACCAGACTGCAACAGTCTATGTTTGCAGCATGGCACCGGCAGTTATCTGCGCACATGGTAACAAGAGATGAAGAAGGTGTGACCATGGAAAATCGCTTTTTTGAGAAACCCATCCTAAACTCTCCCTATGAGTACCCAATCCAACATTGGGAGCTTGATGCCGAAGGCCAACCCACTCAAAAGATAATTGACAACCGTCGCCGTGCCGAGTTTATCACCCCAATCCCGAAACCTAAAAAGCGCAAAGGATCGACTGCCCAGCAAGATCAACTCATCTTTGACGAAGGCAAAGGACTCTCTACGCAAACGCAGCAGTATGACCCAACACCCATCATAAACGAACTTCGTCATCAGGTGGACCTATGGCGCAGTATTCCAAATCCGAACGACTGGCGGGTTGAACCCGAGACTGCCCGTCTGCTTCAACACTGGCGACATCATCATTTTACCGGCATACGTCCGTTCTTTTGTCAGATCGAGGCTATTGAAACCCTCATATGGTTGACTGAGGTAGCGCCCAAAATAGGCAAGACAGGAAACAGATTTCTGGAGCACTTGGCGAATGCCAACAACGATGCCAATCCTGAATTAATGCGACTTGCCCTGAAACTTGCTACTGGTACTGGTAAGACCACCGTCATGGCCATGTTGATTATCTGGCAGACTGTTAATGCTGTACGCCGTCCAAATAGCAAAAAGTTTACCAGGGGCTTTCTCGTGGCGACGCCTGGTATAACGATCCGTGACCGACTGCGTGTCCTTCAGCCGAATGATCCGGATAGTTATTACCAAAGCCGTGAGTTGATCCCGAACGATATGCTCCCTGACCTCGAACGTGCCAAGATTGTTATAACGAATTATCATGCCTTTATGCTGCGTGAGCGCATTGAAATCTCCAAGGGCGGACGATCTTTGCTCCAGGGACGGGGAGAACCACTCAGGACACTTGAAACCGAAGGGCAAATGCTTCAGAGGGTCATGCCAAGTCTGATGGGTATAAAAAACATCCTGGTGATCAATGACGAGGCACATCACTGCTATCGAGGGAAACCTTCTCAGCCGGATGTAGAAGTCCTGAGAGGCGATGACAGAAAGGAAGCCGAAAAGAATAATGAAGCAGCCCGTGTATGGATTTCTGGTCTCGAGACGGTCAAGAGAAAGCTCGGTATCAACCACATCATAGATCTCTCGGCCACACCTTTCTTTCTCTCGGGCTCCGGCTATGCCGAAGGCACCCTTTTTCCCTGGACTATGAGTGATTTTTCGCTCATGGATGCCATTGAATGTGGGATTGTGAAGCTACCCCGTGTACCTGTGGCAGATAATATCCCCGGAGGGGAGATGCCCAGATTCAGAGAGCTATGGAAGCATATCGGCCCGAAGATGCCAAAAAAAGGCCGGGGCAAATCCAAAACGCTCGATCCACTGGCTATACCCGTAGAACTCCAGACTGCATTGGAAGCCCTGTACGGTCATTATGCAAAGACTTACGAGTTATGGCAGCAATATGGCATTAAAGTCCCTCCCTGCTTCATAGTCGTCTGTAATAACACCTCAACCTCGAAGCTCGTCTATGATTATATTTCCGGTTTTCAAAAAGAGAACGAAGATGGTTCCACCACACTTGTAAATGGCCGTTTGGCTTTATTCCGGAATTTCGACGAGCATGGCAACCAGCTTGCACGCCCTCGTACACTCCTGATCGACAGCGAGCAGCTTGAATCCGGTGACGCCCTGGATGATAACTTCCGTGCTATGGCCGCTGATGAGATCGATCGCTTTCGTCGGGAGATCATCGAGCGTACTGGCGATATTCGTCAAGCCGAGAATTTGACTGACCAGGACCTGCTCAGGGAAGTTATGAACACCGTGGGGAAAGAAGGTCGCCTGGGTGAATCTATCCGTTGTGTGGTATCCGTCGCCATGCTTTCCGAGGGATGGGATGCCAACACTGTTACCCATGTGCTGGGTGTACGTGCCTTCGGGACACAGCTTCTGTGCGAGCAGGTTATTGGCCGTGCGTTGCGACGCCAGTCTTACGATCTCAACGATGATAGCCTGTTTAATGTGGAATACGCTGATGTACTGGGTATTCCCTTCGATTTTACCGCCAAGCCGGTTGTTGCACCTCCGCAACCACCTCGGCAAACGATACAGGTCAAGGCTGTTCGACCTGACCGTGATTCTCTCGAAATACGATTCCCCCGCATTGCCGGGTATCGCGTTGAACTGCCGGAAGAGCGGCTTACGGCAGATTTCAATGAAGATTCGGTGCTCGAATTGACTCCGGATATTGTCGGCCCTTCGATTACCAAGAACCAGGGCATTATCGGCAAAGATGTTGATCTCAGTTTGGCGCACCTGGAAGACATGCGTCACTCCACGTTGCTTTTTCATATCACTCAACGTTTGCTTTATACGAAATGGCGGGATCCTGGTGAGGAGGCCAAACTTCACCTTTTCGGGCAACTGAAACGGATCACAAAGCAATGGCTCGATACCTGCCTGATCTGTAAGGGCGGTACATATCCCGCGCAGCTCATGTACCAGGAACTGGCTGATATGGCCTGCGGGCGCATCACCGATGGCATCACCCGTGCCCTGGTGGGAAAACGTCCAATCAAAGCAGTGCCTGATCCTTATAATCCAACTGGCTCCACCATCTACGTGAATTTTAACACATCAAAGCGTGATCGATGGGAAACCGATGCCCGCCGTTGTCACATCAACTGGGTCATCCTCGACAGCGACTGGGAGGCCGAGTTCTGTCGTGTTGCCGAGTCACATCCAAAAGTGAGAGCCTATGTCAAGAATCATAACCTTGGTTTTGAAGTACCTTACCGTTATGGTTCAGAGAAACGTATATACCTTCCCGACTTCATCGTCCTTGTCGATGACGGCCACGGAGATGATAATCTGCTCCATCTGGTTGTCGAGATCAAGGGCTATAGGCGTGAAGATGCCAAAGAGAAAAAGGCCACCATGGAAGCTTACTGGATACCCGGCGTTAATAACTTGAAGACATATGGACGCTGGGCCTTTGCCGAGTTCACAGAGGTTTACCAAATGGAATCTGAATTTCAAAAGAAAGTTCAGGCAGAGTTTGACAAGATGATTAATCGAGTAACCGCCCAATAGAGGGAATAACGAATGGCAAAAAACAACAAGAAATCGAATGCAAAAGTAACCGTCAAAACGCTTACCCACGACGAGGCGACGCGCAAAAACATCCCTACTGCCGAGCATCAGTCAGTGGTGTCTAAAGAGATTGAGACACCCATCCGCGTTGCCTATGAACGCCGTAACCGCGATCTTGACCCACAACTTGTCTGGCGCGGCAAGGATGAGCAGGATTGGTCGGATCTCGTGGTCCATGCACCGCCCCTCTACATCCAGGAGAAAGTCCATCCCAAGGTACTTATCGACGACCTGTTAAAACAGACAAAAGATGCCCAGGCGCAGAAGCCTGGTTTCCAGCTTGACCTTTTTGCTGACTTCAACGGATTACCAACAGAGAGTGCTAAAACCGAGTTCTACCAGCACGATGCCAACTGGTCCAACCGTTTGATTCTCGGTGATAGCTTGCAGGTCATGTCATCGCTGGCTGAACGCGAGGGTTTACGAGGGAAGGTTCAGTGTATCTATATCGATCCCCCCTACGGCATCAAATTTAACTCCAATTTCCAGTGGTCTACCACCAGCCGGGATGTGAAAGACGGCAACATTGACCACATCACACGAGAGCCGGAGCAGGTCAAGGCATTCCGGGACACCTGGCGAGATGGTATTCATTCGTATCTGACCTATCTGCGGGATCGACTCACTGTGGCGAGGGATTTGTTGAATGATTCAGGTTCCGTTTTTGTCCAGATAGGTGATGAAAATGTCCACAGGGTAAGGGTGCTGATGGATGAGGTGTTTGGAGATACCAACTTTATTAGTCTTATCACTACGAAGAAAAGTGGTGGAATGGGACAGGCTTATATCGATAATATTTCTGACTATATTGTCTGGTATGCAAAAGACATATCCACAGCGAAATACCGCGCTGCATATCTTGTAAAGGATCTTCGTGAAGGTGCCGGCGTGCGGTATCGTTCAGTACAGTCGATTGACGGTACCGTTCGTCCGCTCAAAGTAAAAGAAGCCAGTGGAGAACAACCATTGGCAGCAGACGAACAGGTGTTTTTGGCCGGGCCTCTTACTTCCGAGACCGCAAGTGAATCAACTCTCTTTGAGTTCAATTTAAATGGCCATCAGCTAAGGCCACGTAAAGGCGGCTGGAAGACAAATATAGTCGGAATGGAAAGACTTTTAAAGGCCAATCGTCTTCTGAAGACCAAGGAGTTTGTGAATTACAAAATCTTTTTCAACGATTTTGCTGCGGTCGCTATTCCAAATCTTTGGGAAGACACTATGGGTACCGCAGAGCAGAACAAGATTTATGTTGTACAAACTACCTCAAAGGTTATTCAACGCTGTCTCCTCATGACCACCGACCCCAGCGACTTGGTACTAGACCCCACATGCGGTTCAGGTACGACCGCTTATGTAGCAGAACAGTGGGGCCGCCGATGGATCACAATAGACACGTCTCGTGTGGCTTTAGCCCTTGCCCGTGCTCGCATCATGGGTGCTCGCTATCCATACTACCTTCTCGCTGACTCACCGGAGGGCCAGATCAAAGAAGCTGAAATTACTAGAACTGCGCCATCAACGAAACCTACCCACAATGACATACGTCAGGGTTTTGTCTGCGAACGAGTGCAGCATGTTACCCTCAAGTCCATTACCAACAACATTGAGATCGACGTCATTTGGGAGAAATTCCAGGAAGTATTAGAACCGCTGCGCGAACAACTCAACACATCCCTTGGCACGACATGGGAAGAATGGGGAATCCCCCGGGATGCTGACGAGAAGTGGCCTGAAGAAACCCGCAAGCTGCACGAGGAGTGGTGGAAGCAGCGTATTGCCAGACAGAAGGAAATCGATGCCTCCATCGCCGCTAAAGCTGATTTTGAATACCTATACGACAAGCCATACGAGGCCAAGAAGACGGTACGGGTAGCAGGACCGTTTACCGTCGAAAGCTTATCGCCGCACCGGGTGTTGACAGTAGGCGCTGATGATGAACTTATCGATGGCGTAGCTGAAAGAAGAACCAGTTATCAAGAAGGCTGGGACTTTACGCGAATGATCCTGGAAAACCTGAAGACCTCCGGTGTGCAGCAGGCCCACAAAGAAGATAAGATTGTATTTACTTCCTTTACTCCCTGGCCAGGCAATCTGGTCTGTGCTGAAGGCCTTTATCTGGAAGGGAACAAGGAATCCGGTATTGAAAAGCGAGCAGCCATTTTTATCGGTCCTGAGTTTGGTACTGTTTCCCGTCCGGATCTCGTGGCTGCCGCCCGTGAGGCCGGTGATGGAGGCTTTGACGTGCTAATTACATGTGCTTTCAACTACGACGCCCATTCGACTGAATTTAGCAAACTTGGCCGTATACCTGTTCTCAAGGCGCGAATGAACGCTGACCTTCACATGGCAGACGATCTAAGGAACACCGGCAAAGGTAACCTTTTTGTCATTTTCGGTGAACCGGATATAGACATCCTCGATGCAGGGGACAATCAGATCCAAGTCAAGGTCAATGGCGTCGATGTTTTTCACCCTACCACCGGAGAAGTGCGAAGTGATGGAGCTGAGGGTATTGCCTGCTGGTTCATTGACACAGATTATAACGAAGAGAGTTTCTTCGTTCGTCACGCATATTTCTTGGGCGCAAATGATCCTTACAAGGCGCTCAAAACCACCCTCAAGGCCGAGATCAACGAAGAAGCTTGGGCGACGCTCAACAGCGACACCTCCCGCCCCTTCGACAAACCCACCTCCGGCCGCATAGCAGTAAAGGTGATAAACCATTTAGGTGATGAAGTGATGAAAATATTCAAAATTACATAATGCCTATGAGTGTAACTTAATGCAATTTCTTATAGCCGATACTTTCACCGACAGCCTCGCAAGACTCACTGGCGAGGAACAGAAAGCCGTAAAGACCACGGCCTTTGACTTACAAATGAACCCAGAAAATCCGGGAATGCAATTCCACAAGCTCGATAAACCAAAGGACAAGAATTTTTGGTCAGTTCGAGTGGGTGGCAATATCCGGCTTATCGTTCACCGGACTGATGCAAGTATGCTCCTCTGCTACGTTGACCATCACGACCAAGCTTATCGCTGGGCTGAACGACGCAAACTGGAGACTCATCCCAAGACTGGGGCTGCTCAATTTGTGGAGGTCCGGGAACGGGTGCAAGAGATTATCGTCCCCAAAAGAGAGGAAGATAAAAAACACGCCATGCCCAAGCTGCCCTTGTTCGCAAGTGTTTCTGACGACGAGTTGCTTAGCTATGGGGTACCTACAGAGTGGATAAAAGAAGTCCGCGTTGCTGATGAAGACACGTTACTCCAGGTAGCAGACCATCTGCCTGCCGAAGCAGCCGAGGCGATTTTGAATCTTGCAACTGGTGTAACCCCGCAAGTCGCTATGAAGTTTGCTACGGACGTTTACCCAAGCGTTCTATTCGCCCGAAAGCGGTTAGATATGTATAAAATAGAGGAAGTGGAACGTGCAGATGTTGACTCATTCGCACATCCAGACGCCCAACGCAGATTCCGTAATATCAACAACAAGGAGGAATTGGAGCGTGCCCTCGAATATCCCTGGGAAAAGTGGACTGTTTTTCTCCATCCGGCGCAGAGACAAATAGTTGAAAAAAATTATGGAGGTCCGGCACGCATTTCTGGCTCGGCAGGTACAGGTAAAACAATCGTTGCCCTCCATCGGGCCGTGTTCCTGGCGCAAACTAATCCCGACTCCAGGATTCTACTCACCACTTTCTCAGAAACCTTGGCAAATGCCCTGCGCACCAAGTTAAGAAGATTGATTCATAACGAACCGCGTCTTGGCGAACGCCTCGAAGTACATGCCATAGAGGCAATTGGACGAAGGCTCTATGAAGTAAACTTCGGTCATCCACAATTTGCTTCTATTGAATTAATCAAACAGTGCCTTCATGAGGCATCGGCAGGCATCGAGCATAAATTCAGCTTGCACTTTTTGCTGACCGAATGGCAGCAGATCGTTGATGCTTGGCAACTGAAATCGTGGGAGCCATATCGTGACGTCACACGGCTGGGCAGAAAGACTCGCCTACCGGAACAGCGGAGAGCTTTACTGTGGTCTATCTTTGAAGGGGTTCGGGCTATTTTAACGGCGAAGCGTTTAATTACTTACCCCGGAATGTTTAATCAACTTACCACTCATCTTGCAAAGATTGATCACCCACCTTTCGATTTTATTGTTGTAGACGAAGCACAGGATGTTAGCGTGGCGCAACTACGCTTCTTGGCTGTTCTTGGAGGAGATCGGCCCAATGGTCTTTTCTTCGCTGGAGATCTTGGTCAACGGATCTTTCAACAACCATTCTCCTGGAAAGCGGTTGGCGTAGATGTTCGTGGACGGTCTCGAATCTTACGAATCAACTATCGGACCTCGCATCAGATTAGAATGCAAGCCGATCGACTATTGGGACCAGCATTGTCGGATGTTGACGGCAATGTAGAGGACAGACGTGGCACCATTTCGGTATTTAACGGACCGAAACCAAAAATTATGATTTTTGACACTCCCGAGAAAGAGATTGAAGCGGTCAGTCTGTGGATCAAGGACCGCAAAGAAGAAGGAGTCGCGATTCACGAGATCGGCGTATTTGTGCGTTCGGCGGCAGAGGTTGACCGTGCTCGAATGGCAGTGGAGAAATCGGGAACCCCATACAAGGTGCTTGATGAAACCGTTAAAACTGTCAGTGGGTATATTTCTATCTGTACGATGCACCTTGCCAAAGGCTTGGAGTTCAAGGCGGTAGTGGTGATGGCCTGCGACGATGAGATAATTCCATTACAGGAGCGCATTGAAACAGTAACAGACGACTCTGACCTGCAGGAAGTCTATGATACTGAACGTCACTTGCTCTATGTTGCCTGCACCCGCGCCCGTGATCACTTGCTCGTGACCAGCGGCAACACCCCATCAGAATTTCTGGATGATTTAAGGATGTGAACTATGATTCGTCCTATTACAGTTGCAGTATGGTGCAGGATTAAACTTCACAGATTTTCAATGATTACACACAAACAGGTATCAACAAAAACTGTGAAGTGAAGGTTGCCTCTGGTATACTAAGCAAAAGGAAAAAATGATTCTTAACCCTGAACTGTTTCTCGAACTGAGCCCTGTACAATTTACCAGGCGGGTTAGAGAATGGGTTGAACGTTGGCCTTTGATTGACGAAGTAAGACTCTATGCAGGTAAATATGATGGAAATTTCTATGTACTCGTCTTCATAACCCAAGATAGAATGAAACTTGGGGCGTCTGGGTTTCTGACTGATAGCTTACTCCCACTGCAACAAGATTTACGAACCATCCACAAGGATCCAAAAGGCTTTAATTTATCTCAATGGCAAATCTTCACTATTGGTGCTGATGTGGAACTTCCTCTTGAATTTGTCCATCCACAAGACGGTTGGTATCCATTCCATGAAGGCGATACAGATATTCAGCCACAGGATGATAATGTCGAGTTAGCGGATGAGAGGGTGCTGTGGATAACCTATTCTGATACTATCAGAGAGGTATGGTTGAATGACTGTTACGGACAGAGGAAGCTTTTATCGAGGCCGCAGTTCAATAGTCTGAATGCGTATTCCGATGAAGTCGGCC
>DIWM01000050.1 GCA_002428485.1 Deltaproteobacteria bacterium UBA6106
GGAGGCGGTACAGGCGGCAGCGAAGACAATGAAGAAATGACAGGGAGGAGATGGTACGATGAAAGAATATAGTGTTATAAATACGAGGCTTCCAAGGGTTGATGCGCGTGCAAAGGCAACGGGAGAGGCACGCTATACCGATGACCTCTCAATGCCCAACATGCTCTACGGCGCGCTTCTCCAGAGCCCTCTTGCCCATGCAAAGATCAAGAATATCGATGTTTCAGCGGCAAAAAAACTGATAGGCGTGAAAGAGGTGGTGACAGCGAAGGAGGCCAGCCCCGTCCGTTTCGGGTTGAGCCCGGCGAGGTACGATGAGACGATGTACTGCAGCGAAAAGGTACGATACATCGGCGACGAGATCGCCGCCGTCGCCGCCGTCGACCCGGAGACCGCCCTTGAGGCAGTATCGCTTATCAAGGTCGATTACGAAGAGCTCCCTGCTTATATGAACATCTTTGATGCCATGGCGGAGGGAGCGGCAGCGATCCATGCGGACTTTCCAAACAACATCGGGGCCGAGGTACACCAGGAGTTTGGCAACGTGGAGGAGGCCTTCAAGGAGTGTGACTACATCAGGACAGATAAATTTGTAAACAAGAGGCAGGATGGCGCATTTCTTGAGCCGCAGGCCACGCTGGCCCACTACGACTTTAACGGAAACCTGACCCTCTATACGTCAACCCAATCGCCCCATTATATCCAGAGGATCATCGCGATGGTCCTCAACATACCCGTCGGCAAGGTACGGGTAATAAAGCCTTACGTCGGCGGCGGGTTCGGCCCGAAGGCATCGGCGAGCACCCTTGAACTTACCACCTGCCTGCTTGCCATGAAGACCGGAAGGCCGGTAAAGATGACTTTTAACAGGGAACAGGTCTTCATGCATTCCCGCGGCCGCCACCAGTTCTACCACGAGCTGACCACGGGCGTGAAGAAGGACGGAAGGCTCGTCGCCCTCCAGAATACCTGCTACCTTGACGGGGGCGGCTACACGAGCTTCGGCATCGCCACGATCTACTATGCCGGGTCTCTCCTTGGTGCGCCCTACAAGCTCCCCAACATGAAGTACGACGGATACCGCGTCTACACGAACAAGCCTGCCTGCGGCGCACAGCGCGGCCACGGCGGAGTCGCTGCGCGGGCGGCCTTCGAACAGCAGCTCGATGCCATTGCCGAAGAGATCGGCATGGACCCCGTTGAGTTCAGGCTGAAGAACATGATGCAGAGAGGGGACGTGACCTGCAATGAATTTAACATGAGCAGCCTCGGCATGAAGGAGTGCATAGAGGCGGTGAGGGACGGCTCTGACTGGAAGAACAAGAAAGGCAAGCTCCCCAAAGGCAAGGGCATCGGCATGGCGTGCGGATTCTTCGTCTCAGGCGCCGGCTATCCTATATACCGCTCGGAGACCTTCCACTCGACCGCCATGATCAAGCTTTCCGAGGACGGCGGGACAGCGGACCTCTACACCGCTTCAGCGGAGATCGGCCAGGGCTCCGACACGATCCTCACGATGATCGCGGCAGAGGCAATGGGAGTGAAGTATGATGATGTAGTGGTTCACTCCGGGAGCACAGACTACGGCATCGACCTCGGCGCCTATTCCTCGCGGCAGACCCTCATGTCCGGCCACGCCGTCAAGCAGGCTGCAGAGGATGTGAAGCGGCAGGTCCTCGAAGTGCTGTCAAAGACACTCAACGTGCCCGTGGAAGATATGGATGCCAGGGACGGTTTGATACAGTTCAAAAAAGGGAATGTCGATTTTTCTAAATTGAGAACGCAGTATATAAAGGAACACCGAGGCTGGCCCGACCAGCCGGGCGGAGACATGCTCACCTTCAAGGAGGCAGCCCGCATTGCCTACCTCGAGAAGGGGGTTGTGGTAGGAGGCGGAGCGTACAAGCCGGGAGAGCTGGGAGGCTCCTATAAAGGGGCAGCAGTAGGAACATCCCCTGCCTACGGATGCTCGGCGCAGGTCGTGGAGGTCACCGTCGATATGGAGACCGGCAAGGTCACCGTGGACAACATGACCGACGCCCATGACTGCGGCTTCGCCATTAACCGCACCAACGTAGAGGGGCAGATGCAGGGCTCCCTTTCCATGGGGCTGGGCGAGGCCCTCTTCGAGGAGGTAAAGTTCGACGGCAAGGGCAAGATAGAGAACCCGACGCTGGGGGAATACCGGATACCCACCGCCCTCGATATGCCCAACGTGAAGACGATCATCGTCGAGAGCAATGAGCCCAACGGCCCCTTCGGCGCCAAAGAGGTCGGGGAGGGGGCGATCATGCCCACGATCCCTGCGATCCTGAACGCCATCTACGATGCCGTCGGTGTGCGCACTACAGAGCTCCCCGTAACATCGGAGAGGCTGTACACGGCGCTGCAGGAGAAGGATAAGGATAAGAAGTAGAGAGGATCATGTCCATACTGCTCATTCAGAACTGGGATATTATTCACGGAAAGGAAGAGGAGTATGCGAAGTTTATTACTGAAGTATATATACCCGAGACTACGGGAATCGGGATCATTTCTGTAGGCGGTTTTTATGTGGAAGTCGGCTTTGGACCGCGGGTCATCGCGGTCCACAGTGTCAACGAGATGGGTGAGCTCCTGAAGGCCCTTACCGACACGACGTTTAAAAACCTTGCAAAGGAGTTGAGAAAGTACGTCTATAATTTGCGGAGGTACGTGCTGGAGCCCACGGGCGCTGCCCAGAAGGCGAAGTACGGAATCCAGAAGGGCGTGTGGAAGTTCAACCAGTATTACGATCTGAGGCCGGGGGTAAAGAAGTCCTATGCGGAATTTCTTGTGAATGAATATGTCCCGACGATGGAAAAGATCGATTACGTTAAACTGACGGGCGGCTGGAACGTTGTCCTCGGGGGATTCAGCGAGATCATTGCAGAGTTTACCTTTGCCGATCCCATAGACATCGGGAGGCTTCTTGCGAATGAGGATTTCAGAAAGATATCGCTGAGGCTTAAAAACGAGTACGCGACCAATTATATGAGCCGGATCATCCGCTGCACCGAGCGGTTTGATGAGCCGCGATGGTTTAAAGTTTAAGAGGGGAGAACCATACTATGGTCTAATGTTGCAGAGTGATTCGTAATTGAAGGGAGGTGATTTCTTTTACGGTACAAACAAAAAAAAGGGGGTAATTATGGCAGATGTAAAGAAGTTTCCGTACGCGTCAGAGGTAGTACTACCACCGGAGCTCGAAGGCTGGGAAGAGATGTACCCGCCCCAGCGTTTATTCAGCAAGGACAGAGAAGCCTGGGAGAATAAGCATTTCTGGTATCAGGACAAGATCCATGCTCCTGAGCCGATGTATCCGCTTGACGATATCTTCCAGGAGGCATGGCAGATATCTCTTTCCCAGTTTACCACAAGGGTGTTCTGTATCCCGCCGGCACAGGGTGTGGCCCAGAGGATGTTAGGCTGCTACATGTATATCACGGCGGTGGAACCGCCGCCCCCCGAGGTGATCGCGGAGAAGGCGGAGCACTTCCAGAAAAGGGTATTTTACGTCTTTGAGAACTACGATGCGCTGTGGGACAAGTGGCTTGAAAAGTTCCAGGCTCTGGGAAGGGAGATGGAGTCGCTCAAGATACCAAAGGAATTTGACAAATATGTGCCCGATTCCGAGATCTTCCCGGCGCCGAGAGGCTATACCCAGGCATACGAGATCATAGAGGCGTTCAATACCATCATAAGCCAGATATTCAAGGCATGGCAGTACCATTTTGAGTATTTGAACCTTGCCTACCTTGGGTATCTCATGTTTGTGGATACGGCGCGGAAGTTATTCCCCGGCATAAAAGAGAGCACCATCGGAAAAATGGTCGCCGGAGCCGAGGTATCCATGTTCCGCCCGGAGGAAGAACTGTGCCGGTTAAGCAGGCTGGCAGCAGGGCAGCCGCCCGTTGCCGAGATCCTGAAAAAGAGTATCCCGGCCGATAAAAAGATCGAAGAATTAAAAAGTATCGATGCCGGCAGGGTATGGCTTGAGGAACTTGAAAGGATCAAAAACCCCTGGTTCTTCGTGTCCTGCGGAAGCGGCTGGTATCACTTCGAGGGCAGTTGGACGAACAAGATGGATGTGCCTTTCAGCTATATGCAGAGCTATGTCGAGAGGCTCGAAAAGGGAGAGAGGATAGAGAGGTCCCTCACGGCGATCAGCGAAGAAAGGGACAGGATCGTCAGCGAGTATAAGGCCCTCATAAAGACCGACGATGACAGGAAATCTTTTGAGGACGCATACAAGGTCGTAAGGACGATCTACCGGTACGCCGAAGACCACCTCTTCTGGGTTGAACACTGGCTCCATACGATCTGGTTTGAAAAGATCAGGGAATTTGGAGGTCTCCTTGTTAAGAACAACGTGCTGAAGAAAACGGACGACATATTCCTCTTCAACAGATTCGAAGTACCCATGCTGCTCGAAGATCTGGCAACTGCGTGGGCTTTGGGCGAAGGTGCCCCCACAAGGGGTAAATTCTGGATGGAAAAGGCAGCGAAGAGGAAGAAGATACTCGATGCGGCGAGGGAATGGATGGCGGCGCCGGGGCTTGGCGTGCCGCCGGAAGAGGTCTCCGAGCCGTTCACTGTCATGCTCTGGGGGGTTACTACGGACAAAGTGGCCGAATGGCTGAAGGGCTCCGAGACGGCATCCAAGGACGTTAGCGAGATCAAGGGTTTTGCGTCATCCGCGGGAGTTGCCGAAGGCCCTGCGAGGGTGCTCAAGCTCCTTGAAGACGTCGTGAAGCTGGAGGCAGGCGAGATCATGGTTTCTCCCTGCACCAATCCTTCATGGGCACCGGTCTTTACAAAGATAAAGGCGGCCGTAACGGACATCGGGGGGCTCACATCCCACGCTGCCATTGTTTCGAGAGAGTATGGCCTGCCGTCCGTGACCGGTACGGGGATCGCCACATCGGTGATAAAAACGGGCGATATCATCAAGGTCGACGGCAGTACGGGTATTGTCACGATCGTTAAGAGGGCATAGACCTTGTAAACAGAGCGGGTTGGTGGCGCCGCCGAAGCGCTTCCAACCCCTTTCTAAACAAAAAGGGTGAAGCAAAAAGGGGGAATTATCATGGCAGAGAAATGGATTTACTGGTTGAAAGAGGTTGGGCAGGAGGACAATAATGTTGTCGGGAAGAAGTGCGCCAACCTTGGAGAGTTGACAAAGGCAGGGTTTCACGTACCGCCGGGTTTTGCCCTCGGCGTGGAGGCATACTCGCGGTTCATGAAAGAGACAGAGGCCACTGACCTTTTATTAAAATTTCTGGACACCTTCCATGCCGACCCGAACAATGTTGCCGACACTTTGAAATACGAAGAGGCGTCGAATGCAATGAGAGCTCTGGTTGAATCGGTCAAGATGCCGCCTGATATGGAAAAGACCATAAAAGAATACTACGCAGAGATGTGCAGGATTGCAGGCTGTGAAAATATATATGTTGCGACGCGTTCGGCAGGGCCGATGAGCCACCCGGGCCAGTATGAGACATACCTGAACGTGAGCGGGGCAGATGATGTGGCGTTCAATGTGGTACGGGTATGGTCGAGCACGTTCAATACCCGCTCTGTCATCGCAAGGGCAAGGCTCAACCTGCCGCTCCATTATGACCCAATAGGCGTGGCGGTGCTGACCATGGTCGACGCAAAGGCGGCAGGCGTGATGTTCACGGTCAACCCTGTGAACGGCGACGAGTCGAAGGTGGCGATCGAGGGAAGTTTTGGCTACGGCGAGGCGGTTGTTTCGGGCAACGTGACGCCGGACAGGTATCTGGTAGATAAGATCACCCTGGAGATAGATGAAAAGGTGATTTCAGACAAAGGGAGCGAGTTCATCTACAACCCTGGAACAAAAGAGATGGAATACATAGATCTGCCTCCGGACCAAAGGAAAAGGCAGTGCCTTGAAGATAAAGAGGTGCTGGAGCTCACGAGGCTCGCAAAAAAGATCGAAGCCCATTTCGGATGTCCCCAGGACGTAGAGTGGTCCATCTCGGGAAGCCTCCCCTTCCCGGAAAGTATCTTTCTTGTGCAGGCCCGTCCCGAGAGCGTATGGGGCAAGAAAAAGAAGGAATCTGTCCTTGGAAAGAAAAGCGGTATGGAACTTTTGTTCGAGAGGGCTACGACTCCCATAAAGCTGAAGATATGAATTCAACCGGCTCATGGCTCGTAGCTCATGGCAGATAAGCAAGAGCAACGAAGAAGGAACAGTACGGAGCATACAGGGAGCGCTTCCTCTGCCTGTTCCTTGCTTTTATTGCCATGCGCTATCAGCTATGAACTATGAGCCGCATTTTACGCCTCACGACGGTTTGCTACGGGAACGGTTTCATTGCGAGGCCAGTCTCGAGCAACAAGCCCGACGCCGATGCTCTCATGATGTATACGGGATACGCTATTTTCTACGTAATATTAAAATTTGAACACCCAATGTTCAAAACAAGGGCACGTTTTTATATTTTAATCCGGATGATTCCCCGCAGTTTACTGCGGGGCGACACAGTTCCCTCTCCCCTGGCGGGAGAGGGTCGGGGAGAGGGGGAATGATACGGCCGGGCTTCCTCTCCTACGCTAAGTGCAGCATAGGAAATTGTTATGAAAAAATATCTGTTAATTATCACCACGCTTGATACGAAGGGGAGAGAAGCGGAATATGTAAGAGATTGCGTTCAGGGCCTTGGCGTCCAGCCTGTATTGATGGATACGGGAACCCTGGGAAGGCCGCTTGTTGATCCTGACATTACGAGCAAAAATGTAGCGCTTGCGGCCGGGTATGATCTTGAAGATATAATAAAGAAAAAAGATCGCTCAGGCGCTGTTGAGGCCATGCAGAAGGGTGGGGCCGTCCTGGCGAGGCGTTTGTTCGATGAGGGAAAGCTCCACGGTGTTTTCGGGATGGGCGGCGGGACGGGCACGGCGATAGTGACATCCATTATGCGCTCGCTGCCGTTCGGCCTTCCGAAGGTTGTCGTTTCAACCGTCGCGTCCCGCGACATCAGGGAGTACATAGGCACAAAAGACATCGTCATGTTTCATTCGGTAGCAGACATCCTGGGTTCCAATGAATTCATTCGTCGTATACTCGCGCAGGCGGCATACGCGGTATGCGGGATGATGCAGCTGGAGGCCGCTGTCAAACAAGGGAAGCCCATGGTGGGAGTCACCGCCTACGGCGTCAATTCTGCCTGCGCGCTGAACGCAGAGCCGTTCCTTGAAAGAAAGGGATACGAGATGATCGGGTTTCATGCCAATGGGGTCGGCGGAATGGCAATGGAGGAGATGGTCGGGCAGGGGCTGCTCGCCGGTGTCCTTGATTTTACTCCCCACGAATTGGCAGACGAGATGTATGGAGGGTATTGCAGGGGCATAGGCCAGAAACGATTCGAGATGGCAGGGGAAATGGGCATACCGCTCGTTCTCGCACCGGGCGGCCTTGATAATGCCGTCTTCAGCCCCTATTACCCCATGCCGGACACCTTGAAGGGGAGAAAGATCCACGCACACGACACGCGTTTTTGTGTTCGCATGGACAAGGATGAAATGGTAAAGTTTGCGGAGATCATCGGGGAGAAGCTCAACAGGTCGCGGGGGCCGGCTCACGTGCTTATCCCGGGGAAGGGATGGTCCGAGGCCGATAAGCCCGGAATGGAGCTTTTTGATCCTGATATTGACAGGGTTTTTGTTGACCGGCTGAAAAAGATCCTCGGGACGGGTATCCCCGTTGAGGAGATGGATGTCCACATAAGCGAGGCGGCATTTGCGGAGCGGGCAGTAGATATCCTCGACGGGATGGTAAAAAAGATAGAGAAGAACATGAAGAAAGGGTAGAATATCAGGATGGATTTTTTTGAAATCACGGAGAAGAAGGCGTCTTTTGAAGTATCGGCGCACACGATGTTGGTCGGCAGCGACCTCCTTGTCGTTCTCACCGGCGGCCGCGCCCACATCGGCGCCGTCGCCATTGCGCAGCCAAGGCCCAGCATCAAGGACGCGCAAAAGTTAAGCTCGACCAGCTCGGTCTTTACCCATGTGGGCCACAAGGAAGACGTGGTGGCAAAGACAATGTCGGAGGAGCTTTCAAAAGAGTTGAACAAAAGGGCGGTGGTCGCCGCGGGCATTCACTGGGATGGATTGAAGAAGAAAGACATCGGGCTTATTGTCGATCTATGCAGGAAAATTACGAAAAGGATCATCATGGAGGTGTCAAAGAGGTGAGGCGCATTATCGTCGGCATCACGGGTGCGACAGGGGTCATCTATGGCATCAGATTGCTCGAGGCGCTAAAGAGCGCAGAGGTCGAAACTCACCTCATCCTTTCTGATGCGGGAAAGAAAAACATACTTATTGAAACGGATTACAGGATCGGGGATGTGGAGAAGCTTGCCTCCCAGGTTCACGACGTTGAGAATCTTGCATCTTCCATATCGAGCGGGTCCTTCAAAACCGATGGGATGGTCATAGTTCCCTGCACGGTGAAAACGCTTTCCGGCGTAGCCCACTCGTATAACGACAACCTTATTGTGCGGGCCGCCGACGTTGTCCTGAAAGAAAGGCGAAGGCTGATCCTTGTCGTACGTGAAACACCGCTTCATAAAGGCCACCTTGAGCTTATGAGCAGGGTTGCCGACCTCGGCGGCATCATTCTGCCGCCTATCCCCGCGTTCTACCATTCACCGCGCACTATAGACGATCTGCTGGATCACACCACAGGAAAGATCCTGGACCTTCTTGAGATCGAAAACTCCCTCTACGCGAGATGGAAAGGGATGAACGAGCGGAAACCGTAAAAAGTGAAAAGTGAAATGTGAAATGTGAAATGCGTTTCACGTTTCACGAATTACGTTTCACGACTTAAGGGTGGTATGCTGTGCATTCTTTCCCGTGAACTATGAACCATAAGCTCTCTGCTCTCAGCTCTCAGCTTTTAGCCCATTATCGTTCTTTATAGTGAACAATTTATTTATAAAGATTGTTGACAATCGAATAAAATTTATGATAAATAATGCTTACATTTTTGTTCAGGTTGTTTTTTTATAAATACAATTAAGAATACAATATGGACACAATAAATCTAAGCAATAAAATCGATTGGGAATTCATAGAGCAGGTAAAGGAAGAAAGCGGACAGAACCCTTCGCTTTGCTATCAATGCGGCAACTGCACCGCAGGTTGTCCCTATACAAATTATTTCGATTACCCCGTGAGCATGGTCATGCGCCTTCTTCAGGCCGGGCAAAAAGATACTATCCTCAATTCAAAGGCGATCTGGCTGTGCGCGACCTGCGAGACCTGTACGACAAGGTGCCCCTGCGAGATAGATGTTGCGCACATAATGGACACGTTAAGGATCATCGCGCGGAGAGAGGGCAAGGTTTCCGAAAAGGATATAAAACTCTTCTATGACTCGTTTCTTGATTCGGTAAAACAGTTCGGACGCATCTATGAGGTGGGCACGCTCCTTATGTATAACCTGAGGTCAGGCCACTTTCTTGCCGACGCAGACCTGGGGCCAAAGGTTTTGACAAGGGGGAAGATCCACTTTTTCCCGACGAAGATAAAAGGCAGCGACAAGGTCGCACAGATCTTTGAGCGCTTCCAGAAAAAGGCTAAAAGGCATGGCTGAAAAAGAATACGCCTATTACAGCGGATGTTCTCTCGAAGGTACCGCGAAGGAATACGATACCTCTCTCAGGCTTGTTATGAAGACGCTGGGAGTAAAGCTTGCAGAGATACCGGACTGGAGTTGCTGCGGTTCAACGCCGGCCCATACCGTTGACCATGTCTTCGCAGCGGCCCTTGCCGCACGGAACCTTGCCATCATTGAAAAGATGAATACCCACACCGTGACGGTGCCATGCCCGTCGTGCCTGACGGTGCTGAAAAAGGCGCATATCGGTATGACCACTGATGAATCCTTTAAAAACGAAGTAAACGCGCTTCTTGACGAACCGTACGAAGGGAAGGTTACCGCCAAATCGTCACTGCAGGTTATCTACGAAGACATCGGGCTTGAGGCGATCGCCGACAGGGTGACCCATGCGTTGCCTGACCTTAAGGTCGTAGCGTATTACGGCTGCATCCTCAACAGGCCGCCGGACATAGCCCAGTTCGACGACCCGGAAAACCCTGTTGCAATGGATAAGGTCATCTCGGCCCTCGGCATAGAGGTGCTCGATTATGCATTTAAGACAGAGTGCTGCGGCGCTGCCTTCGGTGTCCCCAAGAGGGCGATGGTGAACGAGCTGACGCATAAGATCCTCTCCATGGCCATTGATGTGGGGGCAAACTGCATTGCTGTTGCCTGCCCGCTGTGCCAGCAGAACCTTGATCTCCGTCAGGAGCAGGTGAACCAGACCATGGGCTCGTCGTTCAATATCCCCGTTCTTTATTTTACGCAGATCATGGGGCTCGCCTACGGGTATTCCCCAGACGACCTGGAAATGGACAAGCTGGTAGTCGGCGCCGATCACCTTATAAGATCGAGGATACCCGTTGAAGAATACCGGAAGATGAAAGAGGCTGAAGCTGCAGCGGCAAAAAAACCGGCAAAGGCCAAAGAAATGAAAGAAGAACCGAAAGAAACGGCAAAAGCTGAGGAGAACTGACCTATGCGCGTTGGTGTTTTTATTTGCCATTGCGGAAATAACATCGCGGGAACTGTTGATGTGGCGAGAGTAGCCGCCGAGATGAGAAAGCTGCCGGGCGTGGTCTATGCTACAAACTACATGTACACCTGCTCGGAACCGGGCCAGGAAGAGATAAAGCAGGCGATCCGGAAGGAAGGCCTTGACAGGATCGTCGTTGCCGCCTGTTCGCCGAGGATGCACGAGAATACCTTCAGGAAGACCATTGAAAAGGCGGGATTGAACCGCTACTTCCTTGAAATGGCGAACATCAGGGAACATATCTCCTGGATCGGTGAAGACAAAGAACTGAACACCAACAAGGCAATTGAGGCTGTGAAGATGGCAGTTGCCAAGGTGATGAACAATAAGCCCCTTTACTCGTCGTCGTTCAAGGTCAACAAGAGGGTACTGGTCATCGGCGGCGGCGTTGCCGGCATGCAGGCCGCACTCGACTGCGCCGACGGCGGGCTGGACGTTGTGCTTGTGGAAAAAAGCCCCAGCATCGGCGGGATGATGTCGCGCCTCGACAAGACGTTCCCTACCATAGACTGTTCGATATGTATCCTTGGCCCAAAAATGGTCGATGTGGTGCAGCATGAAAAGATCAAGCTTTATGCCTATTCGGAGATCGACGAGATAAAAGGTTATGTTGGCAACTACCAGATCAAGATACGGAAAAAGGCCACCTATGTTGACTGGTCGAAATGCACGGGCTGCGGCGCGTGTATGGAGAAGTGCCCCACCAGGAACGCTTACGATCATTTCAATTTCGGGGTTGCCACTACGCGTGCGATCAATATTCCTTTCCCGCAGGCGATCCCCAAGAAGGCAAAGATCGACCCTGAATTCTGCAGGCAGTTCACGAAAGGGAAGTGCGGTGTCTGCGCGAAGATATGTCCCACAGGGGCGATCAATTACGAGATGAAAGACGAGATCGTCGCCGAAGATGTAGGCGCGATCATCGTTGCGACAGGGTACGGGCTTTTTGACCTCGACAAATTCCCCGAATATGGCGCGGGGCGTTATCCTGATGTTATTACCGGCATCCAGTACGAGAGGATCCTCAACGCATCGGGGCCCACATCGGGCCATATCCTGAGGCCATCCGACCAGACCGAACCGAAGACCGTTGTCTTTGTTTCCTGCGCGGGATCCAGAGACAAGTCGCTCGGCGTACCATACTGTTCGAACTTTTGCTGCATGTACATAGCCAAGCAGGCGATACTCACAAAAGACCACATACCCGATTCACAGTCCTATGTCTTTTACATGGATATCCGTTCCAACGGAAAGGGATACGATGAGTTCACCAGGAGGGCACAGGAGGAATACGGGGCGAAATATATCCGGGGGCGGGTCGCGAAGATCTATCCCAAAGGCAAGAAGATGGTTGTAAGGGGGGCGGACACCCTCCTCGGCACGCAGGTGGAGGTCGAGGCTGATCTCGTGGTCCTCGCGACGGCTGTTATTTCTGCGCCGGGTGCCGCCGGAATGGCCGAGAAGCTCCATATCTCCTACGATACATTTGGTTTTTATGTTGAAAGCCACCCGAAATTACGGCCCGTTGAAACCAATACATCGGGGGTATATCTTGCCGGCGCCTGCCAGGGGCCCAAAGATATCCCCGCTTCAGTAGGCCAGGGGAGCGCGGCTGCGAGCAAAGTATTGTCGCTTTTCTCGAAGGATATGCTCGAATCCGACCCGGCGATCGCACAGGTCAACATCAACGCCTGCGTAGGCTGCCTGAAGTGCGTCAAGACCTGTCCTTTCCAGGCCATCAAGGAAGAAGTGCTAAGGAACGGCAGGAAGGTCGCCAAGGTCATCGAGACGGTATGCGCCGGTTGCGGTGTATGCACGTCCACGTGTCCCTGCGGCGCGATCCAGTTGCAGCACTTTACCGATAACCAGCTCTTAGCGGAGGTTAATGCCATATGTCAGTCGTAGCCGGAAAGGAACTGCGGATTGTTGGTTTTCTCTGCAACTGGTGTTCCTACGGGGGAGCAGATACGGCAGGCGTCAGCCGTTTTAAACAGCCTACAGACCTGCGCATCATCAAGGTACCTTGCTCGGGCAGGGTAGACCCGCTGTTTGTTGTGAGGGCACTGCTCACAGGGGCGGACGGCGTCCTCGTTTCAGGTTGCCACCCCAGGGATTGTCATTACACGGACGGAAATTTCTATGCGCGCAGAAGGCTGGAAATGTTGAAGAGACTCCTCCCTTTCGTCGGTATCGACGAGAGGAGGTTCCATTATACATGGGTTTCTGCATCGGAAGGGCAGAAATGGCAGCAGGTGGTCACAGACTTCACGAACAGGATCCACCAACTCGGCCCCCTGCATGTAAAGAAGGAGAATGAAGGTTGAGTACGGAAAAAGTGAAAGAGGCGATCGCGAAGATACTGCCGGATGTCGAGACAGTGATCTGCTATCAGCAGGGTTTTGACGGTCTCCACACGACGCCCCTCTTCATAAAAATACCGGAAGAGATCAATGGCCTCATCTGGAATCCGCTGTGCGTCCAAAACCTGACAAGCTACCTTCCTTCTATCAAAAAGAAGGTCGGCATCGTCGTCAAGGGATGCGACAGCAGGACGATCGTACAGTACCTGCAGGAGGGCCTCATCGATAGGGAGAAGATCGTCATCATAGGCGTTCCCTGCACAGGAGTGGTGAGCGTAAAAAAGGTGCTCAGGGAGATTGGACACCAGCCTGTTGCCGGCGTTGCCTTTGATGATAATGGAAATATTGTCGTGAAGACATCGAAGGGAGACAGAACGCTGGCGATTGCCGATGTCTGTCCCGATAAATGCGCGACGTGCCAGTATCCGACACCTATCGTCTACGACTACCTCGCCGGTGATCCGATCAAGTCGGATAAACCGAAAGAAAGCGTGCACGAAGATATCCGGCAATTTGACGAAAAGACCCTTGAGGAGAAAAAGGCATACTGGGAGAAAGAGCTGGAAAAGTGCATCCGCTGCTATGCCTGCCGGAATGCATGCCCCATGTGCATCTGTCAGGACAGCTGCATTGCCGAGACCCGCGAGCCGCACTGGATAAGCCAGAAGCTTTCTCTGACAGAGAAATTCATGTTCCACATGATCCACGCCGTACACCTTGCAGGCAGATGCGTGGAGTGCGGGGAATGTGAAAGGGTCTGTCCCATGGACATACCGGTGGCGAAACTGAAGAAGAAGATCAACACAGAGATGAAGGAGCTTTTCAACTATGAGCCCGGCGTAGATCCGGATGGTAAGCCGCCTATGTATACCTTTAACGTTGATGAAGTGAAGATCAAGGAGCACAAACTCTAATGCCAGACACAGGTTACCTGCCGAAGGAAAAGGTAAAGGACTTCATGAGGGAGCTCGCGAAGGACGCAGTCGTCTATGCGCCCTGTCTCGAGGGAGATACAGTAATCTTCAGGCCTTTCAGCGAAGAAAGAACTCTCTGTTTTGACAGGCCGGCCAACTCCCCGCCGAAGTCGGTTATCTATCCTCAGAGCGAACAACTTTTTGCGTTTGAGTATAAAAAAGACCCTGAAGACCATCAGAAGATGTCCGTCGAATTAAAGGCCGATACCAATGTCCCCGGCATGGTCATCTTTGCCGCCCGCCCCTGTGACGCCAGGGGTTTTACCATCTACGACCGGGTGTTTATCGACACCGATACGCCGGACCCGTATTATAAGAAGCGGCGGGAGAATACGCTCATTGTTACACTGAGCTGCGCGGAACCTTCACCGGGATGTTTTTGCGTCGGAGTCGGGGGAGGCCCGGCACATAAGGAAGGGTCGGATGCGATGATGACGGAGCTCGAAGGCGGTTATTTCATCGAACCCGTATCGGAGAAGGGGAAGGCCATCCTCAATAAGTCCATGATAGAGGACGGCAGCCCTTATCTGCAAAAGGCCCAGGAGGCGCAGGCAAAGGCGCACGAGGCAGTGAAGAACCCATTCGAGACTGATAAGCTGAAGATATCCCAGGATCTTTTTAACAACGATGCGTTCTGGGAAGAGGCCGTGAGCAAGTGCGTAAGCTGCGGGGCGTGTACATACCTTTGCCCCACGTGTTATTGTTTCAATATTACCGATGAACAGGCCTCGGGCAAAGGCGAAAGGATACGGAGCTGGGATGCCTGTATGTTCTTTCACTTTACCCTCGAAGCGAGCACCCACAATCCGAGGCCGACAAGGTTCCAGCGGTTCAAAAACCGCGTAGGCCACAAGTTCGTCTATTATCCGGAGAAATACGACGGGGCGATAGCATGCTGCGGCTGCGGAAGATGCATCAGATACTGCCCCGTATCTGTAGATATTAGCGAGATCGTAAGCAATCTCACGGAAAGCGGGCAGAAGCAACAGCAGACAGCGGGGAGCGCGAAAAAATGACTGATATAAAAAACCCATACCTGCCGGAGCTTGCAACTGTACTGCGCGTCATCGAAGAGACGCCGAACATCAAGTCTTTCCAGGTGGCGTTCAATGATCCGGAAAAGATGAAGGGCTTTACTTTTCAACCGGGACAGGTCGGTCAGTTGTCGGTCTTCGGGGTCGGTGAGTCTACCTTCGTTATCAATTCACCGCCGACGAGGATGGAATACCTCCAGTTCAGCGTCATGAAGGCAGGGGAGGTTACGGCAGCGATCCACAACCTCTATCCCGGCGACCAGGTTGGCATACGTGCGCCTCTTGGCAACTGGTTCCCTTACGAAGAGATGAAGGGGAGGAATATCCTCTTTATCGGCGGCGGGATCGGTCTGGCGCCGCTTAGGACGCTGATCCTCTTCATGCTCGACAACCGTTCTGATTACAAAGATATAACGATCATATACGGGTCAAGGACCCCGCCTGACCTCTGTTACAAGGACGAGCTCAAGGAATGGGAGGAGAGATCCGACGTAAACCTCATCCTTACTGTGGACAATGAATACCCCGGATGGAGCAAGCGGACAGGTTTTGTGCCGACGGTGCTGAAGGAAGTAGCCCCGTCACCTGACGATACGGTAGCGATCACGTGCGGCCCACCGATCATGATCAAATTTGTCCTTGAGGGATTGGCACAGCTCAAATTCAGGGATGAAGATATCATAACGACCCTCGAGAAGAGGATGAAGTGCGGCATCGGCCTCTGCGGCAGGTGCAACATCGGGTCCAAGTACGTCTGCAAGGACGGCCCCGTCTTTTCCCTCGCACAACTAAAAGAGATGCCCGACGACGTATAAACACAGAAAAACCAGCTCATAGCTCATGGCTCATAGCTCATGGCGCATAGCGTTACAACCAGCTTTTTATATTTCACGTCTTTTTGGCATGCTGTCAGCTATGAGCTGGTTTTCTCTCGATATACGATATACGAAATACGATATACGGATTTGCCATGAGCCATCAGACAAGAGCCGCTTTTCTCGCCGAACGCCCTACGCCGAACGTTTTTCTTTACATGTCGATATACGAACGACGATATACGGATTTTCTATGCGGTAGTAGTCCCCTTACGCCTAACGCCTTACGACTTACGGGTTATTAGCGTTACAGGCTTCCCCACTTTTCCCTGAGCAGGTCGCCGAGATTTCCCAGCCCGCCTGTTGCCTGCTCTTCTTTTTTCACGGTGTCCCTGTAGGAATTGTAGACATCTTCCTCTATCTTTTCATCCACCTTGTTTCTGCTGAGGGTGACCTTCTTGCGGTGTTTGTCTACTTCGGTCACAATGGCCTGAAGGGCAGTACCGGCCGGAAACATGCGGTTATGGTTGGTGCCGCGCGGTGTTCCCATCTCTGAATTGGGGATGAACCCGGTGAGATAGTCTCCTATCCTGAGAAACACGCCGGCAGGTATCACCTTCTCCACGGTCCCGTGAATGATATCGCTGACAGAAGGGAGCTGTATCGCGTCGAGGTCGATCTTCTGTTCCATAGAGAGCGTTATCTTTCTGCTTGCGGCGTTGACATCAATGACGCGCGCCTCTAACCACTGTCCGACCTCCACGACCTCTTTCGGGTGTTTTATACGTTTCCCTGTGCCGAACTTTGAGATAGGTATGAGTCCGTCTACGCCCGGCTCCAGATTTACAAAGGCGCCGAAGCCTTCAAGCCGGACAACAATGCCCTTGACCATGCTTTCGATGGGATATTTATCGGCAGCGCTTGCATAGGGGTCGGGCTGCATCGATTTAATGCTCAGGGTAAGACGGTTCTTTTCCCAGTCAATGGCAATGACCTTTACGGTTACCTCCTGGCCTGTTGACAGAATGTTCTCAGCCTTTTCTGCCCGATTCCACGAGAGCTCGCTGGACGGAATGAGCCCGTCGATGCCGCCGAGATCGACAAAGGCGCCGAACTTTTGTATTGCACGGACCCTTCCTGTAACTTCTATGCCTACCTGAAGGCTCTCCCGGAACTCTGCAAGCCTCTCCTGCTGTTCTTCTTCAAGGAGTATCCTCCGGGAAAGGATCACATTGCGCCCGTTTTCCTTATATTCAAGAATCTTAAAAGGAAATGTCTGGTTGATATAGGACTCGGACTTCCGTTCGCCTTTCATGTCAATATGCGAAAAGGGACAGAAGCACCTGATCTTACCGATATGGACCTCAAAGCCGCCTTTGAGCTCACCGGTGACCTTCCCATTGACCGGCAGATTTGCCTCGTAGGCGTTGCGGATGCCCTGCAGGTCAACCGTAGAATATCCTTTGCTGCGGCTGGTAAATCTTTTCAGGCCGTCAGAAAAGGCTACAAAAAAGGCGTCGATGGTATCGCCTTCGCTTACATGATAGGTGCCGTCCTCTTTTAAAAATTCGTTCAGGTTTATAACCCCTTCGCTTTTACCACCAAGGTCGATAAAGACATAATCCCCTGAGATGCTCACTATCGTCGCATTGACCCTCTGGCCCGGTTCCAGTCTTTTGGAGCCTGAGCTGCTTTTTTCGAAAAGCGTGGCAAAATCCTCTTCTTCAGTGCCGTACATGGTGCTTGCGTTGGTGTCTGCGTCGGGTATGGTATTTTGAGTGTTTTCTTCAGTCATTTTTCAGCCCTCTTATGGAACGATGTTAGTGAACCTATAATCTACACTTTCTAATCCGGAAAGTCCAGAAAAAGCAGAAAATGAAGAAATCAGCTCATAGTTCATAGCTCATGGCAAGGGCAAAAACTTTCCTGTTTGCTATCAGCCATGAGCTATGAACTATGAGCTATTCTTATTTGACAATTACCATGCCATGAAATAACATATGCTGCATCATGGATATTGACCTGAAATATGAGAAGCTGAAGGAGATTGTCGGGGGCCTGGAGAGGGTCATCGTCGCCTATTCGGGAGGGGCGGACAGCACCCTCCTTTTGAAGGCCTCTATCGATGCCCTCGGCAGGGGGAATGTACTTGCTGTTGTTGCCTCTTCGCCGATCTGTCCGGTCCAGGACATCCACGATGCCGAAAAGACCGCAAAAGACATCGGCGCAGAGTGTGTGGTTGCCGAAACATCCCAGTTAAATAACTATAATTTTATTAAAAATTCAATAGATAGATGTTATTATTGTAAGCAAATTATTATCAATGAGTTAATAAATATTGGAAATAATAAAGGAATAAGTAATATTACCGAAGGTTCTCACCATGACGATATGTCCGATCTCAGACCAGGGAGCAAGGCGTGCCGGGAGAAGGGCGTCATAAGCCCGCTCCGGATGGCAGAGCTGACAAAGAAAGAGATCCGGGAGCTTTCAAGGGTGCTCGGGCTTCACACGGCGGACAGGCCATCTGATACCTGTCTCGCAACGAGGATTCCTTACGGGACGCCGATAGACAGGGCGCTGCTGGAAAGGGTGGGCAGGTCGGAGCGCTTTATAAAAGACCTTGGCGTAAGGCGGGCGAGGGTAAGGTGCCATGGGAATATCGCCCGGATCGAAGTGGCGGAGAATGAACTTGAAAAGATCATGGAGAATAGGGACAATGTTGCTGAAGCATTGAGGGAATACGGATTCATGTACATCGCCCTCGACCTTGAGGGATACAGAAGCGGGAGCATGAATGAAGCGGCTCATAGCTCATAGCTCATGGCTAAACAGATACCGGATACTTGATATTGGTTGCTCGTTTCTTGATGCTCGATGCCAGATGCTGGATGCCTGCAAAAAATGCTCGCATGGCATCTCGATTCTCGTTCCTTATTTTTTGAATTGCGTTCGACCAGCATCCAGCATTGAGAATCCAGTATCAAGCGTCTCATTGAACGGATCTTGCCATGAGCTATCAGCTATGAGCTATGAGCCAAAAAGGAGTTTATCATGAAGGCGATGGTGATCAATAAAATTTGCAGGCTTGATGTGGATAAGAAACCGCTGGAGCGCATGGAAATGCCCGTCCCTGTCCCGGGAGAGAAGGAATTGCTTGTCAAGGTATCTGTGTGCGGCGTCTGTCATACTGAACTGGATGAGATCGAGGGGAGGACGCCGCCGCCGGTATTCCCCATGATCCCTGGCCACCAGGCAATCGGGACAATAGCAGAGACAGGCAGCGAGGTGACACGGTTCCGGAAGGGGGCGAGGGTGGGGATCGCATGGATCCATTCCGCCTGCGGCGCCTGTAAATTCTGCCTTGAAGGCAACGAAAATCTCTGTGCCGATTTCGAGGCAACGGGAAGAGACGCACACGGCGGCTATGCGGAATTTACGACGGTCGGGGAGGATTTTGCCTACAGGATACCTGAAGCCTTTACTGACTTTGAGGCAGCCCCGCTTCTGTGCGCCGGGACCATAGGGTACAGGTCTCTGAGGCTGACCGGCATGAAAGACGGGGAGATTCTGGCGTTGATCGGTTTCGGGGCCTCCGCTCACCTCGTTATCCAGATGGCGCAGTACAGGTACCCGAACTCAAAGATATTTGTCTTCGCGAGGAGCGCCGGAGAAAGGGAATTTGCAAAGGAACTGGGGGCATACTGGGCCGGTGATACATCCGATGAGCCGCCGGAAAAATTCCATCGTGCAATCGATACCACGCCCGTATGGGGGACCATCGTTGACGGTTTGAAGAATATGGAAAAAGGCGGCAGGTTCGTCATCAACGCTATCCGTAAAGAAGAGTCGG
Organism: Deltaproteobacteria bacterium UBA6106; assembly: GCA_002428485.1. Classification (GTDB taxonomy): domain Bacteria; phylum Desulfobacterota; class Syntrophorhabdia; order Syntrophorhabdales; family Syntrophorhabdaceae; genus UBA5609. The sequence continues at coordinate 19,734 of DIWM01000050.1, forward strand.
ATAAAGAGGCACTCATGAAGATCGATTACCCGGAGCACTTGTGGCTGGAGAAAGAGATCAAGAGCGTGGCAAATGTCGCCGGACAGGATGTGCAGGAATTCCTTGACCTTGCCGCAAAAATTCCCATCAAACCGGAGGTACAGGTCTACAGACTGGAAGAGGCAAATCAGGCGCTTACCGATCTCAAGGAAAAGAGGATAAGAGGGGCTAAGGTATTAAAAATATCTTGATGTTATATATTTTTAATGATAAATTTGATGAAGAATTATGTATAATGCATTATAATAAAAAGAAAAATGCCGAAGACGGGACTTGAACCCACACAGGCTTAGAGCCTACTAGACCCTGAATCTAGCGCGTCTGCCAATTCCGCCACTTCGGCACTATCGGCTAATAAAGTATATGGATACTGCCGATAAGTCAAGAGGTGTGAGTGAAAATTTTTGAATCACTGGATATTCCGGAAAGATTTACGCGGCCGGTCCTTACCATCGGCAACTACGACGGGATACACGCAGGCCACAGAAAGATCATAGAACGGGTGAAGCAGAAGGCGAAAGAACTGTCCGGGACCTCAATGCTCATGACCTTCCACCCGCACCCGATGAGCGTCCTGAGACCGGAAAAGTATACACGCATCATTACCCCGCTCTATGTGAAGAAAAGGCTGGTAGAGGAGACGGGCATCGATGTGTTGCTTATCGTTCCCTTTAATGATGAGTTCAGGGGAATAGAAGCGGCGAGATTTATCACGGATATCCTGATAAAAAGGATCGGTGTGGCAGGAGTGATCGTGGGGCACGATTTCAGGTTCGGAAAGGACGGGGCAGGGGACGTAAGGATGCTCCGGGGATTTTCCGAGGATTACGATATCTATCTCGGGGTTGTTGAACCGGTGACCGTTGACGGGGAGAGGGTGGGGAGCAACAGGATCAGGAAGATGATCACCGCCGGCGATGTTGACAGGGCGAAAAGACTACTGGAAAGGCCTCACATGATCGGCGGCATCGTGGTCCAGGGCAAAAGCAGGGGCACCGAGATCGGTTTTCCCACCATCAACCTTGCAACCTCTTTCGAACTTATCCCGAAGGAAGGTGTTTACGTAACAGAAACAGGGATCGGCGGGAAACGATATCCCTCCGTGACGAACATCGGCTATAATCCGACGTTCGATGACAGCCGGGAACTGACCGTGGAAACGTTTATTCTCGGTTTTTCCGAAGACGTTTACGGGAAAGATGTCTACCTGTATTTTCATAAGCGCATCCGCGCGGAGATGAAGTTCACAGGCATAGAGGAATTGAAAGACCGCATAGCGAAGGATGTGGAAACAGCGAGGAAGTACTTTAGCTCATAGCTGATAGCTCATAGCTCACGGCAAATGCAAGCACGTAAGGTTTCATTCTGACGAAGGAAGAACAATCCTAAGCACGAAGCACTAAACAATATCAAAATCCAAATATCAAATGTTCAAAATAAAAGCCTTCAATACATTTTGAATTTTGAACATTTGAATTTGTTTAGGATTTAGATATTAGGATTTCGTGCTTGGTTCCGCTACTCTCAGCTCTCAGCTCTCAGCTCTCAGCTCTCAGCTTATTTACTCTTCCTTAAACACATATATCGCTCCTATGATCGGGTCGCGCCTGTTCCGCTCTGTAATTACCTGGAGTATCCGCTCCTGCAGCGTGACGCCTTTGGGAAGGAGCTTTAAGCCACTTGAGGAATAGATATCTTCGGCGATCACCATCCCCGGCTGCAGTTCATCGAGCTTGATCCTTTGCTTGTTCGCTGACTGGTTTGCGTCCTTTTCAATGAGAAAATCAATGAAATGCGATGCTATCTCCGGGTCTAAGGACTTATTCACGGCAAGTTTCATCTCCAGGATAATATCCTCTGCAGATTTGCCCTCTTTGATGAGTTCCTCATGCAGGACGATTACGCGGAGTATCCTTGCTCCAACAGGTATCTCTTCGCCGAGGAGGCTTTCCGGATGGCCTGAGCCGTCGTAATTTTCATACTGGTAATAGACGGCATTGGCAGCGTCCTTGAAGCCTGAAATGGTGGAGGTGATCATTGACCCGATGACCGGGTATTGATTGAAGGCGACCTGTTCTTCCATCGTGATGCCGCTCCTGTTTTTGTCGACGAGATGGTCCGGCAGCCCGACCTTTCCGATCTCATGGAGCAGGGCGGCGAAGATTATCTTCTTCTTCTCGGAATTTCTGATACCAAGCCTTGCGCAGATATATTCTGCTGCCTCCTTTGCCTCCCATGCCCTGTCTGCGGCCCCGGGGACGCGGAAATCGATGATCTTGAGGAGTATCGACGTGAGTTCCTTGAAATTTTTTTCAAGAAGTACGTTCGCGTCGGCCAGCTTTTCTTTTTCTTCCTGAAGTTCGTTCTGAAGATGTTTGATCCTCAGGAATGCCTTGATCTTGCTCATCAATACCGTGGCAGACGTTGACTTTTCGATATAGTCGTCAGCGCCCTGCTCAAGCCCTTTGATCTTGTGGGAAACCTCTTTCTCAACGGTAAGGAGGATGAATATCGCCGAGGAGAGAGCCGTATCGCCTTTTACCTTGCGGCAGAACTCAATGCCGTCTGTTTTCGGCATATAGTAGTCGCTGATGATAAGGTCGGGCTGAATCTCTTTAGCAGCCCTGAAGCCTTCCTCGCCGTCAGAGGCCTCAAACACTTCGAATGCAGGATATTTTGACAGATATTTGCCTATAGCCCTGCGGAATACCGGATCATCATCGACGAGCAGGATTTTGATCTCTTTTTGTTCTTTCATTTTTTCTCTGGTTTTGGGGGATTCTGAACCTTTTGATCGGGGTTAGGCGCCGGCTGTTTCCGGACTTCCACGAGGATGCTGACGCGCCGGTTTGCGAAATCAAGGGGTTTGTCCGGGATCTTAAGGTTTCTGTCGGCAAAACCCCTTACCCCGATGACCTGATCTTTCTTGACCCCGTTTTCTTCAAGGATCTTGCGCGCCATATTTGCCCTGTCCGTGCTTAGTTCCCAGTTTGAGTAATTTGGGGTCTCATAAGGCCGGGCATCGGTGTATCCCTCAATGATTATCTGGTTTGGCAGGCGGCCAACCTCTTTTGCAACAAGCTTTAAGAGCTGGACCGTCTCGGTTTTTATCCTGGCGCTCCCGATATCAAAGAAGAGGCCTGTTGAATTTTCCAGCAGCTCGATGCGGAGCCCATCCTTCGTAACCTGGATCTCTATCTTGTCCTTGAATTTGTCGAATGCCGGCGTTGCGGCTATGGCGTCCTCGATCTTCTTGCCTTCCAGCTTCAGCTTTTCCAGCTCGCCGGTGATCGTTTCCGTCTTTGCCGGTATGGGGCCCGACGACCCGTCGAGTATCCCTCCTGTGCGGTTCGTTGTATGTTTGAATACGCCGGGGTCCTTGAAATATGCTGCAATGGCGCCTTTTACGTTGCTGCTCTGACCGACGATCCATAAGACGATAAAGAGCGCCATCATGGCTGTCACGAAGTCGGCGTAGGCGACCTTCCATGCCCCTCCGTGGTGGCCGCTGTGTCCCTTTTTCTTTTTTACAATGATCCGTACCGGGGTGTTGTGGTCGTCCATCATTTTTTAACACCTTTTACAAAGGTCTCCATCTCCTGGAAAGTGGGCCGGAAATCGCTGGGGATTGACCGTCTCGCAAATTCAACGGATACGATGGGGTTGAACCCTTTTGCCAGCGAGATGACCCCTGCCTTGATCGCTTCGTAGACCTTTGAATCTTCCTCTGCGGCAAGGTCGAGATTTGTGGCGAGGGGCTGGATAAAGCCGTATGACAGGAATATCCCGAGGAAGGTTCCCACAAGGGCCACGGCTACCTTGTGGCCGATCTCTTCGGGCGGGCCGTTAATGGCCTGCATGGTGATGACGATCCCGAGTACAGCGGCAACGATGCCGAGCCCTGGCATAGAGTCCCCTATCTTCTGCAGGATCATCCCCGGTTTTGTCCCTTCGTGGTGGTGGGTTTCGATATCCATGTCCATAAGGGTCTCAATGTCGTGTGGCGCTATGCCGCCGAGAACGATGAGCCGGAAGGTATCGGTCATAAATGAGATAAGATGGTGTTCCTTCAGAATATTGGGATAATTGGCGAATATCTTGCTCTTGTCGGGATGCTCGACATGCGATTCGAGGGCGATGAGCCCGTCTTTTCTGGTGACCTGGAATATCTCGTACATGAGCTTGAGGAGGTCGAGATAGGTCTGTTTGTTGACCTTGCCCCCCTTCAAAGCGCCGAGGACAGACTTGATGATCTTGCCAAGGAGGGTTTTTGGGGTCGAGATAATGAGCGCGCCGAGAGCGGCGCCTCCGATAATGAGGAATTCAACGGGCTGGATCAGGAGGGGCATTGGCCCGCCCTCCAGTATAAATCCCCCTATTACTGCCCCCAGAACGATGATAGAACCGACTATCACGAACATAGGGCTATCCGGTTCCTGAAGAAGTGGCTGAAAAATACACTGTTTTCTTTAATCTCCTTCTGGTTTTTATATTCATGCCCCGGTTGCCTGCAATGAAGATGGCTGAAAACGCATCCATCGCTGAATAGGTTATCGGACAGCGGGGGAAAGAGTTAAGGAAGAAAATTGGCTCATGGCTCATAGCTCATAGCTGACAGCCGAAGAAGTCGTCAACATCGAATATCGATGATCGATCATCGAATATCGAATTTGCCATGAGCTATCAGCTATGAACTATGAGCCGCTCTTCATGCTTTTTTAAGCAGCGGGTCGCGGTAGGCGATCTTGCCGTCCGCGATGGTGAGAAGGTTCTTCCCTTTTAGCTTCCAGCCGTTAAAGGGCGTGTTCCTCCCCTTTGAAAGGAACTGTGCTGCATCGACGGTCCATTCGATGGAGGGGTTAAAGACGATGATGTCCGCGGCGCTGCCCGGCGCAAGGGTACCGTAGGGGATGTTGAGAAGCCTGGCGGGGTTGACGGTAAATTTCCTGAGAAGCTCCTTCAGGGTCAGGACCCCTCCGTGGACAAGGGCAAGGGACAGGGCAAAGGCCGTTTCCAGGCCGGAGATGCCGAAGGTTGCGAGGTTGAATTCCACATCCTTTGAGGTAAACTCATGGGGCGCGTGGTCGGTGGCAATGATATCAATGATATTGTTGCGCAGCGCATCTTTGATGGCGTCCATATCCTTCCGGGAACGAAGCGGCGGGTTGACCTTCGTATTGGTATCAAAGCCGAGCGTCGCCTCATCGGTAAGGCTGAAGTAATGCGGGCAGGTATCGCAGGTGACCTTTTTATACTGCTTTTTTGCTGCTGCGATGGCCTCGATGCTCCCCCGCGTTGAGATATGGGTCAGATGTACCGGTGCGTTGGCATACCGCGCTATGGTGATATCCCGCTGTACGATGACCTCTTCTGCGATTGACGGGATCGCATCAAGCCCGTTTTTGACTGACGCAAGGCCTTCATGAACGAAGCCCCCGGAAAGGTTATCGTCCTCGCAATGGGATATGACGGGAATCTTAAAAAGCAGTGCATATTCGAATGCCCTTCTCAAAAGACCTGCGTTTTTCACGGACTTCCCGTCATCGGAAAGGGCGACAATACCTGCCTCGTACATCTCGCCGATATCTGAAAGCTCTTCGCCTTTCAGGCCCTTCGATATAGCGCCGCAGGGCAATACCCGGCAGGCGCCTTCCAGCTTTGCCATCTTTATGATATATTCGGTTACGCTCTTGTTGTCGTTTACGGGGTCGGTGTTTGCCATACAGGCTACGGAGGTAAATCCTCCCTTAGCCGCTGCCATTGTCCCTGTCCTGATGGTTTCCTTGTATTCGTAGCCTGGTTCCCTCAGGTGGGTATGGACATCGATGAGCCCCGGTGCGACGATATGGCCCGCGGCATCGATGACCTTCATGCCGGCGCCCTTTTCAGGGATGTTCTTGTCGATCTTTTCTATAATGTTACCGCTCAGGAGGATATCGAGTTTCGCGTCGATCTCCTGGCCGGGGTCAACAAGCCTTCCTCCCTTGATGAGGACCTTCACGTTTCCCTCCCTATGAGGAGATAGAGGATAGCCATCCTTACCGCCAGGCCGTTCTCGACCTGGTCGAGGATGACCGAATAGGGACCGTCGGCAACCTCGTCGGCGATCTCGATGCCCCTGTTCATCGGACCGGGGTGCATGATGATGACATCCTTTTTTGCCTTCTCAATGTGTTCTTTCTGTAACCCGTAGAGCGTTGCATACTCCTTTACGGAGGGGATGAAAGAGATCCCGCCGCGTTCCTTCTGGATGCGGAGCATCATGATGACATCGGCATCCTTCACCGCTTTGTTCATATCGTATTCTGTTTTTACCCCGAGGCTTTCTATATCAGGGGGGATCATTGTCGGAGGGCCTGAACAGATGATCTCTGTATCAAAATGACGGAGCGTAAAAAAGTTAGACCGCGCCACCCTGCTGTGGGCGATATCGCCGATGATAACGACCTTGAGGCCGTCTATGCGGCCTTTCTTTTCGCGGATCGTGAAGAGGTCAAGGAGCGCCTGCGTAGGGTGTTCATGGGCGCCATCGCCTCCGTTGATGACCGAAGAAGCAAGTATCTTCGCAAGCATGTGGGGCGCCCCGGGCATGCTGTGCCTGATGACGATCGCGTCGGGCCGCATCGATTCGAGGTTTCGCGCGGTGTCTTTGAGCGTCTCCCCTTTTACGGAGCTGCTTGTGCTGGAGGAGATATTGATCGTGTCGGCGCTCAGCCGTTTTGCCGCGATCTCGAAGGACGTCCTTGTCCTGGTGCTCGGCTCGTAGAAGAGCGTAATGACGGTCTTGCCCCGGAGGGTAGGGACCTTTTTGATCTCTCTCTTTGATATGTCCTTGAAGGATTCTGCGGTGTCGAGGACAAGCAAGATCTCCTCCCTTGAAAGTTCCTTGATCCCGAGAAGATCTTTTTTATCCCAGTTCATCTATGATCTCACAATAACGACTTCATCTTTCCCGTCGACCTCGTGGAGCCTCACGAGCACCTCTTCCTCGGGGTTTGCCGTGTAGTGGATACCGGCGTAATCCGGATGTATCGGGAGTTCCCGTTCACCCCTGTCGACGAGGACGGCAAGCTGGATCTTTTTTGGCCTTCCGAGGTCCATGATGGCGTCGATGGCAGCCCTCGTTGTCCTCCCCGTATGCATCACGTCGTCAATGAGGATGATGGTGCCGTTGTTCACGTCAAAGGGTATATCGGTCCTTTTGATGACAGGCGATTTGAGCTTGCTGATGTCGTCCCGGTACATTGTGATATCGAGTACGCCGACGGGAAGGGTCATTCCTTCAATGGCTTCTATCTTCGCCTGAAGCCTGTTTGCAAGGTAGATGCCTCTTGTCCTGATCCCGATGAGGCTTAACGATGCGCAGCCGTGGTTCTTTTCAAGTATCTCGTGCGTCATCCTTGTTACGGTCCGCTCGACCGCCTTTTTATCGAGAAGCACCTTGTTTTTCATTAATCATCCATATAGATGGCATGTCCGGGGCAGTTGTCCACGCATGATGTGCATTCTATGCAGTCCTCGGGCCGGGATATGCTGACCGTGCCGTTCTCATCGGTAAATACATCATAGGGGCATACGTCAATACACTCCTTACACCCGGTACAGTTTTCTTGTGAGATGTAAGGTCGCACGTTTCATACTACTATAATGGGTTTATGAAAAAAAAGCAATCAATAGATTCCTCGGAGCCCTGCTTCGGGGTAACATTATCCCCTCTCCCCTCGCGGGAGAGGGTCAGGGAGAGGGGGGGGGAATGATACCAAATATTATAGATAATTTTCTGGAATGCGATAAACAACTTATGTATGTTTACCATATTAAGGGAAGGACACAAGTATGTTTTTGCCTGTAAATCAGGGGGCATCATGAATCTTGACCGGTTGCACGATACGACAAGGGGAATCTTTGTTTTTTTTGCGGGGGTTGTCTTTTTTTGTTTTGCTGCCCTGCCGGCTATTGCCAGGGTCATGCCTGCCGGTATAACCGAAGATCTGACGGAATTGCCCCTTGAAGCCCTTATGGAGATCGAAGTTGATACCGTGTACGGGGCTGCGAAACGCGAACAGAAGGTCACGGAGGCGCTGTCATCGGTCAGCATCATCACTGCCGCAGATATCCGGCGGTACGGGTACCGCACGCTTGCCGATATACTCAAAAGCGTCCGCGGCTTTTATGTAACCTATGACAGGAACTATCATTATGTGGGTACCCGGGGGTTCTCGCGGCCCGGTGATTACAATACCAGGGTCCTCCTCCTTGTCGATGGCCACAGGATCAACAACAATATCTACGATACGGCAGCGATAGGGACGGAGTTCATCCTTGATGTAGACCTCATAGACCGCGTTGAGGTCGTGCGTGGTCCGGGTTCCTCTCTTTACGGCAGCAACGCCTTCTTCGGGGTTATCAACGTCATCACAAAAAAGGCTCAGGCAGTGAAAGGCATGGAGGTCTCAGCCGAAGCGGGGAGCTTTGATACATATAAGGGCCGCGCCACCTTTGGCAAGCAGTTCAGGGATGACTTCGGGGTGCTGCTTTCAGGGTCTTACTACCGGAGCAAAGGGCCTGGCCTGTATTTCAAGGAATACGATGGCCCTGCAACGAACAACGGGGATTCCGACAATGCCGATGCCGACAGGCATGGAAGCGTCTTCGCAAACGTGCAGTTCCGCGATCTTACCTTTCAGGGGGGGTATGTATCGAGAACGAAAGGCATCTCCACAGGCGCCTGGAATGCCGTTTTGGGAGATGATGGAACCGATACGACAGACGCCCAGGGATATGCGGACCTGAGATACAGAAAGGCGTTCGATGACGACCATGACCTGATGCTGCGGTTCTTTTATGATTACTACCGGTACGACGGGAGCTACATGATCAACTACCCTCCTGTCATCCTTAATAGAGATGTTGCCATCGGGAAGTTATGGGGGGGCGAGGTCTTATACAATAGAAAGGTCTTCGAACGACACAAGATGAGCGTTGGCCTTGAGTATCAGGACAACTTCGTGCAGACCCAGCGCAACTGTGATGAGAGCCCGTATGCATCATACCTGAACGAGCAGAGAGGCTCCTATACTTTTGGCGCTCACTTCCAGGATGAATTTACCATCCTGGATAACCTTATTCTCAATGCGGGCGCCCGCTACGACCATTACAAGGACTTCAGGGGGAGGATCAACCCGAGGGCAGGGCTCATCTACAGCCCCTTCGACGGCACGACCCTCAAGTTCCTCTACGGAGAGGCCTTCCGGATCCCAAATACATACGAGCGTTTTTACAACGACGGAAACATTGCCCAGCAGGCAAACCCCGACCTTGACCCCGAGACGATAGGGACATACGAGATAGTGCTTGAGCAGTATATAAAGAACTTTCGCTTTACCGTTTCAGGTTTTTACTATGATATGAAAAACCTGATTACCCAGATTACCGACCCTGTGAGCGGTCTTCTGGTGTTCCGGAATGCCGACGATGTGACCGGCAAGGGTTTTGAGCTGGAGCTTGAAGGGAAGTGGGCAAAAGAGGTTACAAGCCGTATCAGTTATTCCTTTACCGAGACAAAAGATAAAGAGACCGGGACATCCCTTACCAACTCCCCGAAGCACCTCGTCAAGCTCAACACCTCTTTCCCTCTTATCAGGGATAAGCTTTCCACCGGCATAGAGGTCCAGTACACGGGGCCGAGAAAGACCATCAATGGAAGCGACGCTGGCGGTTTCCTGGTCGCCAACCTGACCTTCAACAGCGGAAAGCTTTTCAATGATACGGTGGTCTCTGCAAGCGTCTATAACCTTTTCGATCAAAAATACAGCGACCCTGTCTCGAAGGACATCATCCAGAACGCCATTGAGCAGGATGGCAGGACCTTCAGGCTGAAATTCACATACAGGTTCTGATGGTGAAAAAGAAAAGGAAGATATTTTTCATTGCACTGTTTTTCCTCTTTGCGAGCCTATCTGCGAGCATCTTTTCTGTCTGCGGAGAGGAAAAGACAGTAAGCGAATATGAGGTCAAGGCAGCGTTCCTCTATAATTTTGTGAAATTTATTGACTGGCCGGACGGATCCCAGGGGGAAGGCAAAGGCGTTGTCAACGTTTGCATGTTCGGCTCGGGCCCAATCGACAGTGAACTGGCTAAGCTGAAGGACAAGGTGGTGAAGGGAATGCGGTTTGTTGTAAAATATACAAGGTCAACGGAGGAATTCAGGGGCTGCCATATGCTCTTTGTCTGTAATTCAGAGAAGGGCCGCCTGCGGGAGGCCCTGAAGGCAGTAAAAAGAAAGGGCATCCTCACCGTGGGGGATACTGAAGGATTTGCCCAAAAAGGCGTTATTATAAATTTTTATCTCGAAGATAAAAAGATACGGTTTGAGATCAACCTCGATGCGGCCAGGGAGGCACGGTTCAGCATAAGCTCACAGCTTTTAAGGTTGGCGCGCATCGTCAAGGATGAGTAGGTGAAGGCGATGAGAGGAAAGCAGTTCTTCCGGGATGTTCCGATCAAGCAGAAACTTATATATATGTGCGTAATAACCACTGCCTTTGCGCTTCTCCTGACGTCCGCGGTCTTTGTTGTATACGAATACTTAACGGTAAGAAGGTCCATGGTCAGCGAATTGATCGCTGTAGCGAATACGATCGGGAAGCTGAACAGCGCAGCCCTTGTTTTTGGCGATAGAAAAGAATCAACGGAAACCATGAAGGCTTTAAGCTCAATCCCGAATATTGTCTATGCCGCGACGTACAACAGGGAAGGCGAGGTATTTTCCGAGTACAAGCGGACAGGGTTTGATGGCGGTGCGAATTTCGCGCTGCCTCCCGGAGACGGATATTCCTTCGGCATAACAAGGCTTGAGGTATTCCGGAGGATTATGCTTGAAGGAGAGGCAATCGGAACAATATATATCGTGTCCGACCTCAAAGAGTTTTATGCGATGGTGGTCCTTTATGCCCTGTTTCTCCTGGCGATAATGGTATGCGCGCTCTTCGGGAGCTACTTATTATCGTCGAGGCTGCAGAAGGTGGTAACGGAGCCGCTTGCGGAACTTACAACGCTGATGGCGGTCATATCGAAGAAAAAAGACTATACCCTCAGGACCGATGTGACGGGCAGGGACGAGGCGGGCTACCTCGCGAGGGGTTTTAACGAGATGCTGGAGACTATTCAGAAGAGGGACGAAGAGCTTGCCGCCCACTATAAGCGCCTTGAAGAGCTTGTGGAAGAACGCACTGCCGAACTCGCTGATGCAAATAAAAAACTGCATGAAGAGCTTTCAGAACGCTTCAGGGTTGAGGAAGCGCTTCGCCAGTCAGAGAATATGTACAGGGTTATTTTCGAAAACACGGGGACGGCGAGCATAATAGTTGAAGAAGATACGACGATCTTGCTTGCCAATACGGAATTCGAGCGCCTTACCGGTCGCAGCAGGAGTGAGCTGGAGGGCAAAAAGAGCTGGACGGTCTTTATCGATAAAGACCATATAGAAAAAATGCTGGAATACCATCAATTGCGGAGAATAGATCCAGGGAGCGTCCCCGGAAGCTATGAATCGGTTACCGCAGACAGGGACGGCAATAAGAAAAATGTCATCATTACCGTAGCGGTCATTCCGGGCACCGGGAGGAGCATAGCATCCGTTCTGGATATAACGAACCTTAAGCGCTTAGAGGAACAGCTTCAGCAGTCCCACAAAATGGAGGCGATCGGCCAGCTTGCCGGAGGAGTTGCCCACGATTTTAACAACATCTTAACTGCCATCATAGGGTACGGCGCAATCATGCAGATGAAAATGGAAAAGGAAAACCCTTTCAGGGCATACGTGGAGACCATCATGAGCGCGGCAGAAAAGGCGGCCAACCTTACTCAGGGCCTTCTTGCCTTCAGCAGAAAACAGCTCATAGCCCCCAGGCCGATCAATATCAACTCGGTTGTCAGGGATTTTGAAAAACTTATCAAAAGGCTCATCGGCGAAGACGTGGAATTGGTGACTTCATTCAGCGAAGAGGATCTTACGGTCTATGCAGATTCAGGCCAGATCGGGCAGGTTCTTATGAACCTTGCAGCAAATGCGAGGGACGCTATGCCGGGAGGCGGAAGGCTCAGGATCGAGACATCTGCTGCCGTGATAGATGATGCGTACATCAAGGCGCACAATTATGGAAAGCCCGGTAAATTTGTCCTCACCGTTCTCTCGGATAATGGAGTCGGCATGAGCAAAGAGGTTTCCGAAAGGATCTTTGAACCCTTTTTTACCACCAAGGAGGTAGGGAAGGGCACGGGCCTCGGGCTGTCCATTGTCTATGGCATTATTAAGCAGCATAACGGGTATGTAGACGTGGAAAGCGAAGCCGGTACAGGGACAACCTTCAGAATATACCTCCCCTTTTCCGGGGAAGAGAACGAGGCGGAAGAAGCGGTGCCGGCGCCCAAAGAGTTACGGGGCGGGAACGAAACGATCCTCCTTTGCGAGGATGATGCGGGCGTGAGGGCATTCGCAAAAGAGCTGCTTGAACAGTACGGCTACCGCATTATTGAAGCGACGGACGGCGAAGATGCGGTAAGACAGTTCACGGACAACCGGGACCGCATTGACCTGGCCATAATAGACGTGATCATGCCGAAAAAGAATGGAAGGGTGGTATATGACGAAGTGAAAAGCATTAAGCCGGACGCAAAGGCTATTTTTATGAGCGGGTATTCGGCTGATATTATCCACAAAAAGGGAATTTTTGAAAAAGATATCCACTTCATCACAAAGCCGATCATTGCAGATAAATTTCTCGAGAAGGTCAGGCAGGTGCTCGATCTGTAAATCGATAATAAATACAGCTTAGTAAGCGACTCTCCCCGGGGCAATAATTATCCCATAATTTTTTTGGATGAGCATCGGTGTCGGAATATCCCCGCAAACACGCTCCATCAATAGATCCCCTGAAGCAGCGCTTCGAGGTAACAACATTCCCTCTCCCCTTGTAAGATCCGTTCAATGTTCTATGTTCAACGTTTAAAAAACAGATACTCGATACTGGTCGCTGGATACCGGCAAGGACTGCGTAAGGAGAAAACCGAACGGCCTTTGCCCCCCCGTATCTCGACACTTGTTTCTTGAATTGCAACTGACCAGTATCCGGCATCGAGCATCCAGCATCCAGAAGGGATCGCCGCGTCGCTTACGCTCCCTGCGGGATGGTATCATTGTCCCCTCTCCCCTCGCGGGACCCAACATTATCCCCTCTCCCCTCGCGGGAGAGGGTCAGGGAGAGGGGGGGGAATGATACGACCGAGCTTCCTCGTCTCACGACGGTTTGCTAAAGGATAATCCGACACCGATGCCCTCATGATCTATTTGCGCAAATTTTATTTGCCAAAAAATATACCCTGTGTTAAACATATGAAAACATTTACAAGTCACCCGGAATATGGATATATCGTTTCATCCAAAAAATAATTCAGATGTGAGCAAAGGGAATAATTTTTCCGAGGAGTGTAATACCTATGAAAGAACGACCTGTTAGACCAAACAAAGTCCGGTTCATAAAGGGGCGCGCCGTGAAACTCTGGGCGCTTTTTTTTGTATTTTGCATGCTGGCAGTCCCCGGGACAGGAAGGGCCGACGAAGACGATGTGTATGAGTCCATGTACGGCTCCGCGGCCTCTCTTTACAGCACAAGCTACGGGATCGCCTTTGACGCATTGAAGGAGGGACAGCGCCTCGAGCCCTATATCGACAAGATCAACAAGATCGCCGGATTCGCTGCCACCGTAGGCAGCGCGACACGAAAAGCGGCCTCAGGGGACATGTACGGGGCCGGAGAGGAATCAGTGCTGGCCATCATGGCCGAGGTCGCCGGGTGGGAATCGTCCGGCCAGGCCTATTTGAAATACCTCGGGCTCTCCACGGCGACCTTCCAGCTTGCTCTGACCGCCTACTCCATCACAAAGGAATCCTACGCGCAGGTGGAGTCCACGCGCATCGCCCGCGATATAGAGTCGCTCTACGGCGCCATTGAAAGCGACCCGGTGCTGAAACCGAGGACAGGCAGGCAGCTCGGCGACAAAAGCGACCCGATACCAGTCACGAAGCAGTCCGTTGAATACGTGTTCCGGAAGGTGCTGTACGATACGAGCTGGCGCAACAGGCTCAAGGCATACGTATCGGAAGAGCTGGGTAGGGAGTTTCCCGAGCCGTCTGCCTGGGACAATCTCAGCGCCATCGCTGTTGACGGCGGGAGAGGCTATGACACGGCCGGGCAGGCAGAGGTGTTCAAGAACAGGCAGGAGATAGAGACCTGGATCGCCGGCCTCCTGAAGCGGCTGAACGATTACGCCAGGGCAGCCGAGAGCGAAGTGATCATGCGGAAGGCATTCTTCGAGATCGAGAAGGCCTCCAAGAAACTTACCCCCGAGTTCCAGAAATTTGCCGTAAGTGTCGAAGAGGCGATAAAGCGGCTCCCTGAGATCGATGCATACGCAAAGCAGCTGCCGCAGACGATCGCCAATGCGAAAAGAGATAAAAGGTGGGACGAACTGTATAACATCCGGGACAGGATCGGGTATTTCGTGAGGGTCTATGTCAGGATGCTCCCCGATAAAGGTCCGATCGGTCAGAAAAAGCTGGCAACGAAGGCAGCGCTCAAGCAGTCATGGAACGATGTGGCAAAGGCGCTGAAGGATATTCCCAATACCCTTAAGCAGGATTTTGCCACCCAGGCATCTACACCTCAATACAAGACCTCGATCTCATTGGCAGAGGTTTCTCCGAATCTCATCGGTATCGATGAGGCTGTGATGAGGCTGCACCAGGCAAAGACCCTTCAGGACATGGAGGCCGAGGCAAAGATCATAACGGAAGACGCCGCGAAAAAGTACAAGACCTTTGAGGAGCAGTACAACAAAGAGAATCCGGCCGGAGATTATCATCCTACATATATCTCCCGGCGCGATGCTATAAACCAGACGAACGCGAACCAGAGAAAGGTCCTGGAGGCGCAGATCGCTGCATGTAATCAATACTGCCGTTGGACTAGCGGCGCCAACCCCTGTGGCGCAGATGGTGGCAAGACCTGGGAGAGATGCTTCAATAGTGCTTCGGATGCCATACGTGCCTGGGAGAGAACAGCCTGGAAGCCGTACGAAGATCTGCAAACGGAAAGAAAGAACTACGATGCCAAGCGGGGGCTTTATGCCGGCAATGTCCAGCTTCAGTATAATGCCCTGGTCCGGGCGATCGGCAGATTAGCGAATGAGGAGCGGGCACGGTTCGCTGATATGGATAAGTTAAAGAAGGAAGCCCTGGAGAAGGTGGCGGCGGTCGATCGAATGGTCCCGGCCTCCTATCCTAATTACCCTGTTTACCCGCCGCCGATGAATTACAACAACACGGCAGCCGGCGCGAAACAGCTCCTCAACGGCCTCCGGAGCATGAAGACTGACGGGTACCTTGGCCTCCCGAAGATGCAGTTCCCGAAATGGGGAGAGAACGGGGCGGCGGTCAGCGGTTATATTGAGGGTATAAAGAGAAAGATCATCAACGAGAGCAACAGCTCATACCAAACGAATGAAAATCACAGATACGCCATGGAATACATAGGCAGACTTAAAAAACACCTTGCCGAAAAGGGCCGCTACGAGCAGGAGGTCGCAGAGGCGAAAGAGAGGATACAGGCCCTGAAACTGCAGTCCGACCCAAAGGCGCAGGCGCTGACGGACATCGAAAAGAGGGTTGCCGACATGAAGGACGTGGAGAAGCTGGCGCTCGCGGTCGAGGCCGATATGAACAGTAAGGTGATGGCAGACAACCAGAAGCAGCTTGCAAGCATCCAGGACGACCTGCTCTATCTTGAGAGCTTGCTGAGAAAGGTGAGGTACTGGCAGGATGCGTTCCAGGAATATACCACCTCTTATTATAAGTTCGGCGGCTCGGTCAATGCCGCCATGGTGTCTGTGGCGATGGCCACCGAGGGGAGCTCCGGCTCCAACAGGCGCATATTCCTGGCACCTTCCCCGTCGGACATGAGCCTCTTTGACAGGGCGAAGGCGAACGCCGCCGCGGACGCGCTGCTGAAGGAGGTCGCACAGACCGGCATCGCCAAGTGGGACCCCAACGGGGATACGGGGCTCAAGGCCATGCTGGAGAAGAAGGCCGCGGAGATGAGGAACTACTACATAGACACGCCCGATTACGCCATAGTGAACGGCAACGTTGTCTATGCCGCGAGGATCGCGAAGATGGCGGCCGACGTGAGGGCGATCCCCACAAGCTCCTACGGAACCTACACATACAAAGAAGGCATCAGGAACCGCACATTCGACGAGAAGCTGGGCACAGCGCTCAGGAACGGCACCGCCTTTGCGATGGATATAGAGATGAAGACAAATGCCGACGAACAGTCGGTAGCGGTGTCGCTCGATACGGCCAAAGGGCTGGCGGCTAACCACAGGAATGCCGCGATCAAGACGGCATCTTCCGACCTGGTAAAGGCGGTCGACGAGCACGTGAAGCGCTACAACGCGCATACCGCCCAGGAAGCGAAACAGCGGGCCATAGATTACGCCAAGGCCGAGGCGGAGATGAAGCTTCAGAACGAGTGCCTGGCCAAGGGAGGGGTGTATACGAACGGCAAGTGCACGACCATGCCGTCCGGGCCCGGCCAGGCCGGCCGTCCGGGCCAGCCGGGGCAACAGGCAGGAACGGGTGCTGGAATTCCTCCTGCGGGGACAGGCGCCGGGACGCCTCCCGCAGGCATGGGCCCCATGACCGCACAGGGAGGGCCGGGTGCTGCTGTTCCTCCGACGGGTGCAGGCCCGATGACGGCGCCGGCCGGTCAGGGAACAGGAACGTCCCCGACGGCGCAGCCTCCCGCACAGCCTTCGGGCATGGCGAAAGCACCCGCTCAACCGGCAGCACAGCCCACTCCTCCGGCAGCGCCTCCGCAGGGGGCAACGCAGGTTGCCTCGCTCCCGGTCGCAGGCAAGACGGCGCCGGCAGCCGCTGGGACTCCCCAGTCTTTACCTTCCCAGCAGGGAGCATCCCCGCAGCCCTCAGCACCGGCAAAGGTGCAGACGCCAGCGGCCAGTCCCAGCATGCCGCAACAGGCTCCTCCCGCACAGCAGCCGAAGGCCGCTGCCGCCCCTTCCATGCCTTCACAAGCGGCTCCAATGCAGCAGCCCAAACCAGGCGCTATGGGCTCCATGCCTTCTCAGGCAGGCTCTATGCAGCAACCAAAACCTGGCGCGGCCGGCTCCATGCCGCAGCAGCCGGGCATAGGCCCCATGGCTTCCATGCAAGGGGCAGGCAGCGCTCAGAAGGCAGTGGATATGACGCCGAAAGTAAAAGAATTATACAGCCAGCTCAAGCAGGCCTATGAATCGAAGAACACCTCGGGAGTGGTACGCTGTTTAAGCAGCCAATGGGGATCAAACGATGGGGGGAGCGTTTCTGACCTTCAGAGAAACCTACAGAAGACGTTCACCATGTTCGATGAGGTCAGATTCAATATCCAGAATCTCCAGGTAACGAAAGTGAATGAGACGAAATACAGGGTGAATTACGATGTCACCATTACGAGCAAGATCTATAAGAAAAACCTCAAGCATGAAGAGAAATCGAGCATCAATGAAGAGGTCACGATAGATCAATCGGGTCAGCCGAAGATCTCGAAAACCCTCGGAGGCAAGCTGCTGTCAGTGAAATAGTGGAAGGTGAAAGGGGAAAGGTAAAAGGTGAAAGGGAAAGGGAAAGGGGAAAGGTGAAAGGTGAAAGGGGTAAGGGGAAAAGGGAAAGGTGGAAGGGGAAAAGGGGAAAGTGAAAGGGGAAAGGGGAAATAGGGAAAGGGGAGAAACCAAAGAGACGATTCGAACGCATTGCGACGAACGATTTTCTTTATAATCTCGATATGCGAAATACGATGTACTATGGTCCCGTCATTGGTTATTCAATCCGGATGATTCCCCTCAGCTTGCTGTGGGGTAACACTGTTCCCTCTCCCCTCGCGGGAGAGGGTAGGGTGAGGGGGCATGATCATGCAGTTTCTATCCTTTGATACCTCGCAGCTTGCTTGTGGGGTAGTTCATTGCTGCAATGAAGTGTTTTCAGGGCGAAATATTTATTTACATTTTACCGGGTGTTGTATTAATAGAATAGATAGTCCAGAAACGGTGAGGAGGTTTTAATGAAATTGTGCAGCAGGGTACTGCTACTCTTTTTTCTTCTCTTTTCCTTCGCTTCTGACGGCCACGCAAAGTGGTGGATCTTCGGGGCCTCGGAAGACAGCGTTGAACTTCAGTATATCTATCTCAATAAGGTGAGCTTCAGCGAAACCGGGGCAAAGGTCATGCTCTTCAGGGAGATGCTGCCGAACGGTATGGTAATGATACAGGGGAAGGCGACTGCCGGCATGAACAAGATCGGGAGCGCGCGGGTAAGCACGGACGGCAAGCAGAGCTGGCTTGACATGAAGCTGAGCGACAGCGGCGCCTTTGAATACGGATTCAAGCCGGAGCTGAACAGACCCTACAGGATATATGTTGAGATAACAGATACGCGGGGAAAGACAAATAATGTGGAAAGCACTCTCAAAGAGGTAACGGTCTCAACGCAAAACGTACAGGGTATCGTGAAGAACATCCTGGACAGCCTCATTGACGCCTATCAAAGGGAAAAGCCCCAGGAGTTCATGTCCCTTGTCAGCGATGACTTTACGGGCGACAAGGTATTCCTGGACAGGGCCGTAAGGAAAGACTTCAGCGCCTTTGACAATATCATGCTGCGGTATGTGCTGACGAGCGTCACCGTTGATACAACGGGAAAGATATTCGTGACATTCAATTACAACAGGCAGGTAACATCCACCAGATCAGGCAGGACCCTTCAGGACAACGCTGTGACGCAGATGACCTTTAAGATGGGAGACAGGGGGGCAAGGATCTACAGCATGAAATGGCCTCTCATATTCGGTCTCAGCGACTCCTCTAACGTAGCGCAGGGAACCGTATCAGAGACTTCCGGCACAGAGGTGATCGTCGTGGACAGCAAGGGCGACACAAGAAAGCTGCCCTATCAGGAATCGGTGAGGTTTGTGGAAGAGGGAGGGACAACAACAACGCAGGCAAAGTCGGTGACGCTCCATATGACGGGCGGTAGTTCTGAAGGGGTGAAGTTTTCGACCGACACAAGGACAAATGAGATCCCCACTCCTCCTCCGATGAATGGCGATATCATGCTTTTTTGTCCAGGTCTACGGATGAATGTCGGGATCTTTGCCCAGGACCTGGGCGTCAAGAGCGTCGATTCGATAACCGAGGTTCCCTCCTCGGGATACGCCATCGGCGGAGCGATCTCCCCCATCGTAATAGGGCACAGCTATGCGATCAAGCTCGCCGACGGCAAATACGCCGTCGTTGAGATCATTAATGATGCGCCCTGTCCTGCAGGCCCGCCGCGCACAACGACGATTCGTTATAAATACCAGCCGAACGGTTCGAGGACATTCTGATGGATACAGGAGGGATATTCATGATGACATCTGTCAATGCAGAAAAACATTGTACCAGTCTCCCCATTAGGGTGCCTGCGGCCTTTTTCTCATGTCTCCTTGTCTTCCTGTTCCTCGCATCGGCTGCGCCTGCCTATGCCGCCGACAACGAGGTTCACTTCTCAAATGAGTTCTCCTATACGTTTAATGACATAACCGGCCCGGGCGGCGATGACGGGTCGTCCCTGACGAGAGGGTTTAGATACCTGAACATCTTTGGTTTTACAGGGAACGGTACTGTCAAAGAGCTTGAATATAATTTTAACCTCGGGTTCAAGGCTACCGACGACAGGAGGAACGATGTCGCGACCTTCTCACCGACGAATATCCAGGGAAGGATGACGAACAAGATCCACACGGTGAATGCCGGCGACACCTTCGAGTCATTTTCGCAATATTCTTTAAGCACGGCGGTGAAAGGCGCTTCATACAGGTATTTTAATGAGCAAAAAAATTCTCCTGAGATCACCATGGTGTATGGCTATGTGCTGCCGCGATGGGATACGATCTGGGGAGGGGTTGAGACGCAGGCGATAGAGCGGACTGCCTACGGGATGAGGATCAAACAGAACTTCTCGCCGAATATCTGGGCAGGCATCAGCTATGTGCAGGCAAAGGACAGGCCGGGAACAAGAATAATGTCCACCGATCCTATCTATGACAGCAACAACTACACTGTGGATGCCGAATACAAGCCCATGCAGGGATTGACGTTCCGCGGAGAGTTCTCAACGTCCCGCACAACGATATCGCCCACTTCAGTGGAAGGGCAGAACGAAGACAGGACGCACGGAACGGCCAGCAGGATAGAGGCAGTTGGAGAAGGAGGGCCGAGCAGGGTGTCCCTCGAGTACGAAAGGGTCTCCACAGAGTTCCAGTCGATCCTTGGCTCCGCCACCCCTGACCGTGAAAAGATCAAATCAAAGTGGCGCTACACGATGACGAAAAATATCATGCTGAACCTTGGGCTTTTGTGGTTCAGGGACAACCTTGACGGCCAGAAGGCATACAGGACGGACAGCTATGCGCCGGAGGTGGGCTTCAGCTTCAAGAACCTGTTGGGAAGGCAGTCTGCGACGGCCGATCTCGCGTACAAATATGACAGGAGATTCGGCGCCGGAAATGGATCAGGTATCAGCACGGCAGACCACATGACAACCCTGAACTACAGGGACAGATTCGGCCCCGTGGACAGCGACGCCAACGTGAGTTATACGATCTACAGCACTGAGAAGGACCAGCGGCAGGCAAAGGAGTATACGTACAACCTGTCTCTCAACAGCAGGCATGAGATAGGGGAAGCATACGTCCTTAAGCCCGTGCTGTACCTCGGCGGTATGACCGCAAGGGACGACCTTGCCCTTGAGACGGACCAGATCTACGAATATTCCTTCGGGATGGGGTTCGAGTTCCTGAAGCTGAAGCTCAACTCCGACTTCAGGATAGGGCAGAACAAGCTTGAGAAAAGCGCCGCGGGCACCGACAACAGCTCGAAGACCTTCGGCAGCTTCAATGTCTATTACCGGCCGCCTTTTCTCAAAAAGTTTAATGAAGGCATGCTTTATCTGAGAAGTTTTGTCAACGATTTCCGCTTCTCTACGCAGTCGCGCAGCTTCAGGGAAAACAGCATAACCCTTGGCGTAAACCTCCAGTATTGAGATGGCGGGCAGATAGGGTGAAGGGGAGAAAAATGTTGCAGAAGATTATTCCAGGAATCTTTGGTGTAGTTTCCCTTTTTCTATTGTGTCATATCCCCGGCCCTGTGGAGCTGTCGGCGGCTTTGGCGGAAAAGCCGGACGATATCAGGCTTGAATACCTGTATATAAATAAGAAGATTACGCCCGAGACAGAGAAGAAGATAACCTTCTTCAGAGAGCTGCTGCCAGGCGGCAGGGTCTCCATAACAGGCAAGATAGCGGATACCGTGAAGGTGAAGGCAGTTGAAGTAAGCATTGACAATAAAAGCACCTGGCGGAAGGTCAGGTCAACAAAAAAGAATACATTCAGGTACAGTTTCAGGGCGGAGAAAGGCACCACCTACGGCCTTTTCATACGGATTACCGATACAAAGGGCGATACGAACAACATCGAGGACACCTTCAAGGGGATCACCATCCTCGACAGGTCTCTCTATAATGCCGTAGGGGATGTCCTGAACGGCATGATTGAGGCATACCGGGGAAAGGCGACAGGGAGCTTCATGGCGTATGTGGACGATTCTTTTACCGGTGAAAAGGTCGAATATGAAAAGTCGGTTCAGAATGACTTCAGCGCCATCCACGATATAAGCATCCGTTATACCCTCAACAACGTAACTCCTGACTACAAGGACAAGGTGTCTGTCTCATTAAATTTTGACAGGGGCTATACGGTTATCAAGACAGGAAAACGCCGCAGCGATGAAGGGTCCACGGTACTGATCTTCAAAATAGATAACGGTAAACTGAGCCTGCACGCTGTAAGCGGACAGCCGCTCTTTGGGTTTACTAAATAAATACATAACACCCGTAAGTCGTGAATCGTAATTCGTATCTCAGCTCTTTGCTTTTTGCTGCAATCCCCCCTCACGCCTCACGCCTTACGGGTTTTCCGGTAGTTATTCGCTTTGTGACAAATTTCTCTTGACAAAATCGTCATATGATTATAATTTGCATATATTTTTTGTCAATCCTTACCATGAGGGAGATGAGTGCTTAAATCTTTGAAATTCAGATTTATCCTGGTACTGATCTTTTTGGTCATATCGGTCATATTCTGCCTGCCGAATGTTTTTGAGCCGCAGGGGACATTAAAAAAGTATCTCCCATCGGACAAGATACATCTCGGGCTTGATCTGAAAGGCGGCATGCACCTTCTGCTTGAGCTTGATACGGTAAAGCTTATGCAGAACATGATCGACAGGAAGTTTGGCGCGCTGAAAGACGCCATGATCCGTGATGGGGTCCGGTTCCTTGCGCTGGACAAGCACGACAGTACGATCTCGGTGTCAGTGAGGGCAGAGCAGAAGGAAAAACTTTACAACCTGATAGGCAAGGAATTTCCCGATCTGAAGGCCGGGGATTCAAAGACGGAAGGCGACACCCTTCGCCTCTCCTTTCTTCTGCCTGAAAAGGAGATTGCCGGCATCAAGGAAAACGCCGTAAGGCAAGCGCTGGAGACAATACGGAACAGGATAGACCAGTTCGGGGTCACTGAACCGGTCATTGTCCAGCAGGGCGAAAACCAGATACTCGTGCAGCTGCCGGGCATCAAAGACCCGCAGAGGGCGCTGGAACTGATCGGCAAGACTGCCCAGCTTGAATTTAAATTAGTAGACGAAGACAACATCATGAGGTTTCAGGGCGGGTCTGTTCCTGACGGCAGCGAGGTCCTTACGATGCGGGCGAGGAACAGGGAGACGGGCATTTATACAACCACGCCGATGCTCCTCAAAAGGCAGGCGTTGCTCACAGGGGAGCTCCTGACTGACGCAAAGGTGAAGATCGGCGGAGAGTTTAATAATGAGCCCTATGTTGCGATAGAGTTTGACGGCGAGGGCGCGCGGATATTCGACAAGATAACCGCCGAGAGTGTTGGAAAGAGGCTTGCCATCATCCTCGACAACACGGTTTACTCCGCGCCCGTTATCAAGGAGAGGATCTCAGGCGGCAAGGCGTCGATCACCGGCGGCTTCTCGATGGAGGAGGCAAAGGACCTTGCTATCGTGCTCCGCGCCGGCGCGCTTCCTGCACCGGTAAAGGTAATACAGAACATCACCATAGGCCCTACGCTGGGGCAGGATTCGATCAGAAAAGGCGTACAGGCAGCGCTCCTTGGCGGCATCCTCGTTATTTTCTTTATGATCTACTATTACCGCTTCTCAGGCGTCATTGCCGATATCGCCCTCTTTCTGAACCTCCTCTACCTCCTCGGCGCGTTTACTGCGCTGAAGGCGACGATGACGCTGCCGGGCATAGCAGGCATCATCCTGACGATGGGAATGGGCGTCGACTCCAATGTTCTTATCTTTGAGAGGATCAGGGAGGAGCTGCGTCTCGGGAAGACCGTGAGGGCTGCCGTTGACGCGGGGTATGCCAAGGCGTGGGTGACGATCTTTGACTCGCACATTACGACGCTGATTACTACCTTTATCCTTTTCACCTTCGGGACGGGCCCGATAAAAGGGTTTGCCGTTACCCTGAGCATCGGTGTTATCATCAACCTTTTCACCGCCGTGTTCGGGTCGAAAGCGATATTTGACTGGATCATTATGAAGTTAAAACCAAGGAGCTTGAGCATTTGATGAAGTTCGTAGAGATAGTAAAAAAGACAAATATTGATTTTATCGGGCTGCGCAACAAGGCCTTCATACTTTCCCTGGTGTTCGTTGTGCTCGGCTGTATCGGCTTCGTGATGGTTTCTTTGGGGAAGGCGAACCTCAGCGTCGATTTCACGGGCGGGACGCAGCTTCAGGTCAAATTCAGCGAGAAGATATCCATAGGGGACTTGAGAGGCACCCTGACCGAAAGCGGCCTTCATGACGTGCAGATACAGGAAATAAGCGGTACGAACGAGTTTCTCATCAAGACGAAGATGTCTGATGCTGAAAAAGAGAGGGCCCAGGATACAATAGGCAAGTACATCGCCGCAAACCTGAAAGAAAAGAAGTTCGAGATCGTCGGGAGCAACATGGTCGGCTCGACCGTGGGGCGCGCGTTAAAAAAGGACGCGATCATTGCCCTCGTCATTGCCCTCGTCTGCATCATTATCTATATCGCCTGGCGGTTCACCTTTATCTTCGGGATCGCGGCTACGATCGCCACCTTCCATGACGTCCTGACCATGCTGGGCATATTCTACATCTTCAACATGGAGATGAATATCCTCTTTATTACCGCACTTATGACCATAGCGGGGTATTCGCTCACCGACACCGTTGTTGTTTTTGACAGGATCCGGGAGAACATGGCCAAGATGAAGGCAAAGTCCGACCTCGCTTCGGTGATCAACTTCAGCATAAACGAGGTGTTGAGCAGAACCCTCATAACGTCATTGACGACAGCGGTCACCATCGGCGCGATACTTTTTCTGGGCGGAGAGGTCCTCTTTGACTTTGCCTTTGCCCTTTTTATCGGAGTTCTCGTAGGGACATACTCATCGGTTTTTATCGCAAGTCCCCTCGTGTTTATCTGGAGAAGGCAGCTCCGTTGATTCTCTTTATGAAGCTCGATGTCCCGGCAGCATACAAGAAAGATTTTTCCGGATAGTACCTATACATACCGGAGCCTGTCATGAAGGCAAAGCTGGAAGATGTTCTCAGGGAAAAAGAGAGGGAGCTGAAACTCCACCAGCGTTTTCTTAACCTCAAAGCATTCTGCGAAGAGACGATCTTTCCCCGTATCGAATCACCCGTCAAAGAACATGTCGAGGTCTTGAAGAATCTGATCGAGAGGATCATACCTGATCCAAAAGACCGCACAGAAGAGATGTTTTCCGGCGAGATCTTTGCCCTCCTCTGCGTTATCTACCTCCATGATACGGGCCATGTCAAAGATTTTGACTGGGCATTGAACAGGGATATTCTCAACAGCGTGGATATGCCGCACAAGGAAGTCTTTCTGAGCTATGAGATAGCGAGAAGGCTTGATATACCGGAGAGCGCCG
Organism: Deltaproteobacteria bacterium UBA6106; assembly: GCA_002428485.1. Classification (GTDB taxonomy): domain Bacteria; phylum Desulfobacterota; class Syntrophorhabdia; order Syntrophorhabdales; family Syntrophorhabdaceae; genus UBA5609. The sequence continues at coordinate 44,951 of DIWM01000050.1, forward strand.
TAGAGATCGTCAATCACCTTAACTTTTCTCATATTGTAAAAAAGATCCCAATGGAGTGGGAGATCACGGACAATCACTCCAAGGCGATTATCAGGAACACAAAGATATTCGAATGCATTTTTAATTTCTGCCACCTCCTGGCCGATATGTTCTATTCCGATATCCGCCACCTGGAGCTGAAAAGATACAGCGACCCCCAGTTGATCCTGCGGCCGAATGAAGCGGCTATTGATATCGACAATAGAGAGGGGATAATATCGATCAGGTATAACGCGCGGACGCCTTACGAACTTCATGTCCTTGAAAATGCCAGAAAGTACATCGGGAACATGTTTGAAAAGTTCAAGAACAACGTCAACGGCCGGTTCGGTTTTCAGTATAAAGAGATCCTCTGGGATATTACGGGAGATTTTTACTGCGGCAGGGACGTCTTCGAGATCCCGAAATTTTCTCCCTACGACGAATCCGGCGGGCCGCCCTTCAAGAGATGGGACGAGGCTTCGTTGATACTGGATAAGCTCTTCGATTTCGGCTACGTGCTTGTTGTGGGCGAAGCGTCGACGGGGAAGACGACGCTGCTGAATTCCTTTCTTGCCCCTCAGGTCCTTACGATGAGCCCCAACGTTTTTTACTGTGAGCTCTGGTCCAACCCTACAGGGGAGATACGTGACGTCATCTGCAAGCGAAGCGGCATCGGGGATTACAAAACTATGGACATCGTCTCGATCTGCACCGAACTTCTCAGGAAAGGTGTCTGTTTCTTTATCATTGACGGCTGCGAAAGGCTCATATATATGAAGCCTGATGAGAAAGAGAAGCTGGAAAGGTTTCTTGCGTTCTGTATGGGCCGGCGGAATATATACCTGGTGATCTCCGGAGACAGGGGGACGTTTTTTGAATGGTACCAGAGCTTCCGCGGCGCCAGCACCTCTGCGATCTGCGAGGTGAGGTCATTGGACAGCGCGCAAGCCATTGATGCCTATGGAGAGGAAAAGATCTTCTGGGATACAAGCGAATATTATAAGCCTATCGAATTCGAACTTCTCCATTCGAATATGAGCATGGAGAAGGTCCTTTCAGAGCTCCTGCAAGGGGTAAAGGACATGTTCGAATTCAGAAACATCCTTTCAGTCTTTGTCGATAAGCACGAGAATATCCTCAAGCGGTATACGATCGAAAACATCCTTTACGAGACCTCGCTGCATTACAATGGTGTCCTCGGCCACATCAATTTTCTGAAAGAGAAAGACATCTTAAAGGAGACGGAATCCCTCGGACAAAATTATTATTCACTGACGAGCAGATATCTGAGAGAGCCTTTGCGCAAAGTCCTTGAACTCGATATGTTCGAGGAGAAAAAGCGAGCGAGGAACATCCTGAAAAATTCTATCGTCAACGAAACATTTCTTGATGAGGGAGCGTTGAATGCGGTTGAACGATGGAAAGACCATATGATCTTTACCAAGGAAGAGATGGGGCTTATCCTCGGCAGCGCCGTTAATATTCTGAAGGATACCTCCCATTTCTTCGAAAAGGCAAAAAAAGACGGCAAGGGGATCGATGTGCAGCCTGTCTTAAAATTTCTCTATTCTGACGATATAGAAAAACGGAAAAGGGCTATTGCCTTGCTCGTCGATATCCAGGATAGGAACATGATCAACCCTCTCCTGGACCATCTGAAACAGGAGAATGTCCTGGAGATCAGAGACCTCGTGATAAAAGGGATAGGGCTTACGGGGAAGAAGAAGGCAATGATGGCGATCATGAATACGCTGAATGAGATAGGCGACAGGCAATTACGCTTGAAGGCAATAGATCTTTTTTATTCCCTCTTCGGTGAGAATACGCAACAATTGCTGATGGACATAAGGGAGGCCGAGGAAGACCCGGTGATCATCGGGAAGATAGATATGCTTCTGGCTAAGCTCCCGGTATCTTCGTGATGCCCTGCATATAGGGCCTCAGGGCCTCCGGCACAATAATGCCCCCGTCCTTTGTCTGGTAGTTTTCCATAACGGCCATGACCGTCCTTCCCGCAGCGAGGCCCGACCCGTTAAGGGTGTGGACAAAGTCCGTCTTCCCACCCTGCCTCCTGTACCTGATCCTTGCCCTCCGTGCCTGGAAGTTTTCGAAGTTGCTGCAGGATGATATCTCGCGGTAGATGTTCTGTCCCGGGAGCCAGACCTCTATGTCGTAGGTCTTTGCGGAAGAAAATCCGAGGTCGCCGGTGCAGAGCAGGGAGACCCTGTAGTGGATATTGAGCCTTTTGAGGATGTCCTCGGCATCGAGGAGAAGCCCCTCCAGCTCGTCATAGGAGCTTTCCGGGCTGGTGAATTTTACGAGCTCGACCTTGTTGAACTGGTGCTGTCTGGTAAGCCCTCTCGTATCTTTTCCGTGCGCCCCTGCTTCCTTTCTGAAACAGGGAGTGCAGGCGACGTATTTCAGCGGAAGCTCATCTTCCCTGAGGATCTCGTCGGCATAAATGTTCGTGACCGGTACCTCAGCGGTGGGTATGAGAAAGTAATCGAGCCCGTCGAGCCTGAACAATTCTTCCTCGAATTTCGGCAACTGGCCTGTTCCTGTCATCGTCTCGCGGTTTACCATAAAAGGCGGAAGGACCTCCGTATATCCATGCTTTGTCGTATGGATATCGAGCATAAAATTGATAAGGGCCCTTTCGAGAAGGGCGCCGCAGCCTTTATAGAGGGTGAAGCGGGAACCGGTTATCTTTGCAGCCCTCTTGAAGTCAAGGATATCGAGTTTTTCGCCGATGTCCCAGTGCGCAAGGGGATCAAAATCGAAATGAGGCTTCTCCCCCGAGAATCTGACCACCTGGTTGTCTTCGTCGCCGGCGCCGACAGGGACCGTGTCGTGGGGGATGTTCGGTATAACGAGGATCATGTCCTCCCACTCTTTTTCCGTTGCCTTCAGTGACAGTTCCATCTCCTCTATATTTTTCCCCACTGTTCTCAGGTGCTCTATCTTCTCAACAGGATTGGAGCCTGCCTTTTTCAGTTTCGCGATCTCGTTGGAGAGGAGATTTTTTTCGCTTTTTATCTTCTCAGTTTCCTGGATCAGCCTTCTCCGTTTCTCTTCAACTCCCATGAGCCTTTCGATATCGAATGATGCGCCCCGCTTTTCGAGGCTCTCCTTGACCAGTCCGATGTTTTCACGGATAAGTTTTGGGTCGATCATTTAGTCCTCCAATAGATCAGGGTTAAATTCAATCGGTTTGTATGTGTAAAGCGTACCACGTAATGTATAGAGAGGCTGACCGTCCACGAGAAAAAGTATCTTCTGTGCCTCTTTAAAAGTGGCGAGGAAGGAATGGGCGATCGAATAGACAGTGAGGATCTCCTTCATGGTGGACGGCTTATCGTCAATGATGTCCCTTGAGACGTTAAGGTACATGACCCCCTCTGTGTCTGTTGCCGACTCATAAAGCGTGAAGCCTTGCGGGAGGTGTTTCTCCTGCTTCAGTTTATGGATGATCATCTCGGCCTTTTCCTGATCGGAAATATTGCTCCTCACATTAAGCTTCTTTTCTATCAGTTTGTTCTGTGAGGGGAAAGATATTGAGACCGTCTGTGTGCCGGGCGCCGTGAAGATTGTCTTTGGCTCCAGGGCGACCTTCATGCGGTATCCGGTGATGAGTAAGGCAAGGACAACGACGACTGCCAGAAGGATAATATAGATGGTCCGCACCGGCCGCTGGTGCGGGTCTTTTTTATTATGCGGTAGAGTAGGCGACACCTTCTTTTCCATGGGCATTTACTTTATTCTTTACCCCTAATTTCTAAATTCGAAATCCTAAACAATATCAAAATCCAAATATCGAAACGCTAAACAAATTCGAATATTCCAATGTCCCCCCTCTCCCTGGCCCTCTCCCGCAAGGGGAGCGGGAACGTTGTTGTCAGGTGCCGCCCGTGCTTTAGCCCGCTCCCGTAAGTGGGAACGTTGTTGTCAGGTACCGCCCGTGCTTTAGCCCTCTCCCGCAAGGGGAGCGGGGATAATGTTACTACGCACGACCTATATACTATTTGGGGTCAGGTCTTCAAATGTCAATTGTTCGGTATCGCCTTGCCTCGCCCTCCGCAACTCGCTCCTCGTTCCTTGATGCTGGATCCTCGATCCTCGATGCTTGTTTAAACCAGCATCCGGTATCGGGTTTCGTTTTTATCTCACGCCTCACGGGTTTTTTTGCTCTCAGCTCTCCGCTCTTTGCTGTAGTTCCCCTCACGCCTCACGATTCACGGTCTTCTTCCCCTCACGCCATACGCCTCACGGTCTTCTTCCCCTCACGCCTTACGCCTCACGATTCACGGTCTTCTTCCCCTCACGCCTCCCGCCTCACGGGTTTTTTTACTCTCAGCTCTCCGCTCTTTGCTGTAGTTCCCCTCACGCCTTACGCCTCCCGCCTCACGGGTTTTTTTGCTCTCAGCTCTCCGCTCTTTGCTGTAGTTCCCCTCACGCCTTACGCCTCACGCCTCACGGTCTTCTTCCCCTCACGCCTTACGCCTCACGATTCACGGTCTTCTTCCCCTCACGCCTTACGCCTCACGCCTCACGGGTTTTTTTGCTCTCAGCTCTCCGCTCTTTGCTGTAGTTCCCCTCACGCCTCACGATTCACGGTCTTCTTCCCCTCACGCCTTACGCCTCCCGCCTCACGGGTTTTTTCGTGCTTCTTCCAGAAATTCTGAAGAGCGCATCACCCGGAGGATTGGGTATATCGCAGAATTCCGGTAGGCATCGAGAAAGCTCTCGTGGATCTCTTTCTTGTATGCTGCGCTCAGATCTTCCAGCATGATCGTGTTGAAATCGTTGCACACGGCATCGAGGGCCGTGGCGAGGACGCAGAAATGGGTGTTGACGCCGCCGATAGCGACGGTATCGATCTGCATGGTCCTTAAGGTCTGATCGAGGTCGGTCTTGAAAAAGGCGCTGAACCTCCTTTTCTCGAGGATGGTGTCTGTTGGCTGCGGTTCAAGGTCGGACAACGGCTGCGTGTCTTTTGTCCCCCTCAGCGAGCAAGGCTTCATCCTACCCCGGAAGATAAAATCTTCTTTTAAGAAGCTGTCGCAGGCGAATATAACCGGTATGCCGATGCGCCGGCATGTCTTCAGGAAGTCCCGGACGAGGGGCACGATCTTCTCTTCTTCTTTTGTGCCCGTCCTTTCCTTGTCATAACCGCCTTCAAGCATGTCAACAATGATGATCGCAGGCTTCATTCTGCAGGAACCTCCTGGCCGTTCAGAAATAGTCTGATAAAATTGTCACAAATCGTTGCCGCAAGCTCTTCGGCCTGCTGATGCCGTATCTCAGCCATTTTCCCGATGGTAAGCTTCACAAAATAGGGCACGTTCCGCTTGCCCCTGTGAGGATGGGGAGTGAGAAAGGGGGCATCGGTTTCAGCGAGTATCCTCTCTCCGGGAATATATTCCACAACCCTTACAAGATCTTCTGCACTCCGATAGGTTATCGTTCCCGGTATCGATATATAGAAGCCCATATCGAGGAGGAGCTTTGCTGTTTCGCGGTTATATGAGTAGCAATGGATCACGCCGCCGTGCATGTTCCGGTATGCCTCGCCGAGGATCTGCAGGGTCTCTGTCAGGGCGTTCCGTGAGTGGATTATGACCGGCAGGCCTTCATCTGCCGCCAGGGCGAGCTGCTCCCGGAATGCCTTTACCTGCGTCTCTTTCGGAGAATAGTTCTTGAAGAAGTCGAGGCCTATCTCGCCGTAGCCGACGATCTTTTTCTGTTTCAGGTATGTCCTGATAGTTTCAGCGGCATCCCTGTTAAAGTCTGAGCTGTTGTGAGGGTGTATCCCGATGGCGCCGTATACGATGGGGTTGTCGTTGACGATCTCAACGACCTTCGCGAAATAGCGCTCTTCTGTGCCGACGGTGAGTATATACTTCAGCCCCTCATCGATGCTTTTCCTGATGACCTGGTCCCTGTCTTTTGCAAAGGACTCCATCTCAAGATGGCAATGGGAATCAACGAACATGATGTTTTATAACATATCGCGAATGGTACTTCAATGCCGGATACCGGTAATAACCACGTAAGTCGTAAGGCGTAAGGCGATTACAAAATAGCGCAGTGCGCATAGCGTTACAACCCGTAAGGTCTTTTTTGCCTTACTCCCCTTACGCCTTACGACTTACGGGATCTCTCTCCTCACGCCTTACGCCTCACGGGTGTTAAACGTGGCACAGGTGGTTGAACATGCATTCCCCGCATCCCTTGTCATCGAAAGGAGTGAAGGGCCTGGCGGGGTCGAAGATGTCAATGAGGGTTGTCTTTGCGCCTTCCAGGTATGTTTCGTAGAGCCCCTCCTTTTCTTCCTGTGAGGCGCCTTTGAAAAAGTGTTCCTCCGTGTTGTTCCTGAGAAGCGCCAACTTTGCATTTACTGCGCCGGCAGGTATATTCTGTTGCCCGCTGAAAAGGTAGATGTAAAGAGGCAGTTGAAAAGAAGAGATGTAACGGTGAATATCGCTCATCGAAGCGACGGATATGCGTTGGGGGAGGCTTTTAGGATACTGTGTCGAGCCGCCGGTTTTGTAATCAGTGATCATGTACTGTCCCGTGCCGGGATCGAGATCGACCCTGTCGATCGTGCCGGTCAGGTTGATCTCCGCGCCGCCGGCATTTATCGCGCGCCCGAACCTTTGCTCAAGATGGACGATGGTAAAGGGATCGGGGGCATTGTTCAGGTTTTTTTGCAGGAACGATTGCAGCTTGAAGGTCGCCAGTTTCCTGAACAGATAATAGTCGCCGCTGCCGGCCTGCTCCTGCAGGTTCCTGTCGATGACCCTGCTTAGTCTCGCCATGATCCCGCCGTGCATGGTTTTTGATATTTCCCTGTTGAGAAAGCCTTCAAATGTTTCCTGGAGAATGCGGTGTATGATGGTGCCCCTGTCTGTTGCCTCCACATCATCGCTGATCTCCTTTTTCTCCTCGAAGGAGAGGATATCCCTGTAATAGAAAAAGACAGGGCAGGACACATAATGGTCGATCGACGAAGGCGAAAAGGTCTTTGATCGGAGCAATTCCATAATGGAGGGCGTTTTTTCTATGGCAGGGAAGGCTGTGCCGGGCCTGAGGCTGATCGGGTAAACAGAACGGTCGATGGGCACGACATCAAGGGCCTTTTGAGCCTTTTCCGCATCCCATATGATCTTCTCGACATACCTGCTCCGCGGCCTGTCCTCAGCGTCGACATAGAGGATGTGGACGTTCTTCGATGACCGGACAAGGCGCTCAAAATAGTAGCGGTATATCTCTTCGTTTTGCCGCTGGGAAGGGATCCCCAGCATTTCATGAACGCCTGAAGGGATCAGCGGGCTCACCCTTTTTTGCTGCGGCAGGACGCCTTCGTTCACATCCATTATGATCGTTGTATCGAATGATATGTTCCGTGATTCAAGGACGCCGATGATCTCGAGAGACTCTATGGGTTTTGTTTCGAAGGGCATGCGCACTGACTCGAGAAGGCGGAGAAGGAAGTCGCAGATCAGCCGCCTGTTCTCTTCCCTGCTGTCGTAAAATTCTGCCTTGCTGAAAGAAAGGCCCTTCATATCCTCCAGCGCCTTGAGCGTCGATCTGAAGATCTCCCCGGAGAGGATATAGGAGCGGACAGGCGTGTGGTCCAGCACGTATTCAAGCGCCTCCTCCAATCTTTCCGCATATTCATAGAGCGTCGCCGCTCCTTCAAAATTCCTGAAAAAGACATCATGTATCTCCCGCACTATTTCGTAGGGAACATTGTCCTCGTTCCTTATTCCCCGCGCCTCGCTCCCCGCGCCTCGCTCCCCGCCCCTGACTCCTGACTCCTCGCTCCTCGCTCCTCGTCCCTCGCGCCTCACGCCTTCCGCCTTACGCCTAACGGTTTTTATCTCCCTTTCCACCTCATCGAGCATGATAAAGGGCCTGTTTGCAGGCGTATTTCCCCGGGCCTCGCCGGTAAAGAGCCTGGAGATATCAAGCAGCGCCTGCCACGTTCCTCTGTCAGCGTCAATATTTTTGACAAAGGGGTGGAGGAGGACCCTGAGGTATTCTGCGGCCTGGTACATGCCGCTTAGCTGCCGTGATGTCTGTGAGCGGATGATGTGGGCGATGAGATCGAAGAGCGGCGTGCGCTCAAGCGGGTACCCGATGGCGATGTTGCAGGGGGTGCTGATCCTGTCTGCGGCAAAGGTGAGAAGGGGGAAAAGGGCGTCGGACAACGGCAGGATGACAGCCGTTTTCTGCCCCTGATCGTCTTTCAGGATCGAATGGATTTTGAGGATCTCGGAATGGGTGTCGAAGCCGGAGTGGATGGTTACAGCCGGAGGCCGGGAGGTTTCCTGTGCAATGTATTCAACGCCGGCGCCGAGATAGGAAACAAAGCCTTTCAGGACAGGCCAGTCAGACGGCGTGCCTTCAAAGATGATCTCCGCCTTCCCCTTATTCCACAGGTCCCTCAGGATGAGCTTTTCAGCGCCCAGCAATCCGAAGAGACCTGCAAAGTATATCTTTTCAAACTCGTCAACCTCTATCTCGCCGACGGCGCGTGAGGCGGCGAGATATTTATAACCGCGGGTAAAAGACCTTTTTTCATTGAGCAGGCCATGGAATGAGTCCCGCAGGATGCTTATATGGGTGAGGAGCTCGTTGATGCTTGCCGGTACGTCATATCCTATTTCGGCATTTTCTTCGAGGGACCTGAGCCTGTCGTTGGCGATATCCTCTGAGTCAAGCTGGTCGATGAAATCCAGGAGGTGTTTCCCCCAGTAGAAGAAATCGCCGAAGGTCTTTTGCTGAAAAGGGTTGCCGGCGGACCGCGGCAGGGACCGGACAGATTGATAGAGGAGCCATAGGGCATCGGGATATTCAAGGTCTTTAAAGCCCTGAAACCTTTTCCTTGCTATGTAGTCGATAAACTCTTCTATGGAGAAGAATCCGGGCGAATATGCCGGCGTAGCCATCTTTTCGCTCAGCGCCTGCTTCATATAGAGCGAAGGCCTCTTCCCTGCGAAGACGATAGCCGTATCAGGCAACCGGTGGCAGTCGTTAAGGATAAACCCGCTGAGCTCTTTGAGAAAATCCGTACCGAATGGGATCGAGTAGACCTTTTTCATTTCTCAGACCTTGACCACGCTTCCGTCGTCAATATAGACGAGGTATTTATTGACCGTTTTATCCGGGTATATACGTTGCAGGAGCCTGCCATAATTGTTGATCTGCTCAACGTGTTCGCCTGACCGCGTTTCTCCGGTCTTGAAATCGATGATGTCAAGGGAGGAGGGGTAGACGATAAGCCTGTCCACCTTGAATCCCCCGCCCCCGCTGTCGATTATCTCTTTTTCCGTGAGCACAAGGGCACCTTCCCCCGGCTGGAAGAATGGCAGGATGCGGGGGCTGCGAAATAGCTGCGCGATCACGTCCCCGATCTCGCCCTCATTAAACGGGGCGTTCAGTTTTGCGATCCCTGCCTGTACGGATTCCTGCAGGCAGGGCGAAGGATCAGGGGGAAGCACGTGGATCAGCGAAAGGATATAGTGAATAAGGTCGCCTTTGCTCCGGGCTGCGATGCTTCGCCTTGACACCGTCTCCGGCCGTATGAATTTCTTCCCCAGCATTTCCGTCCACCGGACCCTGGCGCCTATATCGTCAAGGAGAAGCTCTTTTGGCACAGCCTTGGAATCAACTTCTACAGCGGATTTGCCGGCCACGGTAACCTGACTGCCGACCTCGATTACAGCGTCTTGCGCGCATCCCGTAAGGTCTTCCATGGTAAAGATGTAATCAATGAGGAAGTTCTTTTGCCTGACGGAATCAGCCAGGAAGATATAGAGCTCTTTTTCCGCCCTGGTGCAGGCGACGTAGGCGTTGTTGAGCTCGTCGAGGAGGAATTCCGCTTCCCTTTGCCTGTAGATGCCTTCAAGGGTACCGGAGACTTGGCGGTAATTTTTCCTGATGTAAAAAAGCCTCAGGTCTTCTTCCCCGCTGACGACGATCTTGTTCTTGTCCCTGCTGTCGGAGGCCCCGAATGTGGTGAGCTTGAGAAAGGGGAGGATGACAACGGGGAATTGGAGGCCTTTTGCCTTGTGGACCGTGAGGACCTTGACGGCGTTTGCGCCTTCGGTCGTGTTCAGCAGAAATTGTTTTTCGGCCTCTGCTGTTTCATCATAGGAAGCGTCGGACGCCCTGGTGCATAGCTCCAGAAAATCGGAGAGATTGTTCCGGCCTGAGCCCTCCTGAGTTTTGATAAGCTCGCAGAGATGGAGGATATAAGGCGCATCTTCCTTAAAATGTCTGAATACCTCCCACCTTTTAACGATAAGGGTGAAGAGGTCGTAGAGCGGCAGATACCCCGTCCTTTTGAAGAAGTACTCAAAGTATTCTTCCCAGATGCCGCCGTGATCTCTCTGGAAGGCCTTATAGATGTGGATGCCCTTATTGCGCGTCCTGGCTTCCGTAAGCCATTCGAAGACAGCCCCTCTGGACATGCAGGTCTTGCCCTGGAATATTCTGCCGGTGATAAATTCGGCAAAAGAAAGATCGTCATCGGGTGCGTTGAAAAATCTCAAAAGGCTGAGAAGCTCTTTGACGAGGCTGTTGTTCTTTATGTTCACGGTGAATTCCGACTCTACGGCTATCCCGGTCTCGAGAAGCGTCCTGACGACCAGCTCCGCCTCTTTTCTCCGGCGCACCAGTATTGCCACGTCTCTGTAGCCGAAAACGCCCCTGTCGGTGATGGTGCGCATCAACCGGACGAGCCTTTCCCCGATGAGCCGGTCTCTTTCATCCTTAAGAAAACTGTCCCTTTCTTCTCCTTCCTCATCGAGGCCGACGATCTTTTCGATCCTCACGTATCCGGTGTCATGGGCCGCTTCGATAGCAACCTGGCCGGAGCTGCGGTATGTTGCCACTATCCTCTCTTTTGATTGTCCGGGATGTCCGTCGGCGACCATATCGATGAGGCGCCGTAGGTTCTCTTCCCTGAAGAGCGCGTTGTTAAAGGCAACGACATGCCCGCCGCTCCGGTAATTATTATGGAGGGTCAGTTCCTGGACATGGTATGTCCGGTAATGCGAGGCGACCTCGTCGATCAGTTCGGCGTTCCCCCCGCGCCACCGGTAGATGGCCTGTTTTTTGTCGCCCACGAGAAAGAGGGTGCCTCCCCTTCCAAGGGCCTCTTCGGCAAGGGGCTCTATGTTCTTCCACTGGAGCTGGTTCGTATCCTGAAATTCATCGACGAGGAAGTGCGAATACCGTTCGGCCAGCGCGTAATATATCTCCGGCACGAAGCCCTTTCCCCTGACGATGCCCTGGAGCAGTTTGTTGAGCTGCTCGATGAGGATGACGCGCTTCCTGAACGTCACCTCCCTCAGAAGCATCCTCTTGAAAAGCCCGTAGGCCTCGACGTAGGGCGCGTATTTTCCCTCTGACAGCGTTTCAACAAAAAGGCGCCGCCCGAGGAGGATGTCCTGCCACAACTGCTCCTGTATATCGTCGGGAGCCTTGCTCCCCTTCAGGAGGGATTCGCCGAGGGATTGTCTCGCGAAGCATTTACTCTCGCTTACGGTGTTCTTTCTCAGGTCAACAGGGCGGGGAAGGGCATTCCGGAAATCTGCCCTGAGCTTGATGTGGGGGTCTTCGCCGAGGGACCTTTCCAACGATGTCGCGGCCTCGCCGATCCTTTTCCCTATATCGCCAAGTACCTTCCCTGTGTCGCGGTAGAGGAATTCCTTGTTCTCTTTTGATTCTTCCCTCCAGAGGTCGCCGATCGTGTCCCTGAAAAAGCCCCGCGCCGTCCAGTTGACGTTCTCGCCCTCCATGTCGATGTAGCTTTCTATGAACCTGTCGAAGATATGTCTGGTCTCTGCATTGTCTGAGAGGGATTGAAGGCATTCCTGGATAACAAGGTCGATAAGAGGCGTCGAGTCGGTGCTGATATCGAAATCAGGCGGCAGGTTCAGCTTAAATGCCGATGCCTTCAGGATAAGGTTGACAAAGCTGTCGATGGTGCCCACATTGAAGTCGTAAAAATGCCTGAGTATGTCCTCGAAATCCGCCTCGATCGACCTTTGAATATCTGCCCGTATCGACCCCGCCTCCGATCCGCCGCCCGAATATGGCTCGCGTTCATCCGGCCTGTTTGATTCGTATCTCGTATCTCGTATCTCGTATCTCGTGCCTTCCGTCTCTGATTTCTCTGCCTTGTCCGGTTCTTTTGGTTCGCCATGAGCTATGAGCCATGAGCCATGAGCCGGGATCTCGCTCTCCGCCGCTTTTATTATCTCTTCCAGTGGGGTTTTTGCAGAGCCCTTGAAGGGGACATCCAGGATGATCCTTTTCATCCAGTCGATAATGCGGACCCGCATTTCCGCGGCAGCCTTATTGGTAAAGGTCAAGGCAACGATATTCGGGATGTGGTTCTTCGGGCCGCGCCCTGCCGCCTGTTCCATGACAAGGAGTTTCAGGTAGCGCTGTGCGAGGTTGTAGGTTTTTCCCGCGCCTGCCGATGACCGGACGGTAATGATCTGGGGAATGTCCATAACGTGAGTATATCTTACCCGACTGACAACATGATGTCATGGAGAAAAAGGTGAAAGGTGAAAGGTGAAAGGCAACGTAAAACCCGTAAGTCGTGAGTCGTAAGGCGTGAGGCGGGAAAACCGTAATTAGTGAATCGTAATTCGTAATTGGATGAACCATGTGAAAGGTGAAAGGTAATAGAAACCTTGTCCCTCGTTACTCGTTGCTTGTCACTGGTTTGGACCAGCATCCAGCATCGAGCATAGAGCATCCAGCATCGAGCATCCGGGTTTTTCCCCTCACGCCTTACGCCTAACGCCTTACGGCATTTTAAATGGTTGACATCGAAAGGTTTTCCTATTATATAAAAGATGTGCCTGGGTGGCGGAATAGGTAGACGCAAGGGACTTAAAATCCCTCGGAGCTTGTCTCTGTACGAGTTCGATTCTCGTCCCGGGCACCAAATAAAAAATATTTACATATTTTTGTTTTTTTAGTATGATGCTTTAAATAGCTGGCATTTTAAGCGATCGGTATTCATCTTCAATAAATATCCACTTGCCGTTCGTAGTATCAGGGGGAGGCGATGCTTCAGGGCAGGATATGGCCCTGGAATATTGCTTAAGCCTTGGCGTGCGCTCCGGAGAGACGTTGCGCAGCGAGGGCTACAAAGGGGCAAGTTGATCAGCGTTATCTTGAGAAAGCATTAACAATCCAAGGATATTCCGGGGGTTGCCTTTGTTTTTACAGGCAATGTGGGAGTTGTCTGTCAACGCTATGGGAAGAAGAAAAAGGAGGGGTATATATGGGTATGACAAGGAGAAGGTTTCTCTTTGGAGGTGGAGCAGCGGCCGCAGGGATAGCGATCTCCGGGAAATCAGCATCGGCAAGAACTATCGATGCGCCCGGGCTTCGCATCAAGGGCCTTAAGGCAACGACAACGGTTTGTCCTTTCTGCGCCGTTGGATGCGGGATGATCGTTCACGTCAAAGACGGGAAAGTGGTCAATATTGAAGGAGACGATTCAAGCCCCATCAACAAAGGCTCGCTATGCTCAAAGGGGGAGGCGTTGTTCCAGGTTGCGAACAACGAGCGGCGCCTGCAGAAGGTCATGTACCGGGCGCCAGGCTCCGATCGCTGGGAGGAGAAGCCGTGGGACTGGGCACTCGATCGCATTGCGGGTCTGATGAAAGCAACGAGGGACAGGACCTTCAAGGCAAAGGAGATCGATACAAAGAGCGGTAAGCAGTATGCAGTGAACCGGACAGATGGGATGGCAATCCTCGGCGGCGCCGGGCTCGACAATGAGGAATGCTACCTCCTGAGCAAGTTTGCCCGCTCCATAGGGCTGGTCTTTGTGGAGCATCAGGCGCGCCTCTGACACTCTTCCACAGTCGCCGGTCTGGCGGCCTCTTTCGGAAGGGGTGCCATGACGAATCACTGGATCGACCTGAAGAACAGTGATTGCATCATGACTATCGGCTGCAACCCTGCTGAAAATCACCCTATTTCTTTCAAATGGATAGAAGCGGCAATTGAAAAAGGCGCAAAGCTTATCACCATAGACCCCCGCTACACAAGGACCGCTTCCAAGGCGGATATTTACGCCCGCCTGCGGCCGGGGACAGACATCGCGTTCCTGGGAGGTCTCATCAATTATGCGCTGCAGAAGAACCTCATACATATCGAGTATGTCCGGGATTATACAAACGCCTCTTTTATCGTCAGCGAGGGTTTTGACTTCAAAGAAGGGATGTTTGACCACTGGGACGAACACAGGAAATCCTACGATACGAAGGCATGGACCTATGCCGTTGATGGGTCAGGGAAGGCGCTTCGGGACCCTGCCATGAAAGATCCACGGTGCGTCTTCCAGCTTTTAAAAAGGCATTACTCACGCTATGACATCTATACGGTATGCAAGATCACCGGCACTGACCAGGATGATTTTCTCAAAACGGCAGAAGCCTTCTGTTCCACCGGCCGGCCTGGCCGCGCCGGCACGATCCTCTATGCCATGGGCATCACGCAGTCAACCCATGGCGTCCAGAATGTCAGGGCCGTGGCGATGCTCCAGATGCTCCTCGGGAACATGGGCATTGCCGGGGGAGGGGTGAATGCGCTGCGCGGCGAGTCGAATGTCCAGGGGTCGACCGACTACGGGCTTCTCTTTCATGTGCTGCCCGGCTATCTCCCGGCCCCCGAATACAGGGACGAGACGCTTGGATCAGCGATCGAGCGGTATTTTCCGAAATCGAACGAACCCAAAAGCACGAACTGGTGGCAGAACGGCGGCAAATATATGGTAAGCCTTATGAAAGCCTGGTGGGGAGGGCACGCGACCGATGCGAACGGCTATTGTTTCGACTACCTTCCGCGGCGAAGCGGCAATCATTCATACAGTGAGATCGTTCGCAAGATCGTTCAGGGAAAGATGGAGGGGCTGCTTTGCATGGGCATGAACCCGGCCGTGGGAGGGCCAAACTCCGGCAGTATACGGGAAGGCCTCGGGAGGCTGAAATGGCTTGTCACGGCGGACCTCTGGGAGACCGAGACCTCTATCTTCTGGAAGCGTCCGGGCGCGAACCCGAAGGACATAGAGACTGAGGTTTTCATGCTTCCCGCGGCGGCATCCATGGAAAAAGAGGGAAGCATCAGCAACTCCGGCAGGTGGGCCCAGTGGCGCTATACGGCGGTAGAGCCGCCCGGGGTGGCAAGAAGCGACCTGTGGATCATAGACCAGTTCCATAAGAGGCTTAAAGCGCTCTACAAGAAGGTCGGAGGTGTTTTCCCGGCTCCGGTCATAAAGCTGTCCTGGAATTACGGCCACGGGCAAGAACCCGATGTCCATCTCGTAGCAAAGGAGATCAACGGCTATTTTACCCGTGACGTGACCATAAAAGATAAGGACAAGGCGGTGGAATTCAAGGCAGGAGAGCAGGTGCCGGCATTTGCGCAGCTTCAGGACGACGGCTCTACGGCCTCAGGGTGCTGGATCTACTGCGGTTCCTATACCGGCAAAGGAAATATGATGGCCAGGAGGGATGCTGCCGATCTGCCCAACGGCCTTGGTATGTATCCGAACTGGGCCTGGTCGTGGCCGGTAAACAGACGGATCCTTTACAACCGGGCATCGGTGAACAAGGCGGGCAGGCCCTTTGATGCGAGGCGGCCCGTTATTGCGTGGAACTCTCTCAAGAAGAAGTGGGAGGGAGACGTGCCTGACGGGGGAGCGCCTCCCCTCGATGACGATAAAGGGGTGCATCCTTTCATCATGCTTTCCGAGGGGGTTGGCCGCCTCTATGCCCTCACTATCAAGGACGGCCCTTTCCCTGAACATTATGAGCCGGTGGAGAGCCCCACCCGGAATGTTCTTTCAAGGGTCCAGAACAACCCCTGCGTCAAGGTCTGCAAGAACGTGACCTGCGATACCGGTAAATATCCTTATATCGGTACGACTTACAGGGTGACAGAGCATTGGCAGGCCGGCGCCATGACGAGGAGCCTACCCTGGCTGGTGGAACTTGTACCCGACATGTTCGTTGAGGTAAGCAAATCCCTTGCCATTGCAAAAAATATCAAAAACGGTGACCGCGTGCGCGTTAAAACCGAGCGAGGCTCCATCGAAGGGTACGCCCTGGTCACTTCCCGCATGCAGCCGTTAATAGTGGACGGTACATTGGTGGAACAGGTGGGCATACCGTGGCATTTTGGCTACGCAGGGCTCGCAACCGGTGATAGCGCAAACATCCTTACGTCAGAGGCCCAGAGCCCGGTTTCAGGTATCCCGGAGTTCAAGGCCTTCCTCTGTAATATTGAGAAAGGAGGTCTTCAGATATGAGCGTAAAAAGAAATTTCTCGAACGATCGCACGTTTCTCATAGATACAACACGCTGTACGGGGTGCAGGAGCTGCCAGGTGGCGTGCAAGCAGTGGAACCAGATGAAGGCAGAGGAGACAACATTCTTTCAGGGAGAAGGGTATCAAAACCCTGCGCATCTTTCAGAAAATACATTAACGGCAGTGAAATTCATCGACGGCTGGAGGTATGGGAGGAACGAGTTTGCCTTCTACAAGGAAATGTGCATGCACTGCAACGAGCCGGCGTGCGTATCGGTCTGCCCGGTGAGCGCATTCATAAAAACCCCTGAGGGGCCGGTAATCTATGATGCCAAACGGTGCATAGGCTGCCGCTTCTGCATGATCGCCTGTCCCTTTGGCATCCCCAAATATCAGTGGAGCAAGGGCCTGCCCCTCGTGGTGAAGTGTTCCGGCTGCTTCAGCAGGGTGAAGGAAGGGCTTATCCCTGCATGCGCGAAGGCGTGCCCTACGGCCATAACATACGGCAGCCGCCAGGAGATGATCAATGAGGCGAACAGGCGAATTACGGCACACCCGGGAAAATACATGAGCAGGATTTACGGGCTCGAGGAGGCGGGAGGCACCAGCGTGCTCTATCTGTCTTCGGTCCCTTTCAACGAATTGGGGTTCAAGAAGGTTACACAGCGCCCGCTGCCGTCTCTTACGTGGGCGGCGCTGCGTTTTGTGCCCACCGCGTTCATTACCATGGGAGGCTCCCTGGCATTTATCTCCTGGCTGACGAACCGTAAGGAGCGGTTGAGAAGAGAAAAAGAAATGGGAGAGGATCAGAAGGCATCGGGGAAGGAGGACGGGCAATGACGGCAATGAAAAAGATAGTAAGCGAGATACAGGATTTCCATATTTTCCTGAGGATACTTATAGTGCTGGTTACTGCCGGATTGATCGCTGCAATAGCGCGCTTTACTTTCGGGCTCGGCGCGACGACAAACCTGAGCGATGTATACCCCTGGGGGCTCTGGGTCTCCTTCGATGTCGTTACAGCCGTTCCTCTGGCTGCGGGGGCTTTCGTGCTGGGGGCGATAGTGCACTGCTTCCACATAAAGAAGCTTGAGCCCTTGGTTCGGCCTGCCATCGTTACAGGCTTTCTCGGATACTCCCTTGTGTGCTTAGGACTTCTGCTTGATCTGGGTCAGCCCCATCGAGGCTGGCATATTTTTGCATACCCCAACCTGCACTCGCCCATGTTCGAGGTGGCGCTCTGCGTTATGTCATACACCACCGTCGCCCTGCTCGAGTTCCTTGCGCCGGTATTTGAAAAGTTCGGCTTCCATCTTCCCCTGCGCTTCCTTCGCACCCTGGAGCTGCCCCTCATTGTCCTCGGAGCCGCCATTGCCACCCTTCACCAGTCGACCATCGGCACCTTTTTCCTGATAGCCGTCGACAAGCTTCACAATCTCTGGTACAACCCGATCCTGCCGCTCCTTTTCTGGATATCCGCGGTCTTTACGGGGATGTGCATCATCATTATCGAGGCCGTCATGGTCCATCGGTATCTGGATCAACCGGACGAGACCGAACTGCTCGCAACGCTGGCCAGGATCATCCCGTGGTTCCTCGGGATATACCTTGTCCTGAAGGTGTACGCGCTCTTTTTCCTGAGCGAGAGGCCCCTCTTCGACCGCCCCGGGCTCACCGCGCTCTTTACGATAGAAATGGTCGCCGGCATTATCATCCCGCTGATCATGTTTCTGCACAAGCGGATCAGGAAAGACAGCACCATGCAGCTGCGCGCTGCTGGCCTGGTCGTCATGTTCGGATTGGTGCTGAACCGTTTTAACGTGTCCATGTTCGGGATGATTCAGAAAAACCAGCAGATATACTACCCGTCGGCCATTGAGACTATTGTGACGATCGGGATCATTGCAGCCCATATACTGTTCTTTGCGGTAGTCGCACGGTATTTTCCGATCTTTGAACACCACCCGGAGGATGTAGATTACGCGATCCCTGACGGTTTTCGCAGGGTCAAGAAGCCGCTTACGATCGGCAAACCGTCGTGAGGCGATAAACCATGTGAAATGTGAAATGTGGTCAGAGCACGAGAAGGTGGTTGTTTTCGTTGAGCCACTGCCGGTGCTTTCTGTAATCCGGATCCATCTCTTCTACAAAGCCCCAGAACCTTTTTGAATGGTTCTTGTGTTTTACGTGGGAGAGTTCGTGCATTATCACATAGTCTATCACAGGGTAGGGCGCCATGATAAGCCGCCAGCTGAAAGAGAGCCTGTTGTCAGCGGAACATGAACCGTAACGGCTTTGCGCGCCTGTTATGCGGACCTCTACGGGCGGGAACCCCACCTGCCGCCGGTAATGATCAACTCTCTCCGCAATGATCTCCTTCGCCCTCCCGGCATACCACTTAACGAAGAGTTCCCTTGCCTTTTCATGACTGCCTCTATCCAACTGAAAGCTGCCATGCACGAGGACAAGCGGTTGTCCCTTGCCTCTCTCGCATATCTCCAGCGGATATATATCGCCCAGATAGAGAAAAGAATCGCCGGGGACGAACCTTCTTGGCCTCCCTCCCTCCCGGCTGTGTTGACGGTGCAGTGTAAGGTTTTTTTCTATCCAGCCTTGTTTCGAGCGAACGAATGAGGCGACATCGCGGTCAGCCGTCCGGTACGGCACCTGGACGATCACCCTGCCGTCATCGCCAATCCTGAGGCTCAGCGTCCTCTTCCTCTTCTTACTTCGTATGAGAGTGTAGGGAATATCAAACATATTAACCAAGTGAAAGGTGAAAGGTGAAAGGCACTCGTAATTCGTGAATCGTAATTCGTAATTGGATGAACCCTGTGAAAGGTGAAAGATAGATTATATCCTTAGTCACTGCGTTGCTTTGATCCTCGCACCTTGTGCTTTTCCACTTACGCCTCACGAATTACGAATTACGGTTGTTCTCCCTTGCGCCTTCTCCCCCTCACGACTCACGACTTACGACTTACGGGTTTTATCGCCTCACGCCTCACGCCTCACGATTTACGGGTTCTATCTTATATTTCCGCCTCTTCTCCCATGAAAGGAACGCGGGTTTCGAGGGCAAACCTTTCCTGGACAATATGTTCGAACTGAAGGGATACTGATTCTTCACCGTGGGTTATGAAGACCTTCGGCTTATTCGTGAGTGTTTCCAGCCACTCGATGAGTTCCTTCTGGTCCGCGTGGGCAGAGAAGCCGCCGATGGTGTAAACCTTTGCCCTTATGACCATCTCCTCGCCGAAGATTCTGGCTGTCTTCGCGCCGTCAATGATATACCGGCCGAGCGTCCCCTGCACCTGGAAACCGGTAAATATGATGCTGGAATCAGGCCTCCAGATATTGTGTTTGAAATGATGGCGTATCCTGCCGCCCTCGCACATGCCGCTGCCTGCTATGATGATCGCCCTTGATTTGATCTTGTTGATCTTCTGCGATTCCTCCACAGTTGTTGTGAAATTGATCCTCATCCCTTCGCTGCTTCGGGCTTTGAAGGTATTCACCGCTTCCGCATCGAAAAATTCCGGGTGGGCCATATAGATCTTCGTCGCCTTATCCGCGAGGGGGCTGTCGACGTAGACGTCGAGGTCTTCCAGCTTTCCTTCTTTAACGAGCCTGTTCAATATGTAGAGCACATCCTGGGTCCTCCCCACCGCAAAAGACGGGATGAGGACGTTGCCGCCCCTCCTGAAGGTATCCTTGATCGCATGTTCCAGCTCATAGATGCTGTCATCCATATTTTTGTGCAGCCTGTTGCCGTAGGTTGACTCAATAACGACGTAGTCGGCCTCTTCAACATGCTGCGGGTCGTTAATGATCGGGTTCCCGTTTTTCCCTATATCTCCCGAGAATAGGATCTTTTTTTCCTTGCCGGCCTGATCGCGGTACCAAATCTCAAGGGTGGCCGAGCCGAGGATGTGCCCGGCATCGAGAAACCTGTATCTGACTTTTCCGTTTTTCAGCTCTTCGATGTTCCCGTAGGTCTTTTTGTCGAAAAAGGGGATCGCCCGCTTCGCGCCCTCCGTATCGTACAGAGGCTCGTACCTGATGTCCTTGCCCTCCCTGGAGGATTTCTTTGTAAGCCATTCTGCATCTTTTTCCTGGATATGAGCTGAATCATAGAGCAGGATCTCCGCAAGCTCGGCCGTTGCGGACGTGCAAAGTATCCTGCCTTTAAATCCTTCCGCCACAAGCTTCGGGATCAGCCCAGAATGGTCGAGGTGGGCATGGGAAAGGAGGAGATAGTCGATCCCTGCAGGATCAAAATGAAAAGGCTCCCTGTTGAAGGTGTCGGAGCCCTTCCCCTGGTGCATTCCGCAGTCAACAAGGATCTGAATACTGTCTGATATTAAATGATAACATGATCCGGTTACCTTCCGCGCTGCACCTAAAAACCTGATCTTCATATATCGCTCCTTTCACTCCGGAAGATTCCCCGCAGCAGGCTGCGGGGTAACACTGTTTCCTCTCCCTTCGCGGGAGAAGGAGTATGCCAGAAATCCCGGCTATCAGCTCTTTTCCCTCTCCCCTGGCGGGAGAGGGTCAGGGTGAGGGGGCATGATCATCCCGCCACCATCCTCCGATACTACACCGCTTGCTGCGGGGTAACACGGTTCCCTCTCCCCTCGCGGGAGAGGGTCAGGGTGAGGGGGCATGATCATATCGTTCCCATCCTCTGATACCCCTGTAGGGTAGTTCATTGCCGGTCTCGTTGATTATACATAGCCAACGCCGGTTTCGCAAGGAATAAGAAATGCGGCTCACAGCTCATGGCTGATAGCTCATAGCAAATTCTAAATTCGAATATCAAAGCACTAAACAAATACGAATGTTCAAAATTCAAAACGCACTGAAAGGTTTTTGTTTAAAACATTTGATATTTTAATTTTGATATTGTTTTGGATTTAGATATCAGAATTTCACGCTTATTTTGATTGCCATGAGCCATGAACTATGAGCCATGAGCTGTCTTTTGACATCCCCCGCGTTCATATGTTAGTTTAATCAACCTATAAAACAAGAAGGGGGTAGCACATGACTTTGTCGAGAAACCACTTATTGAGGTCATTGGTGGTTGTTGTTGCATTTACTTTTATCTTTTTTGTCATGCTGGATGCCATATCGCATGCCCGCATCGGCGGCGGCAGGTCTCTCGGAAGCCGCGGTTTCAGCTCAGGCGGAAGCTTCCAGAGGTCATCGCCCACGCGGACATCACCATCCTCAAAGCAGCCGGGCGTGGCGCAACAGCAGCCCGGTCAGCAGCCTCCGGCAGCAACTCCGGGACGAAGCTTCCTCTACGGGTTGGGTGGCGGGCTCATGGGCGGCATGATAGGGAGTATGCTGTTCGGCGGCCGCGGGTATGCAGGCGGCGAAGAATCGGGCGGCGGAGGATTCGGCTTCGGCGACCTTATCATCATCCTCATCATTATCGGCATTATCTGGCACATAGTGAAACGCTTCAAGGCGCGAAGGGAGATGCAGATGAGCGCCGCGAATGCGGGTGGTTACGGCTCTTACGCGTATAATGATCCTCAGTACGAACCGGCATACGAGCCTTCCTCACAGAATTCAATATCCTCAGGGCTTCATCATATCACCGGAGCGGATCCATCCTTTAATGAAAATACCTTCAAGGAGAACGTGGAAGACATGTTCTTCAGGATCCAGGGCGGGTGGACGAAACGCGACCTTGGCGCAGTGAGAAACCTTTTGACGCCGCAGATGCTCAACACCGTGCAGGCAGACATAAATGAGTACATTGCAAGGAAACAGTTCAACCGCCTTGAAAATATCGCTGTCCGGCAGGTCGAGATCGTCGATGCCGTCCAGGACCAGGGTGAGGAATAT
Organism: Deltaproteobacteria bacterium UBA6106; assembly: GCA_002428485.1. GTDB lineage: Bacteria > Desulfobacterota > Syntrophorhabdia > Syntrophorhabdales > Syntrophorhabdaceae > UBA5609. The sequence continues at coordinate 67,184 of DIWM01000050.1, forward strand.
ATAACGGTGAAATTTCTCGCAAGCCTTCTTGATTATGTCACTGATGAAAAAACGGGAAACGTGATCTCGGGAAGCTCAACCGACCCTGTGAAATTTCTCGAATACTGGACCTTTGCGAGAAAGGTCGGCGAGAAAAACTGGCTGCTCGCCGGAATCACGCAGGAGAAGGATTATTGAACCCGGACATTAGCGCCCGTGTCGGGATGTCCTTGAGCAAACCGTCATGAGGCGAGGAAGCTTAAGTCGTATCATTCCCCCTCTCCCTGGCCCTCTCCCGCGAGGGGAGAGGGAATATTGTTACCCCGAAGCGCTGTTTCAGGGGATCTATTGATGGAGCGTGTTTGCGGGGACACCCCGACACGGGCGCTTGTCCTCATAGAGAATAGGGTTTAAAAAAATGAACTAATTTTCTTGACACAATAAAATGCTTTGTGCTAAAAAAGAAACATTATGATAAAGACAGCCAAAAGAACAAACTGGGCTTGGTGGTGGTTAGTGTAGGTGCGAGACCGTAAATAACCGGCCACGGGCGGTCTTGCACCGTCCGTGGCCTTTTTGTTTCAAGGGGCCATGGATCATAGCGATCCACGGCCTTTTTTTTAGTTCATAGCTGATGGCTCATAGCGGAACACCCGCAAGCCGTAAGGAGTGAGGCGGAAAAAATAAAACCCGATACTGGTGGTTCGATACTTGTTGCTGGCTGCTGGTCAGATGATCCAGATGAACGGAGCGATGAACTATTCAGCATTTCGATATTTGTATTGAGCATTTGCCATGAGCCATGAGCCATGAGCTTTTTATGCTAACAAGGAGGAGAAGGATGGAAAAGAAGATCTTTTTAAGTGAAAAGGAGATGCCGAAGGCATGGTACAACATTCAGGCAGATTTGAAAAGCCCTCTGCCGCCGCCGCTTAATCCGGCCACAGGCGAGCCGATAACGCCGGACATGCTCTCGCCCATATTCCCCATGAACCTGATCGAGCAGGAGGTAAGCACGCAGCGGTGGATCGACATCCCCGACGAGGTCCTCAAGAGGCTTCTCATGTGGAGACCGACGCCGCTTAGCAGGGCCTATTCGCTCGAGAGGTTCCTCGGTACGCCGGCGCACATATATTTCAAGAACGAGGGCGTCAGCCCTCCTGGAAGCCACAAGCCCAATACGGCAGTGCCGCAGGCATATTATAACAAGATATTCGGCACCAAGAGGCTGACCACGGAGACAGGGGCAGGCCAGTGGGGGAGCGCCCTTGCGTACGCGTGCAACCAGTTCGGCCTCGAGCTGAAGATATACATGGTGCGGGTAAGTTATAACCAGAAGCCCTACAGAAGGATCATGATGGAGACCTGGAACGGAAAATGCGTCCCCAGTCCAAGTTCCCATACGAACGCAGGAAGAAAATTTATCGAGAAAGACCCTGAACATCCGGGCAGCCTGGGAATCGCCATCAGCGAGGCCATCGAGGATGCCGTCACCTCTAAGGACACGAAGTATTCGCTGGGGAGCGTCCTGAACCATGTCCTTATGCACCAGACGGTCATAGGGCTTGAAGCCGAGAAGCAGCTTGCTATGGCCGGTGAATATCCCGATATTATCATCGGATGCGCCGGGGGCGGGAGTAATTTCGCGGGCCTTTCATTCCCCTTCATCAGGGACAAGATCCACGGGAAAGATATCAAGATTATTGCCTGCGAACCTACTTCCTGTCCGACGATGACAAGGGGCCATTATCTCTATGATTTTGGCGATACAGCGCAGACAACACCATTGCTGGCGATGTGTTCCATAGGCCATAATTTTGTGCCGGCGCCTATCCACGCAGGAGGGCTCCGCTACCACGGGATGGCGCCGCTTGTGAGCAAGCTCTATATGGATGGGCTTATCGAGGCGAGGGCCTACAACCAGCTTGAAACGTTCGCCGCGGGCATTACCTTTGCGAGGACGGAAGGGTTTGTCCCCGCACCGGAGACGAACCACGCCATAGCCTGCGTGATCGAGGAGGCGAAGAAGGCAAAGGAAGAAGGGAAGGAAAAGGTCATCTTGATGAACTGGAGCGGCCACGGCATTATCGATCTTCCATCCTATGACGCTTACATGGCGGGAAAGCTCCAGGACTACGCGCTGCCGGATGAAGAGATCGAAAAACTGGTGAAGGAGCTGGATGCCTTTCCAAAACCAGGCATAGCTCATAGTTCATGAAAAACCCGTAAGTCGTGAGGCGTGAGGCGAGAGAACCCGGACTCTCTGCTCTCAGTTCTTTGCTCTTCGCTGTCTTTCTCCCCTTACGACTTACGCCTGACGCCTGACGATGTAGCGTTAGCTACCTTGGAGTTATTATGGAGATTTATTGTTCCCAGCTTGGTATGATGATCGGATTTTCTTATTGTGTTTCCATGAACGACGGCCTGCCATGCAGAAATTTGATAGACTGCTGGAGAGAAAGGCTTGATATTGTGGCCTTTCTTAAGGCAAAATACAGTGACGAAGAGCTGAATAAGATTTTTGGCGGGTTGCCAAAGACAAAGCTCGACAGGATAATGGAGATGATAAACAGGAAAGACAACAGCAGCTCATAGCTCATGGCTCATAGCGAACCAAAAAAACGGAGGAATTTGACTTGACGAACCAGATAAACCAGATGACAGTTATAAGCCAAATAAAACGATGTCGATATTCCGATATCACAATTTAGTATTTGCCATGAGCCATCAGCCATGAACTATGAGCTAACAAGGAGGTTTGATGCTGCTTTCTGAAAGGGTAATGAGCGTGAGACCGTCGGGGGTGAGGAAGATATTCGATCTCGCAAAGAAGGTCAAGAACCCCATCGACCTGAGCATAGGAGAGCCTGATTTCGATATTCCCGAGGAGATCAAACAGGAAGGCATAAGATGGATACAGGCAGGGTTCAATAAGTATACCCCTTCGGGGGGCATCCCGGAATTACGGGAAAAGATCCTCCGGAAACTGAAAGGAAAGGGCATCATATGCGACGATGTGATCGTAACGGCAGGCGTGACAGGCGGCCTCCTTCTTGCCCTCATGGTTACATTGAATCCCGGCGATGAGATCATCATCCCCGATCCCTATTTTGTCCTTTATGAATATCAGGTTCAGCTTTTGGGCGGCAAGCCCGTGTTTGTTGATACTTACCCTGATTTTACTATCAAAGAAGAGCTCCTGAGGAAGGCCATTACCAAAAAGACAAGAATTATTCTTATCAATAGTCCCAATAACCCCACCGGTATGGTATGCTCCCGGGCCGAGCTTGAAATGATCGCGCGGGTAGCGCGCGAAAAAAATATCCTTGTTTTTTCAGACGACATATACGATAGATTTATATATGATAATGGCGACAGCGAGCGAACCTATCTCGGGCAGCTCTATGAAAAGACGCTGACGTTCGGCGGTTTTTCGAAGACATGGGGGATGACGGGGTGGAGGATAGGGTATGTTGCCGGACCGAAAGAGATAATACAGTGTATGGTAACTATGCAGCAATATGTCTTCAGCAGCATCAACTCCTTTGCGCAGAAGGCGGCGGTTCGCGCCCTCGACTATAACGTGGACAACCTCATAGAAGGATATAAAAGGAAGAGGGATATGATCTACGAGGGGCTGAAGGACAAATATCGTGTAGTAAAGCCAAGAGGGGCTTACTTCATCTTTCCCGAGGTGCCCGGCGGCAACGGCGATAAGTTTGTCGAAAAGGCCCTGAAAAAGAACCTTTTCATAATACCGGGAAGCGTTTTTTCGGCCAGGAGATCCCATATCCGCATCTCCTTTGCGTCAAGTGAAGAGAACGTGCTGAAAGGCATGGAGATACTGAGGAGCATGGCATAAAAGACAATGTGAACAGTGAAAGGTAAAATGTAAAATGTTTCAAACCTTTTACCTTTCACCTTTTACCTTTCACGATATCAGCTGAAAGCTGATAAGAGGTTACAGGCATGCATGAGGAAATAACGAGGACATTGGTCGGGAACGAGGCGCGGCTGATCTATACGACGAACAAGAACGTCGAGAAGGGGCTGCGGTCGCTGCAGGGTGAATTCCGGCACTTTCATTACGAGCTGTGCACGAACGAGAAGATAGCTTACGAGCTGGCGCTCGTGGGGTCCTATACGTCAAAAAGGACCGTCTGCCTTATTACATCGGAAGGGATATACGAAGCGCTTGACGCTATCATGAGCTCGGCCTATACAGGGACTGCCGGAGGTTTTCTCGTGGTCTGCGTCCAGGAGAATGACGTCTTGGCGACACCGGTTGGGCTTTTCGCAAAACTGCCTTTCATCGTTGCGGACAGCATCGACGCGTTCAGATCCGCCGTTGAATATGGTTTCAAGATATCAGAGAAATATGAGACGCCGGTCATTATCCAGACAACGACGCTGGAAGACCAGCCGTCAGCCGTCAGCCGTCAGCAGACAGCTTCGAAACACTCTGCGCCATGCGCCCCGCGCCCCGCGTCATTCAACGCCGAACGCCGAACGCTGAACGCCGAACGTTCTTCTGCCCGGTTCATCAAGGATCCGAATCGCTGGGCGGCGATACCGAAGTTCCGCTACCAGCTTCATCGTGAATTGAATGAGAAAATAGAGAAGATACGGAAAGAATTCGAAGAGTACGAAGGCAATCACATAACCGTAAAGACGAAGACCGGCGTCATTACCGATAAGCTTTCGCACCTTGAGTTCTATGACGAGGACGGGAGCATCCTGAAGCTCGCCACGCTCTATCCATTGCCGGACAAGCTTGTCATCGGTTTTATCGACCGGATGGATATCGTTTTCGTGGAAGAGGAATATCCGGTCATCGAGCTCCAGGTCGCCGACAGGTCAAAGGTCCATGCGAACAAGATACATGCTTCATACGGGAGGGAGAAGCCGGAAGAGATGATGTACGGCATGCACGTGGTACGGGATAAGCTCGGCCCAGGGTCTTCCATCAATATGGCGCATGGCATCAAAAAGCTGGAGCCCGGCAAGAAGGTGCTGGCAATCACGTATGAAGACTTTTTCTTTCATTCCGGGATGCCGGCCTTTGTCAATACGCTTTACAATGACTCATCCTATGTCCTTCTGGTTATGACGAACAACCGCGAGGACGAACTGAAAGAGGTTCTCAGGGGCTTTGGTTTTGAGAATTATTACCATCTCGAAACCCCCTCTGAGATAGAGAAGTTTAAAGATGCGAATGCACTGACCGTGCTTTTTTGCAGGGGAATAATATAAGAACAGCAACGTGAAACGTAAAAGGTGAAACGTGAAATGGAAAGTAGAAAATGAATATTGGAAAGGGTCAAATAAAAAAGATTTTCACTTTTCACCTTTCACCTTTCACTTTTCACAGTATCAGCTGAAAGCTGATAGCGGGGTATTGAATGAAGCTTGAAATACTATGTGCCGGAATAGGGGGAAGAGGGGTTCTCCTGGCCTCTACCATACTCATTGAAGCGGCCATCGCCGCGGGCTTGAAGGCATCGGCGTCCGATGAGTATGGTATGAGCCAGCGAGGGGGCTCTGTCGTTTCCCTCGTAAAGATCGGCGATTTCAAAAGCCCCCTTATCGGGAGAGAGAATGCAGGCATCCTTCTGTCTTTTGAAGAGAGCGAATTTTACAGAAACCTTACGTTTCTTAAAAGAGACGGCAGGGTTATCGTGAATACTCATAAAGATGCCCTGCCCGGCGAAGTGGAAAGGCTTTTGAAGGAGAGGAATATCAGGGCATATCTGGTAGACGGGGACGGGATCGCAAAGCAAAAAGGCATGATCAAGGCGTCCAATATCGCGATCCTCGGGTATTTTTCGTCCTTACGCATTGCCCCCTATTCATATGAGAATATAAAGCAGACCATCGTTGAAAAGACAAAAGGAAAATTTCTCGAAAAGAACCTGGAGATCTTTGAGGCGGGGTTCAGACAAGCTGAGGGCAGAGATCAATGATGGAGAAAGAGAAGAGCGGCAGGAAGACTGACGCAGAGGTGATGATCGGCAACTATGCGATTGCGCGTGGTTTAGTCGAGGCGGGCATCGAGCTTGCCGCTGCGTATCCCGGGACACCGAGCTCCGAGATCCTTCCGGGGATTGTGGAGTTCAAGAAGCGCGAGAAAATGAATATTCATACCGAATGGTCTGTCAATGAGCGATGCGCAATGGAGGTTGCCTTCGGCGCTGCGCTATCAGGCCATAAAGCGGTCTGCATGATGAAGCAGGTTGGATTGAACGTTGCCCTTCCTTCGTTTCTGCATGGCCGGAAAAAGAAGATGGAAGGTTCGCTGGTGATCGTCTCCTGTGATGACCCCGGCCCCCAGTCATCCCAGACAGAACAGGACACGCGCCTCCTTGCCTTGCTTTTTGGTATTCCCGTTTATGACCCTGCTTCACCCGCAGAGGCGGCTGATCTTGCCTATTATGCCGTACAATATTCTTTTGAACACAAGGTCCCTGTCATTATACGTCCGACTCACAGGGTCAGCCACGCACGCGAGGTCATACCCCTTTATCCCATAGGCGGACGCAAAGTCACCCTGCAGGAAGGAGTACAGAAACAGCAGACAGCCGTCAGCAGCCAGCCGTCAGCATCGATAATCGATAATCGATCATCGATCATCGATGAAACAGGTTCTTCCCCTGACGCCTCACGCCTTACGGCATTCGGCGTCGTGGCTTCCGGCATGTCCTATTCCATCGCTGCAGATGTCCTCGCGGAACTTGGCCTCGCCAATACTGTCCCGGTCTATAAGGTAGTGCAGCTATCGGTTCCGATAATCGATAATCGATCATCGATAATCGATGATCGAGAGACCGGCTCTTCGCCTGACGCCTCACGCCTCACGCCTCACGCCTTACGGAGCTTTATCGATTCAGTCGATAAAGTTCTCGTCCTCGAAGAGACCGATATCGTGATCGAGGCGCTTACCGGTGATTCGAAAAAGATCTTTGGCAGACGGAACGGCTATGTGCCGGGGGCAGGGGAACTTACCTATGACGTCATCAGGGACATCATCGCGAATGTCGTCAACGAAACGAAGACGGCAAAGGTAGAATCTGTTTCTGACAGAGCCATCGAAGAGGCGTTGAAAGGGGTGCACGTGCAGCCACGGCCTCCGAAGCTGTGTGCCGGGTGTCCCCACCGGGCAAGTTTTTATGCAATGCGACGCGCCTTTCCCGATGCCATATTCCCCGGCGATATCGGTTGCTACACGCTCGGGATATCAATGGGCGCTGTTGATACCTGCCTGGATATGGGAGGAAGCGTAAACCTGGCTGCAGGTTTTTCCGATGCATTTGTCCAGGACGGAAATTTGGTTCCCATTATCGCCTCCATTGGTGACTCTACCTTTTTTCATGCCGGCCTGGCTGCCCTCTACGATGCAGTAAAGAAGCAAAAGGGATTTATCCTCGTGATCATGGACAACGGCACAACGGCGATGACGGGGATGCAGCCGACACCCCAGACAGGGATCACCGTAGATGGTACATATACCCGTACTGCCAGGATCGAGGACGTTGTCACGGGACTTGGCGTTGAATTCTTGAGGATTCTCGACCCTTATGACATACCTGTCATGATCTCCACAATCCGCGAAGCCTACACCTACCTCAACAACCAGCCATCAGCGATCAGCGATCAGAAGTCAGTATCGATAATCGATAATCGATCATCGATCATCGATGAGACCGGTTCTTCCCCTCACGCCTCAAGCCTCACGCCTAACGGACCTTCAGGCTATGAGCCATCAGCTTCAAATGCCGATAATCGATCATCGATAATCGAAGATCGGGCCACCAGCGATTCGCCTCGCACCTCGCACCTCGTACCTTCGTTTGGCGGTCCTGCAGTTATCATCGCCCGTCGGGGATGTATTCTTAATTCAAAGCTTAAGCCCGAAGACATCTGCGATGTCGGCAGTATTGAGAAAAACTGCATCGGCTGCAAAAAATGCATCACAGAATTCGAATGTCCTGCGCTTGTATTTGATGAGGAGACAAAGAGGGTCGTGATCGATGACGGGTTATGCGTGCAATGCGGAATGTGCCTCTACGCCTGCCCAAAACAGGAAAAAGGAAAGAAGCTCCAAAAACAATACGGCAAAGGCACCACAAAGAAAAAAGCCAAATAACACCCATTGTTAGTCACCATTCTGAAACATGCGCAACAGTATTTGATATACAGAATGTATCCCAAAGCCGCGTCCCCTTTCCAGGACAATTATGTATCTTCGTCCCCTCCCAAAGGTCTTCCCCTTCGTTCCCTCCCAAAGCCGCTTCCCCTTCGTCCCCTTTCCAGGACAATTATGTATCTTTGTTTTTGTCCCCTCCCCAAGCCGCTTCCCCTTCGTCCCCTCCCCATTCACTGGGGAGGGTCAGGGTGGGGCTGGTGGGCATGCAGATGATACGATTCCATATTCCCTCCCCACTTGCTGGGGAGGGTAAGGGTGGGCATGCAGATGATACGATTCCATATTCCCTCCCCACTTGCTGGGGAGGGTAAGGGTGGGGCCCAGTGAAACGCTATTTGTTCCACCATTCCCGCCATCTCAGAAACAATCCCACCGAAGTTGAAAAATTACTATGGCAACACTTGCGCATGAAGCAGATGCTGGGCTTGAAGTTTCGCAGGCAGCAGCCGATTGACAATTACATAGTTGATTTTATATGCTTTGAAAAGAAGCTTATAATAGAAGTCGATGGCGGGCAACATTCATTGCAGAAAGACGAGGACCGAGAAAGGGACATGCACCTGGAAAAGAATGGTTTTAAAATTCTAAGATTCTGGAATAATGAGGTACTGGAAAACATGGAAGGTGTTTTGGAGAAAATAAGAAGCCATTGCCTGTGTCACCCACCCCTTGATCCCCTCCCGTCAAGGGAGGGGATATGAAAGGTAAGCTCCCTGACGCCGTCTTCAACGAAAGAGGGGATATGAAAGGCAAGCTCCCTTCCGCCGTCTTCAACGAAAGAGGGGATATGAAAGGCAATCTCCCTGCCGCCGTCTTCAACGAAAGAGGGGATATGAAAGGCAAGCTCCCTGCCGCCGTCTTCAACAAAAAAGGGGATATGAAAGGCAAGCTCCCTGCCGCCGTCTTCAACAAAAGAGGGGATATGAAAGGCAAGCTCCCTGCCGCCGTCTTCAACAAAAGAGGGCAGAAGAGAGGTATATTGACTGTCGCTACGGCATCAAGGAAGGGCAGATGAGCGTTATGCTGTCCATCGTTATCATCACCAGGGACACAAAAGATCTTCTGCAACAGCTTTTGCGCTCCATCGAGCACGACAGATCCCTCAAGGCCTTCCTGCAGGAGACTGTTGTCATTGACAACGCCTCTGCCGACGGAACGGGAGACATGATCGGCAGTGAGTTCCCATGGACGATCTATATAAGGAATGACAGGAACATGGGCTTTGCGGCATCGGCGAACCAGGGGATCGATCGATCGACAGGAAAGTACGCGCTGCTTCTCAATTCAGATACGATCCTCATCGAAGGCGAAATTACAAAGATGCTCGCGTTCATGGAAGAACATGAAGACGTCGGGATATGCGGCCCTCAGCTTGTCTACCCCGATATGCGGCCTCAGCGCTCCTCCGCCTCCATCCCGTCCCTCCCCACCGAAGTCCTGCCTTTCCTCGCGCCTCGCACCTCCGCCTCCGGCATCGATAATCGATCATCGATAATCGATCATCGAATGTCCGGTGGTTCGCCTGACGCCTCACGCCTTACGCCTCACGAGGATTCGCGCTCTCCGCTCTCCGCTCTCAGCTCTCAGCCCTCAGTTCGCGACGTTCCGTCGATCATCGGCGCTGCCATGATGATCAGGAAGTCATTGTTTAAAGCACTCTCGGGGTTTGACGAGCAGTTCTTTTTCTTCCTCGAAGAGACAGACCTCTGCCTCCGCACAACACGGCAATCAGCCGTCAGCAGGCAGCAGACAGCTATCAGCGATCAGCAGGCAGTATCGATAATCGATAATCGATCATCGATCATCGATGAAACCAGTTCTCCGCCCCCCGATTCACCTGACCAGCATCCAGTATCCAGCATCCAGTATCGAGTATCCAGCGACCAGCATCCAGCATCGAGTATCCAGCATCAAGTATCGATAATCGGCAATCGGCAATCGGCAATCGATGAGACCAGTTCTTCCCCTCGCGACGCCGACGGTTCGTCTAACGTTGAACCCCCGATAGAGTCATTCGAGGGCAGGCATGGAACATTGAACGTTGAACCTTCTTCTCATCCCTCCGCCCTCCGCTCTCCGCCTGAAGTCTCGCCCCGCACGCCTCACGCCTCACGCCTCACGGTTTCAAACAGAGTTGTCCTCCTCCCCGACGTCAGGGTTATCCACCTCCAGGGGAAGACAGTAGGAAAGAACTGGATCAAAGGCAGGGTCGAATACAACATCTCGCTCTACAAGTTTATTAAAAAACATCACAGCCCCCTCTATTACCGTACCTTCCAGGCTGTGCGCTTCCTGAAATCCTCCATTGTCATCCTCGCCCTCTCTCTCCTTCCTTTCCTCCTCGTAAGCAAGAGCACCCGAAGACGCTACATTTACTACTGGAAGATCCTCCTCTGGCATCTGACCGCCTGCCCCCCCACCGCCGGCTTAAGACCCCCGGCATAGCGCAAAGTCCGTAAGTCGTAAGGCGTAAGGCGTGGAAGACCGTTTATTGTCCTAATCAAAAATGAACCTCTCAGTAGCAAGCTGCGAGGTATCAGAGGATAGAAACTGCATGATCATGCCCCCTCACCCTGACCCTCTCCCGCCAGGGGAGAGGGAATAGTGTTACCCCGCAGCAAGCTGCGGGGAATCATCCGGATTGAAGGCATAAGATAAATAGTTTGTTATCGTTTAACTTTGAGTTGATTTTTGATCAGACCTGTTAGCATTTTATCTATGCGTTCCATTGTTGTATTTAACGTATCGTATAGGTCTGTAGCGATATATTTGAGTTGCAGGGCTATCTCGAGCTGCGTATCAAGTTCGCTCAACGAACCTTGCGCGACGTGAAGAAAATTTGCAAATTCCTTTTTTGTGTTTCTTCCCGCACCTTCAGCTATGTTGCTTGGAATACTGAGGACCGATCTCCTCACTTGGGGTATAAGTACATATTTTTCTTCTGCCGGAAATGTCTTTGTAATATCAAAAATATCCAGTACAAACTTCATAGACAATTTCCATACGTCTAATTTTTTATGTGGTTTATCGATAATCCCCCCCTTACGACTTTCCAACCCTGTTCTCGCTACCCTTGCTTCTTCTTACATTTCATGACTTACGGCTATATTGTTCTGCCTTACGAATAAATCACCTAACGCCTCACGCCTTACGACTTACGGGTGTTTCTTGCTCTTAACTCTCCAGTATAAAAATTACTTCCAGCGTTACCCTGAACTCAACGATCTTCCCGTCTTCCACCCGCGCGCGCTGTTCCTGAACGCGGATGCCTGTTATGCCCCTCAATGTTTTCGAAGCCCTCTTGAAGCCCACCATGATAGCATCTTCGAAGCTCTTCGGCGAACCCGCAACGATCTCTGTCACACGTGCTACTCTGCCTTCAGACCTCATAGACCAACCCTCCTTCATTATTTATGATGATAACTAAAGAAATAGCAGGAAGAACCAATCCTGTCAACAGTTTTCAACAAACAGAAGACAGCTATCAGCCGTAAGGCGAAAGGAGATTAAGACATAGCGCTGGATACTTGATACTGGATACTGGATGAGAACAGCAGCCAGGAAGGGATCGAGCCGATAGCACAACGTTAAGACAAAATAGACTAAATGGACCAAATAGACCATATGAACGCAATAAAAACTGCTTGACATTATTATACAATCGGCTTAACATTTACTCTGTTCAGTGTCTGAACAAACTCCAAATAGCTGTAATCCTTCATTTTTCATAAAATGAAACGGCGGTAGCCTGCCTTGAAAACAGTGAAATGTAAAAAGTGAAAGGTGAAATGTGGAGGATACAAGAGCACATAAAAATCTGGACGTATGGAAAAGATCAATAGAACTTTCCAAACTGATTTACCAAGTCACATCATATTTCCCCTCTACTGAGCAATTTGGATTAATATCCCAAATGCGCAGAGCTGTTGTTTCAATACCGAGTAATTTAGCTGAAGGCGCAGCACGGTCTGGAAGAAAAGAATTTCTTCAGTTTATCAATATTGCACAGGGTTCATTAAGTGAATTGGATGCGCAAGTAGAACTTTCTAAAGAATTGGGATTTTTAGATCAAAAAAATTATAATGATATTTTAGCCAAACTCAAGATGATATCAAGGCAACTCTTTGGACTGGCAAAAGCAATAAAAGGAAAGAAGACAAAAGATTAAAGATTTCCAACCTTTCACATTTCACCTTTCACATTTCACATTTTAAAAAGATGAACGAGTCCCATTTCAATACCCTTCGCGAGCTCTCATCGAACGGCAATCTGACCCAGCGGGAGCTTTCGGAGAGGCTGGGCTTAAGCCTCGGCAGCGTGAACTTTGTCATCCAGGCCCTCATCGGCAAGGGCTACGTGAAGGCGCAGCGCTTCAAGAATTCAAAGAACAAGATGGGCTACATGTACATCCTCACGCCAAAAGGGGTAAAAGAGAAGGTCATCCAGACCGAGCAGTTTATCCAGAGAAAGATGGCCGAGTACGAACGGATAAGGCGGGAGCTCGAATTGCTCAAAAAAGAGAGCTCATACAAGGACAACAATCCGTGAAATGCCTTAAGATCCCTGTCTCTCGCCCGCTTCGCTCGAGCCCGCAGAGTACGCAGAGAAAGACAGGAAATATCTGTGAGCAGTATCATGAGACTGCCTGATCCTGCCCACACTTCATGCCCTTGTCAGGGCAGAAGAAAGTTATACCCGCAGGGGTATGCGGGTTTGCCGGTTTCCACCTTTCACCTTTCACCTTTCACCTTTCACCTTTTACCTTTCACCTTTCACCTTTTACCGAAACGTCTTATTGAAATACGTACCATATTTTGCTATTATGTACGTATGGAGGTATAAAGATGGAGACAAAATTGACGCTGAAACTGGACTCGGTAATAATTAAGCGGGCCAAGCGTTATGTCAATAAGCATAAGGGATTGAGTCTGTCAAAACTTGTGGGAATATATTTCAGGTCTCTCACGAGCGAAGAAAATACAGACAAGTCAGTCCCTCCAATCGTGTCGAGCCTGGCCGGTGTTGCCATGAAAACAAAGAATAAGAACCTGAAAGACGAATATACGGGATACCTTATCAAGAAATATAAATAATGGACAAGATATTCATCGATACAGACATTATTCTTGATCTGATCCAGCAAAGAGAACCTTTTTATAGAGATGCCGTAAAACTGTTTTCTCTTGTTGAAGAGAAGCAGATTACGGGGTATGTCTCGCCTCTTATATTCGCAAACCTGTACTATATCTTGCGCAAAGCAGATTCGAAAACATTTGCCGTCCAAACGCTCGTGCGCCTAAAAGCTCTTGTGAGGGTTCTTGCCATTGACGAAAAGATAATAGAGCTGGCTCTTTCTTCCGGCTTTAGAGACTTTGAAGATGCAATACAATACTACGCGGCATCAGGAGCCAAACTAAAATATCTTATAACGCGAAATAAGGCCGACTACAGAGAATCAGGCATCATCGTGTGCACAGCCAGGGAATATCTGACAATACGATCATCAATACCCAAAAGCAAACAGCCTTAAAATATCCCCCGCAGGGGTATGCAGGTTTGCCGGTTTCCACCTTTTACCTTTTACCTTTTACCTTTCACCTTTCACCTTTCACCTTTCACCTTTCACCGATGTGACTGGGCGAGAGAAAAAGCTGCCCGCGCATATACGCCTGCCGGCGACAAAATGGTAGCAGAAAAACCTTGTATCGTATAAAGTATAACAAAATGGGTTCTTGATTGAATAGTTCATTGATCAAAATATTGAAAAAGAGGCTTGCCTCAGAGAGGGGAGTAGATTTTGCATATCTCTTCGGTTCGCAGGCGCGAAATGATGTGGGAGCACTAAGTGACATAGACATCGCCGTGCATCTTGACAATAACGTGGATGGTTTTGTCTACCGGCTTTATCTGACAGAAGAAATAATGAAGGCTGTCGGGAGAGAAGAGATAGATGTCGTAATAATGAATAACGCAACAACGTTTTTATGTTATCAGATCATAAAAGACGGTATTCTTCTGAAGGACGACAAAAAACTGAGGCTCAACTTTGAGATGCGCATTGTGAAGGGTTATCTTGATACCCGGTACCTTCGCAGCACGCAACTGTCATACATGAAAGAACATATTAAGGCGGGCACATTCTTTGGTTAGGAAAGAACTGATAGCGGCAAGGCTTGGTAGATTGCGCGAATATATGCGCATCCTGAAAGCTATTCAGAGATATAGCCTTGAAAGCTTCAAGAACGATGTATTCATTCATGCAACGGCAGAACGGTACCTTCAGCTCGCTATCGAATGTGTTCTTGATATAGGCAACCACGTCATAGCAGATCGTAGCTTTCGTAAGCCTGACACCTACGCTGAGATATTTGAAATACTCCTTGAGAACAAGATTATACCAAAGAAGCTCTTTAAGGAGCTTGAGGGCATGTCGGCATTCAGGAATGTTCTCGTTCATGATTATTTGCAAATTGACCTTGATAAGGTCTATGACATTCTTCACAAAAGACTTCCGTCCCTTGAAAAACTTGGAGCAGCATTCAGCCGTCTGCTCTGATGAACGTATCTCTCGCCCGCTTCGCTCGAGCCCGCAGAGTACACAGAGAAAGACAGAATATATTGTCGGCAGAAGTAAGAGAGACATCATTCTGCCGACACTCTCAGCACCTGACGGTGCGAGAATAAATTCACCCTACACGCCGAAGGCGTTGAGGGTTTACCCTGATATCAGATAAGCCATGAAATTGACCCGTTTCGAAGAGATCGAAGCCTGGCAAGAAGCAAGAAAACTTGTCATAGCGTTTATAGAGTATGTAGCGTTATTGCGTTTAAAAGAGATTATAGTCTAAGTGACCAGATAAAACGTGCAGCAGTTTCGATCATGGCGAACATCGCTGAAGGATTTATTCGTCGCTCCGACAAAGAATTTATACAATTTCTGTTCATAGCAATGGCATCATGTGCAGAGGTTCAGAGTCATTTGTACATTGCCCTGGATCAGGGCTTTATTGAACATAATGAATTTAACCAGATTTACAACCAAGCCGATAAGACTGCGCGAATGATTTCTGGTCTTATTAAATACCTGCGATCCTCGACCAAACAGACTAAACAGACTAAACAGACTAAACAGACCAAACAGACCAGATAGACCAGATAGACCAAATAGACCAAACCGGGGGTTACTATGAACAAAGCCTTATTAGTAGGAATTAACAGGTACAAATTACCGGGCAGCGATCTTCAGGGCTGCGTCAATGACGTCACGAACATCCGCCACAGCCTGCTCACCTACTTCGGCTTCACCGTCAAGCAGATCCGCGTCGTCACGGACGAGCGCGCCACAAAGAAGAACATCATGACGAGGCTTGAATGGCTCGTAAAAGGCGCGAAGCCCGGAGACCGACTCGTCTTCCACTACTCCGGCCACGGCTCGCAGATCAGGGACCGCGACGGCGATGAGCTGAAAGACCGCCTCGACGAGATACTCTGCCCCCACGACATGGACTGGGACGGCACGTACATCGTCGATGACGAGATCGCCAGGATCTTCAAGAAGATCCCCAAAGGCGCCCACCTCGAGGTCTTCCTCGATAGCTGCCACTCCGGCACCGCCACGAGGGAGATGCGCATGCCCGAACGCCTCCCCGGGGAAGACGTCCCTGGCGGGGTCACCGTAAAGCAGCGGTACCTTCCGCCTCCCGTCGACATCCAGTGCCGCGAGGAAGAAGGCCTGCCGGTCCACAGGCTGCTGAAAGGGGTGGCGAACCCGCTCTCCCACGTCCTCTTTGCCGGCTGCCGCGAGAACCAGACGTCCGCCGACGCCTATATCAGCAAGGCATACAACGGCGCCTTCACGTACTACCTCTGCAAACACCTGCGGGACACCTCCGCCGCCATCACCCGCGCCGACCTCCTGAAACGCACCCGCGCCTCATTGAAATTCAACGACTACGACCAGGTGCCCCAGCTCGAAGCCCCGACAGAGGCGAAGAAGAAGAGGGTGCTGGAATGAATCAGATAAAGGCCGTAATTCGTGATTCGTAATTCGTGATTAGAAAAATAAATAACCATAAGTTTCTATCCCATCGAATATAGCTGAAGGAGCAAGCAGGAATTCAGACAAGGAATTTATCCAGTTTCTTTATGTAGCTTTAGGATCGGCATCAGAACTGGAAACACAAGTTATTATTTCCAGAAATTTATCTTATATCGAGGATGTTGAATCGGAAACTCATTTAAAAAATATTGAATCTCTGAAAAAAATGCTAAATGGCCTAATAACCCATCTCAAAAGAAAGATTTCATGATCTTCCAATTACGAATTACGAATTACGAAATGAACATCGATCATCTTTTAAGATTGGCAGATTAGCATGAATAAGGTAAAATGTATGACTCAGTCTCCTATTAAGATGGAAAAATTATCTCTAAAGGCCATAATAAATCATTTACAGAAGAACAAGAAATTCTTATATGAAAAATTTGGGGTAACCCGCATAGGAATCTTCGGAAGTTTTGTTCGAGGAGTACATACGGCTTCAAGCGATATTGACATAGTGGTGGAGATGGAAGGAAGCAGGAAAAATCTCCATACGTTCTTGGAACTTAAAAGATATTTAGAAAAAGAGACAGAAAGAAAAATAGACCTGGGGTTTGAGCATTCTCTTAAGCCAGTAGTACAAGAAAGCATAAAAGAACAAATAATCTATGTTTGAAAGAAGCTATCACCTGTATCTTATAGATATTCTGGAATCAGGCAATGCGATACTCGAGTATACCAAAGACATGTCTTTTGAAACATTTCGAAATGACAGGAAGACATACTCGGCAGTCATCAGAGAGTTCGAGATCATTGGAGAAGCAGTAGACAAGCTGCCCGATGATGTGAAACAAAAATATCGCGATGTTGAATGGCAGGATATAAAAGATTTTAGAAATCTTCTAACGCATGAATACTTCGGAGTTGATCTGGAAATCCTGTGGAAAGTTATCCAGGATGATCTTCCCGGGTTGATGAAAATCGTAAATGAAATTATGCAAGAAGCTACGTAGACTGACAGAAATGATATAAAATGTCTTTTTTGAGATCTCTGCGATCTCGAACGACCGCAGGGAGTGGGCGTGAGAAAAAAGCCTTCAAAGCCTTAAAATCTTTGCATCTCACAGAGCCCGCAGAGTACGCAGAGAAAGACGAGATATATTGTCGGCAGAAATAAGAGAGACCACCATTCTGCCGACACTCTCAGCACCTGATGGTGCGAGAGCGAATTCTACCCGCAAGGGTATGCGGGTTTGCCGGGATGAATCCTTCTCCCATACCGGCAAAAGAAAGCTCTCCTCTGCGCCCTCTGCGTCTCGAACGAACGAAGAGAGTGGGCGTGAGGATAAAAAAGCCTTAAATGCCTTGTCTCTCGCAGAGCCGCAGAGTACGCAGAGAAAGACAACAATATGCCTGTGTCCAAAATTATGAGAAAGCTCAATTTTGTCCACACTTCATGCCCTTGTCAGGGCAGAAGTAAATTACATTCTCCACCGCAAGGTGCTGAAAGTTTGCCATGATAAATCTTTCTCTCAATCATGGCAAAAGGTATAAGCTCTCCTCTGCGCCCTCTGCGTCTCGAACGACCGCAGGGAGTGGGCGTGAGAATGAAAAAAGCCTTAAATGCCTTGTCTCTCGCAGAGCCGCAGAGTACGCAGAGAAAGACGAGATATATTGTCGGCAGAAATAAGAGAGACCACCATTCTGCCGACACTCTCAGCACCTGATGGTGCAAGAGTAACATAAAGATGGACATCAATGAGATTACATCAAAGATTATTAAAGCTGCCATGACGGTGCATAATCAACTGGGGCCGGGTCTCTTGGAATCCGTATATAAGGAATGCCTGCGCATAGAACTTGAAGAAATTGGCTTGCATGTTCAAAGAGAAGTATCGTTACCAGTCACGTATAAAGGAAAAGAGGTCATTCAGGACGGTTTTCGTATCGATCTCATTGTTAACGATGCGGTCATCGTTGAACTTAAATCGGTAGAAGAGGTAAAACCTGTTCACAAAAAACAGCTTCTCACCTATCTTCGGTTAACGGGGAAAACAGTTGGTCTGCTGATAAATTTCAATGAAAGCTTACTCAAAGAAGGAATTGTCAGAATTGTTAATAAATTTACTCTCGCCTCGCAAGAGGCTGGAGTGTCATCAGAATGATGCTCTCTCCCATTCTGATGACTAATAACCCCTCTGCGCCCTCTGCGTCTCGAACGACCGCAGGGAGTGGGCGTGAGAAAAAAGCCTTAAATGCCTTGTCTCTCGCAGAGCCGCAGAGCACGCAGAGAAAGACNNACCCGCAAGGGTGTGAGAATTTGCCGGGATGAATCCTTCTCCCATACCGGCAAAAGAAAGCTCTCCTCTGCGCCCTCTGCGTCTCGAACGACCGCAGGGAGTGGGCGTGAGAATGAAAAAAGCCTTAAATGCCTTGTCTCTCGCAGAGCCGCAGAGAAAGACAACAATATGCCTGTGTCCAAAATTATGAGAAAGCTCAATTTTGTCCACACTTCATGCCCTTGTCAGGGCAGAAGTAAATTACATTCTCCACCGCAAGGTGCTGAAAGTTTGCCATGATTCATCTTTCTCTCAATCATGGCAAAAGGTATAAGCTCTCCTCTGCGCCCTCTGCGTCTCGAACGACCGTAAGGAGTGGGCGAGAGGAAAAAGCCTTCAAAGCCTTAAAATCTCTGTCTCTCGCAGAGAACACAGATCTCACATTTCACTTTTCATATCTCACGATTGATGACCAGACAGACCAGATAAAATAACCAGACCATGAAATTGACCCGCAGTAGTGGTGTATGCTACAATAAAAAGTAATCATTAGTGTTATTGCATTAATGGAGGAAAATATGAGAACGACAACGTTGAAAAGACAACTGATCCAGGATATTGAAGCGCTATCTGAAGTAAAAATCAGGGAAATCATAGACTTTGTTGACTATTTAAAGATCAAGGAAGACGAGTGGTTTATAGCGTATGTAAATAAAAGAGGAGAATCAGCAAAAACTACAAAAAAGGCTGGTAAGAAATTTATCAGATTAGAGAAATTGCAGGCAGAGTACACATAATTTCGATGAGCAAATATATCCTCGAATTATCACCGGCACGGCGCCTTGCATTATGAACGATCGTATCATTTTGGCAGAAAACCAGAGTATCGGATAATCTACTTTGTAGAGCGTAATGTTATAACCATCACGCTTATTGGTTCACGTGAGAGCATATATAAAAAAGCAAAAAGAAGGTAACCGACACCTGTAGCCCATTTTAGTTTTCCGCTTGCCGGCTTGTTCGCTTGCTTAACCTTAAACTTAGAACTAAGAAAAAAATATTAAATATTACAGTTTCATGATAGATTTATCATATGAGGAAATACAATGAACAGAGACGATATAATTAGCTTTATTTCATTACATAAGGATGAATTTAGGCAAAAATTTGGTGTTAATAAAATTGGCTTATTTGGTAGCTATGCAAAGGGTGAAGTTCGTGAAGGAAGCGACATCGATATTGTAGTCGAATTGGAAAAACCTGACCTCTTCATTTTGATAGGAGTAAAACAGGCTATTGAAGAAGCATTAAAGAAAAAGGTTGATGTTGTGAGGCTTAGGGATAAGATGAACAGCTTTTTGAGGCAGCGAATAGAGAGAGACGTAATTTATGTATGACAAAGAACTCATCATTGAAATCTTTCGAAACATCACCTGGTCAATGGAACAAATCATAAAGAGGTTTCATGTCATTAAATCGAGCGATGATTTTCTCAAGGATGATACCGGCCTCGAAAAGTTAGACAGCATCTGCATGCAGTTGATAAACATAGGTGCGGCTCTAAAACAAATAGATAAGTTGACTGATGGAAGACTTTTTGCGAGCTATCCTGGTATTGATTGGAAAAAGGCAAAAGGGATGAGGGACATAATAACACATCATTATTTTGATATAGACGCAGAAACAGTATTTGTTGTTTGTTCGGAACATATACCTGAAATGAAGAAGGCTATCGACAAGATTTTGGGTGATTTGCTAAATAGATAAATTCTATTACACCCGGAAAGATCATCAACGCTGCCATGATAGTGCATAATGAAAACGTACATTTTGCACCGCAAGGTGCTGAAAGTTTGCCATGATAAATCTTTCTCTCAATCATGGCAAAAGGTATAAGCTCTCCTCTGCGCCCTCTGCGTCTCGAACGACCGCAGGGAGTGGGCGTGAGAATGAAAAAAGCCTTAAATGCCTTGTCTCTCGCAGAGCCGCAGAGTACGCAGAGTACACAAACCCCCACGCCGAAGGCGTTGAGGGTTTACCTGATTGGCAGCCCTATCCCTAATCAGGTAAAGAAAATATGATCATTTATCATCCGCCCTTATCAGACTTTATCCCTGTTACAAAAAAAGAATCTTTGTTTTTAACAAGGATAACAACGGATAAAATCTGATGAAAGCCGATGGAAATAGTAACAGTGTCCTCCATTGTGATATACCGTCGACGGTCTTAAAGCCGAACGACGTAACCACTCGACGCAACGGGCCTCGTCGCCGTTACCTAACGACAAATAGAACTTCTCGCATATGTAAATCAACGCAATGAACTCAATAAACCAAATAAACCAGATAAACGATGACAGAAAAACTGATAATAAAACGGCCTGACCCCAAACATACACGATTATCGATCATCGATAGTCGATTATCGAAACAGCTTTTCTCTCTAGCCCTGATAGACGAAACAGACCAGATTTTAACAATTAAAGATGTGACCCTCATTTCTCCTTTTAAATTATGCTATAGGATGTTAAAATATTCTCGATATCCAAAAAGACAAATGCAGGGAGGATAATCAATGGAACTTACCGTTACTAAAAACGAGTTATACGGCTTGATTAAAGAAGCCGTAAGGGATGTCCTGAAAGAGGAGACCTTTTCATTGTTTCTGAAAAGCGTTCCCGCTATGTCAAAAGAAGAGATGGAAGAGATTAACAAGATGTATGGCAAACCTTCGAGAAAAAGAAAACCAGCCTTTAGCGAGACAATCGGCATATGACATGGCGAATTGATTATTCCAGAGACTCCCTGGAATTTATCAACAAACATAAACTTCAAAATAAAGTGAGAGAAGAATTAAGAAAATTCTTAGTTGTTATTAATAGAGGTCAAGCGCCCATAAATCTTAAGAAATTGGAGGGTAAGTGGACAGGCTATTATCGCTTAAGAAAAGGAAAAATAAGAATAATCTTTTACATAAATAAATTAGAAAAAGCCCTATATATTGAAAGAGTTGACTTCAGGGGAAATGTCTACAAGTAAATAAGTCCCTTTGCAATTACGTCTCCCTATGCTTACGATCATCGATCTTCGATTATCGAGAAATGTTATGGCCAGATTCCCCAACTCGAATGCCCAACCACAGCAAAGAAGAAAAAAGTCCTTGAATAAAAAAGCCATAAAAGCTTTGTCTCTCGCAGAGCCGCAGAGTACGCAGAGTACACAAACCCCCACGCCGAAGGCGTTGAGGGTTTACCTGATTAGCAGCCCTATCCCTAATCAGGTAAAGAAAATATGATCATTTATCATCCGCCCTTATCAGACTTTATCCCTGTTACATAAAAAAAGAATCTTTGTTTTTAACAAGGATAACAACGGATAAAATCTGATGAAAGCCGATGGAAATAGTAACCGTGTCCTCCATTGTGATATACCGTCAATGGAGTCCACACTTCATGCATCTTCGATGCAGAAGTAAAACTCCCACGCCGAAGGCGTTGAGGGTTTACCTGATTAGCAGCCCTATCCCTAATCAGGTAAAGGTAATATTCATCAGATTTTATCCGCCTTTATCTGTGGCGAAATAGAAAAGAATCATTAAGGAGTTGACATGCAACGTGCATTGATCACCGGTATCACCGGCCAGGACGGAAGCTACCTCGCCGAATTTCTCCTTTCAAAAGGATATGAGGTCCACGGTCTGATTCGCCGTGCCAGCACCTTCAACACTGGCCGCATCGATCATATCTACACCGATCCCCATACGGAGGGCGGCAGGCTCTTTCTCCACCATGGGGACCTCTCGGATTCAGGCCAGCTCATCAACCTCATCTACAATATAAAACCCGACGAGGTATACCACCTCGGCGCACAAAGCCATGTCCGGGTAAGCTTCGACGCACCCGAATATACGGGCGATATTACCGGCATAGGCACAACCCGTCTTCTCGAGTCGATCCGCCGAAGTGGCATAAAGACGAAATTCTACCAGGCATCGTCATCTGAGCTTTTTGGCGTCGCCCCTCCTCCCCAGAGCGAGGCAACCCCGTTCTACCCGAGAAGCCCCTATGCCGCTGCCAAGATATATGCCTACTGGATGGTTACCAACTACCGGGAAGGCTACGGCCTCTTTGCCTGCAACGGCATACTCTTCAACCACGAGAGCCCGCGCCGCGGCGAGACCTTTGTCACTCGTAAGATCACCCGTGCCCTCGCGAACATTCTTGCCGGCCGTCAGAAAAGGTTCTACCTTGGCAACCTCAACGCAAAACGCGACTGGGGCTTTGCCCCGGAATACGTGGAGATGATGTGGCTTATGCTCCAGCAGGACAAACCTGACGACTACGTGGTAGGGACCGGAGAAAGCCACTCCATACGTGAATTCGTCAACCTCACCTTCGCATATGCCGGTATAGAGATAGAATGGCAAGGAACCGGCGTCACCGAGCAAGGCATCATCGTTTCCTCTCACCTCTCGCCTCCAACCTCCAACCTCTCACCTGGCGACGTAGTCGTCGAGATCGATCCCCGTTATTTCCGTCCCACCGAGGTGGACGTCCTCCAGGCAGACATCACTAAGGCGCGTAAACAACTTAATTGGCAACCACGGATAACATTCGATGAACTGGTAAAGATTATGGTAGATTACGACCTAAAAATGGTAGGCCTTACTCCCCCGGGAGAAGGCATCGCCGCGTGTCAGGAAAAAGACTTCTGTTACACGGAACACGCCTTCGCAACCAACGAACACATACGAGAACGATAGATAATGTATATGCTCGAGGGAAGAGGTTAGAGGTATGAGGCAAGAAGCATTTATATATCCATTTGAAAAACTTGATGTGTGGAGAATGGCAGTTGATTTTGCAGAAAAAATATTGGAACTTCTTGAGAACATTCCGCCTAACAAACATTTGAGATTGATTTCGCAGATTCTTTATGTTGCAGAGGGGTCCCTTTATGAAACCATAACAATGATTGAGATTTTTCGAAGGAGAAAAATATTTGATGAGTCAACATGTTTAGTTTTACGTAATTTATCAGAAGATATAGATAGAAAATTGAACGGATTAAGAAATTCTCTTGCAGGTAGGCATGTCTAATCCTCCAACCTCCATCCTCCAACCTCCAACAATAGATCTTAGATCAAAACGCATCACGATAACGGGAGGCAAAGGTTTCCTGGGGCAGCATCTCATCCGCACGCTCCAATCGCGCGGCTGCCGCCATATCTCAATCGCCGACCTCCCCGAATACAACCTTGTTAACCTCCCGGACATCCAACGTATGTACGAAGACCAGAGGCCGGACATCGTCATCCATCTCGCCGCAAAAGTAGGCGGCATCGGTTTCAACCAGGAGAACCCCGCCTCGCTCTTCTATGAAAATGCCGTGATGGGTATCCAGCTTATTCATGAAGGCTATCTCCGTAAAATAGACAAGTTTGTCGCCCTCGGGACCATATGCGCCTACCCAAAGTTTACCCCTGTTCCTTTTAAAGAAGACGATATCTGGAATGGTTACCCGGAAGAGACAAACGCCCCATATGGCCTCGCGAAGAAGATGATGCTCGTTCAATCCCAGGCATACCGTCAACAATATGATTTTAATTCCATCTTCCTCCTCCCGGTCAACCTATATGGTCCTGGTGATAATTTCAGCTTTAAATCATCTCACGTGATCCCGGCTCTCATCCGCAAATTTCACCTTGCCAATCTGCTCTCCCGTGGCGATTTCACAGGCATTATCGATGACTTCCTCCGGAATAATGATGGTGAGTTAGAGGTTGGAGGCAAGAGGTTAGAGGCAAAACCCGATTCCCCGGTAGACGAAATTTTGGCAGTTTTAAAGCATTTTGGTATTTCCTATTCCTCCGGCCTCTCGCCTTCTCCCTCAGGCCTCCAGCCTTTTGCCTCCAACCTCCAGCCTCCTGCCTCCGTGGAAATCTGGGGCACAGGTTCCGCCACCCGCGAATTTTTCTATGTCGAGGACGCCGCTCAAGCAATAGCATTGGCCACAGAGAATTACGATAAACCCGATCCCGTCAACATCGGCGCCGGATTTGAGATATCCATCAAGGATCTCGTGAACGTGATCATTGATTTGATAGGTTTTAAGGGGTCTATTGTGTGGAACACATCTAAACCGGACGGCCAGCCCCGCCGTATGCTCGATACCAACAGGGCCATGGAGGAGTTTGGCTTTCAAGCCAAGACGCCATTTATCGAAGGTCTCCGCAAGACAATTGACTGGTATGTCTCAACAGGAGAAACAAAATAAACCAGGGTTCACCCGCCTTGCCTCTCACAGAGCACGCAGAGTACACAAACCCCCACGCCGAAGGCGTTGAAGGTTTACCTGATTAGCGGCACTATCCCTGATCAGGTAAAGAAAATATGATCATTTATCATCCGCCCTTATCAGACTTTATCCCTGTTACATAAAAAAAGAATCTTTGTTTTTAACAAGGATAACAACGGATAAAATATGATGAAAGCCGATAGAAATAGTAACTGTGTCCTCCATTGCGATAACCCATCAATGGAGTCCACATTGCCTGCCACTATGTGGCATGAGGTTAACGGGATATGTCGCCTTATCCCATATCCTGTTAAAAAAAATAACATCCGCTCTTATCAGACTTTATCCCTGTTACATAAAAAAAGAATCTTTGTTTTTAACAAGGATAACAACGGATAAAATATGATGAAAGCCGATAGAAATAGTAACTGTGTCCTCCATTGCGATAACCCATCAATGGAGTCCACACTTCATGCATCTTCGATGCAGAAGTAAAACTCCCACGCCGAAGGCGTTGAGGGTTTACCTGATTAGCAGCCCTATCCCTAATCAGGTAAAGGTAATATTCATCAGGTTTTATCCGCCTTTATCCCTGTTAAATAAAAAAATGATTATGGAGGTTTCATGCCCCAACTCTATTCAGTGAGTCCTGATGGTACAAAGTATCCGCTGCCCAAACAATCGGACTATCGCAAAGAGTTCACCCGCATCGAGAAGCTTGCAGCGAAAGCCAAAAAGAACAATCAGGAGATTGTTATTGTCATGGGCGTCGGTTTCGTCGGCGCCGTTATGGCCGCGATCGTTGCCGATACGGTAGATTCCAAAGGCAATTCGTCAAAGTTCGTCATAGGCATGCAGCGTCCCAGCACCCGGAGCTACTGGAAGATCCCTCTCCTCAACAAAGGCATATCACCCGTAAAGGCAGAAGACCCTGAAGTAGACCCGATGATCAAACGCTGCGTCCTTGACAAAAAGACGCTTGTTGCAACGTTCACGTACGACGCTCTCCAGTTTGCTGATGTCGTTATCGTCGATGTTCAGCTCGATTACAGCAAGAAAGACCTCGGAAATGTCCGTACCGGCCACGTCGAGATGACTGCCCTCGAAGAATCCTTTGACATCATTGCCCATCGCATCAAGCCGGATTGCCTTGTGTTGATCGAAACCACAGTCGCACCGGGCACAACCGAGCAGATTGCCTATCCAGCCATGAAAAAGGTCTTCCGTCAGCGCAATATTCAAACCGATCCTCTCCTTGCCCACAGTTACGAGCGGGTCATGCCCGGTCGGAATTATGTGGCCTCTATACGTGATTTCTGGCGGGTCTGCAGTGGGGTGAATGAAGAAGCTAAGAAGAGGGTGGTAAAATTTCTGAATGAAGTCCTCAATACAAAGAAATTTCCTCTCACAGTTCTTGATCGTCCTATCGAATCTGAGACTGCAAAGATAGTTGAAAATAGTTACCGCGCCACAACGCTTGCATTCATGGACGAATGGAGCAAGTTCGCCGAGCAGAACGGCGTGGATATCATGAAGGTTATAAAAGCGATCAGGGTACGCCCTACCCACAACAATATGATCTTCCCGGGGCCGGGAGTTGGCGGATACTGCCTTCCGAAAGATGGCGGCCTCGGTATCTGGGCATATAGGCACATCCTTGGATTTGAAGACGATATTTTTAAAATAACACCTCTTGCCATAGATATAAATGATACCCGTGCACTTCATGCGGCCCAGATGGTGCGTGACGCACTCCGCAACATGGGCAAACCCATTGCCAGCGCTGAGGTGCTTGTCCTTGGTGCTTCTTACCGTGAGGATGTAGGTGATACCCGCTACAGCGGTTCAGAGATCCTCATCCGAAGGCTCGCGGAAATGGGAGCGGAGATACGCGTCCATGACCCGTATGTGGATGTGTGGTGGGAGTTTACAAAACAGGATGAGTACCCTGATAACAGCAAGAGGGTCTTTTTCAGGAACCAGAAGAAACTGAAAGATCTGGAGGTATTGAAAGATGTAAAAAAGGCCTTGATTGATATCGACGTCCTTGTTTATGCCGTCCGGCATGAACAATACCTCGATCTTGACCCCGATATGGTAGTGAAACAGGCGGGAAAACCAATCGCCGTAGTCGACTGCTTCGGCATCCTCGACGATGAGAAGATAAAACAGTATCTTCGATTAGGTTGCGAGGTGAAAGGTCTGGGAAGAGGGCATATCAGGAGATTGAAGGAAGAGATGAACAGATAGTTTAATATATAAGACAATTTAAAAGGATGGTTAACATTGAACTTTGAACATAGAACGTTGAACGGTCTTCAATACTTAGTCACCGGTGGTGCAGGTTTTATTGGATCAAATATTGTAGAAGAATTACTGAAACGAGGCGAAAAAGTTAGAGTGCTTGATAATTTTTCCACAGGCAAAAAAGAGAATCTGCAATTCGCTATTCACTACTCACCATCAACTATCGAAATCATTGAGGGCGATATCAGAGATTTTAAAACTGTTTGTAAAGCCATTGATGGAATAGATGTTGTTTTACATCAAGCAGCACTTCCATCTGTGCCACGTTCCATTAAAGATCCGATTACAACAAATGAAGTCAATGTGGGTGGTACGCTTAATATGCTTAAAGCAGCCGTTGAGTCTGGGGTCAAGCGCCTCGTTTATGCCTCATCTTCATCGGTTTACGGTGACAGTCCGACCCTGCCGAAACATGAAGATATGATTCCCAATCCTCTTTCGCCGTATGCGGTGTCAAAGCTGGCAGGAGAGAAGTACTGTCAGGTATTTTCAAAGGTCTATGGACTGCACACGGTGTCCTTGCGCTATTTCAATGTGTTCGGACCGCGGCAGGACCCGGATTCGCAATACTCCGCCGTTATTCCAAAGTTTATTAAGGCAATGATAAGCGATGAAAGACCAACGATTTATGGGGATGGGGAACAAAGCAGAGATTTTACTTATGTGGCAAATGTGGTAGGGGCAAATCTACTCGCGGCTAAAGTTCAATGTGAGCCGGGCGTGGTGATGAATTGTGCCTGTCATGGGCAAACAACATTGAATGAGTTATTGAAAGAAATCAACAGTATTTTAGGAAAGAATATTGTACCTATTTATGTGTCAAAAAGATCTGGTGATATAAAGCATTCGTTTGCATCTATAGATAAAGCAAAAGATACTATTGGGTATACCCCGTTGATAAATTTTGGAGAAGGATTGAAAAAACTGTTGGAGGGTACACGGGTTAATGGTTTGCCGACATAATGTTTTATCTCGGAGGGGTTCAAAATAAAGTGTTAAGGAGAATAACGTGAACAATTTGAAAGAAAAAGTTAAGAATATCTATGTTACCCGTCCTTATCTCCCACCCCTTTCAGAATTCATCACATATTTGGAACAAATCTGGGAGAGCAAGTGGCTTACCAACAACGGTCCGTTTCATGAGAAACTGGAAAAAAGGCTGGCCGATTATCTTGGTGTAGAACACTTAGCTTTATTTGCAAACGGCACTCTTGCTCTTGTTACAGCACTTCAAGCGTTAAGAATTACTGGTGAGGTTATTACTACGCCTTTTTCATTTGTTGCCACTGCTCATTCTCTGCTGTGGAATGGTATCAAACCCGTTTTTGTAGATATCAATCCAGAAACGTTCAATCTTGACCCAAAAAAAATCGAGGCTGCAATCACACCTCACACTACTGCGATCCTACCGGTTCATGTGTATGGGAAGCCATGTGATGTTGAAGAGATACAGAAGATTGCCGATACATACGGACTAAAGGTCATTTATGATGCGGCGCATGCTTTTGGAGTCAATTATAAGGGTGAAAGTATTTTAAAGCATGGAGATTTATCGACATTGAGCTTTCATGCAACAAAAGTATTCACCACTTTTGAAGGAGGTGCCATAGTTTGCCCTGACGCTAAAACAAAGAAACGTATCGATGATCTTAAAAATTTTGGTTACGCAGATGAAGTGACCGTAGTCGCACCTGGAATTAATGCCAAGATGAATGAATTTCAGGCCGCATTAGGCCTTTTGCAGCTCAAGCATATTGATAAAGCGATAGATAGGCGTTGTGAAATAGATAAACAATACCGAAAAGAACTTTCATCTATTCCAGGTATTCTTCCTTTACCTTTACCCGTAGATTCAAAATACAACTATGCTTATTTCCCAATATTGATTAAGAAAGAGTATCCATTATTGCGAGATGAACTCAATGAAAAACTTCGTCAACATGGGATTTATGCCCGGCGTTATTTTTACCCATTGATAAGTGAGTTTCCGATGTATCGAGGTTTGCCGTCGGCTGCACAGTTGAATTTACCGGTAGCGCAGAAGGTTGCGAGTGAAGTGCTTTGTTTGCCGATTTATCCGGATCTTCAGTTAGATATTGTTCAAAAGCTTTGCGACCTTTTAAATTACGCTCGGAGGCGTTAGACGATGGAGTATCAGTTTCTGTAAAAAAATCTACTACAGTGCCAAAGCCGGAAGAAACCTTCTTGCAGGACTTGGCGGCAATATTGGAAACGTTTGGGTTAGTACTACAACCAGCCATATTAGACTATTTTGCTCCGTAAATTGATAAGAGTTGAGGTATTATCATGACAAAGAAATTCGTAATAATTGGTGCAGGCGGTTTTGCGCGAGAGGTATTGGACATTTTTGACGCCTGTAATGAAAATGGCCATAACTATAATGTGTTGGGATATATCGTAGGGTCAGATTATGGTATGCCCGGGGAAAGAATTAATGATAAGCCGATTCTTGGTGACTTTGAGTGGCTCAGAACCAATTCGACAAACGTCCTTCTTGTATGTGGCGTGGGGGCACCAGAGGTAAGATTCAGACTAATTCAGAAAGCTTTGGTGTATGCTGCCAGCTACGGAAACATAGTACATCCTTCTGCAATACTCACAAATAGGGTGTCTCAAGGAGAAGATATTATAATTACGGCTGGATGTATCTTAACTGACAATATAAACATAGGCAATCATGTTCAGATAAACCTTGGTTGCACCATAGGTCATGATGTGATAATCGATGATTTTGTTACAATAGCACCGGGAGCGCATATCTCCGGTAGGGTATCTATAGGTATGGGCTGTTATATTGGCACCGGTGTCAATATAGTTGAAAGAGTAAGGATTGGTGCGTGGACGAGGGTGGGTGCCGGAAGCACGGTTATTAACGATGTCCCTCCGAATACCACCGTGGTAGGCGTGCCTAGTAGGGTGGTTAAGACAAGAAGCGAAGGCTGGTATCGCGCGAATGGGATAATCAGACCGCATCACTGACCCATGGGCGATAGAGGAGCATTTGAGTTTATTGTGAAGGAGATAAGGTATGAACTGCTTCATATGTAACGGACGAATGTCATTCTATTTTGTAAAAGATTTTAAAGGTGCATGCGGCTTGAGAAAAGTTGAATATTGGAGGTGTGAGGTGTGCGGACAGACCGTGTCAAAAACTCATTTTGACATGGCCCAATCTGATTGGGAACGTCTAAATCAACGATATCATGCATCATATCAAAGAACCAATGCCAACCCGGATGATCCTCGGTGGATGGAACGAATTAATGCCCAAGCATCCACGATTGCGAATCTGTCGAAGAATGGTTTTCTTCCCAGAGACAATCCTTGGATTGATTATGGTTGTGGGGATGGCAAGCTTTCAAATCTCTTGAACAACGCTGGTATTAACCTGCTCAAGTTCGACAGTTACATGTTCGATTCGGAACGCGATTATGTGGGCGAGAAGAGTTTGATAAAAAACCATTATGACGTTGTTGTAAATACGTCAGTATTCGAACATGTCAGATCTATAAATGTTCTTGACGAAATTGCGGGATTAGTCTCAGAGCAAGGGGTTTTTGCGCTTCATGTTCTTGTGGTCGAGTGTGTTCCGAAAGACCCTGAATGGTTTTATTTGATTCCAGCACACTGTGCTTTTTACACCAATAAGAGTATGCAGATTTTATTCAAAAGATGGTGCTTTAAGGCGTCTGTCTATCATGTCGAATCAAGAATGTGGTTCTGGTTTAAAACCAATGTAAATGCAGTGAAAAAATTTGTTCAAGCAAAGAATGATAACGCCTATTGTTTTAAATCCGGTTTTATGGATTATTGGAAATAGACAGACAACTATCTAATGTGTATACATTTTCCTCATGGCCGTTTATTATTCTATCTTACCATAGAGGGACACCGCCTTTCCCAAATCCCTCTCATGAGTTTTTCATAAGAACGTAACACACAACCCCATTTATGTCCCTAAAGCGCAACATCCTCGCCAACTACGCCAGTCAGATTTACGTCACGCTGATCGGCATTGTGATATTGCCCTTGTACATCAAGTACATGGGTGCCGAGGCGTATGGGTTGGTGGGGTTTTTTGCCATGCTGCAAGCTTGGTTCAACCTGCTTGACATGGGCCTTACGCCCACAATGGCACGCGAAACAGCTCGCTTCCGTGGTGGTGCAATGGACGCACTCAGCTATCGCCGCTTAGTAAGGGCACTAGAGGGCTTATTTCTTACAGTAGCGCTGGTGGGTGGTAGCGTCATGTTCTTAGCCGCAGGTTATATCGCCAGGAGTTGGTTGCAAGCAAAACAATTGCCCATTAACGAGGTGAAAACAGCAGTGCAGCTCATGGCTATCATTATTGCCATGCGCTGGATGTGCGGTCTGTATCGCGGTGCGATTACAGGCTCGGAACGGCTGGTGTGGCTGGGCGGATACAACTCATTTATTGCCACGTTGCGCTTTATCGGCGTTCTGTTGGTGTTGATATTTATTGGGGCGACGCCGACAATTTTTTTCCGCTACCAGTTCTGTGTGGCTGTGTTGGAGCTGGCAGGGTTGCTATTTCATGCCTATCGTCTGTTGCCAATCATACCCCAAGGTATAAAAGTGCCTTGGTTCTGGACACCTCTCAAACCCGTACTTAAGTTTTCACTGACCATTGCTTTTACTTCATCAGTGTGGGTGCTGGTCACTCAGACCGACAAGTTGGTGCTTTCCAAACTCTTGCCGTTGGCCGAGTACGGTTATTTCATGCTGGCAGTGCTGGTGGCCAGTGGCGTGATGGTGATAAGCGGCCCCGTCAGTGGAGCCATCATGCCACGTATGGCAAAACTGGAAGCTGAAGGCAACCATGCGGGCCTGATGCATGTTTACCGTCAAGCCACTCAACTGGTAGCAGTGATTGCAAGCGCAGCCTCCGTCACCGTGGCTTTTTGCGCCGAGCCGATGCTGAGGGCATGGACAGGTGATAAAATCCTTGCTCAGCAAGCCGCCCCTATTTTAATTCTATACGCCATTGGTAATGGCATTTTGGCGGTTTCGGCTTTCCCGTATTACTTGCAATACGCCAAGGGAAACTTAAGGCTGCACTTGATAGGCAATGCCATGTTTGTGGTTTTGCTGATACCCGCCATCATCTGGGCTGCCAGCCAATACGGTGGCGTAGGCGCTGGCTACGTCTGGCT
Source organism: Deltaproteobacteria bacterium UBA6106 (assembly GCA_002428485.1). Classification (GTDB taxonomy): domain Bacteria; phylum Desulfobacterota; class Syntrophorhabdia; order Syntrophorhabdales; family Syntrophorhabdaceae; genus UBA5609. Next base: position 99,484 of record DIWM01000050.1, read on the forward strand.
AATAATGAATCTGATTTGCTTTGTTGCGTGGCTACCGCTTGTTCACCGTAAATTCGCACCGGGATTAAACTTGAAGTGGTATTTCCAAGATGTTCTAACAATTTTTTTAGCTGTTGTAATAGCGGGTTATTGCTTAAATACAATATTGCCGCATATCGATAGCCGAGGGTGGCAGATAAGTGCTGTGATGGGCTTTGGCCTTTTGTTGTTGCTGTCTGGCGCATGTGCATCGTCTGTTGTTTGGAATCGGGTAAAATGGCAGTTTCGCAATCGGCCGATGAAACAGAAAGGATTTGTTTGATGCAGCAAGAGAGAAAACCAAAAGTATCGGTGTGTGTTATTACCTATAACCAGGAAAAATATATCCGACAATGCCTGCAAAGCATCGTCGATCAAGAGACGGATTTTGACTTTGAAGTGGTTGTGGGGGATGACTGCTCCACAGACGGCACGCAGGCAATTATACAAGAGTTTGCAGACAAATATCCCGCACTGATTAGGACGATATTTCAAGAAAAAAATACGGGTGGAACGAAAAACTATTTAGATGTACATGGTGCCGCGTTGGGTGAATACATTGCTCATGTAGACGGGGATGATTATTGCCTGCCCGGAAAGTTGAAACGACAAGTAGAAATACTTGACAATAACCCAAAGATAGCTATTGCAGGCCACCTCGTGAAAGTTGAGGGTGCCGCGACTAAAGACTATTACAGAACTTCACATTTGCCACGAATTGGCAACACAGCAACATTGGTTGAATTTGGAAGCTATTTTGCCCATAGTAGCAAGATGTATCGTGCCACTGCTTCATCGACCTTAGGATTTGACTATGAATGTATCGATTTCTTTTGGTACATAGAACATAGTAGATTCGGTGATATTTATCTTGACGACCATTATTATGGTGTTTACAGACACCATCAGACAGGTATCTCAAAATTGAAGAAGTATAAAAATGTAATAATGAATTCGTTGGATCGTGCGTATGATCGAGCCATTGAATTAGGGGTTGACGTTTATTTAGTTGAACGAGCAAGATACAAGCGTAGGTGTGCACAAGCGATTAATGATTTAATCTTAAGAGATTACAATTCTTATAAAGAAATGATCATATTCCCATTTGCACACTTGAAGTATGTTCGATTTAGGCATATCCTATTGAGAATTGTAGGTATTATTTCACCATCATTGGCTAGGTTTATTTTATTAGTGAGAATGAAATTGTTTACTTGTTTTAGACAGATGATTCATCTTTTTAAATGATGGTGCATGGACATGGTAGTTGGGGGCTGCGCTGACAACATCTGTAATGGATATTGTCTTGCTGACATTATGTCTATTTAAAAAAGGGGAATATATGAACAAAATTTTTATTCGCGTAGCTAAATTTATCGGAAGGATGATTACATCATCAAATGTGCGAGGTTGGATCCTGCGTTGCTATTACCCTTTAGTTCGCGGAAAAAAAGTTCTAAGAACCATAAATGGCATAAATTATGCACTTGACTTGGATGAAATCATAGATGTTTCAGTTAGCCTCGGAATATTCGAGGTAGACGTTCAACGCTGCTTGTCTAGATTTTGCAAACCCGGGATGGCCGTTCTCGACATTGGTGCCAATATTGGAGCACATGCGTTGTCCATGGGACAATTTGTGTCTCCGGCAGGAATGGTATATGCCTTCGAGCCGACAAGTTATGCGCACAAGAAGTTGGTTGAAAATATCGCGTTAAACCCCAAGCTGCCCGTTATGGCATTTCGCATGGCACTATCCGACCACGATGAAGAAAACCAAGAAATAAACTTCCGTTCGAGTTGGTGCACCAATGGGGGTAGAAAAGATGAACCTTGTTATATTGATTATATTAGATTGGATCACTGGATGGAAATTTATGGATCAAATTGCCCCATAAAAGTAATTAAGATGGATGTAGATGGTAATGAATTTCCGATAATCATCGGTGGTGCGGGTGCGATTCTTCAAAACTGTCCCATATTCATAATGGAAGCTGTCGGACTTCATTTTGAGAACGATGCAAGAAATCCAATACTGTGGTTATGGGAACACGGTTGGCGCTTCTCGACTCTCGATGGGAAACGGAAATTTCAGTCTATAGAGGAAATGAGCAGTCTATTGCCTCGAAACGATCTACAAATGACTAAATCAATAAATGTTCTTGGGATTCATCAGGAGCAATTAAGGTGAGTGAAAGTGGTGCTATGGGTCCAGGAATTATGCCCATTGATCGTGAAGCATGGGGCAAAAAAATCAATCTCTGCAACTTCATCAATGCCTATTATCAAATGCGTGATGTTGGAGAATTCGCTGCAGTTAAGCGCATTTTGCTTATTGGACCCGGTCAGGGATTGGATACCGTCGTTCTTCGATGGAGAGGATATGAAGTAACTACTTTCGACATCGATACGACTTTCAAACCTAATGTCGTTGGTAGTGTTCATGATATGGATATGTTTAAAGATAGCGATTTCGATGTGGCTATTGCCTCACATGTACTTGAACACTTACCGCTCAGCTATCTGGACAAAGCGCTTGCTGAAATTGCCAGAGTTGCGCGTCATGCAATTATCTATCTACCTGTACATGGAAGGACAATCCAAATGCGTCTGGCCCCCGGCCTTCTGGGATGGGACTGGTCATGGATCATTGATATTTGTTATTGGTGGCGCAAGCCAAATGATGAAAAGGCACGGTTTATGTCTGGCCAACATTTCTGGGAGATCGGCCTTTGGAGTTGTTCCCTAAAGGCCATACGTGAACGCATGGAAAACTTTTTTGAAATAAAACGTGTTTATCGTAATCACGATTGGCGGCCAAGTATGAATTTTCTGTTATCGTCTCGCCAGCATTCACCAAGCGTAACGAAGTAGGTGATATGAATTTTTTGTTGGTTGATATATGGGCTAATCACAAAGTTAAGGAAAAAATAGGGAATCATGAGGTTTTATATTTCAACCCTAAGGACTATTGGACGAGTCGAGAATATCGGGAATATCTTACAGCAGATCGTATTGTGAGCTTTTATCGCGGATCGGACCCTTGCATGATGACCATGCTTGATGATTGCCTGAAGGTTATTTGTGAAAATAAAATAGAAGGAATTGCAGCTCATCAGAATCCATTTCCTCCTGAATGGTTAGTATCGCATACTGCCGGAATGATCAGGATTCTTGGTTGCTTTGACGATCCGCAAAAAACCTATTCACAGACTCTGCCTGTCCTATGGGCATATCATGGAGCTTATTATTGCAGTCCCAGCTACAGCCGTACTATGCTGTTTCACGAAGCACTAAATCAGTTTGGAATGAAGAACTCCCATTGGTTTCCCTTGTCTTATACCGACCCAACGTCGGACCATATACGCGCAGTTGAAGCTATGTGGGCAAATAGAAATTCGCATGCTGTTTACATCGGAAAATGCTATGGCAATAAAGTTGATAAATTGGCCATATTTAACGGAGCCGTTGGCGGAAGGTTGAATATCTATGGGCAAGGGTGGCCGTTGGGCGGGCTAGCCGGTTTTGTTGCTCCCCTGAAGGGCCGGAGGTTTTTTCCAAAATGGGTGAGGCCGATCACCGAAGAAATGAAAAGAAACGTCTACCTGTCTTCGCTGATCGGATTCAACATGCACCTCGGCGACTACGAGGAAACCGGGAACATGCGTATGTACGAAGTCCCTATGCACGGCGCTATGCTGCTGTGCGATGCGGCGGGATGCAATGCCCACGAAGCGATTTTTGAACCCGATAGAGAAGCGGTATATTATCGAAGCATTGAGGAAGCTATTGAGAAATGTCTCTATTATTTTAAACATCCGGAACAGGCAATTTTTATTGCTCAACGTGGCTTTCAGCGAGCTATTCGGGATTATCGCCCTAAAAAAATAATGGAAGATTTATTGAATTGGGCTTCATCTATTAGGTCAGATTCTAATCGAGGCATCAAGCCATGAAAGCCGGTAAACCATCAAGGGGGATGGCAGAATTGATCTGGAAATATTTTCAGATTGACACAGTACCTTTTATCGCGACGGTTGCCAAATGATAAGACTTAGCTTTTCAATAGGTTTAATTTTTTGGTTTTGTACAATTTGTGCGTGGTATCTTGGTTGAGAGCAAGTAAGTAAGCTTTTTGCTTTTCATAAGTATTGGTTTCTATAGATGAACTTTTATCTTCTATTGCTTCTATCTAGCATGGGCCTAATATTTTTTTCCCAATATACCGGGAAACGTTTGGGTCTGAATTTATGCGTATTTGTTGCAGTCATATTAGGCGCTGTTGCCTCATCACGAGGATATGTAGGCACAGACACATATTCCTATCACCTTCATTTTGAATTGATTAATAGCACAGAAGGTTTTGATGCGGTAGCTCTGGGTATAGAGCCAGGGTTAATTGTAATAGGAAAGTTGATAAGTCTCGCTGGTGGTGACTCATTTGCATATATTTCAGTTATTGGAATTCTGCAGACGCTGTTGATTATTTTTATAATAAAAAGGATAGAACGCCCCGAACTTTTTTTATTTTTTTATATCGCTACGTTCTATCTAAGCTTTCATTTTAATATTCTTAGAGCATCGAGTTCTTTATTGTTGATTTTAATTGCATTGTTGTGGATTAAGGTAGGTGGGCTTAAATTTTATTTTGTTTTATGGTCATCGGTCTTTTTTCACTACGCTGCAATTTTGGTTGTTGCCTATGTATTGTTTTACAAACAATTTAGGGAAAGAAAATACATTTCCGGGGTATTGATTCTCCTGATGAGTTTGATGGTCATGTATGGAGCAATAACCATGTTTGGAGATGTTATTATCGCTAAGTACAGTCAATATTTGCAGGGAGACTTTGCAGTTAAGCGTGATTTTAGAATCGGATTACTGCTGCTAATTTTTCTTTACCTTGGGCTTGGCCTAACCTTATTAAAGCAAAGCACACTAGACTTTATTTTCTTTGTTCTTCCCTTAGTGGTAATTAAATATTTTGCTCTTGATTATCCAATAATGGGTCGCTTGGAAAGCTTCATTCTTCCAATGTTGATGTTGGTTTTAACCAAAGATGTAATAAAGAGTTGGAGGCGTGATATTTCGAGTGTGATTATCGTTATTTTAAGCATAATAAATGTTTACGGTGTACTGTCTGGGTTATCTATTGGAAGAGATGGTGTGTTTGACGCTGTACATAGTGCCTCACCATTCATTCCCTACCACACCTTTTGGGGAATCAAATAACCATGCTGATTTTACTTCTTACCTCATCAATGGGCTCAGGAGGTGCTGAACGTGTCGCGTGTACGCTTGCAAATGCTTGGTCATCCCGTGGCGATGAGGTTACGCTGATGCCGACATTTTCCGGGCGCGGCGATTGTTTTTACGAATTATCCCCAGATGTCCATCTCACTTATTTAGCGGACTTGGTTAAGCGCCGGGCGCGATCGTTTGTTAACCAGATCACTCGACTGCGTGCCCTACGCCGGTTTATTGCCACAGAGCGCCCAGATGTTATTGTTTCGTTGTTAACCAACGTCAATGTGGCTGCTGTTCTGGCCTCGGTAGGTTTAGGTATTCCCGTTATAGTATGCGAGCGCATCGATCCTTTTGCAATGCCGATATCACGCTTGATGCGCCTTGCTTGCCGCTTTACTTATCCTTTAGCTGATGCATTGATGGTACAAACGCACGATGTGGCAACTAAATATTCATCTTCGAACCGGACATTACGTCGGGTAAGGGTGATTCCCAATCCTATACCCGGGCAAATGCTGGATATCCAGCAACATGCTGGAATAGGGAAGGCGAAGCGTCTGCTAAGTGTCGGCAGGTTGGACGCGCAGAAACAATTTGATGTGCTTATCAAAGTATTTGCAAGCCTTACAAGGCATCACGCTAACTGGTCGCTTCGGATTGTTGGAGAAGGCCTTTTACGTCCCGTTTTACAACAGCAAATCGCCGATCTTGGCCCCGATGGGCGTGTCGAGTTACCGGGGGGAACAGCGAATATTGGTGTGGAGCTGGCTGGGGCAGACGTCTTTGTGCTGACTTCGGCGTATGAGGGCTTTCCCAATGTTTTGCTTGAAGCGATGGCGGTTGGTTTGCCGTGCGTTACATTTGATTGTCCGAGTGGACCTCGGGAAATGACTATGGAAGGCAAGGTTGCTATGTTGGTGCCATTAAATGATGAGGATGCATTAGAAAATGCATTGTCACGATTGATGATGGATGAGGATTTGAGACAATCACTTGGCAGGCGCGCGCGCGCATCGGTGATGGAGCGCTTTGCCTTGGATAAGGTGTTAGGGCAGTGGGATTCGCTTTTTGAAGAGGTGGGAGCCAAGCGTTGAGATTTCTATACTTCATCGTTGCTCTCATGTGAAGCAAGATTTTCCTCGTGAGGTGATACATGATTATTAGAATTTACGCCGTCTGTAGCCTGCTGTTGCTGTTTACAATTATATCAGATCCTTATAATCTTGCCTTCGCTTTTCCAGCAAACAAGCCAAAGGTATTGTTATTTTCATCCATTGACGGACAATACCTTGCGGACAACTTGGAATATTGGGGTAATGATGTCGGTGCTAACGGTTTTATGTTGTCGTATGTCGCCGAATGGTGGTCTACAAAAAACGAGATATTTAAAAATTTAGACCTTCTACATAAGATCAATATGAAAGGCCGGCAATACAATATTGACAGTAATTTTATCAAAATAGCCCTGGGTTACCGTGAGTTGCCGCCCTGGACAGATGAACCGGGATGGAAACGGATAATAGATAATTTCAGGAACATAGCTACCCTCATCAGACAGTCGGGGACAAGGGGGATAGCGATTGATACTGAAAAATATAGCGCATCTTCTCTTTTTAACCCGAATAGCGACAGGTTTAAATCCGTAAAGAGAGATATTCTAAAGGCGAAGGTATATGAGAGAGGAAGGCAAATTATGCAGGCTATTACAGAAGCATACCCCGATATTGAAGTAATTTTGCTTGCTGAAGGACAGTTCGCCTGGGAAAATAATAATAAGGAATACGAAATGTGGATAGACTTCTACAAAGGTGTGGAGTCAGTAAAAAACAATCAAGGTATCATCCTTGCGATAGAAAGCACATATAGTATCACTGACCAAGTAAAGTTAACAAACATTTATAACAGGATACAAGCTTCCATGTCGAATGCTGTTAATGATCATAAATTTTGGCAAGAAAAATGTTCTCTTGCGATTGGTATGTGGCCCCTTGGCAAGGAATATACCAACAAGGCTGCCCGGTATTCGCCATCAGCGTTTAAAGGACAATTCTTGCAGGCGGTTGCCCTTTCTCCGAAATACGTCTGGATATATGGTTGTGGAGCTGCATGGTTTCAATTAAAGGGAGAAGAGGTGGACAAATACACGAAGGACGGGAAGCGGATCTGGGGTAAAGAATGTCAGATTCTGCCGACTGATCCCAGTATCGATGAATACTATTTTGTCTTAAGAAATTATAAAAAAGGGCATTAGATTAATTTTGAGAAACGTTATCAGAATAGTTCATATCATTACCGGTCTTTCCGCCGGTGGCGCAGAGATGATGCTTTATAAGCTGCTAAACCGCATGGATAAGGAAAGATTTAATCCAGTAGTTATTTCACTTTCCAACAAAGATACTATGGGAGAGCAGATAGAGTCATTGGGTATACAAGTACTTTCCGTTGGGATGAAACCTGGACTGCCGACGTTTAATGGCATATGTCGCTTGTTCCGTTATATTTATAAACTTAAACCGGACATTTTACAGGGCTGGATGTATCATGGTAATCTGGCAGCACAATTTGCGGGTTTCTTTGCAGTGCGAGGAGTTCCTGTGCTATGGAATATCCGTCACTCTATTCATTCCTTGAAATATGAAAAGAAGGGTACGGCGTTTGTGATTAAGGTTGGAAGCTACTTGTCTCGATTCCCTAAGAACATTATTTATAATGCAAAAACTAGCGCAGAGCAACATGAAGCACTTGGATATTGTGCCGATAAACGTATAATAATACCAAATGGATTTGATACAAACGAGTTCTCTCCATCAGTTGAGGCAAGGAATTTTGTTAGGTTGGAACTTAAAATTGTGACAGACGCAATTCTGATAGGTTTAATTGGTCGCTATCATCCAATGAAAGACCATGCTAATTTCTTGCACGCGACCTCTATGCTGATTAAAAGCCATTCAGAGGTTCATTTTATTTTAGCAGGGAGGCAGGTTGATTTTGCGAATGAACATTTGCGACAAATGATAAATGGCTTGAATATATCAGAGAATGTGCATTTACTTGGCGAGAGAAGAGATATTCCCCGTTTAATGGCCGCTCTGGATATTGTTGTTTCTTCTTCTCGTGGCGAAGGTTTTCCGAATGTCATTGGCGAGGCAATGGCGTGCGGCGTGCCTTGTGTGGTGACTGATGTGGGGGATTCCGCATACCTTGTTAATAATACTGGAATTGTTGTTGCGCCTGGAGACGCAGCAGCTCTTAGCGCAGCTTTGGAGGACATGATCTCTAAGACACATGAAGAGCGGCTAAAACTGGGGAAAGCGGCACGATGTCGTGTAGTCGAAAATTTTTCATTAGCTCACGTAGTTAGTGAATATGAGTGTCTTTACAAAGAGTTGTAATTAATAACTAAGAGATTTGGATTGGGATAGTCAATTGAGCCAACATGCCATCGAAGTTAAGGAGGGCCAACGGTTTGAATTTGGCGCCAATTGGGTGCGCTTTTTGAATGTGCTGAATGAAGAACGGATAATGCAGGCCGAGCAATCCTTACGAACAATGCTTGCGGTTGGTAATCTATGCGGGGAAACATTTCTTGATGTCGGCAGCGGTTCCGGCCTGTTCAGCTTGGCAGCGCGTCGACTGGAAGCCAGAATCCATTCCTTCGATTATGACCCGCAATCGGTTGCCTGTACACGCGAGCTAAGACGGCGGTATTTCCCTGATGACCCACAATGGATTGTCGAGGAGGGTTCGGTACTGGACCAGGAATATCTCCACCGTCTCGGCCAATTTGATATTGTCTACAGTTGGGGCGTGTTGCATCACACGGGCTCAATGTGGCAGGCCCTAGAAAACGTCATACCTTTGGTGAAAATTGGTGGTCGACTGTTTATTGCCATCTATAATGACCAGGGGGCGATTAGCGGGTATTGGACGTATATTAAACGTTTGTATGCGAGAAGGGTTTCCCTGAGAATACCGCTGCTAATGCTCCATATACCGTATTTATTTGGTTTAAGATGGATAGCACGACGATTGACAAATAGACGTGCAATTGATCGCGGTATGTCACTTTGGTATGACATGATAGATTGGCTCGGCGGTTATCCGTTTGAAGTTGCAACTCCTCAGATGATATTTCGTTTTTTTAGAGACCGGGGATTTGTGATGCAAGAAATTAAAACCTGTGGCAGACGGCTGGGCTGTAATGAATTTGTGTTTACTAGAAAGAACTGACAAATAATGTGCGGAATAACTGGTTTTTTTTCTTTCAACGATGCCATTGATCCAGCAATCTTAAATTCAATGGCTGCTGCCATCCGTCACCGCGGACCGGACGACAGCGGCCTGTGGCACGATGCTGAATCAGGTATCGGTTTAGCCCATCGACGCCTCTCAATTCTTGATCTTTCCCCTGCCGGTCACCAACCAATGTCATCGGCTTCCGGCCGTTTTGTGATCGTGTTTAATGGTGAAATATACAATCACTTGGAGATACGGGAAGAGTTGGAAAAATCATTCCACAAAGTTGCCTGGAATGGTCATTCGGATACAGAAACTGTGCTGGCAGGATTTGATGCTTGGGGTGTTGAGCGTACCCTGCAAAGGGCGATTGGCATGTTTGCTATAGCGGTATGGGACAAGGCTGAAAAAACACTAATTCTTTTTCGCGACCGCCTCGGCGAAAAACCATTGTACTATGGCTGGGTAGGGAGAACGTTTGGTTTTGCTTCGGAGCTGAAAGTCCTACGTGCTCTGCCGGGTTTCACGAATCCGATTAACCGGGCAGCTCTGGCGCTTTTCATGCGGCACAATGCGGTGCCTGCCCCCCATAGCATATACGAAAAGATATACAAACTACGCCCCGGTCATTGGCTGACTATTGCACAGGATGATATCCGCCGTCACCGGCTTCCCGAATCGAAGGCTTATTGGTGTCTTTTGGATGTGGCGCAGACGGGCGTGGCGCAACCGTCACAGTTTGTCAACGATGCCAATGCGGTGGATGCCTTGGAAAAGGTGCTCATGAAATCAGTCCGGGGTCAGATGCTGGCGGACGTACCGCTCGGGGCCTTTCTTTCTGGTGGAATAGACTCCTCCTTGGTAGTGGCGCTCATGCAGGCGCAATCATCACTCCCGGTTCAGAGTTTTTCAATCGGTTTTTTTGAGGATGCCTACAACGAGGCGCAGCACGCCAAGGCGGTTGCACGGCATCTGGGAACTGACCATACCGAGCTTTATGTGACCGACCATGACGCATTGACAGTGATTCCGAAATTACCGACGATTTACTGCGAGCCGTTCTCCGACTCCTCGCAGATCCCAACCTTTCTTTTATCGCAGATGACACGGCAGCGGGTAACCGTTGCCCTTTCTGGAGATGCCGGGGATGAACTGTTTGGTGGGTACAACCGTTATTTTATTGCAATGCGACTTTGGAGGAAGCTTTCGCTGATTCCAAGATTTCTACGGATGGGAATGGGAATGGCCATTCGAGTTGTGCCGATAGAAATATGGAATAGTTTATCGCCGTTCATATCACCATTTTTACCGACATCCAAACGTGCTGGAATTGTTGGCGATAAATTGCACAAGGGCGCAGTACTTTTACAGGCTGGGTATGGGAGCACATTGTACCGCAATGGCTTTATTTCACATTGGGACCCTGACGGTTTGGTTCTGGACACGGAAGAACCGTCCACGCCGCTTACGGAAAGTTGGCCTGTACTGCCTACTTTCATCGAGCAGATGATGGCGCTGGATGCCATTACATATCTGCCCGATGACATTTTGGTAAAAGTGGACCGGGCGGCGATGGCAGTGAGTCTGGAGATACGGGTACCATTTCTGGATCATCGCGTCGTGGAGTTTGCTTGGCGGTTGCCTCTTCATTATAAAGTTCGACATGGTGTAGGTAAGTGGATCTTGCGAGAGGTGTTGTACAAATATGTGCCACGTAAGTTGATTGAGCGTCCCAAGATGGGGTTTGGCGTGCCAATTGATAGTTGGTTGCGCGGTCCGTTACGGGAATGGGCTGAAGCGCTTCTGGCGGAAGATCGGCTAAAACGAGAAGGTTTTTTTAATCCCGCGCCCATCCGCAAGAAGTGGGCTGAGCACCTTTCGGGGCAACGTAATTGGCAGTATCATCTGTGGGATGTTTTGATGTTCCAATCGTGGCTCGCGGAACAAGGTTAGTGAAACAAAGACATGGTGAGTATGCAGATACCTTGGTGGGGAAAAATCGGCGCCAAGTTGCTCCTGTCGAGGCTCCCGTTTGGATATGACGTCTGGCAACGCCTTGGGCTATTTCGTCACGGCCAGATGGACACCAGCGAATACGCCATTCGTGTATTTAATGGCCATGTTGAAAAAGCTGGCCTGATCAATCGGTTGCACGGTAAAACCGTGCTGGAACTCGGCCCAGGTGACAGTATCTCGACAGCGGTTATCGCCGCGGCGCATGGCGCCCGTGCCATTCTTGTGGATACAGGTGCGTTCGCGCGCTCCGATATTACACCCTATCAAGAACTTATGCGCGTTTTTACCAAACAGGGCCTGGCCCCCCTCGATTTATCAGTATGCAGAACCGTTGATGAGATACTTGCCCGCTGCATGGCCCAATACATGACTGAGGGTTTAACGAGTCTGGCGCAGATCGAGAGTGAATCTGTCGACTTGATTTTTTCCCAAGCGGTGCTGGAGCATATAAGAAAGAGGGAATTCCGGGAGATGATGCAAGAGTGCCGGCGGATTCTAAGACCGAACGGGATCTGCTCGCACCAGGTTGATCTTCGCGATCATCTGGGCGGTACCTTGAATAACCTGTGTTTTAGCCAGCGTATATGGGAATCAAATTTTTTTGTGAAGTCGGGTTTTTACACGAATAGGATTCGTTACAGCCAAATGCTCCAAATTTTTTCTGTTGTCGGTTTCGCCGTTGAAGTTACTGATGTTCGACGCTGGACTGTTTTGCCAACAACACGCTGCAAAATGGCATTGGAGTTCAAAGATATGTCGGACGAGGAGTTGTGTGTTTCTGGGTTTGATGTTTTGCTCCGATAAGAATGCGTGCCACAAGTAGAGAATGCAATTGGGGGTTGGGAGAAATGTCAATTTCTGTGTTCGATGTTGTCATAAAAATAAAATAGGCTTCTGACTGGTAAGAAATAATAAAGGAAAGGAATGTGTATGGCCTTGGAAAAAGCAAAGGTTGTTGTTACTGGAGCAGCAGGATTTATTGGTTCCCATTTAGCTGAAAGTCTAATAAGAGAAGGGTACCACGTAATAGGGATTGATAGCTTTACAAATTACTACCCACGCACCACAAAAGAACTAAATTTGAAGAGTTTACTTGCATCACCAGATTTTGACTTCATTGAGGGTGATTTATTGGAAATTGATTTAGCTGCTTTATTGAGGGGCGCGAGATATGTCTTTCATGAGGCGGCTCAGGCGGGAGTGAGAGGAAGCTGGGGCGATAGCTTTGAAATATATATGCGAAATAATATATTTGCCACACAAAAGCTATTGGAAAGCGTTAAAGATTTAAGGTCATTAAGCTGTCTTATATTTGCTTCCTCATCGTCAATATATGGTGATGCAGAAAAATTTCCTACATCTGAAAAAGCCTTGCCAAAACCAGTTTCTCCTTATGGAGTAACAAAATTAGCATGTGAACATTTATGTCGAGTATACCAGAAAAGCTTCGGGGTACCCATAACAATACTGCGCTATTTTACGGTTTATGGGCCACGTCAAAGGCCTGATATGGCTTTTTATCGATTTATTAAAGCGATGACTCAAAAAAGACAGTTTACTGTGTATGGTAATGGAGAGCAAACCAGAAATTTTACATATATATCAGATATTGTAGAGGCCAATATATTGGCGATGAAGAATAGCCCTTCGGGTGAGATTTTTAATATTGGTGGTGGCACCCAGATAAGCGTTAATAAAGTTATCAGGTTGTTGGAAGGCATCCTTGGATACAAGGCTTCAATACAATACTCCGACTGGCAAAAAGGCGATGCGTATCATACAGGTGCCGATGTTTCATATGCGAAGCACAAATTGGGATATGTTCCAAAGATAAATATTAAAGAAGGATTGCAAAAACAAGTAGAGTGGCAAGTTAGTAGAATTGAAGAAAAACAGATGAAAGAAAGTAAGAGCATAAGGCGGCGGGCTGTTGCTAAACCAAAATACTAAGCCCACTTTACTTTTATTAATAACTGAAGATTGGTATTTTTGGTCTCATCGTCTACCAATCGCAAGGGCAGCTCAGTCAGTTGGTTTTAAGGTAATAATTGCTACCCGAATAGATAAACATAAAGAATTAATTGAGCAAGAAGGTTTTAGATTGATTCCAATTCTCTTAAAGCGAAAAAATTATAATCCCTTTAAGGAAATTTTATCATTATTAGAAATAATTCAAATTTATAGGAGTGAACGTCCAACTATTGTCCACCATGTAGCAATGAAGCCAATATTATATGGTTCTTTGGCGGCTTGGTTTACAGGAATTACTGGGGTGGTTAATGCGCTTGCTGGTTTAGGACACATATTTATCTCAAAAGAACCAAAAACATTTATTTTTCGCCTTATAATAAAGCGTATTTTTCAAATTTTATTAAATCGTTCAAATACAAGGGTTATCATCCAAAACCCTGATGATCGGCAATTATTAATGTCTGGTTGCTCATTAGGACCTAACAAGTTGAGATTAATAAATGGCGCTGGAGTCAATACAAACGAATTTAATTATGTTCCAGAACTTGGGGGTATTCTACTAGTGATTTTAGCTTCTCGCATGTTATGGGATAAAGGCATAATCGAATTTGTCAACGCAGCAGAAATTCTTAAGAAAAAGAATATTCAAGCTCGTTTTGCCCTTGTGGGAAGGGTTGATGAAGAAAGTCCATCTGCAATACCGATATCCCAATTAGAGAAATGGAATAACGCTGGTGTTGTGGAATGGTGGGGGCATAGTGACAAGATGCCTCAAATATTTGCTCAATCGCATATCGTTTGTTTGCCAACGTTTTATGGCGAAGGCATTCCTAAGGTGCTGATAGAAGCAGCTGCTAGCGGTCGACCCATTGTTACCACAAATACTCCTGGATGCAGAGAGATTGTTCGAAATGGTGTTAATGGCTTACTTATACCTCCTAAAAATGTGCAAGCATTAGCCGATGCTCTACAATTTTTGATAGAAAATCCTGATATACGTCGCGAGATGGGTGTTCGTGGAAGGAATATTGCGGTCAATGAGTTTTCTGAAGAAAAAGTTGTCAAAGAAACTATGGCAGTATACGAAGAATTACTTGCTTAATGAAGATTCTTGTTACCGGTGCTACTGGTGCTATTGGGCCCATCGTTGTAAAAGCCTTCCATGGTGCGGGTTATCGTATCCGCACCTTGTCGATAGATTCACCAACCGATAATATTTGGCCTGATGATGTAGAAACACTCATCGGCGATGTAACCGATGCATCGACTGTGCAGGCGGCCATGCAAGGTGTCGATTCGGTTATTCATCTTGCGGCCTTACTCCATATTGTAAACCCACCACCTTCTCTGCAAGAAAAATATCAACGGATCAACGTGGGAGGGACGGCTGCTGTGGTTAACGCAGCTCTTCTGACCAGCGTCAAACGTGTTGTTCTCTTCAGTACAATTGCCGTGTTTGGACAGACGGATGGGCAAGTGCTTAATGAACAATCACCAACTAAGGCTGATACTTTTTATGCACAAACAAAACTTGCAGCCGAAAATGTTGTTCTCAGCGCTAAGCATGCAGATGGGCAACCAATTGGAATTGTATTGAGGCTTGGCGCTGTGTATGGTTCGCGCATCAAGGGGAATTACGACCGTTTGGTTCGAGCTCTGGCACACAAACGGTTTATCCCTATTGGAGATGGTTTGAACAGGCGAACATTGGTTTACGATAAGGACGTAGCGCGGGCGGCGGTCTTGGCGGTAGAACACCCCGGCGCTACAGGAAATATTTACAATGTTTCTGATGGGGTGTTTCACCCGTTAAATGAGATCATTAAAGCTATTTGTGCAGCCCTTGGTCGTAAACCACCCCGGATGTCATTACCGATTGGTCCGGTGAGATTTGTAGCCGGTATAGTTGAAGATATGGCACGGCTGGTTGATTGTCGATCACCAATTATGCGTGCCATGATCGATAAATATACAGAAGATGTGGCAGTAGACAGTCGGCGCATTCGTGAAGAGCTTGGTTTCGTGCCGAGATATGATTTGGTGGCGGGTTGGAAAGAAACAGTAGAAGAAATGCGGAAGATGGGGAATTTGTAACGGCATGAAGCGAACCTTCGACTTTTTTGTGGCAATTATTTTGTTCGTTGTTTTAAGTATGCCGCTGCTGATCATTGCATTGTTGGTGAAATTGACATCGAAGGGGCCGGTATTGCATTGGTCGGATAGGGTGGGTATAAATAATACGATATTTAAAATGCCTAAGTTCAGGACCATGCGGACAGATACCCCTCCGGTTGCTACACATCTTATGGAAAATCCAAAAAAATACCTCACGCCCATCGGACCGCTCCTGCGAAGGTTCAGCCTTGATGAATTTCCGCAATTATGGAGTGTACTGAAAGGCGATATGAGTTTTGTGGGCCCGAGGCCGGCACTGTACAACCAGGACGACCTCATAGAACTGAGAACGAAGAAGGGCATCCATAAGCTTGTCCCCGGGGTTACCGGCTGGGCGCAGGTGAACGGCAGAGACATTCTCCCGATCCCCGTCAAAGTCGAGTACGATGAATATTATCTGCAACATAGATCATTCTGGTTCGATCTGAAGATCTTGTGGTTAACTTTCATTAAGGTTATCAAACGCGAAGGAGTGCAACATTGAAGAGGCTTTTTGCCGCAGATACACACGGATGAAGTCAGATGAAGACGATACAATGATTGAGTCTGTGTCTTGTATTGTGATAAACCGTCAATACAGTCAACACTTTCATGCCCCTTCGGGGCAGAAGTACAAAACTTGTACGAAATTTCCGTTGACAGCCAAGGTCATTTCCTTTATCTTATCGAAAAGATATAGCGACTACTAAGAAGTCAAAACACCGGGGAACATTATAAAAACACCGGATAGAAGGTTTTGGAACTAATTTGAGGTAATGCTGATGGCTTACGTCGATGCAACAAAAATTGATAGAATTATCCAGCTTGCGAAGATCTATGGCGCCACACGTCTGATCCTTTTCGGCAGCGCCATGGAAACGCCTCAGACAGCCCACGACATTGATCTCGCCTGCGATGGCGTTCCAGGCTGGAAGCTGTATGAACTGGCGGCAAAGATCGAAGACGAAATGGATGTTCCCCTCGATATTGTCCCCCTGACGCCTTGCACGCGCTTCACACAGAACATCGAGAAAAGGGGGAAGATCCTCCTGTGACTTCAGAGGAACTGAAGGAAGATATCGCTGTCGAAATAGAAAATATCGAGACAGTTTTGCAAGAGTTATCCGCTCTTTATGGGGATGTCAAAGGGAGAGATGCCGTTATCCGCGAAAAAACGGCGGCTTCGGCTTTTCTGGCACAGTTCTATAGCGGTATAGAAAATATCCTAAAACGGATAAGTCGTTTTTACAATGTGGTCCTCCACTACCCGTTCTGTTCGATGACTCCCTGTCATCTGCGCTGGCACCTTACCGGAAATTTCGTCATGTCGTTCATCACGGCTACGGCTTTCAATTGGACTGGGACCGCATGACAGAAGGTATTGAAAATGCTGAATCTATTTTTCTGCGGTTCAAAGCAAACATCAATATGTTCCTCATAGCCCTGGACAGCTAATCGTATTGGGAAATAGGGCGGCAACGCCTGTCGCTTGCGTTTGTTAATAATGTTGTTGATGCTGCCGTTGCGTGCATAAATAATCCATCATTTTACAATGAAACTTTTATTGTGAAAGAAGTGGAGGAAATATATTCGCAAAAAGACAAGCCCGTTGTGCGGATACCGCTGTGCATTCCATCATTCTTATTCAAATGCTTGGGGTTATTTGCACAAGGCAGAGCGGAATTTTATAAGCTGCAACTGAACAAGATTGCACTGAATTCTGTATATTCTGCCGATAAGCTTTGTGCGACAGGGGTACAGTTGATGTGGAATCTCAAAAATACTTTAAAGCAGTAAGGCGTTTTTGCCGCCCGCTACGCTCGACAAAGGCGGACAAGGGCAGACAAACATATCTTTTGTCAGCCGGCGACATTGCCGCCTGCCAAATATTCAGCCCTAACGGGCGAATATATTAAATTTTTACTCTGCCCGAAGGGCATGGAGTATATCGGGTGACAGGTCGGCAGCCGATATAAAAAAACCGTCCATTCTTTTGTCCGTAGTTGTCGAGCGAAGCGAGCGGCTAATAAAAAGAATTTTCTTTGCCGCAGACAAAGGCGGACAAGGGCGGACGAAAGATTATTTTTATTTGCCCCGCCGACGATAGCGGGCCAAATATTCTCCACGCCACAGGCGTAGAGAATGTACAGCGTGCAATGTCGCACGGTGTAAATAATAGCTATGTCGGGTTATTGTCAGATCTGTGTCGAGCGAAGCGGGCGGTTAAAAAGAAATAAATGTTTTTTACCGCAGACAAAGGCGGACAAGAGCGGACGAAAGATTATTTTTATTTGCCCCCGCCGACGATAGCGCGGCAAATATTCTCCACGCCACAGGCGTAGAGAATGTACAGCGTGCAATGTCGCACGGTGTAAATAATAGCTATGTCGGGTTATTGTCAGATCTGTGTCGAGCGAAGCGGGCGGTTAATAAAAAGAATTTTCTTTACCGCAGACAAAGGCGGACAAGGGCGGACATTTATTTTGATAGCCGGCGACATATGCCGCCTATCAAATCTCAAGCCCTGACGGGCATGAGATGATACAAAACGATGGATATAAACGAGATTACATATATCATAAATGGCGCTATCTTTGAGGTCAATCGTATACTTGGTCCAGGCTTTCTTGAAAAAGTATATGAAAATGCACTCCTGAAAGAATTAAATGATCGGGGGCTCGAAGCAGAAAGCCAGGTGCCCATTAAAGTATTATATAAGGAAACAACCGTTGGTGAGTACGTGGCCGATCTTCTTGTGGAAGGAAAAGTTGTTATAGAGCTCAAGACGGTTGATCACCTTGATAAAATCCACGAGGCCCAACTGATGAATTATCTTAAAGCAACAGGGATACCGGTGGGACTACTGGTTAATTTTAAGCACCCCAAGGTCGAGATCAAACGTATAATATTTACCCTGCCCGAAGGGCATGGAGTATATCGGGTGACAGGTCGGCAGCCGATATAAAATACCGTCCAGTTTTTGTCTGCCTCTGTCGAGCGAAGCGGGCGGTTAAAAAGAAATAAATGCTTTTTGCCGCAGACAAAGGCGGACAAGGGCAGACAAAAGAGTATCTTTATTTGCCCCGCCGACGATAGCGCGGCAAATATTCTCCACGCCACAGGCGTAGAGAATCCAAGAATATTTTTACTCTGCCCGAAGGGCATGGAGTATATCGGGTGACAGGTCGGCAGCCGATATAAAATACCGTCCAGTTTTTGTCCGTATTTGTCGAGCGAAGCGGGCGGTTAATAAAAAGAATTTCTTTTGCCGCAGACAAAGGCGGACAAGGGCGGACGAAAGATTATTTTTATTTGCCCCGCCGACGATAGCGGGCCAAATATTCTCCACGCCATAGGCGTAGAGAATATACAGCGTGCAGGGTCGCACGGTGTATATAGTAACCATGTCGGTTTATTGTCAGATTTTGTCGAGCGAAGCGGGCGGTTAAAAAGAAATAAATGTTTTTTGCCACAGCACAAGGAAAGGTACACGTTTTATTTGTTGCAGTGATAAAGTGGTGATGTTAGAATTGTAACAAATTGTTGAGAAGATATTATTTGGAGCAGAAATGAAAACCTTGGAAGAGATAAAAAGTTTGATCAAACAAAATGAAGAAAGCTTGAGGCTGCAGTACGGGGTTAAGAAAATCGGTATTTTTGGCTCCTTCGTAAGAGGTGCTCAAAAAATTGGCAGCGACCTTGATATTCTTATAGAGTTTGAAAAACCGGTCGGTTTTGTGAAATTTATGAGACTTGAGAATAAACTATCTGAACTCGCAGGGGTTAAAGTCGAGCTTGTTACAAAGAATGCGTTAAAGCCCCATATCGGGCAGCATATTCTTCAAGAAGTCATCTATGTCTGATGAACGGCTGATAAAGGACTACCTGATCGATATTCTGGAGTCTATTCAAGATATAACAGATTTTACGAAAGGAATGACCATTGATCAATTTTCCGTTGACAGAAAGACAGTAAAGGCTGTCATTCGATGTCTGGAAGTTATTGGTGAAGCGGCAAACAAAATTCCTAATGATGTTAGGGAAAAATATTCTGAGGTGCCCTGGACTGAAATAATCGGGATGCGGAACCGTCTTATCCATGAATATTTTGGCGTGGACGTTCATATAATCTGGCAGACAATTCAAGAAGATATAAAGCCGCTGTATAATTGGATTAAAAAATTATCTGATGAGTTACTTTAACGACTGCGATCATATTTTACCGCAGACAAAGGCGGACAAGAAGGGCATGGAGTATATCGGGTGACAGGTCGGCAGCCGATATAAAATACCGTCCAGTTTTTGTCCGTATTTGTCGAGCGAAGCGGGCGGTTAAAAAGAAAAAATGTTTTTTGCCGCAGACAAAGGCGGACAAGGGCGGACGAAAGATTATTTTTATTTGCCCCGCCGACGATAGCGCGGCAAATATTCTCCACGCCACAGGCGTAGAGAATCCAAGAATATTTTTACCCTGCCCGAAGGGCATGGAGTATATCGGGTGACAGGTCGGCAGCCGATATAAAATACCGTCCAGTTTTTGTCCGTATTTGTCGAGCGAAGCGGGCGGTTAAAAAGAATAAATGTTTTTTGCCGCAGACAAAGGCCATTACTTCCGCCACCGCTCCTTCCTGTTCGATATGAAGATCTTGTGGTTAACTTTCATTAAGGTTATTAAACGCGAAGGAGAGTAGCGACTGGGCGAGAGAACAAGGTCTTAAAAGCCTTAAAATCTTTGTCTCTCACAGAGCCCGCAGGGGTACGCAGGTTGCTGCTCCTTACATTTTACATTTTACGTTTCACAAATTTGAGCGGTCGTGAGATAATAATATTTAAATATTAGATAAAGACCATTTTTATATCGAGGGAGAACATGAAAAAGACAAAGAGAAATATTTATAGAGCCTGTTTTCTGTTTGTCGTTGCATTGACGCTGTTTTTGCCCTTTACGGGCGGCGGTGCCTTTGCGGAAGGGGAATTGGTCTCCGCCCCGATGAACCCGGAGTTCCTTTCCTATATGGAAGCCCTCCAGAAGGAAAGGGTCATGGCGCCAGAGGTTTCCTATGAAGGCTACGGCCTGGGATTGGTTCCTTCGCCCCTGAGCCTCGACCACCTCGCGGGCGTCAATATCTTTGGCGTTCCTCAAATCCAGGAACTGGCAGAGCCACCCCTCCGGTTGGGCCTGCCCGTATCGTACGACCTCAGGACGCAGGGGAAGCTCACGCCCGTTAAGGACCAGAATCCCGGTAACACGTGCTGGACCTTCGCGACCTACGGCTCGATGGAATCCAACCTTCTCCCCGGCGAGACGAACGATTTCTCGGAGAACCACATGAAGAACACGCACGGGTTCGACTGGGGCTATAACGACGGCGGCAACGGGGACATGGCGACGGCATACCTCGCCCGCTGGAGCGGCCCCGTCAACGAAGCGGACGATCCTTACAACGCCGGCTCAGGAGTGTCCCCTTCCGGGCTTTCTCCCAGGAAACATGTCCAGGGGGTCATATACATACCGAAGCGTACCTCATCACCGGACAATGACAATCTGAAGAACGCCGTCATGTCGGCCGGCGCCGTCTATGTAACGATGTACTGGGAACCAAGTTATTACAATTCAGACACCCGCGCTTACTACTATAATGGTACATCCGGCTCCAACCACGCCGTCGCGATCGTGGGCTGGGACGATAATTACGACAAGGCCAACTTTCCCAGCGTTCCGTCAGGGAACGGAGCCTTTATTGTCAGGAATAGCTGGGGGTCTGGTTTTGGCGACGGGGGGTATTTCTATATCTCCTATTATGATACCAAGCTGGCATATACAACAAATTATCTGTTCTACAATACCGAACCTACGACAAACTACAGCCGTATCTACCAATATGACCCGCTTGGATGGACGTCTCAGATAGGATATTCAAGTGAAACCGGCTGGTTTGCCAACATCTTTACTGCACAGGCGAGCGAAAGTCTGGTTGCCGTCAGTTTTCACAATACTTCGGCTAATTCTCCCTATGAGATCTACATCTACACAGGGGTAACGGCAGGGGTCCCCAGGAGCGGGACGCTTGCCGCGACGGAGACAGGCACGATACAGTATCCCGGCTATACGACCATCGACCTGTCATCCCCGGTTTACCTCGCATCCGGTGGAAGGTTCTCCATCGTCGTCAAGCTGACCGCGCCCGGTGTGGGCACTCCGATTCCGCTTGAGAATCGTCAAGAAGGGTATTCGAGCAGCGCTACGGCCTCTGCCGGACAGAGCTTCATCAGCAGCAACGGCAGCACCTGGTCAGATCTTACGACGGAGACGGGACATGCAAATGACAACGTGTGTCTTAAAGGATTTACCACATCCTCCCCCCTCTACGCCACATGGACCGGGGATGNNCATGGACCCGCATCGCCTCAGTCCCCACCAGTATGATCGCCTCCGGCTCCAATCTCTACGCCACATGGACAGGCCAGGGACTCTACTCATGGAATGGCAGCACCTGGACACGGATCAGCTCAGTGCCTGCCAGCATGGTTGCCTCCGGCTCCAATCTCTACGCCACATGGACCGGGGATGGTCTCTACAAATGGAACGGCACTACATGGACCCGCATCGCCTCAGTCCCTGCCAGTATGATCGCATCCGGTTCTTCTCTCTACGCCACCTGGACCGGCCAGGGCCTCTACTCCTGGAACGGAAGCGCATGGACCCGCATCGCCTCGGTCCCCGCAAGCGTCGTCGCCTCCGGCTCCAGTCTTTATGCCACCTGGACCGGACAGGGACTTTACTCCTGGAACGGAAGCGCATGGACGAGGATCGCCTCGGTCCCCGCAAGCGTTGTCGCCTCCGGCTCCAATCTCTACGCCACCTGGACCGGCCAGGGACTTTACTCATGGAACGGCACCACCTGGACCCGCATCAGCTCGGTCCCCACAAACGTCGTCGCCTCCGGTTCCAATCTCTACGCCTCATGGACCGGACAGGGCCTCTACTCATGGAACGGAAGCGCATGGACCCGCATCAGCTCGGTGCCTGCCAGTATGGTCGCCTCCGGTTCTTCCCTCTACGCCACCTGGACCGGCCAGGGCCTCTACTCATGGAATGGAAGCACATGGACCCGTGTCGCCTCGGTCCCCACAAGCATGGTCGCCTCCGGTTCTTCTCTTTATGCCACCTGGACCGGGCAGGGACTCTACTCATGGAACGGGAGCGCATGGACGAGGATCAGTTCAGTCCCCACGAACATGGTTGCCTCCGGTTCTTCCCTCTACGCCACATGGACCGGGGATGGTCTCTACTCATGGAACGGCACTACATGGACCCGCATCGCCTCGGTCCCTGCAAGCATGGTGCTGGGAGACTAAGATGGCACGTTCGACTTATACCGGAGGTTTAATTTTTTAATGTATGCATATATAAAACACTTTGTATTTGTCTCTTTATTGTGTCAGGTTCAATATAAATAGTGGGTTTATATATTTTCAGTGCTGAGGACATATCGTTGGCAAAGGATCCACAACAGAATCTTTCTAAAAGAAGGGGGTTTAGTATGTTTACAAAATGTAAGGTATTTCTGCTAATCGGATGTTTTCTCCTTATCGCCACCACTGTTTTTGCCGCGCCCTTCTGGCAGTTTCATGCAGGAGATCTGGTTAAATATAATGTATCAGATTCCTCGGGCGCTAGCTGGGTTGGAACAATGGAGACTATCGGCACAGTCACTGCATGTGGGAAAGAGTACTGGCATATAAAGGAAACGAATATGTATAAC
>DIWM01000048.1:0-20030 GCA_002428485.1 Deltaproteobacteria bacterium UBA6106
AAGCAGTCCAGGTCATGCGCTTCGAATTGTACTTTCACCTTATCGAGATAATCATATGTAGGCTCAGGCATCTCGCTTACGAGAAGAACAACTTTCGCCAACTGTGCCTTCATAAGCTCGATGATCTCTTTTACATATACATTGTTCTCATAAAGACCGCTGTCGATCACCAGCCCGGCCCTGCTTAGCTCGAGGTCCTTCAAGCGGTTCGGCAGTTCCTTTGCGATCTCATTGCCGACAAGCATCTCCGTCCTCACGATAAAACGAACATTCTCACGTAGATAATCTTTCATCAATCCCCCTTCGAATATGTTCTTCTACTGATGTGAAATGTAAAAGGTGAAATGTAAAATGTTTAAACCTTCTTTATATCATAGTAAAGATCAGTGATGCGCATATGCTCCGTCATCTTCCTCATCGTGACGTTCATATTCTGATGCCGGTATTGATCGAGGAGCACGTTCAGGGCCCTCTTTTTCTCTTCAGGGAAATAAAAGAGCTGTCTGTTCCTTTTCTTTTCAAGATCCCTTTCATGCCTGTTCGCCCTCCACCCGGGAATGTCATATGCAAACTCTACTTCACTGGTTGCGCCGAAATCTATTCCCCTGCTGAAATCAAGCAATGCATGTGAAGCAAATTGAACTAAATCATCGATCTCGCTTTTCCAGGCCGGCAACATTTCTGACGCCAAAGATCCGATATACGAATCAAAATCCTTCTTGCATTCCAGGATAACGCGCCATGTATATTTGCCGTTCATTTTTCCAACTCCGCCCTCACGGATGAATTCGAAGTTTTCCGGCTTGCCGTAATGCCTGCGAAGGTCCTCAGGGGTCTCAAACCACTCGTTTTTTGCCTCGTCGCGGAAATCGTTGAAAAGAGAGCTGACCGACTGCGGCGCGCGATGTGAATTTTCTATCAACGCAACGATAAAATCAACAGGGTTGATCCCTTTGGAATAGACAAATTTCATCAGATCGAAGTAGCACCTGTAGTTCCAAAAAAACTGGATGAGCCAATGGACGGGGCGGAAAAAAAGGATATCCTCTTCAGACATGGTCGACGTCGACCGGATTCCTTCCTCGCTCTCAAAGGACAGGATGCCATTATATTGTCCGAAGGCGCTGTCGATAAGCCGGAACTTTGTTGCAAGCTCGAACCTTTTCCGCTCTTCCGGAAGTGTCAGTTCGCTACCATCGATAAGGAGACAGTTGTAGCAGATTATATAGCTGACATCCCAGCTAAAAATGGTTCTGAGGCTGTTCAGGTGGCTCTCTTTTGTCTCTCCCGGGAGCGCCAGGATGATCTCCGTGCCAGAAACCCCCCCCGCATCATTCACATGGTCTACGATCTCCCGGAAGTATTTACTGTCGATATTGCTCCGTTTGACGTTCTTTAACGCCACCGGGTCAAGCGACTGCAAGGATGATACGAGATATGTAGCCTCTCCCATTATCTCCGCGATCTCGATGCTCTTTCTCGTCTTTACCCAATTGATCGTGCACCGTCTCGGATAGCCCTTTGTTTGCTGGAGAAACCTGATCCGCTCCGCTATTTTAATGTCCCTCCTTGCAATGCCGAAATTCGCGTCGGCGAAGCAGAGAAGGTTGGTTCTTTTCACATGATCAGCGATATAATCCAGCTCTTCGAGCACCCTGCTTATGTCATACATCTTGACCTTGTGCTGCGACACAAGCCCCTGCGCGCAGAAGGTACAGGTAAAAGGACAGCCCCGGTTCGTTTCTATAATGGGGATCAGGTCATAGTCGAAGAACTTGTCGAGCGTTCCCGTAAGGTAGGGCGATGGGATGATATCGACGTCCTCTATCCTCTCGAGTCGTTTCCCACATATTGGCTCTCCGTTGAAAAATACACAGCCATCTATCGGATCCCGTTTGCTTCTTTTAATATCCGCGTTGTTTTCAATGAACTGTCTGAGCAGGTTCGCAAACCCTGGCTCCCCTTCATTGATAACGTAAAAATCCACCATCGGATTTTTTCTGAAGAATTCACTGTAGCCTTCATTGGTTTGATTTATATTGGGCCCGCCCCACACCACCATAGTTTTGGCGTCAACAGCCTTTGCGAGTCCGGATATTTCGTTGTTCAGGTTAGCGCTCCAGGTGTAATTGCTCAAGCCAAGGATGTCCGGAGGATCGTCCTTCAGCTCTTTAATAAGATCGCCGGGATATTTATAAAGTTCGATATCAATCTCATCCCCGAAGATCTTTTTCGCATATGATGCCAGAAACCCTATATTAAGAGGGAACATATAGGACCCTCCGCCGAGAAAGTTGTGGACGAGGTCGCCCAGGTATATGCGAAGCCTTTTATTGTCTTTCATACAGTACCTTTCAAATTATTTTTCGGCATAGCCGAGGAGCTGGACCTCTTTTGAAAATCTGATCAGTTTTTTGAATTCTGTCAGTTCGGTGGTCTGGGTATATTTTAACGGCATTAAGGCAAAAAACCTTGTGATGCCTTTAAAGAATGGATTTTTCCATGTAAAAGGAAGGTGATAGAAGTGCTCAACGAAGAAATTCCTGAAATCGAACATCTTGAACATGTCTTCCATCGAAGCCTTGGTAAATGGCGTTTTGTGCGTGTAGTCATCGTAAAATACCTTGTAATTCTTTTTCCAGTCGCAGGTTGTCGCGAGGAAAGACCCTCCCGGCTTCAGCACGCGGTAGGCCTCGCCCATCACGTGATCGATATTGCGGATATGCTCAATGGCGGACTTCATCATGATCACATCGAAAAAATTGTCCTCAAAAGGGAAAGGCTCGTTCTCGATATTGGCGACGGCCACGTTGAGCCCCTTGTCCCTTGCGACGGTATCCATGTCGATCCCGTAGGCATCGAAACCTATCTTTCGAAAGATCTCCATATGCTCCCCCCTGCCGCAGCAAAGATCCAGCAGCTTCCCCGATCTTCTTTTGAAATAATGATCCGCCAGGTGGTTGCAGAGCTTTTCCGGGTATAAGGTATAAGGCCGTAATTCTTCGTTGTAATGGACTGTAGTGTAACGGTTTTTCATGAAAGGTTCAGACCTCCGAATTGTTCAACGCTTTTTTTGTATTCTTCCCATTGACCGATGTCGATCCATCCCCCGTATATGGGATAAACGACGACCTTTTTGCGTTTGGACACTTTCTCAATAAGCTCGTTCATATCCATGTGTTTTTTTCTGCCAAGGTGTTTCAGCGTATCCGGTTCCATAACATAGACGCCTGTATTGATGATCGTATCGTGGACCGGTTTTTCGATAATCCCTTCAAGGACACCGTTGCTCAAGTGAAGAACGCCAAAGGGGATCTTTATCTCGTTATGACAGCCGACGATGGTGATAGCGGCGCCGTTGGATCTGTGCCACCTCAGGACATCGCCGTAATCGATGCTGAGGAGCGAGTCGCAGTTCGTCACAAAGAATGTCTCTTTAATATTATCCTTAAGGAGAAACAGGCTTCCTGCGGTGCCGTAATAATCATCTTCCTCGATCCAGTCGATCTCATAGGGAAGCTTTGCCTCCCTGAGAAAGAGTTTTATGTATTCTTTTTTATAATTAAGGGAATAGATAAACCGGTGAAAACCGAATTTATAGAAGCTCTCCATGATGAGCTCAATAACAGGTTTATTGCCTATAGGGATCAACGGTTTCGGAAGTATCCGCGTAAAGGGGTCCATGCGCGTACCTTTGCCCCCGGCCATGACAACCACAGGGTTCTCAAAGGCCTTTTTCGGTTTTGCCCCCTTTCCTTTTCCGAGTATGTCGGTCCAGAGAAGGACGTCAATAATTATATCCTCGTTGTCGATTACCGGTATCTGCTCGATCTTGTTCTCCACCATAAGCGCCTTCACGTACTGTTTCAGGTTTGGCGTACCTTCTTTAACAGCAGTGAACTGGCGGTTCATTACCAGCTCAATAATATCTGAGAATTTAAGCCCATTGATGAGTCCCGTCCGGATGTCTCCGTCTGTAACTGTTCCAAGAAGGGTTTCCTTTTTACTGACAACAAAGAGTATCCTCTCTGATGTTTCGCTGAGCCGCCGCATGGCCTTTTTAATTGTCGTATCCGGCGGGACAAGGAGCGATTTCAGTTTAATTTTGTCCATGCTGCACCTTTATTGCCTTCCCCGAGGCATCTCGCAGAATTGCTTCTTTACTATGCCGCTTAGATCCATTGTCTTCAGCGCCTTCACGATCTTCTCGCTGGCGTTGCCTTTTCCATAGGGGTTTTTAAGTCCCTTCAGTGATCTTTTGAAATCATCGCCTGTCGCCTTATTGATCGCCTTCACAATATCCTTCTTTCTGCATACAGGAACGTCAATGATGTTCTCAGAACGTATCCTTCCGCCCTGCCTGTCGCCGATATTCACTACAGGGAGCCTGAATGAAGGCGCCTCGACGATGCCCGATGATGAGTTCCCCACCATGAGGTCGGAATGCCTCAGAAGTGAGAGGTATCTCAACTGGCCGAGGGATGCGAACATCTTTGCCCTGGCGCTATTTTCCAGGACAAACTTATCCAGCAGGGACTGTATGGACCTGCCGCCCGGATCTGCGTTCGACATGGTAATCACCCAGAAGATGCCTCTTGTTTCCAAGAGTGCCTTTAAAAGTTCCTGTACCTGCAATGCTACAGGAAAATTATCGACGATCTCGGGATGGAACGTGACAACGCCTGTTTTGCCTTTTTCGGGCAGGCCGAGTTCCCTGATGATCTCTTTCCGGTTCAGCAGTTTCAGCCTGTGAATATTGTCCAGCCCCGGGGCTCCGAAGCAGAAGACCTTGTCAGGCCTTTCCCCCATCTGAATGATCCTGTCGGCGTACCTCTTCGTCGCAGGAAAGTGAATGGAGCTCATCTTGGTGATGGCGTGGCGGAACTGCTCGTCCATGACGCCTTCCGTGGCCTCGCCTCCATGGATATGGGCAACGGGTATCCTCAGCGGCACTGCTGCTGCAACGGCGGAGAATATCTCGAAGCGGTCTCCGAGGACAAGGATGATGTCCGGCCTCAACCTCTCGTAGGCCCTCGCAAAGCCGGTAACGCCCACGCCCATTGAGATGGCGGTCGACACCCCTGAATCGGAGGAAAGGAGCATCTCGACCCTGTCGGCAATCGGAAAACCGTCCTTCTCTATCTCTTCGACGGTATTGCCGAATTCAGCAGACAGGTGCATCCCGGTAACAATGAGCTGCAGTTCAAGCCCGCGGTCTTCGTGTATGCCCTTGATGATCCAGTACAGGAGGCCATACTCCGCCCGCGTCCCCGTAACAACTGCGATCTTACGCTTTGATTTCTTCATATAGTATAGAGCAGTATTTCGTATTTCGTATATCGTATATCGTAAAAGGCTTTAAAGGTCTTTTGCTGTTCACTATATACGATCGACGATATACGATATACTGCTGCTCTTGTCCTTCCGTCATACCTCAATCAGCTCGTCTGCCATGAAATTCCGCTTTGCCTTTTTGCCGATCACTTTGTACCACATCATTGGATCGAGGCCTGTGCCGGGGCGCTTCGCTGTGATGTTCTCTTTTGAGAATATCTCGCCTCTTTTAATATCTCTGGAGGCTACGATACTCTTTCGCGCTATGGCCCTGTTCTTCATCTCGGATGGTGACGGCCTTTTGATACCGTCTCCGAGGGCTTTCTCGATATTTCTTATGGCGGCGACCATCGCCTCGAGCTCTTTCGGCTCAAGGGACGCCTTGTGGTCGGGCCCCTTCATCCTCCTGTCGAGGGTGAAATGCTTCTCGATAACCTCCGCTCCGAGTGCAACTGCCGCTATGGCTGTCTCTAATCCCGGGGTATGGTCTGAATAGCCCACCTGCACGTCGAACCTCTTTTTCATTGCCATCATCGCAAGGAGGTTCACGTCCTCAAATGGCGTAGGGTATTCCGTGTTGCAGTGGAGCAGTGTGATGTTCCGCTTTGCGGTGCCCGCTTTTATGATGACCTTCAGGGCCCTGTCGATCTCTTTCATGTCAGCCATCCCCGTGGACATGATGATCTTCTTTTTCAGCCCCCCGATCTTTTGCAGATAAGGCATGTTCGTTATTTCTCCCGAAGGGATCTTGAACACAGCCAGCCTAAGATCGTTGAGGAGGTCGATGCTCTGCATGTCGAAAGGGCTGGACAAAAAAGCTATCTTTTTTTTGCTGCAATATTTGAGAAGCTTTCTATGTGCCTCTGCATCAAGGGCAAGCTTTTTCAACATGCCGAGCTGCGAGCCCTTCCCGCCTGTCGTCCTCTTCTGGTATTCCGCCTTCGGTGCATCTCCACATGCGATCTCTTCCGGCACAAAGGTCTGGAATTTTACTGCATCGGCGCCTGCCTTCACTGCTGCGTCGATCATCCTCTTCGCAATATCGACGCTCCCGTTGTGGTTCACGCCCGCCTCAGCGATGATGTATGTCTTTCTCATTCCGATGTATCGTCTTTTAATCCAGGGCCTTTAACAAAATCTCTTATTTTGAAGATCGTTTTCTTCGGTACATCAGCAAAAACTGTTACCCCACTTTGGACAGAAGCAAAGTCGCCTATTTTTATGTATTGTTTCGATCTGCTTTGACTTCCAAAAAAAACTCCTTCCCCTATTTTCGTGCCGCCGTTCACCACCGCCGCTGTCGAGATGTGGCAGTGATCACCGATGACGGCGTCGTGCTCTATGATCGCTCCGGTGTTGATGATGCAGTTCCTGCCTATCTTTGCTCCGGCATTCACCACAACGTTATGCATGATGATCGTCCCTTCGCCGATAACACTGTGGCGGGAAACGTGAGCACGCGGCGAAACGATGACCGGGAGGCTTACGCCCAGCTCCTTCAAATGCTGAAATTTCTCTATCCTCACCTCAGCGCTTTTGATCTGCCCGATCGTAACGAGAAAATGCCTGTACTTTTTTACCAGCCGGCCAAGGTCGTCATCAATACCAATAATCTTGTAGCCGAGTACGGACTGGTTAACCTTTTCTGCCACGTCGATGATCCCGGCAATATGGTATTCCTTCCCCGCTTCGATAACATCGATGCAGGACCTGCAGTGGCCGCCGCCGCCAAAAAGTATCAGATCTTCCATCATTGCGATACGAGCTCCTTTATCGTTGTGCAAACATAATATATGTCTTCTTCCGAGTTGAGCGTTGAGCTGGGAAGGCAAAGCCCTCTCTCGTATATCTCACGGGAATTCCCAAACGCGCTGCTATCGGCCGCAAAAGGTGGGAATTCAATAACGGGCATAAAGACCCTCCTTGTCGGCACGCCTTTCTCTCTCAGGGCCTTCTGGAGAGAAGGCAGGTCTGTCTTTTCCCCGAAGGTCACGCAGGTAAGCCACCATGAGCTTGCAGCGCCTTCATACTGTCCCTGAAAGGACACATCCGGTATGTTGCTCAGCTCTTCACGGTAGATCTCGCTGAAACGCCTCTTTTTGTCTGAAAAGATGTCCAGCCTTTCCATCTGTGCCATTCCAAGCGCCGCCTCAAGATTTGTCATCCTGTAGTTGAACCCTATCTCGGGGTGGTAGTATCCTTTCGACTCATCCCGCGCCTGGTTGACAAGAAACTTTATGTGCTCTAAGCTTCCCTCGTTGCTCCCGATGATCATTCCGCCGCCGCCGGTCGTGATCGTTTTGTTCCCGTTAAAGCTAAAACACCCCAGGTCGCCGATCGTCCCTGTATAACGTCCTTTGTATATGGCTCCCAGGCTTTCAGTGGCGTCTTCGATGACGACGAGCTTATACTTCCCGGCTATCTTCATTATTGCATCCATGTTGCAGGGGTTGCCGTAAAGATGTACGGGGATGATCGCCCTGGTACGGGATGATACGCACTGTTCTATCTCCTTTGGATCGATGTTCCATGTATCTTTCTCGACATCGGCGAAGACAGGCCTGGCATGCACATACATCACGGGGGTAACCGTTGCGACAAAGGTGAGCGCCGGCACGATCACCTCGTCACCCTTTCCGATCCCCATCTCATAGAGCGCCATGTGGAGCGCCGCGGTCCCGCTCTGGGTGGATACCGCCCTTGTTGCATTAAGATATCCTGCAAATTTCTCTTCGAACTCAGACACAAAAGGTCCGAAAGTGGAAACAAATCCTGAGTCGATAACCTTTGAAAGATATTCTTTTTCTATCTCGCCCAGGTTTGGCGCATCAAGCTCAATGTGCAACGGGATTCTCCAGTCTCGGTTTTGTGTTGTAATATATGTCGGCGTCAGGGTCTCCGATGATCCCCAGCGACAGCATGTCCACGACCTCCCTCACGCCATCCTTCACGGTAAAGGTATTTTTCATGCCGAGATATTGTTCAAGTTTTGTAAAATCGACCTGGTAGTCCCTCAGGTCGGTGCCCTTCTCAACAACATCGATCTTCAGGTCGGAGATAAACTGCTTCACAATATCGGCAATCTTTATCTTCTGATAGTTTTCGCCGTTGAAGCCCACGTTGAAAACGTTGTTCCGTACCTTCCCGAACTGTTCGACCATCGTCATGATCACCCTTGCCGCGTCATAGACGTGGATATAGGGCCTGTACGTATAGGGCAAAAAGACATCGAGATACCTTTTTCTGTATGCGTTCATGGCAAAATCATTTACTGTGAGATCGAAACGCATCCTCGGCGAGGCGCCGTATACGGTGGACATCCTGCATATCACCCAGTCAATACCCGGGGCTCCCTCCATCAGAAGCTTTTCCACCCTTACCTTCGTGTCGGCATAAAGAGAAAGCGGCTTCAAGACGCCGTCCTCCCTCGCAAGCCCTTCGGTTATGCCATAGTTGGAGCAGGTGGAAAGGAAGATAAAACCCTTTACGCCCTGTTTCGCAGCGAGCCCGACGATCTCCTTTGCCGCCATGTAATTTGTCTTTTCCGTCAATTCGGGAAATTTGTTGCTCGCAGGCTCTCCCACTATTGCCGCTGTGTGGATGATATAATCCACGCCCTCCAGGAGCGGCGCAATATTGTCGCTTTCAGACATGTCAAGCCGGAAGAACTCATAATTCGGATTACTTAAATGTATGAGGGGAACCTTGCTGTCGAAATAAAGAGAATCGATCACTCTGACGTTATGGCCGTTGCCGAGCGCGACATTCGTAAGGACGGAACCAACATACCCGGCGCCCCCTGTGATAAGTATCTTCATCAGTCTTTATCCCCTTTCGCCGTATCACCCGGTACGTTTTCTACCAGGCTTGATGCGTCCTTTTTCAATTCGTCTATCTCCATCTTCAGCCTCTCGTATTCCTCCATCTTTACCTGCAGGAAGTACTGGGTCTGCTTGACCCGCGCGTTAATGCCCTGCGGGGTCAATACATAGATATATGCCGCCTTATTGTACGAGTTTTTAAAACGCTGCGCCTTGACATAACCCTTTTTTATCAGTTCCTTGACAATGTAGTTCACGCTCCCGAGGCTTAAGCCTATTTTCTTTGAAAGGTCGCGCTGCGAAATAGTACCTTCCACGGAGAATTCTTTCAATGTTTTAAATTGTGCTTCGTTCATTGTAAAATTTAGGGCAGGCTACCGCCGTTGCGTTGTGGTAAAAACCGAGGATAACA
Source organism: Deltaproteobacteria bacterium UBA6106 (assembly GCA_002428485.1). Classification (GTDB taxonomy): domain Bacteria; phylum Desulfobacterota; class Syntrophorhabdia; order Syntrophorhabdales; family Syntrophorhabdaceae; genus UBA5609. Next base: position 9,568 of record DIWM01000048.1, read on the forward strand.
ATGATTTTCGATATGTTCAACCACTGAACAGATTAATCATGACAGTAAAATATAGACAAGTCAAGATATATTTTTGACATGGTGAAAAACCGGGATTAGCTATTTTTAATCGCCTGAACGATCAGGATCTCCCCTTCAAGAAGTTCATTTGAGATCATGTACGGGTCGTCGGGATATTTTTTTTTCGTTAATGAGACGATCAGATTCTTTACGACAGAATAAAAGATGCCCCATCTTTTCGCCTTTACATACCTGTTCGTAAATATCCCGGCTATCTCAAGGCCTGCCTTTTGCATTGCGTATCTTAGTTCCATAAAGGTCATGGGGTTAATATGCTCATGCTCGTATTCCGGTAGGTTGTGGCGAAAATCCCCGCCCGGTTTTATAAATCGGAAAAAATCGTGGTAACTGTAAAATAAAAACCTGGTACGACTTTTTACAGACATTATGTTTGGGGTTGTAAGGATAAGGCTTCCACCTGTCTTTAATACGCGGGAGAACTCTCTTATGCAGAGAAAGGGGCTCTCAAGGTGCTCGATCCCTTCAATAGAAACAACATAGTCAAAAAAGCTGTCTTCGAAAGGAAGGGGTTGGTTAAGATCTACCTGTTTGAAGGGAAGACCTGTTAATTTAAAATATTTTTCATCAATATCTACGGGTGTAACATCATAAGCTTCTCTAAGCCGTTGCGAAAGCGCTCCCTCCCCTGCAGGCGCATCGAGAAGTTTGCCTGACGGCATCTCTTGCAATATCGAGAGCACCTTTTCCTGTGTCCCCGGGGCATTCTTATCGACAAGAACCGGGGGTTGGCTTGATTTTTCTTCCCTGTTTTCACTCACCTTTATTCCCTTTAATATGTTTTCTTAAAATATCCTCAAGCATTTTTCCGATAGTCTCTATGGAATACTTTTCAGATACCTCAAAACCCCGTTTGACAAGGGATCTGCGCAATGCTTTGTTTCCCGCGATCTCCAAAATGCCCTGGGCGATCTTCTCCGGCCTGTGAACATTTACAAAATATGCGTAATCGTGGGCCTCGTCAAAGGCAAGAAAGGGGGATATTCTTGTCAGGACCACCGGCGTTCCCGTGCTCATTGCCTCTACAGGTGGCAGCCCAAAGCCCTCTATCTCAGTGGAGGCTGAGACAAGGATATGGCTCTCCCGGTAAAGGTCCGCCATTTCAGCCTCGGATATCCTTACGAAGAAGCGGTCCACTGCTCCGTGACGCCTTTCAGCATCGGGGATGTCTGCAGGAGACACCCTTGTCAAATATACGGCCTCTCCCTGGTCCTTTAAAATCTTTACGGCATTCAGAATGTCCGGTATCGCCTTATATTCCAGGTTAAAATTACCCACGGAAAGTATCTTCAACGTGCCTGAATAATCGAGCTCGGCGGCCTTCGGAAAAAAGACATTCCGGTCTATCCCGTTCGGCAAAAGGCTGCACGGCATACCGTATCTTTTTTCCACACCTTCAACGAGATGGGGGGAGATGGCGATCTTTACTGCAGGGAGTCTGTAAAGCCTGTCGAACCTCCTCAACTTCCGCTTCCATCCAAATATCTTTTTTGCGTATTTCACCCTCGTCAGGACGTCTTTGGAACGAAAAAAATCCGGTACTACATCTCCCCTGATCCTTTCAAGCACGTAATCAGGCTCAAAACCCTGCATGAAATGGAAGAGAGGTATCTTCCTTTTTCGGGCAACCTTCCAGAGGTCTCTCACGTCTTTCGGTGTCGTAACGACGATACCGTCTGCCTCGGGCACACACTCATCGTTGAAGGACTGGACGATCTCCGGCGATACCCTGAACCCCCACTCTTCGTCGATAAATCTCGTAATTAGGTGAACTGTGTGGCCCATCTTCCTGAGGAGTTCCACGTGCTGAAAAAAGACCTTTACCCCTCCTGTCATCCCGACGTGCCTTATCGCATATATCAGCTTCACTTTATAATATCACTCCTGTTTAATCCAAGCGCACTATCATCAACCTATATTACTGTATATCCGATAAACAGGTTATTGTAAAACAGAAAACAAAATATCTGTTATTTTCTTCGATGCCCTGCCGTCACCATATGGGTTCGCCGACCTTGACATCTTTTTGTACACATTTTGATCTTCCAGCAATTCCAGTGCACCATCGATGATATCCTTTTCGTCCGTTCCGACAAGCTTCACAACGCCGGCTTCGATCCCTTCGGGCCTCTCGGTTGTATTTCTCATCACGAGGACAGGTTTGCCCAATGAGGGCGCCTCCTCCTGAATCCCCCCTGAATCGGTAAGGATAAAAAAAGAACTGCTCATCAGGAAGACGAACTCCTCGTATCCAAGAGGTTCTATCAGATAAACATTCTTCACTTTTCCGAGTATTCTCTTAACAGGCCTTTGTACATTGGGGTTCAGGTGAACAGGATATACGACTATCACGTCCTTCCTTTGTTCCGCGATCTTCCGAAGCGCGCTGCATATATTTTCAAAGCCTTCCCCGAAGTTCTCCCGCCTGTGGCCGGTAACCAGAAGCAGTTTCGAGTTTTGAGTTGAAAGTTTCAGGTTGTACTTCTTCCTGAAGTATTCCTCAAAGAACTTTTTCCTGACCCCGGACCCCTGACCCCTGACCACCTCCATAAGCGCATCAATCACCGTGTTCCCCGTTACCCATATACGGTCTTCCGCGACACCCTCTTTTAACAGGTTCGACCTGCTCCACTCCGTAGGGGCAAAATGGTAATCGGTCAGCACGCTTAAAAGGCGCCTGTTTATCTCCTCCGGGAACGGGCTGTGCTTGTTGTACGTACGAAGCCCTGCCTCAACGTGCCCGACAGGAATTTTAAAGTAAAAAGCGGCAAGCCCCGCGATAAAGGCAGTTGTCGTGTCGCCCTGCACCAGTATTGCATCGGGTTGCACTGCTTCCAGAACACCTTTAAGGCCCCTGAGAGATTTTTCGGTTATATCGAACAAATCCTGATTTGCCTTCATAATGTTCAAATCATAATCAGGGGATATTTTGAAAATCGAAAGGACCTGGTCGAGCATATGCCTGTGCTGTGCCGTAGCGCAGACGATCGTAGTGAACCGCGATCTGCGGGCCTTAAGCCTGTTGATCACCGGCGCCAGTTTGATCGCTTCCGGCCTTGTGCCAAGCACTGCCAGCACCTTTTTTTTCATAAAGCCTTACAAACCCCTCATACTGTTTTCAATCACCGCTGCCGAATGAACTACCACGCAGCAAGCTGCGAGGTATCAGAGGATAGAAGCGGCATGACTATGCCCCCTCACCCTGACCCTCTCCCGCAAGGGGAGAGAGTACGTTGTTGTTATGGTACTCTCCCGCAAGGGGAGAGGGGACGTTGTTGTTATGGTACTCTCCCGCGAGGGGAGAGGTAACATTGTCACCCCGCAGCAAGCTGCGGGGGGTCATCCGGATTGAATTTTTCCTTGCGATAAAGATCAGATCCTCTCCGTCAAGCAGCGTATCAGATATATAAAAAGGATCCTTCGGAAATCTCTTTTTCGTTTTATGCCTGATAACAGATTTTATGAGCGGGTGCATCAATCTCCATTTTGTTACCCTTTTATTCGTTGCAACCGCTTCTATGGAAAAACCGTATTTCGTAAGGATATGCTTCATCTCACCGTAAAAGACAGGATTGATATGCTGGTGATCGAATTCTTCAACAAAAAATCTTGATTCCCCTTTAACGGGTCCGAAATATCTGAAATAATCGAGGTAGCTGCAGAAGAGAAACCTCAGGCGCGATTTGATTGTCATCACATTCGGGGTTGTAACGATCAGGCAGCCGTTGTCATTCAGCAGCCTGGAACATTCCCTGACAAGATGATGGGGGTTTTCTATATGCTCCACCCCTTCGATACAGATCACGTAATCAAAGCTGCTGTTCCTGAAGGGGAGATTATGATTCAGGTCAACCTGCACGACCCTGCGGTTCTGGTACAATATGTTGTTCACCTCCAGGTCGCCGAGAAAAACAGTAAACCCTGCCTCTTCGAGGTCCTTTGAGAAGGCCCCTTGCCCGGAGGGGATATCGAGAACGGCCCCCTTTGGATTTTTTTCCATATAATCCAGGATCAACTCTCTCGTACCGCTTAAGGCATAGCTTTTCAGGTCAGTCATGATATTCTTTATACCCCGCTTATTTTTATATCTTCAGCATAAAGTGACGGCGACCCAAAGGTCCCGTAAAACATCAGGTCCGTTCCAACCGCCTTCACGTTATTCAATAATTGAAAGATATTCCCTGAGAAGATGACCCCCTTGAAAGGCGTCGGCGCACCGCCCTTATAGATATGCCCGATGGCGCCAAGGGAAAAATCGCCTGTTACAGGGTTTGCGGTATGGGTTCCCATAAGTTCCTCTATCACGATGCCGTTAGTGAAGGAACTGCGAATGTCTGCTGCTCCTTTCTCTATGAACATCCCGCGCGGCCCGCATTTTGGCGGTTCCTTGATGCCCGTTCGCGTTCCGTTGCCCGTTGAAGGCACTCCAAACTTCCTGCCATAATACGAATCGTACAGGAATCCCCGGAAAAGACCGTTTTTTACAACAACGTTCTCCCCTGCCGGAACACCCTCGCCGTCAAAATAAAACCCGCCCGCACCTGCTAATCCCGAATCAACGATATTGACCACGTCGGCAAAACATTTCTCCCCTACCCTGTCTTTGAGACGGGTTTTGTTCTTATAAAGGTTCTCGGCAAGAAAAGAGCTTGCCAATATGTCGACGAGATCGCAGGAGGCCTGAGGCGTCAGTATTCCTTCATATGTGCCCGTTTCCAGTTGCCTGCCCGACAGAAAAGAAAGGGCCTTCTGCGCGATGCCCCTGCCCAGCACCTCTCCGTCCATCCTGCCCCAGTGATTGGACCATGACCAGTCATACCACGAGACCTCATCTTCGTCTTTGGCGACGCACAGGCCCGTAAGGATATAGAGCGTCTTTTTTCCTTCAGCGTTCAGCCCCTTTGAATTCATGATCCTCGTCTCGATCTCGATCTCATGGAGCTCGCAGTTGCGTGTCGCAACTATTCTCCTGTCGTAATCTATGATGGCCTTCTCCATATTGAAGAGCGTTTCTTTCTTCTCCGAATCATCCGCCCCCTTATCATCGCAGAGGTCCGCAGCGGGATATTTTTCATATCTCATGGGAAAATCTCTGTCCTCGTCGTGAACTGCAAAAGGTATAATCTGCGCGAGATTCCGCACAAGAGATTCTGTGGCTTCTTCTCCCCGGTCATAGGTGTACGCAAAGGTCATACGGTTATCCCTGATTCCCCTGATCGCTATGCCTTCCTCCTCTTTTACCTCGAGACCATAAAGTTCTTTTTCCCTGCTTTCGATCTTTTTACTTTTTTCTTTATGATAGTAAAGCTCGTAATCATCAAACAATCCTGATACGGCAGCCTCTATCTTTTCGTAGCCCATCACTTATATCTCCAGTATCATCGCTACCTCATCGCATTCGGGGAACTTGTGGCACTTCACGCAATCCGACCATATCTTTTGCGGGAAAATCCTTTTGTCTGCGATCTTAAAACCGCACTTTTCAAAGAATCCCACCTGGTAGGTAAGAAGGAACACCTTGCCGATGCCATAATCCCTCGCCTCATCGATACAGGCATTGACCAGCAACCTGCCGATCCCCTTCTTTCTCTCCGGTTCAGCAACTATCAGGGAGCGGATCTCCGCGAGGTCTTCCCAGCATATATGGAAAGCGCCTGTCCCGATAATATCTCTCCCTTCTTCGCAAATAAAATAATCGCGGAGGTTGTCGTAAAGCTCCCCAAGGGGCCTCGCAAGCATCTCGCCGCGCGCCGCGGCGCTGTTCACCATAGTATGGATCTTTCTGATGTCTTTTATATTGGCTTTTTTAATCATTCCTGATCATCTCCTCGGCTCTCTCTATCGTTTTTTTCGTGATGCCCGCACCGCCCATCATCCTCGCAAGCTCCTGCACCCTCTCTTCCCTTGAAAGCTCCCGTATCCCTGTTCTCGTTATTCCCTGTTCGTAGTATTTTTCCACAAGAAAATGATGGTCGGCATATGCCGCTATCTGAGGCAAATGCGTAATACAGATCACCTGCTGCTTTCCGGCAAGGCCCTTCAACCTTTTTCCCACCATATCCGCAACCCTGCCTCCGATACCCGAATCAACCTCGTCGAATATGAGCGTCTTGTCCTCTTCGCCGCCGATAACCTTCTTGATGGCGAGCATGATCCTCGACAGCTCCCCGCCCGAGGCTATCTTTCTGAGGGGCTTTAAGGGCTCCCCGGGGTTGGTGCTTATCAAAAATTCTATGTCGTCTTTTCCATCGCTGTCAGTAAAACCCTTATCCATAATGCGGATATTGAATTGCAGCCCTTTCATGGAAAGAAAGCCAAGCTCTTCTATGATGGACCCTTCAAGCCTGACGGAACCTTTTTTCCTTTTTGCAGAGAGCCTTTCCGCCAGCTCTTCCACCTCTTTTATCAACAGAGCCTTTTGCGCTGCAAGCTCATCGATACCAGAGGAGAGGGCGCGCAGGTATTCCAGCCGCTCCTTTGCGGATTCCCCGTACTTATGGATCGCATCACATGTCGTCCCGTATTTTTCTTTGAGCCTGTATATATCGGACAACCGGTCTTCGAGCATCTCCAGCTCTTCGGGGTCAAAAAGCAGGTCCTTTTCGATCCCCCGTATCGCCTGAAGAATATCCTCAATGTCAAAGGATATGGTCTCCATCCTTTTTCTTAGCTCATCCATTTTCTCAAAGGCACTGAAGTGCCTGAGCATGCCCGCATGGTTTTTCAACACACCCTGTACCGATGCTTCACCTTCATAGAGGCCATTCGAGATCTCTGCTAAGCAGGCATTGATCTTTTCTGCGCTTTTCAGGGTCTTCAGCCGCTCCCGGACAGACCCTTCTTCGCCTTCCTGTATGTTGTACCGCGCTATCTCTTCGATCTGGAACTCCAGCAGTTCCACCTCTTTTGTTTTTCCTTCAGCCTCTTTCATTTTTCTTTCAAGCTCAGAATCTACTTTCTTCAATGCGTCAACCTTTCCCTTGAGCAACAACTGTTCACTCTCCAGGGAAAGGAGCCTGTCGACGATGGCCGTATAATTTTCCTTATTCAACAAATGCTGGAACTCGTTCTGGCCGTAAATGCTGATGCTTTTGTTGCCGACCTCTTCCAGCCTGCCTGATATTACGGGATCGTCATTTACAAATGCCCTGGAACGGCCCGTCTTGCCGATCACCCTCCTGATGAGGTATTCTTCCTCTCCACGAAAGAAATGGCCTGTTATCTCAGCGTGCGTTGCGCTTGTCCTTACCACATCGCCGGCCATCTTCATATTCATAAGCGCTGAAAGGGCGTTGATGATGATCGATTTTCCAGCGCCCGTTTCGCCGGTAATGACATTCAATCCTTCTCCAAACTCAACACGCAGTTCATCTATTATGGCAAAACCTTTCACGCCGAGAAAGGTCAGCATACCTACCGTTCACCCCATTTTAATTTTGTTCTCAGGATCTCGAAATATCCCTTGGAAGATGACTTTATAAGGCTGGCGGTATAGGGAGACTTTCTCACGACCACCTCGTCCCCGTATTCCAAAGGAAAACCTATCTGGCCGTCGATGGTAAGGAGCACCTTCTCTTCCCTCGAGGCCAGCACTGCCTTGGCGGTAACGCCCTCAGGCAGTATGATCGGCCTGTTCGTAAGCATATGAGGGCAGATGGGCGTCACGATGATGTTTGTCAATGAAGGATATATGAGAGGGCCTCCTGCTGCAAGCGAATAGCCTGTCGAGCCCGTCGGCGTCGAGAATATCAGGCCATCGCCCTTATATGTCGTCAGGTATTCTTCGTTGATGAATGTCTCTATGTCAATGATCCGCGCAAGGGCATCCTTGGTAATAACGGCATCGTTGAGAATGGAGAATTCAAAAACCTGTTCGTCTCCCCTCTTGACAGTGACCAGCAGCATGATCCGCCTGGAAACACCGAAATCCCCTTTTATTACCTTTTCAAGCGTCAATGGCAATTCCTCGACGGATGTCTCTGTCAAAAAACCAAGACCGCCGAGATTGACGCCGAGTATCGGCACCTCTTTTCCCTTTAAATGCCTTGAGGCGCTCAACATCGTGCCGTCGCCCCCGAGAACGACGATCAGGTCCGTATCGTCACCGACGTGTTCCAGTTCGAAGGTTTTTTCATAATGCATAGCCTTCGCAGTAACATCATCTACAAAAATGTCGCATTTATGTCCGAAAGAATCGATGATGGTTTTTGCTATACTTACGGCATCCTCGTTACTCCTCTTGCAGACAATATGGATATTTTTCATATTCTATATCGCTCCTTTACATAGTCTGATAGTTCATTAACGAGCAAAAAAGACCTTTCGACCGTAGCGGTCTTGTCGGCGTTCATCAGGTTGCATGTTGCAGGAGCAAGCATGCTGTTTCCGGTAATGATCTCCATATCCAAACCGTTTCTCACAAGGTGGCGCCACATATTCTCAAGGCGTTCTGCAAGGCTTTTGACATCTTCCCTGGAAAATTCCTCATAATATGTCGGTACAATGCCCCAACTGATCATATTTCCCTTCTCCAGGAACGTTTTCACTTTATCATAAGTAACAAAGATATCGCCAAAGGCGTAGGCGTTGAATGAAAGAATATCTATATTGAGGGAAAGAAGGAAATCCCAATCGGGCCTCCCGCAAAGATGGAGGCCGCGGGGCCCCTCGATACCGCCGAAGAATGCCGTCAGCTCATCCTTTGCTTTGAGGTGATCGTATCCGCACATTGCGCTGAAGACAAATTCCAGCCCGGGGTCATCGACCCAGACAAATGCGTTGCTGTTCTTAAGGCAAAGCTCTCTGTATTGCACGTTCACCTTTTTCTGAATAAAAGAAAATATAAGGGCACGCATTTCATCATTATAAACTATAGGCTTGCCGTTCTCATCTGTTATTTTCAGTGAAAGGCTCACGGGGCTTATGACCTGGCCTCTTACAGACCTGTATGAGGACAGGTCAAGCGAAAGGAAGTGTCCGTAAACCCTGGAAAACTTTGTTGAGAACCCGTACAGCCCGGGGTCATCTTCCCTTTCCAGATATTGGGGCAGATCGTGGAGGAATTTCCCGCTGTCGATAAATATCCTCATATGCTCCTCGTCAATAACAACACCGGGGAACATCTCCATAACCTGCACATACATATCTTCATAGTATGACAGCCTGGGCAGTTGCGGCCAGAAGGGGATATCCATTTGGAGCGCAACGTCCAACGCCTTCCGAACGTCCTCATGGGGCATGATCCCCATGGCCGTTGTTGATAGATCACCCCTGAAGTTCAGCCTGCCGTGCATAATAAATCCTTAACAGAAGCAATATCAATTGTCAATCATGGCTCATGACAAAGTAAAAGGTGAAATGTGAAAGGTGAAAGGTTGAAACATTCAGGACAAAAATAGTTTGACTCTCCTGTCTGTTTATAGTATTGAAAGAGGCCATGCAGTTCTTGAAAAGAGTGAAAAGCATCGTCATTCCCGTTTTCCTTGTTATTTTCGCACTTATAGTCTTCCTGCCCGCTGCGCATGCCGCAGATGCGGTAAATGACCAAAAAGAGCTGATCATTGAAAAAACATTCGAGTATCTGAAAGATAAAAAGGTCAGGGGAAGCGACGAAAGGTTAAGGACCATCGCCGGCAGCATCTACGAGGAGTCGCAAAGATACGATATAGACTACAGGCTTATCATTGCCGTCATGAAGGTCGAGAGCAATTTCAGGAACGATGCGATCTCCAGAAAAGGGGCGCGCGGACTCCTCCAGATAAAGCCATCCCTGGCGAGGCATGTCTCCAGGACCTCTGACATATCCGTAAAGAGCACCAGATGCCTCCACGAACCTGAAAAGAACATTAAGATCGGCGTTTATTACCTTTCGAGGCTGCTGGAAAGGTTTGAAGACCTCTACACTGCCCTCCACGCGTACAACGTAGGCCCTGGTAAGGTTAAGCATAATACCTCCAGCGAGGAGATGCCGAACAACCGCTTCACAAAAAAGGTGATTAAAGAATACCACCAGATCGCCGATATCCTGCCCGAACCTGAAGTTGAATAAGTCGCTGCCCGATGAAGCACAAAATCCTAAGCACGAAGCACTAAACAATATCTAAAATGAACTACCCCGCAGCAAGCTGCGAGGTATCAGAGGATAGAAGCGTCATGATTATGCCCCCTCACCCTACCCTCTCCCGCGGGGGGAGAGGGAACAGTGTTACCCCGCAGCAAGCTGCGGGGAATCATCCGGATTCAAATATCAAATGTTTAAAGCAAAGGCACGTCGCCGTGTTTTGAATTTTGAACATTTGAATTTGCATAGAAGATAGTTTATCCCAGTCATATAATGAGAGCATGGCGTCGGGATATCCCGGAGCAAACCGTCGTGAGGCGAGGAA
>DIWM01000048.1:20087-68912 GCA_002428485.1 Deltaproteobacteria bacterium UBA6106
CGTGAATAAAGTATAGTCCAACATATGGATGCTATAGCATTTAGAGGCTATTTTCGGCCCTGAAAAATCGCATTAATCCAGTATTTACTATATGAGCTGTTTTATTCCGGAAAGATCTTTCCGGGATTGAGGATATTGTTGGGATCGAAAAGCTCTTTGATCCTCTTCATCGTCGCGATCACCTCGGGAGAGAGCTCCATACCGAGATAGGCAGATTTTGAGGTGCCTATACCGTGTTCGCCGGAGAGCGTACCGCCGAGCCTTATCGTCTCTTCGAATATAGCCTCGACTGCCTTTTCCGCCTTTTCCCTGTCCTCAGGCGTATCCTTGATCATAATGCTCACGTGAAAATTACCATCCCCCGCATGGCCAAAGCTCAGGATAGGCACGCCGAACCTCCTCTCCATCTCTTCAAGGGCCCTGATGAGCGTCGGTATATGAGACCGGGGAACTACAACGTCCTCGGCAATCTTGACCGGATTAAGGTTGTACGTCGCCTGGGAAAGGACCCTCCTTGCCTGCCAGAGCCTGTCGGCCTCCTGCGGGTCTTCGGTCACGTCGCACCGGATCGCCTTTTTATCAAGGACAATTTTTCTGACCTTCTCCACCTGCGGCTGAATTGATTCCCTGTCTCCATCGACCTCGATGAGCAAAAGCCCGCCTATGCCTTCAGGCAGGCCCATCGGGGACGACTGTTCGCTGCATTTTATCGATGCCTTATCCATGAACTCGATCGTTGAAGGCACAACCTTTGCGGCTATGATTGCCGAAACTGCCGCCGCGGCGTCTTCGACTTCCTGGAAAAGGGCAAGGATCGTGGCCTTTGCCTCCGGCAGCGGGATAAGCTTCATGATGATCTTCGTAACAACACCTAGAGTCCCTTCGCTCCCTACAAAAAGGCGGGTCAGATCATACCCGACGACGCCCTTCATGGTCTTTACCCCTGTCCTGATGATCTCTCCCGTTGGCTTCACCACCTCAAGCCCGAGGACATAATCCCTTGTGACGCCGTACTTCAGTGAATTGGGCCCCCCTGCACACTCCGCAACGTTCCCGCCAATGCTCGAATACTTGAATGAAGCCGGGTCAGGCGGATAAAAGAGTCCTTGCTTAGCCATCTCCTGCTGCAGATCAAAGGTAATAACACCCGGTTCTACGGTAACGGTAAGGTTTTCCGTATCGATCTCAAGAATGCGGTTCATTCTTGTAAAGACCAGTATAACCCCTCCGTAGAGAGGAATGGAGCCGCCTGTCAGCCCTGATCCCTGGCCGCGCGGTATCACAGGAAAGCGATGCCGGTTCGCAAGCTTCAGTATCTTCGATACCTCTTCCGCAGAGGATGGAAAAACAACGAGGTCAGGGATCACCCCTTCGTTCCTCGCGTCATAGGAATAGCACTTTCTCTCCTCCGGCGATGACAGCACATTTTCTTTTCCAACAGCTCTTACGATCTCATCTATAACCTTGCTTTCCATATGAATCCTTTAATCAGCAATCAGCTGTCAGCTTTCAGCAATCAGCATACAGCAACAAATCCGGTCTATCTAGTCTGTTTAGTCAGTTTGTTCTGCCCGTTTTAGCATTGAACATAGAACCTTGAACGTTGAACAGATTTTGCCATCAACTATGAGCCATGAGCTAAGAACTATGAACTATTCTTTAAATACCGCTCCCGTCGCTGCCGAGGTAACGAGCTTCGCGTAACGTGCCATGTAGCCCTCTTTGATCTTCGGTTCAGGGCGCCTCCACGCCTTCCTGCGTTTCGCCAGTTCATTTTTATCGACACGGAGGCGTATGCTCTTTTTCACCAGGTCTATTTCGATGATATCCCCGTTCTTTACAAACGCAATGGGGCCCCCTTCCGCTGCCTCAGGCGACACATGGCCGATACATAAACCTCGCGTCCCGCCGGAGAATCTGCCGTCGGTGATCAGGGCGCATACGGTGTCGAGCCCTCTCCCTGCCAGGATACTTGTGGGGGTAAGCATCTCGCGCATACCGGGCCCGCCTTTCGGCCCCTCGTACCGGATTATGACTGCGTCGCCGGCCCATATCTTTCCTTCCATGATGGCCTTCCCGGCATCTTCCTCGCTTTCAAAGACCTTTGCCTTCCCTTCGAAACGCCATAGGCTCTCCGCCACGCCGATCCTCTTTACTATTGAACCCTGGGGCGCAAGGCTTCCTGTCAATACTGCGAGGCCGCCCTTTTCATGATACGGTGCATCAATCCGGTGAATAACCTCATGATCGGCAACACCGGCCCCCTTCAGGATATCGCCGACCTTACTACCCGTAACGGTGATACATTTTTTATTTATAAGGTTTTTCTTCGTCAGTTCCTTCATAATCCCATAGACACCGCCTGCCTCAAAAAGGTCTTCAAGGTGGTGCGGCCCTGCCGGGCTCATATTACAGATGTGAGGTACTTTTTCTGATATCTCGTCAAAAAGCGCCAACGGCAGCCTGATCCCCCCCTCATTCGCAATTGCAGGGAGATGGAGCGCCGTGTTCGATGAACCGCCGAAGGCCATATCGACCGTTATGGCATTTTTAAAGGCATCAAGGGTCATAACATCACGAGGCTTTATATCCTTCTTAACAAGCTCAATGATCTTCTGCCCTGCCAGCTTTGCAAGCCTTATCCTCGCGGCGTGGACCGCCGGTATCGTACCGTTTCCAGGCAGGCCGATGCCGAGCGCCTCTGAAAGGCAGTTCATGGAATTCGCCGTGAACATGCCGGAGCAGGAACCGGCGCCGGGGCATGCGCACTCCTCGAGCATGCAGAGCTCATCTTCTGTCATGAGACCGCCTGCGACCTTCCCTACCCCTTCGAAAACAGAGATAAGGTCTACGGCCTTCCCTTTCAACCGGCCCGCAAGCATGGGCCCGCCGCTTACCATAATGGCCGGGATATTAAGGCGCATGGCTGCCATCATCATGCCCGGTATGATCTTGTCACAGTTTGGAACAAGTACGATTCCGTCAAAGGGGTATGCCTTCGCCATTACCTCAACGGAATCACAGATAAGCTCTCTTGATCCGAGAGAGTATTTCATCCCCTCGTGGTTCATGGCGATCCCGTCGCATACGCCGATCGTCGAAAATTCCATCGGGGTCCCGCCTGCCATCCTGATGCCGTCTTTGACAGCCTGAGAGACTCTGTCGAGGTGGATATGTCCGGGTATCAGCTCGTTTGCAGAATTTGCTACACCGATGATCGGCCTCTCAATCTCCTGTGACGTATACCCCATGGCGCTGAAAAGGCTCCGGTGCGGCGCCTTCTCAACGCCTTTTTTCATTCTGTCGGATCTCATTACCATACCTCCTCTTCAAAAAAATATGATCCTTAATCAAAAATTAACAATTCATCGCTAAGCTATACAAGATTATTATACGGAGACTCTCTTTGCAACATAATATTACGGGGCGTAACGTGCGGTCACAAAAAAACCTTTTCAAAATATGGGTAATGGAGTAATCTGATTTTATGGGCAACCAATTAATAGCCATCGTAGATGACGAACCCGATATCCTTGAGCTCGTTGGAATCAATCTTAAAAAATCAGGGTTTAAAGTAAATGGATTTTCCGAAGTGGAAGGCTTTTACAAATCCCTCCATACCGCCTCTCCAGACCTGATCATCCTTGATCTCATGCTCCCCGATGTCGACGGTTTTGAGGTTTGCAAATATTTAAAAAATAACGATAAATATGCATCCATCCCTATCATTATGCTTACTGCGAAGACCGAAGAGACAGAAAAGGTCCTTGGTCTGGAACTGGGCGCCGACGACTACGTCACCAAGCCTTTTTCTCCAAGGGAGCTCACGGCAAGGGTCAAGGCAGTATTAAGGAGACGTGAACCTAAGGCTGGATCGAAAAGGATCGAGGTCGAGGACGTCCTGAAGATCGATCCGGAAAGATACGAGGTAGAGGTAAAAGGGAACAAGGTCGATCTTACCCCGACAGAGTTCAAGATCCTCAATCTTCTCGTTTCCAGACCGGGCAGGATATATTCTCGCGATCAGATCCTCGATCACCTTTGGGGAAAAGAAAAATTTGTTATCGACAGGACTATAGACGTCCATATCAGGCACCTCAGGGAAAAGCTCGGCGATACAGGACGATATGTGAAGAATGTAAGGAGTATAGGGTATAAGTTCGAAGAATGAAAAGGACACTTTTCTTTAAGATATTCGGCGGGTATTTTATTGTTACGATAGCCCTCTCAGCCCTGATACTGGCATTCTCATTTCCCGTGATACGCCACTATCACATAGAGACCGTCGCAGGCAATTTAAGGGACCTCGCCATCGTGATCAGGTCGCAGATCGTCCAACCCATGATCGAAGGCAACTTCCAGGGGCTCGATGCGCTTGCAAAATCTTCAGGAAAAGAAATCAGCGCGCGGATAACCATCATAGCTTTTAATGGGATCGTTCTTGCCGATTCCGAAGAAGACCCTAAAAAAATGGAGAACCACCGGACAAGAACCGAGGTCGCTTCAGCCCTTGAGGGATCTCCGGGGAGGTTCGCAAGGTTCAGCGACACCTTAAAAAGGGAGATGCTCTATGTTGCCGTCCCTGTCTATAAAGACAAAAAAGTAATAGGTGCTGTTAGGCTGAGCCAGTATTTAAAGGACATTGATACAATTACCGGCCGGATCCGATGGTCAATCCTTCAGATCACCCTCTTTATCATCGGCGCATCTCTCGTTGCCGCCTTTATCTTTTCGAATAATCTCTCCGGACCTATTCACGAACTCATTGCCGCTTCACAGAGGGTTGCAAAAAACGATTTCAATGTAAAGGTTTTTCTTAGGAACAGGGATGAACTGAGAGACCTTGCTGATAATTTTAATGACATGGTCAGCCGTATAAAAACGCTTTTCACCGAGCTGTCCAGACAAAAGGAGGAATGGAACAGCGTCATCCTGTCATTGCGGGAAGGGTTCCTCATACTCGACAAAGAGGAAAAGTTTGTTTTCTTCAATGAAAGCTTCAAATCGATCATTAACACAAACCCCGATAAAGGGAAGTTCTACTGGGAAGTCATCCGGGAGCCGAAGCTGAGCGAATTGATAAAGACTGTCCGTGAAACAAAACATAACCACATTAAAGAAATTGAGTTTAACAACAGGATATTCTCTTGCAGCGCTACGTTTTTGAATGTGCAGGAAGAGATCGCAATTGTGTTCCATGATATTACAGATATGAAAAACCTGGAAAAGATCAAAACCGATTTTGTCCAGAACGTGTCACATGAATTGCGGACGCCTTTGACGTCAATAAAAGGCTTTGTCGAAACCCTTGGAGAGACAGTAAGCAACTCAGAACAAAAACATTACATCGACATCGTGAAACGGAATACCAACAGACTGATCAATATAATTAACGACCTTCTTCTTTTGTCTGAACTTGAAGAAAAGCATATGGAACTCGAGCATGAAAAGGTTGATCTAAAGGTTTTAATGGAAAACTCGGTGAAGCTTTTTGAGCAACAGCTTGCCGGGAAAGGTCTGGACCTTGCAGTTTCGATCAACCCTAACGCGTCTATCATTAAAGGCGACGCCTTCAAACTTGAGCAAATGCTTATCAACCTCCTGGATAATGCCGTCAAATACACAGAAAAAGGCGGAATCGCCCTATCCCTGGAGCCCGAGAAAACAGCGGTAATATTCACCATACAGGATACAGGGATCGGGATACCGGGCGATCACCTTTCAAGGATATTTGAAAGGTTTTATGTCGTAGACAAGTCGCGTTCCAAGAGGCTTGGCGGCACGGGCTTAGGGCTCTCTATCGTCAAACATATTATCATGCTCCATAACGGAAAGATAGATGTCCAAAGCACTCACGGAGTAGGGACCAAAGTTACCGTTACACTGCCGTTTGACCCTTCTTTATCCTTATGAAACGTTAAAAATACATTTTTTTCGCTTGAATGAACTACCCTGCAGCAAGCTGCGGGGTATCAGAGGATAGAAACGGCATGATTATGCCCCCTCACCCTGCCCTCTCCCGCGGGGGGAGAGGGAACAGTGTTACCCCGCAGCAAGCTGCAGGGTAACATCCGGATTGAGCCCGGGTAGCATAAAAAAGCTGTTTATGGTAGAGTATCAGAAAATTACATAAAGGGGGCAATAATGACAAAGAAAGAGACTAAAAAGCGGGTAACCTTCAAATTGGAAAATCCTTCCGCCGGGGAGGTCTTTCTTGCCGGCTCTTTTAATGCCTGGAACCCTACAGCCAAAGCTCTCAAAAAAGATGCCAGGGGCATCTGGAAAACGACGACGATGCTGTCTCAAGGTACCTATGAATACCGGTTCATAGTCGATGGCGTATGGCAGGATGACCCGGAAAACCCGGAAAAAAGCATGAACGAGTTCGGGTCACATAATTCCGTATTGAAGGTATGATATCGAGAAATTTTATAAAGCCCGTCAGGCTCTTTTTGGTCTGTCGAGCTTCACTTTAGTAATCCTCCTCCCTTCAACCCCCACCACAGTAAATCTGTGAACACCGTGGATGATTATTTCTCCACCTTTTGGCATTTCCTGAAGCTGTGTGAGGATAAAACCGCCAAGAGTTTCGTAATCAGGCGATTCCGAGAGATCGAGATTAAACCGATTGTTCAGATCTCTTATTGAATATGAAGCGTCAATAATAACAGAGCCATCCTTCAATCTTTCTATGCGGTCATCCACGTCCGTTTCATCCATTATCTCACCGAATATCTCTTCCATAACATCTTCAAGTGTTACAATCCCTGCCGTTGTTCCATACTCGTCAATAACAATAGCAAGGTGCTGGCGTCTTTTCTGCATTTCTTTCAGAAGAATGCTTATCTCCATTGTATCGGGCACGAAGTACGGCTTTTTAAGGAGTTTGTCCAGACTGAAGGAGGATTGAAGCCATATCTGTTTTGTTATGTCCTTCTGGTAAACAACACCGATGACTTTATCGAGGTTTTCCCTGTAGACCGGGTATCGTGAGAACTCATTCTCCACGATATACTTCACTACCTCATCTTTACCGTCTTCAATATTTATACTGTAAACATCAGGCCTTGGAACCATGATCTCTTTCACAGATCTGTCCGCAAATTCAAAAACACCATGGATCAGCTTCTCTTCTGTCTCGTCAAATACCCCTTTTCGTCTTCCCTCTTCAAGAAGCACTTTTATTTCTCCTTCCCCTATATGCTCCTCTCCCTTTTTGAGATTCAATGCCTTTACAACAAGCAATGTGGAAAAGGAGAGAAAATCGACAAAAACAAAAAATATTTTTGCGATAAAGTGCAGGAAAGGGGCAATCGACAGGGCAACCTTTTCTCTATAATTGATCCCGATGTACTTTGGAACCAGTTCGCCGATCACAAGGAAGAGGTAAGTCAGTATCACGACGATGATGACAACCGACAGGGTTTCATCAAGGACACCGATATAGGGGATCCGGCTGATATAAGGTTTAATGTAATGTACAGAAATAATGCCTCCGATCGCAGACGCAAGGGTACCGCAAAGGGTAATGCCTATCTGAACGGCAGACAGAAATCTTTCCGGATTCTCTTTCATTTCGAGAAGCATATCCGCCCTGCGCTCCTTGTCTTTTTTCGCGATCTCCTTTATCTTGCTTTTTCTTGACGAAATGATTGCAAACTCACCGGCAGAAAATATGCCGTTCAAGATTATAAGAACAACTATCAGGACAATTAATGCAATCAACACATTCATCGTTTTTATATACCCTCGATTTGATCAATTACCATACTATTTTACAATTATTTGTATTACAGCACGATTATTATACAAAATTGACTTCAGCATGAACAGGACAAAATGAACATTTCAATAAATTAATAATAAATTAACAGATCTGCAACGCCAAATTAATCTATTTTTGATAGTTATAATAATGAAATGACTAATAATATTTTTAGTGAAAGGGGGCGTTCATGATCATTCATTTCTTCTGTGATAAGTCTGATGACAAGGCCAGGAAGCTGTTTTCTTTGACCGGGGACCATGTTGCCGAGAATGTCGAATTGAGGGAATATATTTCGGTGGAGCATTTTGAGGATGCACTCCACGCGACAAGTGCTCAAGAATCATTGGTTGTTGTTGCGGCATTTCACGAAGAAGCGCTGATCGATGCATATTTCATCAATCACCTGCTGAGCCCTTATGATACAATGGTCATTCTTCCGGGCCGCGACAAGCTTTCCATAGCGCTTGGAAGTGTACTAAGACCCAGGCATACTTTTTTTCACGACAGCAGCATTGATAGCATTCTTGCCGCCATTCACGATTTTTCCAAAAAATCCCCTTTAAAGGCAACGAACAAACGGCGCAATGAGAACAAAAAGGAAGCGTCGATCTATAATATGTTCGAGGACTATACGGAAAGGAAAGTATCCAATTTTTAACGATTACATAGAACCTTTTATTGCAGCCGCAAATGCCCTTCTCTCTGCGGCCACCTCTAAGCCTATGCATATCGTACAAGCTCGCTGATTTTTTTATCAATATTTATCAAAACCTTAACCGGGAATTAACGATCTGTTCGATTATATATATAACGATTCGACGCGGGGGTGATCAGAGTATGGACAAACAAGAGGAATGGACATTAAGAACCGAACAGATCGATTATGCGTTCCAGCCTATCGTCAATATCCATACCGGCGTATGCCTTGGCTACGAAGCGCTTTTGCGAGATTATGAAAAGGCAGGGTTCCATAGCATCCAGGATTTCTTCGATAGCGCCTTTGAGGAAGGAATGCTTGCGCATGTCGAACTCCTGCTCAGGAAAAAGGCCGTGGAAAAGCTTTCCGGCATCAACCATTATCAGCGTGTCAGGCTCTTCTTCAACCTTGACAACAGGTCCCTTGCGCTTTTCGATGATATCGACGGGGGCATGTCTGTAACGCTTGCGAAATATGGGCTGCACCAGGACTTCATCTGCTTCGAGATGTCGGAGAGGCATGAATTTCAGTATACCGACGATACGAAAGCCATGCTTAACGCTTATAAGCACTTCGGATATAAGATCGCGATCGATGACTTCGGCACCGGCTTTTCCGGCCTGCAGCTTCTCTACCATTCGGAGCCTGACTTTATCAAGATCGACAGGTTCTTCATCACCAATATCGAGAATGATTCGAGAAAGAAGCTCTTCCTTTCAAAGGTGCTCAACCTTGCACATATACTCGGTATCATGGTTATTGCGGAAGGAGTGGAAACCAAGAAGGAATATTTCATCTGTAGGGAGATAGGATGCGATTTTGTACAGGGATATCTTGTTCAGAGACCTACCGTGAACCTTGCTGAACTTACATTTAAGTATGAAGCAATATCTGCGCTCAGCACAAAGGATATGCGTGAGAGAACGATCGACCACCGTCTGCTTTATGATCAGATGGAATATATCGAGGCGATACATCTTTACGAGGATCAAAAAGGCAGGCCGACAGACATGTCAATAGTTTTTGACCGTTTCAGAAAGAACAAGACCAGCACCTTTTTCCCTGTCGTGAATGGAAACAACGAGCCTGTCGGGTTGATCAGGGAGAAGGAGCTTAAGGAGTATGTCTATTCGAAATACGGGAAAGACCTGCTTCTTAATAAGACCTACGGCAAGACGCTTGTCGATTTTCTTATCAAATGTCCCGCCTGTGAGATCAGCACAAAGATCGAGAAGATACTCGAAATATTCTCCGTCGACGAACATAGCGAGGGCGTCATTTTGACTGAAAACAGCCGGTATCTTGGATTTCTGAGCGCCAGGGCCTTGTTGAAGGTTGTCAACGATAAGAACTTAGCCATAGCCCGCGATTCCAACCCCCTTACCAAGCTCCCCGGCAACACGATGATCAACGAATACATCGAACAGGTACTGAAAGATCAGGAAAATGCGTACATCCTTGCATACTTCGATTTTGATAATTTCAAGCCTTATAACGACCGGTACGGCTTTAGGCAAGGCGACAGGGCTATCCTTCTTTTCTCTGATATTCTCAAGAAGACATCGAATATGAACAGGTTCTTTGTCGGGCACATCGGCGGCGACGATTTCTTTACAGGATTCAGGATCAGCGACATCGACAGGGACTCGATCTATATTATCATACGGCACATTGCAAACAAATTCAGAGATGCTATCGTAGGTCTTTATGATCAAGAAGACCGGGGCAGGGGTTATATAATAGCCTCTGACAGATACGACAATAAAAGACAATTTCCTTTTTTAACGGCAAGCGCCGGCGTTCTTGAGCTGCACAAAGGATCAAAGGACGCAACCATCGAAGAGGTGGTTTCAATGCTTTCTTCGCTGAAAAAGACCGCAAAGGCCATCGATCACAAGATCGCGTCAGCGCATCTCGTTGATCTCACCGAGAGGATATCCATCGAACAAAAAGCTCTTCTTATCGGGACTACGGCCTGAGCGACGATTGGTTATATCCTGTCCTTATGGACATAGAACGAAATCGTTGACCCTGTCACCCTGCTCCTGCCGAGATAGATGAATACGATCAACCATATCCCCTGGAGAGACAAAATCAGGAAAGGGTTAACGATCTCTTTCAGCCCTTGTACAATATCGGGCAGAAGATGCGCATCAGCAGGGAAAAGAGCTATTATAAAAAAAGGGTAGGAGACCAGTAACAGGGACATTATCCGGTATGCGCTCAGCCTGCCTCTACCCCTGAAGTCGGCCCGTAATATCTCTGAAATGAATCGCCATCCTTGTGTGCAGCATACTCCAACAATAAGCGACCATCCATAAAGACCTTCAAGAAAGAAGATCGTCGAAACAAGACCGGTGCTCACATAAATTATCGACGTTATTGCCTGTATGGGGATGACCTTCTGATCATCCAGGCCGCTTTCGTAGGCGATCTTTTTCGTCTTCCCTGTAAAAACGAAACTTCTCCTCAAAAAGAGCTTTCTTACGAAAGGACCGCATCCCGCGAGAGGTTTTCCATAACAGCATCCGAAGCTTATGCAGGCAAGCCTGCCGATCCCTTCCCCGTAGGCATATGATATCGCCATGGCAGCGATACAAGGAACAACGGGAAGGCCGCCGCATATCGTCAGGTTCGCTGCCGGTATGACAAAGGGGGCTAAGAGCATTCCGATGAACGAAGCCCCGCCGACGGTAAATGTAGCGGTCTTTTTTTCAACGATCTTTGCTACTGCTCTGGAGGCAGGCACGCATACACCAAGAAGAATTGCTACGAAGAGGAATGTCTCATACCATGGAGAGCACAGCGCTCCCATCAGCGTTGTCATGATCGCTACGGCAAAGACCTGGGCGCTCGCAATCAGTATACCGTAGTAGGTCAGGTTCACTCCATCCCACGATTGAGCATCCTTTTTGCGCAACGGCATGGCGGCGAATATCTGGCTTTCCTCTTTCGGGAGCTTCTTAAAACCCCACCATAGAAATGCTGTGAGCAACACGGCAAGGGCAAGGACAAAGGCAATGTTGATCATTGTATCTTATGCGATGAAGCGGTCAACCCGATGCTCTTCATATTGGTCGCCGAGGAAATTGAAATGGGATGTGATCGAATACGGCCCCAATAATGCTGCCTGCAGGAATGGTTCCAAACCCTGGATGTTGTTCACATCAACCTCGTACCCCCATTGAAGCAACCGGTTGATCACCTGTCTTTTTTTCGGCTGCATCCAGTTCACAGAAAACCTGTTGGCGCCGCGCCCTTTGACGAACTCCAGAATCTCCCTCACTCGCATCGGTTTCGTCAGTATAGCATCGGCAAGATAATCAACCGGAGACTGTATAATAATGTGTGGATGATCGAGCCGCAATGTTTTCATCTTCACATCATCCAGTATCGTTGCAATATTGACATCGATGCAAATAGATGAACCGTCAAATCCGAGCTTTGCAACCATCCTCAGCGTCTCTGCCGTCATGTTCGTCAAATCGCGTAAACGCAGCTTTATCTTTTTGTCGTGCCCTTTGATCTCAGATAAATATTCTGTGATGTCAGGCAGCTCAGCTCCGGCGGATATTTTCCTTAAAGGAGATGAAAAGAAATGCGGGTCGACCTGTATCCAGTGGATGTTCGACCGGATGAATTGATGAAACCTGTCTGAATCGAGTGTGTAATCCCAGACGAATTGGGTATGCCGCGTAGGCGTATTATTGAGGATCAGCGTCGTGATGTCATATCCTTTGCCGTTTACCGCGTATCCGGGAACGCTGTCGCGCCTTGATTTGAAGATCGTGTCGGCATGGAGCAGAAGTATCTCGCGCTGGTGATCGATCCGGGAGATTGCATACAGGTTCTCAGGTTCATTATCAACTACCGCGAATACGCGATAGCCTTTTTCAGCGAAGCTGCGTATCCCGTTGGCCTTGATCTCGGGAATCGTCTGTTCCGAACCATCAGGCTTCATGTAGAGCAGATCGTCGTCAAAGCGTACCCTGAACTCATCGGCCAGCCTGTTCAGCGTATTAAGAGTCTGCAATCTGAGAGACTCGGGACGTCCCGTGTTGAGCGCCACATATGTACGTGGCTGCATTTGCAGCCACCTGATCACTTCCAGAACACCGCGGAACGGGCGGTGCGCCTCAAACGTTGCGGCTGAAGACCAGAAAAGCCTTTTGTACTGCTCTAAAATGACCTTCTGATCTTCCGGTGATATGCGCAAGCGGTCCAGAAAAGATTGGATATGCTCTTCATGAAAATCGATATCTGCCGCTTCAAGGCCGGCAAAATGCCGTGTATTATGGCTTTCGTCAAATGCCTTCAACACGTGAAGGATGACATACCGCATATCAAGAATGGTGCCGTCAATATCAAAAACGATCAGAATTCGGTCGTTTGGATATTTGTCCCTTGTATTGTTATAGTGTTTCGCCAACCGCGCCATCCAGTTATTCATTGTTCCGTCCTTATTGTTTTACGCGATCATACTGCCGCGATGTTAATCCTCGATAATTTTTTGAAGAAACTTTCGTTAATGTACGCCACAATTCTTCAACTACCCGCCACGCACCGTGTTGACAAATTCAGTGACTTTCTGCTTTATCTGGTCCCGCAGTCCTCTCATCTTTTCGAGCCTTTCCTCGATGGTACCCTCGAAATATTCAGGATCATCGAAAGACCATTCCATTCTCACCGTATAGCCCGGGAACAGCGGACACCTCTCGGCGTTCAAGGCATCGCAGACAGCTATTACATAACTATACAGCTTTCCCTGCTTATAAAGATCAAAAACACTTTTGGTCCGGTTCTGCGAAATATCGATGCCGGCCTCCTGCATAACCCGGACTGCAAGAGGATTCAACGCACCCGGTTCCAGCCCTGCGCTTTCAGCAACGAACATGCCCCCTCCTTCTTTCTTTAAGAAAGCCTCGGCCATCTGGCTCCTTGCGCTATTGTGCAGGCAGACAAAAAGCACCTTGACGATCTCCATATTAATCCTCCTTTTTATTCTTTCTCGGGAAAGCTATCAAGGACCGCACCTTCACATCAGTCTCTACCATCGGCTCTCCGAATCCCAACGTATAGCGGCTCATCGCCTTGTTGTTGTATCGATTGATCAGGATATCCTCTGCAAAAACTATTCGGTCTTTCTGAAATATCAGAATATCCGTGCTGCTCCCAGGCCTGTACAGGCTCTTCGGGCAGCCCCTGTCCAGGAACATGCCTTTGACGACCTCCGTCCGGTTGTCGTAGCGTACCGCCGAATAGCATTGAACGATCTCGCCTATCATAAATGCAACTACTTCGATCATAGCGACAAGGCCTATCCTTGAACCCCCCATGACATCGGTATCGATCACGGTCACAACGCGTTTGTTCTTTGAATAGGGGGTCACAGTGCTTACCACTGCGTTCGGATTGCAGGAATGATAGCGGCCTTCGATTTCGTAGATGTCCTTCACCACGCCTGCAACAGGCGTATGATTATAGTGGTATTTGTCCGGGGTAAGCCTGAAGATCGCAAAATCCCCGCCGGCAAAAGCTTCCAGCCAGTTTTTCTTGCAATAGCCAAAAAGTTCCCCGTATTCAAAGAACTTCTCTTTAATAAAAATGCCCTTGCTTTCGCTGAGGGACCCCACGAGGATCCGGGCGTCAGCCGGGGATACCACTGCATTACGGCCCTCGCACATGGGCCTGCATTCCCAGTATCTGATCTTTCTTTCAAAGATCTTTTTCGGCGTATCCAGCACGTCAGGCCTCTCAAGGCATTCATCGAGGTTCATTCCGCTGTCCATAAGGAACCTCATATTTCCCGAGACCCTCTTCGTCAGGAAGCAATCATAGTTCAGAAAACCGAGCAGGCCCGATATCCTCGGTCCCGTAAGGATACGGAAAACCGCGGGGGCGTTTTCGCGCACGCGGGAATAGAGGAAACTGATGATCCTGTCCCAGTAGAGCTGCTCGGTGCTGATACTAAGCGTTTCCCGCTCGATATATTGGTGGGGTGTCATATTCTTCCTCGCGCCTCTTTTGGATCAACTGCTCATAATGCTCAACAATAATCATCAGGCATATCATGCGCTCGGCAATGTCCGGAGAGATACTCCCTTCGATTACATTGCCCTTGATGCGCCGCACAAATTGTGTTGCCGCTTTTTCGTTGACAGCGAACTGTAATGCCTGTGGTATAGACTCGTCCCTGCAGGTTCCCTGATCCACTTCTCTCAGGCTCTCTTCAAGTAGTGCGAGAGACTCTTCGATGTGGCGCCTTCTCAGGCCGTTCCTGTAATATCTCTCCGCCGAGAGGTTGAATTCATCGCCGCCTACCTTAAAAGGGGAGTCGGTGTTCGCCTCCTTCAGTATGCCGCCGGTAAGACGCGACAGCGCCGATGTGCCCGTTGCGTGGTCTATCCTCAGCCTAAGATCACGCATGATCTCCTCCATGCCCGACATCTCGATCAACCCCCTTCCGTCCTCCTC
Source organism: Deltaproteobacteria bacterium UBA6106 (assembly GCA_002428485.1). Classification (GTDB taxonomy): domain Bacteria; phylum Desulfobacterota; class Syntrophorhabdia; order Syntrophorhabdales; family Syntrophorhabdaceae; genus UBA5609. The sequence continues at coordinate 35,027 of DIWM01000048.1, forward strand.
GACAACATCTACCAGCGCCTTCAGGTACTCCTGAAGCTTGACCCTTAGATATCCGGGATACCTCCTGCTCTGGCGTATCTTTCCGGTTCTCGCAATGATCTTCTTCATCAAAGCGTCCCTCAGGTCGCTTTTCACATAAAAAGTCGGAATACCTATCGCGGAACAGAATATGGCCTGCCTTCGCTCGCTTTCCAGGAATGGGCTGTCAGGGATATGGTCATGCGTTATCGACCCGTCCAATATATATTTGTAAGCAAGGGCGGCCATGAGGTTCTGCATGCTCACCGCGTATCCCAGGTCCTTCTCGAAGCTCTCGAAGAGGCTGTGTTGCCTCCCTTCATACCCCGAAAAGCCCATAACGTCATATTCCCTTGGCTTATATAAAAGATAGAGCGACATATCAGGGTGGAATATTCCCATCTCCTTAAGGTCTTGTTTCAACTTCATGGTATTTCCATATTTCCCGTTCAGCGCCGGACTCTGTTCTGTGCTCATCAGCGAGACGAGGTAATCTATCAAACGAAAATCGGAAATGAAATCGCCTCTCAAAAACAATAGCGAACCTACCAGCCTGTCAAGCCACATGGGACCAAAAGGCGTGATAGAGTGATTAATAAATTTGATCCTCGCCTTTTTTCTCCACCGCCTCCACATCATCCTCAAATGGGTAAAATCCAGTTCGTGCGGCAGAAAACCGAGCACTCTCTCAGGATGAAAATCGCGGAAATCGATGCGGTACGGGGATGCGCTGTAGATGCCGACATACAACGGAAGAAAATGCTCAACGATCTTGACCGCAAGATCGCCTGTGTATTTCTCATGAAGACGCGTAAAACCGGATGTCCTGTCTCCGAGCAATCTTGATATTGAAACGCTCCCCAGGCTCACATGAGTCCCGTTGTTCGCAAGACTGATGTTCGAAACGCTGGGGATCACCGCAAGGTTATTGAGGATAATGCCTGCGTCTTTCAGCTTCAGAATCGCGTTAAGCTGGCTTCTGCTCAAGACCTCATGGCAAAGATGCATGTAACGATGCTTCGCCTCCCCCATATCCCACCCCGAAAGACAGGGACTCATAAAAAGCTCCCTGTAGAAGGAGTCTGAAATGCACTCATTCAACCTTCTCTGCCTCACTGGAGGATGCGGAGAAAAAAAGACAATTGCCTCCTGGCCGTTTTCCTTTAGAAGAAACTTATCATTTGCATACATTATCAGAAGCTGGGTCAAAAGAAACCTTCTTGAAGTCTCCCGGGCGACCTGCCTGCCCAGGCTGCCTCCGGGCAAAAGACGAGTCACATAAAAGGAGGAGGTTTCCGGAGAGGTATTATCATTGGTGAAGTGTCGCATCATTACGAAACCTGTTCTCTTGATCAGGCGCGGCATTCTCCGGCCTTGGCCCATCACATCCGCAAGAGCCAGCTTCAGGAGATAGCTTATGGGGATCCTCACGTGCTCTTCACCGTTCACCATGATAATAAATTTGTGCGCATCGCTTCTGAGGCCGTTCTTCCTCTCATTCTTGTTCGACAGCAGGTCACGCTGAAGGACATTATTCGCAAATGTGCAGAGAACCCTTCGGGGAAACCGCACCATGCTGTTCTCCCAGACATTCTCATAGTTCGAATGTAAAAAACTTTCAAGATCGCTTATCAGCTTCCTTGAGGTATCCCCTGAAGCGGCCCTTCTTACAATGTTCGCATAATAATTGGATTCCTCGATGGTGATCGCAAGGTCCGCCGATCCCTTCCTGCCTATAACGGCAGCCTGAAGCTCCGTTTCGGTTCCGGCGGTCGTATCGTTCAGTGCGAAAGGTATCGTTTGAAGGCAGCCGGACGTGATGCCGTTTCGTTTGAGAACCGAAATGGTCCCGCCGCTTGATACGGATCCCTCACTTCCGCATTGATCCTGGCTTATATCCACCAGTTTATTTATTGTCGGCATTTTGCTCATGCGCAGCCTCCTCTGTCCCCTTATTCATATTCTTCTCACAAAAGCTCGGCAGCCATTGAAGCAAGAGGGCTTCGTATCGTCCTGTTCAGGGTAATGTGCCCATACAGAGGTTGCCCCTTGAACCTGTTTACAAGATAGCTGAGTCCGTTGGAGCCTCCATCGAGATAGGGCGAATCGATCTGGTATATGTCGCCGGTCAGCACTATTTTGCTGCCTTCGCCAACCCTGCTCAGGATCGTCTTTATCTCGTGGGGCGTCAGATTCTGTGCCTCGTCAACCATGATCCACGACCGCGCGATGCTTCTCCCCCTTATGTGCGCGATAGATTCGATCTCAAGAAGATGGGCAGCCCTCATATAATCGAGGGTCATCTTCTGGCTGTTCATGGAAAGGGGAGCAAAATTGTCAAACACCGACTGAACCCACGGCAGCATTTTTTCTTCCTTGTCTCCCGGCAGAAAACCGATGTCCTGTCTTCCTACCGGTACGACCGGTTTTGTGATAAAGATACGCTGATACATCCCCTCCTCAAGGGTTTTGTGCAGTCCTACCGCCAGCGCAAGGATCGTCTTGCCTGTGCCGGCCTGCCCTATCAGCGTCACAGCATGAACTGAATTGTCTACGAGAAGCTGCATCGCGAATTGTTGCTCCTTGTTCCTTGCCTTTATTCCCCAGAATGAACTGTTCGAAAGGGAGATCTTTCTTATCTTTCCATGTTTCGATATTCCGAGAGATGATGAACCATCTGGAGCGGTCAGAAGAATACATTGATTTTCGAAAAAAGGTTGTCCGCCGTTTAGGCTTCCGGCGGCTATATCGCCCTTTGCGTGAAGTTCATCGATAACATTTTTGGATACGACCAGCGACGTATGCCCCGAATAGATCGTTGATATGTCTACCTTGTCATTTTCATAATCCTCTGTCTGTATGCCGAGGATCTTTGCTTTTATCCTCGCGTTGATGTCTTTAGATACAAAAACGGTGTTGCCGTTATGTTTTTGCTTGTAAAGCCAGGCAAGCGAAATGATCTTGTTGTCTATCCTGTTGTCCGTACTCGAAGAAACAGCCTTGCGGTCAGCGGGCAGTTCGTTCAGCCATACAGGGGATCCTATACTTATCTCGCCCGTTTCCCTGCCGCCGTTATTCCCGTCAATTCGCCCTGTATCGATAAATTCGCCGAGGTTTCTAATGACTTGACGCGCATTGTGCCCTATCTGATCAAAACGTTTTTTGAGCTTATCGAGTTCTTCGAGCGCCTCGAAGGGTATGACAACCTCATGGCCCTTAAAACTGTGCATACTTTCCGGGTCGTGTATAAGGACATTGGTGTCAAGAATGTATGTCTTTTTTCCCGCCAACCCCTGTTGTATTATAACCGTCCTTTACAATTTATCTCTTTCATTTCCATTATGGTAATTACATAATGTTAACAATTGATAAAATTGATATTAATTTGCGGTTAAATATTTTTGGATTCTTTATATATAAACGACACATTGAATAAATTAACCAAATCTTAACATTTATTTTACATGAACATAACAATCGCCGTTTATTATTAACTCATAGCAGCAAGAAACAAAAAAACCAAGGAGGTATATATGTCTAAGGTAGTAAAATCATTATGCATCATTTCAATCATTGCTTTTGCCATGTTCTCAAGCCCTGATCTTCGGGCGGCTGATCAGGAACTTCTCGGGGCGGGCGCGACATTCCCCCAGCCTCTTTACTCAAAAATGTTCGACGCTTATAATCAGCAGTACAAAGTAAAGATCAACTACCAGGGGATCGGCTCGGGCGGCGGCATCAACCAGCTTATCAAGAAAACCGTCGATTTCGGAGGAACAGATGCGTTCATGACGGAGAAAGAACTGAAAGAAGCCGGGGCAACGGTACTGCATATTCCCACCTGTCTCGGTGCGGTTGTCGTTACTTACAATCTTCCGGAAAATCCAAAGCTTATCTTTACCCCTGAATTGATTGCCGGGATTTTCATGGGCAAGATTAAAAAATGGAACGACCCGCAGATCACCTCTGTCAATCCCAACGTTAAATTGCCGGATCTTACCATCAGCGTTGTCCACCGCGCCGACGGCAGCGGCACAACCTATATCTTCAGCGAATACTTGACAAGGGCAACCAAGGAGTGGAAAGAGAATATGGGTACGGGAAAGTCCCTGAAATGGCCTGCAGGAATGATCGGGCAAAAAGGCAACCCCGGCGTTGCAGGATACGTGAAGCAGACGCCAGGCGCAGTTGGATATGTTGAGCTCCTCTATGCACTTCAGAACAAGATGGCATTCGGCAACGTCAGGAACAAGTCCGGCAAGGTCATTGAACCTACGATCAAAGCGGTCAGCGCCGCCGCAAATGTGAAGATACCCGATGATACTAACGTATCCCTTACCAATACCGACGCGGCAGACGGCTATCCCATAAGCGGCTTTACCTGGCTCATCTTCTACAAGGAGCAAAATTATGGCGGAAGGAGCCTTGAAAGGGCCGAGACCCTCGCCAAGATGCTTCTCTGGATGGTCAGCGACGGTCAGAAATACGTGGAACCCCTCCAGTATGCGCCTCTTTCAAAGGAAGCTACAGCCAAATCATTGAAGCTCGTCCGCTCTATGACTTACAGCGGTAAGCCGATCCTGAAATAAATTTCATGCCCAGAGCCCATAAATCAGGGGTTTACTCACCCCTGATTTATGGTGTACAATAGTCGTAAAATAATTTTTATGTTATGGATATAAAAAGAAAAGATAAACAGCAAAGCGGGGTTGATCGCTCCGAAAAAAGATTTACGAGGACCCTGATGATCTCCGCGGTTTTCATAGCGGGACTCCTCTTTGCAATCGCGCTGACGCTTTTTATTCAGGCAATACCTGCAATAAAGACCTTCGGTTTTGGCTTTTTCGTCTCAAAAACCTGGAATACTGCAGCAGAACAGTTCGGCGCCCTTCCGTTCCTTGTTGGGACACTTTTAACATCATTCCTTGCTTTGATCATCTCCATCCCCTTTTCCATCTCCATCTCGATCTTTCTCGGCGAGTATTTCAAGGAAGGGGCGGCTTCCACCTTTCTTCGGAGCGCCGTAGAGGTTCTTGCAGGCATACCATCCGTCATATACGGCCTGTGGGGCCTTTTCTTACTCATGCCCATGGTGCGCATTATCGAGACAAAGCTCGGCGTTCCTCCTCACGGTGTCGGCATCTTCACATCTGCCCTCATACTGGCGATCATGGTCATACCATTCTCGGCTTCAATTGGCAGGGAAGTTATTACCCTCGTGCCTTCCGATTTGAAAGAGGCGGCATACTCGCTCGGCGCCACACGCTTTGAGGTCCTGAAGAATATCATCATCCCCTATGCCCGTTCAGGCATTATCGCGGGGATATTGCTTGCGCTGGGAAGGGCTATAGGCGAGACAATGGCCGTTACCATGCTGATCGGCAACAGCAATTTTCTGCCCACGAGCATCTTCAGCCCTGCAAACACCATGGCAAGCGTCATAGCGAATGAGTTCGCAGAGGCTACAGGGCTCGTTTCCTCTTCGCTGATCTACATCGCCCTGGTGCTTTTCCTTGTCACAATGCTCGTGAACATTATCGGCAATTATGTCATTCAGAAGATCAGCATCGAAGCATCGAAAGAGGTCACATGATGAAAGATCATGTGCGTGCAAGGCTCATAAAAAATTATATATTCAAAGGGCTTGTCATGCTCTTTGCATTTATTTCCTTGCTCCCGCTTTTGCTCATCCTCTACTACATCACAAAAAACGGCATCTCCGTTATCAACTGGGATTTTCTGACCCAGCTCCCTCGCCCTATAGGAGAGGCAGGAGGCGGGGTCTTCAACGCCATCATGGGAACGATCATGCTTATCGTTCTTTCCTGTGTTTTTTCGATACCCTTTGGAATTGCAGCCGGCATATACCTTGCTGAAAATAGAGAAGGTAAGCTGAGCAACATCGTAAGGCTCTGCGTCGTCGTCCTTCAGGGGACGCCGTCTATCGTAATCGGGATCATAGCATACGCCTGGATCGTCGCTCCTCTTCGAACATTTTCAGCCCTTTCCGGGGGCATCGCGTTGAGCATCATGATGCTGCCCGTGATCATTAAAACAACCGAGGAGACCCTCAAATTGATCCCTTATCATCTCAAGGAGGCATCGCTGGCTCTCGGCGTGCCCTACTACAAGACGATCCTGAAAGTTGTCCTGCCTTCAGGGCTAAACGGAATCCTTACAGGCATTCTCCTCAGCGTCGCAAGGATCACCGGTGAAACCGCCCCCCTGCTCTTCACTGCCTTCGGGAACCAGTTCATGAACTGGAACATATTCAAGCCTATCGATTCGCTCCCTTACCGGATCTTTTACTACGCTATGAGTCCCTACCCTGAATGGCACACATTCGCATGGGGAGCGTCGTTTATTCTCGTTGTACTTACGCTGGCTTTCAACCTTATAGCAAGAGGAGTTTCAATCAAATGGAAAATTCAGTTCTGACGGTAGATACCTTTTCTGCCTTTTTCGGTGATCACCAGGTCTTGAAAGACGTTAATCTCTCAGTGCCGAAAAATGTCGTAGCCGCTCTTATGGGACCTTCGGGATGCGGCAAGACAACGCTCATACGCTGCGTAAACCGGATGCACGAACTCCTCCCCGATACAAAAGTTGCAGGCAAAATGTTTCTCAATGAAAAGGATATCTACACCATGGAACCGATCGTCCTCAGAAGAAAGGTCGGCATGGTCTTTCAAAAACCAAATCCCTTCCCCACGATGAGCATTTACGATAACGTCATCGCCGGGTATAAACTGAATGGTATACGGCACTCCAGGGAAGATTTCAATAATATCGTCGAACAATCTCTTCGGAGCGCAGCCCTTTGGGATGAGGTCAAGGATTTCCTCCACAGGAAGGGTACTTTCCTTTCTGGTGGACAGCAGCAGAGGCTTTGCATTGCCCGGGCGCTCGCAATGAACCCTGAGATACTGCTCCTTGATGAGCCAACGTCTGCCCTTGATCCCAAATCCACCTCTCAGATAGAAGAACTCTTCGTTGAACTAAAAAAGAACGTTACAATGCTCCTCGTAACGCACAACATCGGCCAGGCTGCCCGCGTTTCGGATTTTACTGCTTTCATCTATATCGGCGAATTGATTGAATACGGTCCCACAGAAAAGATGTTCACCGTCCCCAAGGACAAAAGGACTGAAGAGTACCTCACCGGCAAATTTGGCTAACCCAAAATCTCATTGTAATCAACAGCAAAAATTACTATACTCTGTTTACCTGATATAAGGAGGATGTATGCTTGAAGGACACATTTACAAGGCCTTTGATCTGGAATTAAAAGAATTAAAAGAAAAACTCCTTTATGAAGGCGGCCTCGTCGAAAAGGCAATTCAGAACGCGATAAGATCGCTCCTCGAAAGAGATTCAGAGCGCGCAAAGGGTGTCATTGATAATGACGATATTATCAACGGCATCGAGATCGAGGTGGACGAGCTTTGCTTAAAGCTCCTGGCGCTCCGCCAGCCGGCCGCGAGAGACCTCAGGTTCATCACGACAGCCATTAAGATCAATTACGATCTGGAGCGTATAGGCGATATGGCGGTCAACATCTGCGAAAGGGTTCAGGAATTAAACCAGGAACCGCAGCTAAAACCCTATATTGACCTGCCGAAAATGGCCGAGATCGTGCAGATCATGGTCAAGGAAAGTCTCGACGCCTTTGTAAGGGAGGATGTACAGCTCGCCCTGAAGGTGACAAGAGACGACGAACAGGTAGACCAGCTGCTCGACCAGATATTCCGGGAACTGCTCACCTATATGATGCAGGACATGCGGACAATCTCCAGGGCGACAAGGCTTCTTTTTATATCAAAATACCTTGAAAGAATGGCTGACCACGCAGTAAATATTGCCGAGCTGGTAATATTTATGGTAGAGGGGAAGATCATACGGCATCTGAAAGACCCCGAGGAATAATAAATGGTCAGAAAATTCGGCATTATTGCTGTTGCGCTTGCAACACTGATAATCTCCTGCAGCGGCAAACCTGTCGACAGGGCAAAAAAGAACAAGCATACCATTACCATTGCAGGATCTACATCGGTAATGCCTTTTACTGAAAAGCTCGCAGAACATTTTATGATCGACAACCGCAAATTTGTTATTGACGTTCAGGGAGGCGGGTCCACTGCCGGAATCCAGGCATGCCTTAACAATACGGTCAACATCGGCATGTCATCGAGGGAATTAAAAGAAGAAGAAAAAACGCTTAATACCATAACACTCTGTTATGACGGCATCACCATCGTGGTAAACCCAAAAAATCCCCTTAAGGCCCTGACGCTGCAACAGGCAAGCAGGATATTCAGCGGCGGGATCACGAACTGGAACCAGTTGGGCTGGATCAACAGAAAAATTGACGCGGTGACACGCGAGGAAGGTTCCGGCACAAGGAGCTCCTTTGAAGAGCTTGTGATGAAAGGAAGCGAAATAGACGACGGCATCATGGTACAGGATTCAAACGGATCGGTAAAGGAAGTGGTCGCCACCGATCCCTATGCGATCGGATATATATCTCTCGGACTGGTTGACCAGAGGGTAAGGCCGTTGACCATCAACGGCGTTGTTCCCAGCATCAGAAGCATCAAGGTGGGAAGATACAAGATCGTAAGGCCGTTCATATATGTAACAAACGGCGAGCTTGACGAAGATGGAAGAAAATTTGTCAACTTTGTACTTTCAAAGGATGGACAGAACATCCTGAAAAAAGAGGGCCTGGTCGGTTTTTATGATTAAAAATCCTGTCAAAAAGGAACAATTCGTAAAGTGGGTGCTGGTAGCCTTCGCCCTTTCATCGCTTTTGTTTCTCTTTCTCATCTTTATCTTCATCCTCTTTGAGGGGTTGCCCCTCTTCCACAAGATCGGCTTGAAGAATATTATTATGGGCTCCAAGTGGGCCCCGACAAAAGGCTCCTTCGGCATATTCCCGATGATCGTATCTTCCTTTCTCGTTACATTCGGCGCTCTCGTTATAGGCGCTCCCATGGGGCTTTCCTGCGCCATATACCTCTCGGAATATTCCGGCAAAAGGATGAAGATGTTTCTCAAGCCGGCCCTCGAGCTCCTTGCCGGCATCCCGTCTGTAGTATACGGGTTTCTGGGCGTCATTTACATCGTGCCCCTTATAAGGAACTACATCGGAGGATCAGGCTTTTCCCTCCTTGCCACCTCCATCATCCTCGGGATCATGATCCTGCCCACCATCATCAGCATCTCCTTCGATTCCCTGATGAGCGTTCCGAAAACATACCGTGAGGGCTCCTTTGCAATGGGAGCGACAAAATGGCAAACGATCTACAAGGTCATTATCCCTGCGGCAAAATCGGGGATCCTCGCAAGTTTTATACTCGGCATGGGGAGGGCTATCGGGGAAACAATGGCCGTCATCATGATCGCCGGGAATGCTCTCAGGATACCCACGAGCATCCTCGATCCCCTGCGAACGCTGACGGGCAATATTGCCCTGGAACTCGCGTATGCAACAGGGGATCACAGGCTCGGGTTGTTTTCTACCGGCGTCGTTTTGCTGGTTATTATTATGATACTCAACTATATAGCAAATTTCGGGATCAAGAGAAAGATGTGATATGAGAATAAACCCAAGGTTCACCAACAAACTCGTACAGCTTGGTTTGAATTTCCAGGCCTTTTTCACCGTGGGCATCCTGGTCATTATTGTTGCCATTATATGTTTCAAGGGACTCCCCTACGTAAATTTCGAATTTATTTTTGCTTACCCCCAGGATATGGGGAGGCTCGGCGGCATCTTTCCTTCGATCGCAGGGACGATACTGCTTGCACTCCTTTCCATACTCTTTGCCACGCCCCTTGGCGTCGGAACTGCAATATTCCTCACTGAATACACAAAAGAATCCATTTTTACCAAGATCATACGCTTCGGCGTTGAATCGCTCGCGGGGATACCGTCCATCCTGTATGGTCTTTTCGGCTTCATATTCTTCGTCATTAAGCTCAAAATGGGATGGTCCTTGCTTGCAGGGGTACTGACCATAACGATCATGATACTGCCGACAATAATAAGAACCAGCGAAGAGGCTATCAAGGCCGTACCGAGAAACCTGCGTATCGTGAGCTATTCGCTGAGCGCCACAAAATGGGAAACGGTGACAAAGGTTGTGCTGCCTTCAGCTATCCCGGGGATACTGACAGGCATTATGCTAAGCGTTGGGAGGGCCGTCGGTGAGACTGCGGCGGTAATATTTACCATGGGCAGCTCTCTGAGGCTCCCCACCTCTCTCATGGATTCCGGCAGGACCATGGCAGTCCATTTCTACATACTGGCCCGCGAAGGGATCTCCATGGAAAAGGCTTATGGCACAGCATTGGTGCTTGTCGTGAGCATATTATTGATCAATGTTTTGGCGTACTACCTTATGAATAAGGCAATATCGAAATATTCCTGATGATTATGAACGTAAAGATCGCGATCAAAAGACTCCGTGTCACTTTTTCGAAAAATGAGATCCTGAAGAGCGTTTCGGTCGATGTCTACAAAAATACCATCACCGGCTTTATGGGGCCTTCCGGCAGCGGCAAGTCTTCGCTTATTTCGGTCATCAACCGGATGATCGATTTTGAAGAAAACGCCGGCATCGAAGGTGAGGTGCATATAGACGGGCAAAACATCCTCGATGGGGATCATAATGCCGTTGAACTGAGAAGGCGCATAGGTACCGTATTTGCCGTGCCCATTCCTCTCCCCCGCTCAATATACGAGAACATCGCCTACGGTCCGCGCCTGAAAGGTATCGGGGACCGCGATTCGCTCCACTTCATCGTGGAGGACAGCCTCAAAAAGGCATTTCTCTGGGATGAGGTAAAAGACAGGCTGAGCATGTCTGCCCTTAAATTGTCCGGCGGGCAGCAGCAAAGGCTGTGCCTTGCAAGGACGCTCGCCCTGAAACCCGAGATCATTCTCCTCGATGAGCCCTGCTCAGGGCTCGATCCCATCTCAACGGCAAAGATCGAAGACGCCTTGAACGAACTGAAAAAGGACATTACGATAATCCTTGTTTCCAACAATACGAAACAGATCGCCCGCATCACAGACTTCTCTGCCTTCTTCTACCTGGGAGAACTCATCGAATACGGGACAACGGAAAAGCTTTTCACAACGCCATCGATGAAGAAAACAGAGGATTACATCCAGGGAAAATTCGGATAATGAATAACTTTGTACTGAAAACAAATGGTCTCAATCTTTATTACGGAACATTTCACGCGTTGAAGGATATCAACTTCAACGTCCATAAAAACTCGATCACAGCGCTCATCGGGCCTTCGGGGTGTGGAAAGTCCACCCTTTTGCGCTGTTTTAACCGGATGAACGATCTCATCGACGACATCCGGATATCGGGCGACATCTTTGTGAATGATCAAAAGATCGACGACGTTGACATCATAGAGCTCCGCAAGAAGGTAGGCATGGTGTTTCAAAGGCCAAACCCTTTCCCCTTCACCGTCTATGAGAACATGATCTATGGACTGAAGATACACGGCCTGGGAAACAAGAAGAAGAACAGGAATATGGTGGAAAATTGCCTGCGGGCCGTCGGTCTCTGGGAAGAACTGAAAGGGAAGTTCTCCATTCCTGCGCTCGACCTCTCCGAGGAGATAAAGCAAAGGCTCTGTATCGCGCGCCTTTTAACTGTTGAGCCCGAGATCATCCTTCTCGATGAACCTTGTTCTGCGCTGGACCCGATCGCCACCATGAGGGTTGAAGAGCTTATGATGGAACTGAAAGAAAAGTACACGATACTGATTGTAACGCACAATATGCAGCAGGCGGCAAGGGTATCAGACTATACCGGCTTCATGCTCCTCGGCGATCTCGTGGAGTTCGGCGAAACCTCCCAGATATTTACTTCGCCCTCAGACGAGAGGACTGAAGGATATATAACAGGACGCTTCGGCTAGCAGGGCAGTCTCATGTTCCGCTCCGTTCTCGTCCACGGATCAGCATTGCCTTTGTAACAACCTCCTCTAATTGCTTCATCGTGTAAGGCTTAGAAAGAACAAGCTGCAGATCAGGACCACCTTTTTCTTCGAATGAAGCACTTTCCCAACGCCCGCTTGAGTATATAATACAGGCCGCAGGGTCAATGCTGCGGAGATGCTCTGCCGTTTCTTCCCCTCCCATACCCTTTGGTATCGTCAGATCGAGTATGACCGCATCGAACGGCTTGCCCTGCTTCATTGTGCTTTCGTACAATCTTATCGCCTCTTTTCCTTCCGGTGAGCTTACCGCTTCATGCCCCATGAACGTCAGCATATCGCTTAAAATTTCCCGTACATCGTGTTCATCGTCCATAATCAATATTTTCTTTTTCATACTGGCGCCATCCTTTTGCGCAATGATGCAGCCCTTCGTTCTATGTAAATCACAGCGTCTTCCTTTTTCGTTCAGGCTCTTTGATCCATCATGCAGTTGTCTTCTTAAACAGCAACGTTCTGTGAGTTCTTCTTATCAAGCATATCTCTTATCTTACTTGAAAGCTGATCGATCGAATAGGGTTTGTAAATCACTTCTTCCTGGATCTCGCCTGCGACATGGCGGCCGTTGTCTTCGGGGTTGTACCCTGTAACAAAGAGCGTCGGGATATCCGGCCTTGCCTTTTTCATCTCTTGATATGCTTCAAACCCTCCAAGCCTCGGCATAATTACATCAAGTATAACCATATCTATTGCATTCTTTTGCCATAAAAAGATATTTACTCCTTCAATTCCGTCAGATGCCGTTACGATCCTGTAGCCGATCGCCTGTAAAGCACCTGAGATCGTCTCCCTTAGATGCTCGTCGTCCTCAACGATCAATATTCTTTCATTCTTGCCTTTGATTGTTTTTCCGGTTTCACGGACATCGTCAGATTTCACGTCCCCACCATCGCATGGGATATATATCCTGAATATTGTTCCTCCTCCTTCGTTGCCGAGGACTTCAATGCATCCATTGTGCTGCTTGACTATCCCGTACACTACCGACAGGCCGAGGCCCGTACCGGTCTGCTTGGTGGTAAAAAAGGGCTCAAAGATGTTGTCCTTGATGGCTGCGTCAATACCTCCTCCCGTATCGGACACGGAAAGGACCGCGAAGCTTCCCGGCTTCAGTTCTGATCCGATAAAAGATAACGGCTTCTCAACCGAAACCATTTCTGTTTTGATAACGATCTGTCCGCCCCCAGGTATCGCCTCTTTTGCATTAACGGTCAGATTCAGAAGCACCTGCTGCATCTGTGCCTTATCAGCCCTGATCGGCATTTTATCGTCGCCATATCTTATGATCATATCGATATTCTCTCCTATCATCTTTCTTATTATCTTTTCGAAATCCCTGACCACATTATTGAGGTCAATTGTCCGAAGCTCAAGTACCTGCTTCTTGCTAAAAGCCAGGAGCTGCTTCACAAAATCGGACGCTCTCATTACCGTGCTCTCAATGATGTTGCATCTCTCCATCACCTTGCTCGTGGACGTCCCATTCATCTTTATCAGTTGAGCGTTACCCAGTATGATACTGAGCATATTATTGAAGTCATGGGCTATCCCCCCAACCAGCCTTCCGACGGTCTCCAGCTTCTGCGATTGGTGAAGCTGATGTTCAAGTTCCTTCATCTGTTTCAGCTTTTCAACCATATTATGCATTGACTCAAGGAGCCTCCCGGTCTCATCGTACTGCTCAATCTTGACATTCGGAGGGATATCCCCTGCTGCAAGCCTGTCGGCCATGTCCGCTGCCTGCTTCAATGGACGTGTTATGCTCCTTGTAAAAAAATATGCCGATATGGTGGCAATGGCAACTACCGCGATGCCGAACGCGATGAAGGTGCCTCGTATGGCCTTATAAGTGGCAAGCGCCTTCTCGTACTTTTCTGAAGTCTGCCTTTCCTCATAGGAGACAAGTTCCGATGTAATCTGATGGAGCGACAACATGTAAGGCCGCACTGCATCAACAAACATTCTTGAAATCCTTTCCTTTTCTCTCGTCTGGTCTGAGACAAGCTCTTCATAGCTTCTTTCAACCTCGTCGAGAACGATCTTCAACCGTATGATCAGATCTTGCCCTCCCTGTGTATCCTCAAGGGCAGCGAGCTTTTCCATCGTATCCCTGTATGTAGCCTTCGCCGTCAATATCTTCACATCTTCAAATGACTGCACTGCTTCATCGTTGACAAAAATCTTGGTCAGCATTGCTTCGCACTCCGTATGGACAGAATCCTTTATGATATTTGCGTACCATATCTGCCTATTGTTCCTCTGAACAATATCGGCCATCTTGTTATTGATGTCCTTTATAGAATAGATGCTGACGATAAGAAGCACGATGATGAGCAGGACGGCAAACCCGAGTCCTGTGCTGAGCCGCGTGCCGATCGAAAACCGTTTATAAAAATTGTTCATCATTATTTCGAGATGATCTTACTGATCTATTTCAGCCTGCAGGAACTTGTTTCCCTTATATGTCATAGATCTGAGAGTCTTTTCAGCATTCTTCACCACTGCCTTTGGCAAGGGGGCATAATGGAGAAGTGATGCATATCTTTGTCCGTCATGGGTCATCCACCATAACAGCTTCACCAGGCTCTCAGCCTTTCCCATGCTCCTTCCGCTGTAATGCTGCTCCTGGTAAACAATGAGCCATGTAAAACCGCTGATGGGGTAGCCGCCCCGCGCCTTTGTGTCGGTAAGGGAGCTTTCGCTGCTTTCAAGGGGTATGTTCGCGGCAAGACTGACCGATCTCATGGACGGTTCGATAAATTCCCCTGAGCCGTTGCGGAGCGCTGCAAATGTCATGTTGTTCCCTATTGCATATATCAGCTCAACATACCCTATGGACCCGTGAATCTGTCTGACAAGACCTGCAACGCCCGGATTGCTCCGTGCACCTCTGCCCGCGGGCCAGGGGATCATTTTCCCGACACCCACGCTGCTTCTCCACTCCTGGGATGTCTTGCCAAGATACTCGCTGAATATATACGTAGTTCCGCTGCTGTCGGACCTGTGGACCACTGCTATGGGAATATCCGGGAGATTGATCCCTTGATTAATAAGGGCGATCCTTTGATCATTCCACCGTATGATCCTGCCGAGGAAAATGTCCGATAGCACTTCAGGCGTAAAGCGCAGCTTTGGGTTTCCCGACAAGTTATAGATAATTGCCACTGCGCCGATGCATGTCGGTATATACACGACCGGCTGTCCGGCCTCAATGAGCTCTTCATTTGTCAGAATGACATCGGTCCCCGCGAAGTCGACGTCTTTCCTGATGATCTTCCTTATACCCTCGCCCGAACCAGTGCCCGTATAATATATCTTTACTCCGTATTGCCTTTGATAAATCTGGAACATCTTATCATAAAGAGGCTGCGGAAATGTCGCGCCGGTGCCCAACAGCTCCTTTGTCTGGGCGTTCCCTGCGCAGTGGAATACAAATAACATTATGAGACAGGCGCTGATATGAACAAAGAATCTTCTCATAGAGGATACCGCTATATAGCTATCGGGGCGCGGTTGCTTTTAATGTCTTCAGAATACGGAATATACGTTAATTTTTACGTACTCGTAGCATTAATTTTCTGTTAATTTTCAGCCATTATTGAAGCGCGCAGGCATTGTTCATTCATATAGATTTAATCCGTTCTTTGCATTTTCTTAATCATCAATTAACACATCGATGTTTTTTTATATAAGAACGGTCATAAAAAACTACGTTCCATGGAGGTGACCCTGGAAAATATATCTGAACAAAACTTTTCTGTCGACCACCAACGCGCCCCTTTTGACACCCTTAAGCGTTCGGCAATTTTTTCTCTGTTCGGTAAAACCATCGAGAAGGTCCTTCGCATTGATGAACTGAGAAGCATATATTCAAAGACAGCCTCGGGGTCACGCGGACTTTCGTTTATCGACCAGGCATTAAAGGAGCTCAATGTCTCCTATGAGATCCGTCATGGTGACCACATGGCCATTCCGCAAAAGGGGCCTGTTGTTGTTGTAGCCAACCATCCCTTCGGCGCTATCGAAGGACTCATACTCGCCTCTATCCTGCTCAACATCCGTCCTGATGCAAAGATCATGGCAAATTATATCCTTGGATGCATACCAGAACTGAGGGATGTCCTGATCCTTGTGGACCCTTTCGGCAGAAAAGGCTCCTGGAGGGCGAATGTAAAGCCTTTGAAGGAATCCATCCGCTGGGTTCTCAATGGCGGCGTTCTCGGCATTTTTCCTGCCGGTTCGGTATCGCATGTCCACCTGTATAAAAAGGAGATCTGCGACCCTGCGTGGCACCACGCAATCGCAAAGATAGTAAGGAGTACAGGCGCCCAGGTTATACCTGTTTTCTTTGACGGGACAAACAGCGCATTTTTCCATATTGCCGGCGTGATCAATTCAAGGCTGCGTACCGCCCTCCTTCCCAACGAACTTCTCAATAAAAAAAACAAGATAATACAGGTGCGTGTTGGTTCGGCAATCACCTTTGACGCGTTGGAGAACATCGCCAAAGATAACGATCTTACTGCCTACCTGCGTTTCCGCACATATGCCTTAAAACACGCTTGTACAAATACCAGAACACACAGGGAGGGCCGTTGTATGGGAATAAATGAGGCGGTTCATTGTGTGCCTATCGTGGAACCTGCAAAGAAGCATATCCTGGATACAGAGGTCAGGAATATACCTGAGGGTCAGATACTCATCGAGAGCGGCCATAGCGTCGTTGTCTATGCCAAAGCGCATCAGATATCCAACGTGCTCTACGAAATAGGAAGATTGCGGGAAGTAACCTTCCGCCAGGCCGGCGAGGGTACAGGCAAACGGATAGACCTCGACCGTTTTGACCTTTATTACACCCATCTCTTTGTCTGGAACAAGGAAAGAAAGGAGGTCGTAGGGGCTTACCGTCTCGGGCAGGTCGATGCAATACTCGAACGTTACGGAAAAAACGGCCTCTATTCATCTTCCCTCTTTGATTATCAGGACGATTTCTTGCATCACATCAAAAACGGCCTTGAACTGGGGAGGTCTTTTATCCGTGCTGAATATCAAAGACAGTACGCATCTCTCCTTTTGCTTTGGAAAGGAATAGGACATTTTATCGCCCAAAATCCCAGGCATAAGATCATTTTCGGGCCCGTAACGATCAGCAACAACTACAGCCTTCTTTCGAAGCGCCTAATGGTTGCCTTTCTTAAGCTCAATAATTTCGAGAACGAGCTTGCGCGTTCCGTGAGGCCGAAAACTCCACCAGGCAAAAGCGGTCTCAATGAGAAGGAAATACAAGAAGCCGCAAGGCTTATCGGGTATATGGAACATCTGTCACCGATCATATCGGATATTGAAGCCGACAAAAAAGAAGTACCTGTGCTGTTGAAGCATTATATTAAGCTCGGCGGCAAGCTCCTTGGATTTAATATCGACAGGTCTTTCTCTAACAGTCTCGACGGGCTTATCCTTGCCGATCTTACAAAATGCGATAATAAGATCTTAAAAAAATATATGGGACAAATGGGTTTTCAGGCCTTCCATTCCATTCATAATGTCATCCCTGTTGGAACTGCTGCGTAAGTTCCGTCTTGCATCTTCTGCAATGATAACAATCAATGCCGGATTCTTCCACACAAACACACTCATTAGAAAAAGGCAGTGAATATTTGATAAAAAGTGAAAGGTGAAATGTGATGGGTTTTTCAATATACTATATACGATATACTGGTTTTAAAAAACCAGGATCCAAGGAAAAAAAGGGGGGTGGGGGGGTTGGTTGATAAAAACCCTTGAATCCTGGCAAGAATGTCATTTAAAGAAGGACATGGTAGATCTCGTAGGCCTTTTTCGTCAGGTCTTCCCTGAGTTTCGGGTCTGCAATATTAATAAGCGCCTTCATTCTTTCACGTACCGTTTTGCCTTTTAAAGCAGCTATCCCGAAGTCGGTCACAACATAGTCAACGTCATTCCGCGATGTCGTCACGGCAGCGCCTGTCTTCAATACAGGCACAATTCTCGATACCCCGCCCTTAGCAGAGCTTGGCATGGCAATGATCGCCTTGCCTCCCTGCGACATGCGAGCACCTCTGACAAAATCAACCTGGCCCCCGACGCCGCTGAACTGTTTCGGGCCCAGCGTATCGGCGCATACCTGCCCGAGCAGATCCACCTCAAGGGCAGAATTGATGGCAACCATCTTTTTATTTTGCGCCACTATATAAGGGTTATTTGTGTAATCAACGGTTCTCATCTCAATGATCGGGTTATCATCCACCCAGTCGTAAAATTCGCGGGAGCCCATGAGGAAGTTGATAATGATCTTTCCCTTGTGAAGCGTCTTTTGCCTTCCTGTTATAACGCCCTTCTCGACAAGGTTTTTTACACCATCCGACACCATCTCCGAGTGAATGCCAAGATCCTTGAAATTGGTGAGGTTCTTGAGGACGGCATCGGGGATTCCGCCGATGCCGAGCTGGAGGGTGCAACCATCTTCGATAAGCTCTGCGGCATGCCTTCCTATGTTTTCCTCGATCGCTGTCAGCTTGCCGTTCTTCAGTTCATGGATGGGCATGTTCACTTCCACAAAACAGTCGATCTGCGAGACATGGATGAATGAATCGCCGTGCGTCCTCGGCATGGTTGGATTTACCTCTGCCATGACCGTCCGAGCGCACTCTACTGCCTTTTTTGTATAATCAACTGAAACGCCAAGGCTGCAGAACCCTTTTTTATCGGGAGGAGATACGGTCACCATGGCCACATCTACCGGGAGAACGGTTTCAAAAAGAAAGGGTATTTCACTAAAAAAGTACGGAATATAATCAGCCCTGTTTTCCCAGATCGCTTCCCTCGTCGGCCCTCCTGTAAAAAGCGCAACATGGCGGAAGCTTCCCGCATATTCAGGCTTGCAATAGAGGGCTTCCCCCATAGGAACCATATGAACGATCTCCACTTCCTTAAGCTCATCCACTCTCTGCATAAGCGCACCGGGAAGGACCAGAGGCTCTCCGGCTGCATGTGAGAATACAATTCTATCGCCTGGTTTTACCCTTTTAACCGCCTCTTCGGCAGTGCAGATCTTCTCGCCATAATGTTCCATTACTTTCCTCCTCTGTCAACGCGACGATTCTCTTGTTCAAATACCTCACGCACAAGTAGATCTAACCTCTTTTGTGTATTATCTGTTTTCGTCTTTTTCGTCATACACATCCTTGAACATCCATTGATGCATATAAGCACATCGTCATCTGTATCGTTTGCAATCCTTTCAATAGCCTTTCTTATCTTTCTCGGGTCCACCTCGGGGTTACAGTTGCCGCAGTATTTAACGAGCCCCATGGATCGACCCGGACATATACCGCTTCATCCCTTCTTGATGCCTGCCAGCTCTTCTGCCAGCTCAGCCTTATAATCGAAGTTTGCCAGCCTCCCTATCATGATCTTCTGCGCCTGAGGAGAGCCTGCTCCGTGCAGAGACTCCGTAAGATAGCCTACTGCACCCATCCCGAGTGTAAGGTTCTCTATCAACCTTTGCATCCTGCACCTGTCCTCTGTGCTGTATTCCGTTGCACTCTTGAAATACTTCTCAAGATAGGGGCTTATTTCCGGGTTCTTGAAATCCTGTTCTCCCGGCAAGGTCACTACAAGCCCTCCTGCTATGTCCTGTGCCAGCCTGGCGATCAGATACGGGAAATGGGTCACATGGAGTTTACATACATTAGCCAGCATCATATCTATAAGATAGGTACCTGAACTTGTGGGTTTCCCTTCAGCAGAACACGCCACGCCGCAGGAATAGATCGTTTCGTTCATGTGGGTCATCTCTACCAGTTTATCTTTCACATGTGAAGCCTTGTCAATACCCTGGATCTTCGCTATTGCCTGGGCAGCCCCTATCAGGACATCTCCTACCCCGCTTTTACACCCGCCGTAGCTTTCCCTGTGGTATCCGGCAAAACGCTCTACGAGCGCCCCTGAGTGCTGATACTCACCGCACATAAAAACCCTTTCCCAGGGCACGAATACGTCATCAAAGACGATTAGCGCCTCCTGGCCTCCAAACTTAGCATTCCCTACATCGATGTTGCCCTCTTCGAGCCTTCTCGTATCGCATGACTGCCTTCCATAGACATAGAATACGCCCTGGGCATCGGCCGGCACGGCAAAACAAAGGGCGTAATCTTTATCCGCTTCCCGCATAGTCTGGGTGGGCATAACAAGTATCTCGTGGGAATTTACCGCCCCTGTCTGGTGCGCCTTAGCGCCCCTGACCACGATTCCATTAGGCTTTCTTTCTACAACGTGGACGAACAGATCAGGGTCCTTCTGGGCTGAAGGTGCAAGCTTTCTATCTCCTTTCGTGTCCGTCATAGCGCCGTCTGCGACAAGATCATTTTCCTGCACATACTCAAGGTATGCCCGGAACCTTTTGTTGTAATCTGTCCCACATTCCTGGTCCATCTCATAGGTTACAGAGTCAACTGCGTTAAATCCATCAAAGCCCACACAGCGCTGAAAGCAGCAACCGGTCTTTTGCCCCAGCATCCTCTGCATCTTCACCTTTTTTATAAGATCTTCGGCGCTCTGATGGAGATGGGTAAATCGGTTGATCTTTTTTCCCGTAAGGCTTGATGTTGCTGTTAGGAGTTCCTCGTATTCTGGATAACCGCTCAGTTCATATGTCATTGCGCAGGAATTTATCGAAGGACGTATTATGGGGTGATCAACATAATTATCTATCAGCTTGCCGCCAAGGAATACGCGCTTTTTGACCTTTCTCAAACTTTCGATGTATTCTTCAGAAGATTTCATAAGTGCCATAATTTCCTCCTTTCATGGTTTTCTTATAGTAGGTAAAGCAATTTATGTGCCACTATGAAGACCGTCAGGCGTGAGGCGTCAGGCGTGAGGCGAAAAAAATATAAAATTTATAACACGATGAATTGACTGGATATTTGTAATAACCGGCAGCAGAATGATCTTCTTTCTTTCGTGACAATTTCTGTCCTGTACGGCATTCCGCACACCATGCTATGCAAAGATGGATTGCGTCGATGCAACTTTGCATCAGCACGAGCTTTAAAGAGGGCATTTGTCCCTTTTATGTTGCGATATACGATGTGTTTATTTACACTGCAAGATACTGTTTCTTGATCGCGTCATCCCCTTTAAAGGTCTCGATATCGGATTCATACCTGATATGCCCCTTATCGATGATGGCAACGCGGTCTGAAACAGCCATGGCGAACTTGATATTCTGCTCTGACAGGAGGATTGTCGTCCCTACCTCCTTCAGTTTGAGGACAAGGTCTTTCAGTGTCTTGACCATAACGGGGCTTAAACCCTCGGTAGGCTCATCAAGGAGAAGCACCAGGGGATTTCCCATGAGGGTTCTCGCTATGGTAAGCATCTGCTGCTCGCCGCCCGATAAGGTTCCGCCCGGCCGCGATTGAAAATCCTTCAATACAGGGAAAAAATCATAGACAAGATCAAGGTTCCATATTCCTTTTCTTCCCTTGCCCATTGTCGTGCCAAGGGTCAGATTCTCTTTCACTGTGAGAGGCCCGAATATCTTACGGTCCTCTGGTACAAGACCGAGGCCAAGGCGCGCGGTCTTATACGGCTTCATCCCGGTAATATCTTGTCCCTTGAAATAAACCTTCCCTCTTTTCGGCACAACGTCCATAACGAGGGTTTTGAAGGTTGTGCTCTTGCCGGCGCCATTCCGCCCCATGAGGCAGAGCGTCTCACCTTCACGTACCGCAAAACTGACGTCGAACAATATATGGCTTTTGCCGTAATAGGAGTTTATTGATTCTACAACAAGGATATCGGCCATTTCACAGCACCTCTTTTCCAAGATAGGCTTCAATTACCGTCTCATGATTGCGTATGTAATCCGGCGGGCCTTCGGCAATAAGCTGGCCCTGCACAAGGACCCTGATGATCTCCGCAATGCCAAAGACCATATCCATATCGTGTTCAATAAAGATCGTCGTCAACTGGAAAAACTCGTGAAGTTCTTTCAGGAGGCCCATCATCTTTATCCTTTCATCAGGGGCCATCCCGGCAGTCGGCTCATCAAGGAGCAGTATCCTGGGCTGCAATGTCAGGGCTATCGCTATATCGAGAACCTTCATGTCGCCGTGGGATAATTCCGAGGCCTTCAGATCCTTACAATTATAAAGCCCTATTTTATTAAGGATGAATTCTGTATGTTCGCGGGCATCTTTAAAGACCATTTTATTAATAAAGATCTTCCCATTTTTCTGGAAATGTGCAAGCGATGCCAGGTATATGTTATCAAAAACAGACTCTTCCAGGAAGACGCTCGCCACCTGGAATGCCCGCACCATCCCGAGTTTAACGATATTCTCAGGTCTTGCCTTCGTTATGTCCTGACCTTCATATGTCACGGTACCGTCGTCAGAAGGAATGAAACCTGTTATCAGGTTAAAAAAGGTCGTCTTTCCAGCCCCGTTAGGCCCGATGATCGCTGACATCTCACCCTTCCTGAAGCCGATATTCACATGGTTGGTCACATGAATGCCGCCAAAATGCTTGTCAAGGTTTTTAATTTCCAGAATTGCAGACAACCTCTGTCTCCTTTTCCTCATTGTTTTTGCTGCTGCTGAACTTTCTTATCCCCAAAACGCCATTCGGGAACAAAAGGACAACGATAAGCACTACAACACCGATATAGAATGACCAGTACTCCGTGTATTTCCCTACTACCTCTTCCAATCCCGTGAGTATCCCTGCGCCTACAACGGGGCCAAAAAATGTGCCCATGCCGCCTATGGTCGCCATGAGTATCGCATTTCCTGATGTCGGCCAGTGCAGCATATCAGGATGGATGCTCCCGTCAAGGCCGGCATAGAGCCCGCCGGCTATGCCTGCGAAGAAGGCCGATATGACAAACGCCTTCAATTGGTTCTTGTATACGTTCAATCCAAGGAATGTGACCCTCTGCGGATTCTGCCTGATGCTGTTGAGGACAGTGCCGAAGGGGGATCTCCTGATCCTCCACAGGATATATATACAGATAGTTACCACTATGAAGCTGAAGAGATAGTATTTCGTTACGCCTCCGGCGAGGATCTCAGGCTTTGCTATTGCCTGGATGCCGTCATCTCCACCCGTGAAGTGATAGAGCTTGAAGGTCAGGCCCCACACCAGTTGAGCAAAGGCCAGCGTCAGCATGGTAAAATATATGCCTGTTAATCTCAGCGTTAAAAGTCCGATGAAAAAAGAGACGAATGCCGATCCCACTGCACCCAGAACGATATAAAGGAGAAACAATTCCGGGCTCGTTGCTTTAACAAGCATGCCGGTAATATATGCTCCGATCCCATAAAAGAGCGCATGCCCGAAGGATACGAGGCCTGTTGTGCCATACAAAAGATTAAATGCAACGGCATAAAGGCTGAAGATAATGATCCTTGCGACAAGGTGGATGTAGTGGGTGCCGGGATTGACAACAAGTATCCCGAGAAAGAACACAAAATAAACGATCCACGGCAGATAATCTTTTATCTTTTTCAAGGCGCTATTTCCTCCCTACCGCTTTCTTCGCAAGAAGCCCTTCAGGTTTTACGATCAAGACGATGATCATAACGACAAAGGTCAGAACCGTTGCCAGTTCCGGCATCCACAGGATCCCGAAAGCCAGGACCTCTCCTATGATGAGCGCGCCAAGAAGAGCGCCCCAGAAATTACCGAACCCCCCGATCACCACCACGATCATCGAGTCGATAATGAATTCGACGCCCGCGCCGGGAGTAACGGTTCTCAGCGGCGCCGCCAGCACGCCGGCAAGGCCGCCCATTGCCGTGGCAACGCCGAATACAACCGTCATGATCATGGGGACGTTTGTCCCCAGAAGGCCAAGCATGATCCTGTCAAGGGATGATGCCCTGACCATCTTGCCCGTGTCGGTCTTTGTAAGAACATACCACGCGAAGAGGACAACAAGCAGGCCTACAATAATGATGAAGATGTTATAAACCGGAACCGTTACTGTTCCTATGTTCAGAGAACCTGCAAGGGAAGCAGGCTTAGGTATGGTCTTGTATTCAGTACCCCAGATAAATTTTACCACGTCGTCGAGGATAAGGATGAACGCGAAGGTCATAAGCAACTGGAAAGCCCCTTCCTGCGCCCGGCCGTAGATGCGCCTGAGGAAAAGAAATTCGATCACCATCCCCACTATCCCCGCGCCGACAGCTCCAACGAGCAGACCTACCCAGAAGTTATCGAACAACTGCATGAGCTGATAGGCGAAATAGGTGCCAAGGAGATAGAATGAACCGTGGGCGAAGTTCAGGACGTTCACTACCCCGAAGATCAGGGTAAGGCCGCTGGAGATGAGGAAGAGCAACATGGCAGTGGAAAGCCCGCTTAAAAACTGCGCGATGAAAGTATTGATATCCATACCTAAGCCCTGCTCCCTTTACTAAGTTTATTTACCTTTTACCTTTGTCATATAGTCAATATATTCAAAGCTCGGCCACAGCTTGTCTGCCGGATATACCTTGAAATTGCCGAGCATGTATTTTGCCGGCGGGAACTTGTCGTTCTTTACCGTTGTACCGATGGCCTGGATCTGAACGATCTGGTGCGTCTTCGGGTCGATATAGGAGGTAAATCCCTGTGGATCTTCGGGGCAAGGGATCTTCATGCCTTCCATGGCCTTGACAAGTGCTTCCGTATCATTTGCGTTGCCGACCTTTCTTATCGCCTCGGCGACCATGTGGACACCCACATAGGCGCCTTCCGCTGCATATGACGGATACCTTCCGGCGGCCTTATAGAATTTTTCCACATAGGTCTTGTTTGCCGGTGTTTCAGGCCAATTGTTGTGATGCCGCGCGGACATGATGATCCCTGCGGGCATATCGGCGCCAAGTCCTGCAAGCGCTTCATAGTTTCCACCTGCATCGACGTGAAAATATTTCATCTTGCTGAAAAGACCGTAAGGTTTTGCCTGTTTGATAAATGCAACGGTGTCTCCGCCCCACATGCCGTTCACAAGTATATCCGGGGCAGCCTTTATGATAGCCGTGATATAGGATGTATAATCAGGCTCATAAAGCTTTGGCCAGTATTCGCCGACGACCTGATATTTCACGCCCAGCTTGTCGAGGCCCCATTTCAGCTCCATCCACTGGTCTCTCCCGTATGCATAGTCAGGGCCGATATAGGCGATCTTCTTCCAGTTCTTCACCTCGTCTTTCAGGTAGTATGCCCCTGCCATCATGGACTGGAATGTGTTGTTGCTGCTTCTGAAATAGTATTTCTGGAATTTGTTTGCAGTAAGGTCTGTTCCGGCGTGGTCAGTACCTACAAAGATAACCTTATGCTCTTTGCTCACTTCTGTAACGGCAAGGCCGATCGCTGTCGAGATGATACCGAAAAGGAATTTGCACTT
Source organism: Deltaproteobacteria bacterium UBA6106 (assembly GCA_002428485.1). Classification (GTDB taxonomy): domain Bacteria; phylum Desulfobacterota; class Syntrophorhabdia; order Syntrophorhabdales; family Syntrophorhabdaceae; genus UBA5609. The sequence goes on from DIWM01000048.1 coordinate 60,489, forward strand.
TTCATCGGTGATATACCGTTTCGCCACGCTGACCGCATACTGGGGGTTCTTGTCGTCAGTGATAATTACATCCAGCTTGGCCCCGCCCGGTAATCCTTTGGCGTTAACCTCGTCAAGGGCGATCTTGATGGCAACTTCTGAGTCCTTGCCATACTGGCCTCCGCGGCCGGTCATGGTGTAGAGTGCGCCGATCTTGATCGTTTCAGCAGCCTGTACAATAGTAAAGGGGATCAGGATGGCAGCGATGATCAATAACGAAATAAGTCTATGCTTCATATAAACCTCCTTCTTATGATTTTTGATGTACGTTTATCATAAAGCAATTTATATGCCATAGCTTATAAATAATATTAAACATATAAAAATCCATTCTTTTCTCCAAGATACCTATTAAAAAAATATCAAGCAGGCCGATATCTGATGCATATTTGCATCATTATGATGCAATAAGAAATCACTCGTTGTTGCGGACCTTGATGTGCAACCTCTTCATTTTTCTTACGATGGTACTCTGGCTTATCTTTAAATTTTTTGCAGCCTTGTGGGTACTGCCATACTTTTCAACGGCGTTTTTGATGATCTTGTACTCCATAAGGTCTACGATCTCGTTGTATGTCTTGTTTCCGCTGTCAAACATCAAGCTGTGTGCCTCAACGATGTTTCGTATCTGGATCGGCAGTTCGTCGGCTTCCACCGTTTCCCTCTTGCTTATGAGAAACGCCTGCTCAACAATGTTCGACAGCTCTCTTACGTTACCGGGAAAATTATAAGACATAAGAAGCTGGACTGCCTCGGAGCTAAAATTTTTCTTCATCTCATAACGCTCATTGATCCGCCGCGTGAAATGCTGGACCAGCGGTATTACATCCTCCGTTCGCTCCCGTAACGGTGGTATAACAATCGAAATTGTATTGATGCGGAAAAAGAGGTCCTGCCTGAACTTTTTGCTTTCGATAAGGGCATCGATATCCTGATTCGTAGCCGCTATGATCCTCACGTTGAGCTTTATCGTCTTTGTCGATCCCAGCCGGTTCATCTCTTTTTCCTCGATAACACGGAGCAGCTTTGCCTGCAGTCGCAGGCTCATATCGCCGATCTCGTCGAGAAAGACCGTTCCTTTATCAGCGACCTCAAGGAGGCCCTTTTTTCCTTTTACGCTGGCGCCGGAAAAGGCGCCAGGCTCGTAACCGAAGAGCTCGCTTTCAAAAAGGTCCTCCGGTATCCCCGCACAATTGATAACGATGAACGGGTTGCCCTTCCTGCCGCTTGACTCGTGTATCAATTTCGCCATAAGCCCTTTGCCGACACCTGATTCACCGGTTATCAGTATATTCGAATCGAACTGGGATGCCTTTATTGCCGTTCCGAGGATCTCTATCATCTTTTTGCTTTTCGTCGCAAACTTCGTCTGCTGCTTCTGCAGCGTCTTTATCTTGTCAAGTTCCGCCAGATAACGGTTCGCCTCCAGCGTTGTCTCGTGAAGCTTGTCTTTCAGCTCAATAAGTTCAGTAATATCCCTCACATTCGTTACAACAAGGGTAATTTCCATCTTTGCCATATCAAAAACCGGGGTTCCTGTAACCAATACCTTCTTGCCACCCCTTAACTCCTGCATAATCGTCACGGGTGAGCGTTTTTCGATAACTTCGAGGCTTACTGAACGATCTATGGCGCCTGAGGCAACAAGCTCCCGCATATTCTTGCCGAGCACCTCTTCCCGTTTGATACCCGTTATCCGCTCATATGCCTTGTTGATCATCAGCGTGTTGGCATCACCGTCAGTGATATAAAGCCCGTCATATGCATTTTCTATTATCGCTTCAAGGTCCTTTATCGAGTGTTTCATCGGATCCATTTCGGTGGAATAACCTCCCTTTAGCTTTACATTACAGGAAATGACAATTTTTATCAACGCAAAACGGCGCTACATGGTGTTGACTTTAAGATCATAGAAATAGTATCGTTTCGTATACTATACGGGGGTTTAAGATGCCAAAAAATAATAGTATCTTTTTAGAGGTCATCGAGTGGTTTGACGATACAGGGATGGAGATCGCCCACAGGATCCCTGAAGACGGCTCCGGCGATATCAAGTACGGCGCCCAGCTTATCGTTCGGGAAAGCCAGTCCGCGGTATTTTTCTATCAGGGCAAAGCCTATGATGCCGTCGGCGCAGGCAGGCACACCCTGACAACCCTCAATATCCCTGTCATTACAAAGATATTGAGCCTGCCCTGGGGTTTTACAAGTCCCCTCAGGGCAGAAGTATATTTCGCCAACATGAAGGTCTTCCCGAACCTGGCATGGGGGACAAGGGACCCTGTTGCGTTCAAGGACTCCCGTCTCGGGCTCATCAGACTGAGGGCCTTCGGCGTCTTTAACATACAGGTCATCCAGCCGACCCTTTTTATAAATACCATTGTCGGAACAAAAAACACCTATACCGTTTCTGATATAGAAGAATATCTCAGCAGCGTCATCGTCTCACGCTTTAACGACTATCTCGGGGAGAAGCTCGACACTGTCTTTGATCTTCCCGGCCAGTATGATGCCATCTCAGAGGGGCTGAAAAAGGTCCTTGAAGAAGATTTTTCCCGCTTCGGGCTTATGCTTTCCAATCTCTACATCAATTCCATCACTCCTCCTCTTGAGGTGCAAAAGGCGATCGACGATAAGAGCAGGCTGGGCATCTTTGATGATCTGAATAAGCTCCTGCGGATGAAGGCCGCCATGGCCATTGAAAGCGCTTCGCAAAATCAGGGCGGGGCCGGGGCCGGCCTCGGCATGGGCCTTGGCTTTATGATGCCCTCCATGTTCGCAGAATCTCTCAAAAAAACAGGCCTGGCGGTCCAGGATTCATTGAAATGTCCTGACTGCGGAAACCCGATCAACGAAGATACAAGGTTCTGCCCTTCCTGCGGGCACCAGCTGCTCGTATATCAGCAGTGCGGAAAATGCGGCAAGAACCTTCCTCCCCATGCGAAGTTCTGCCCTTCCTGCGGGCACCAGGCTTCAGAAAAGCCGCTTCCCGCAAAATGCCCCCATTGCGGTACGGAAAACCTTGCCGGCTCCATATATTGCAACCTGTGCGGGGAGAAGATATAAAAAACTGTTCAACGTTCAAGGTTCTATGTTCAACGTTAAAGCTGACCAGATTTATCTATGAAGATCGAACATGAATGTCCGCAGTGCGGCGCCCCTGTTATCCTTGAGGAAACGGACAGGCTTTTATCGTGTAATTTCTGCCGCACAAGGCTCTCTATCCAGGCCAGGGATTGTTTTCATTATTATTTTCCTCCCGCAGACAACGTAAAGGAGGACGTCTTTTTTGTTCCTTACTGGCGTTTTCGTGGAATGCATTTTCTCTGCATAACAGACCGTGTAGAACATGGTTTGCTCGACAAAACGGTCCCCGCAGTGGGCAGCCGATCTGTACAAGCTTCGCTGGGTCTACGGCCGCAAACCCTGAAGCCAAGGTTTGTCCAGCCTTCGGACAAGAGGATATTCCTGAAGCCGCAGCTATCATTCGAAGAATCGTATGTGATCACCCAACAAAAAATATCTTTCGAGCAGGTAACCGTCCATAAAGACCTCACTGTATTCGAGTCATTCGATATCCCTATTACCGAAACGATAATTAAGGAGGATGTGCTCTTCTATGAATCCTTCATCGCCGAAACGCTAAGCCTTCTGTATGCCCCTGTATACATCCGGGATGCTGTGGTCTATGATGCCATATTGAACAAGCCTGCATCGAAGCATCCCTACGATCGCAGCCTTGACCTTCAGGGCGCCGGGAAAAACTCCGGAACAGTGTTTCTTCCCACTATCTGTCCGAACTGCGGCTGGGATATGATCGCGGAACGGGACAGCTGTATTCTGGTTTGTCCCCGTTGCAGCTCACTTTGGGAAGCAAGCGCGGAAGGTTTCATAGCAGCAGATTTTGCAGTTATGGGGGCGGTAAAGGATAGCACAGACATCATGTACCTGCCGTTCTGGAAAATGAAGGTAGATGTCCGGGGGACCAACCTTAGATCATATGCCGACCTGGTTCGATATGCCAATCTGCCAAAATCAATCCAGCATGGGTGGGAGGAATCGGTATTATATTTCTGGGCACCGGCCTTTAAAGTTCCGCCATCGACATTTCTCATGCTTTCAAGGCAGATAACATTGCTGCAGCCGAACAAGATGACAGATAATAATCTTCAGGGAACGCGGATATGTCCTGTCAATCTGCCAAAACGGGAGGCCATCGAAAGCGTAAAGATAACCATTGCCAGTATGGCCGCCAGAAAAAAAATCTTTTTCCCCCAATTAAACCATATCAACGTTGAGTGCGTCGAATCCCTTCTCGTCTACTATCCCTTCACAGAAACAAAGAGCGAATTTATTCAAAAAGAACTGCGGTTGGGGATACAGAAGAATGCGCTTAAGCTGGGGCAGAAGATATAAACGCGATGCTGGATACTGGATGCTCGTCGCTGGCTACTCGTCACTCGATACTGGTTCAAACCAGTGACGAGTAACGAGGGACAAGGTTTTCACCTTTCACCTTTCACCTTTTACATTTCACGCTTTCTTTCACTTCTGCTTGACTAATCCCGTATTCGCACTATAATAAAAAATATAGAGTGAAATGTAAGCTGCCCACAGAATAAAAAGGGGGTCATCATGGCGGTAAAAAAACAAAAAACTGCTCCGAATGCAAAAAAGGTACCTGCCAAAAAAAACAAGAGCAAAAACTTCGACGCTTCCTTAGCGGCTTTCGCGGCGCTGGCAATGGAGCGAGTACGTAATGCCAAAGATCCATTCGCAACCGGCATAAAGGTTGCCGAGCAGATAAGAAAGATAGCGGAACAGGTGGAATACGAGGTACGGGCCGAATCCGTGGCGCTCACAGAGGCCGGATACGTCTCCAGCGATATCGTCGGCGTCGGCATAGGGGTTTTTTAAACCGGACAGCTAACCGATGGAATGACACTTTTGACAATCACTGCATTGCGGGACTATTCACGCTTACCGATACCAATGAATGGACCAACAACCCCCCTCACCCTGACCCTCTCCCGCGAGGGGAGAGGGATAGCAAGATGGAACGCTTCAGGGTGTGCAACTAAGACATCCTTTACAGTTTAGGGCGGATACCCCCTCTGCGAGGGGAGGGGGAATAATGTTGCCCTGAAGGAGGGCTTCGGAGAATCTGTTAGCTGAAGCGGATGTGGAGTATATCCCCGTCTTTCACGATATAGTCGCGGCCTTCAAGCCGCAACAATCCTTTATCTTTCGCAGCATGTTCAGATCCGCACCGGATAAAATCGTCGGCGTTGATCACGTCAGCTTTTATAAAACCCTTTTCCATGTCTGTGTGGATCTTACCGGCCGCCTTAACACATGTGGTGTTTCCCGGGATTGTCCACGCCCTCATCTCTTTACCGACAACGGTATAAAACGTGATGAGGTTCAACACTTCGTAGCCGACCCGGATAACCTTCTCAATGGACATCTTGTCCATGTTGTAAAGTTCCATATATGACCCCTTCTCCTGGTCAGGCAGCGCCGAAAGGTCCTCCTCGAGCTTGCCGCAGATATAGACGGCCCTTCTTCTGTTTTTTTTCACAAGCTCTTCTATTAAAGGGGGAGGCAGGTTATTCCAGGTCTCTTCATCAACATTTGCTATGTAGAAAACGGGCTTTGTCGCGATAAGATTGAATGACCGGATCAACGGTCTTTCATTTTCGTCGTATTGCTCCATATCGACAAAGGCGCCCCTCTCAAGGGTGCCCCTTATCTTAAGGAGCAGGTCGTGTTCTGCTTCGCCTTTTTCTTTTGAAACCTTTGCGAGCCTTTCAATCTTCCTCAACCTTTCTTCGACGATCTCAAGGTCCGAGATAAGGATCTCGGTTTCAACGATCTCCACGTCCCTTTTCGGGTCTATATCGCTGTATACATGAGGAACATTTTCTGTCCCGAAACATCTGACCACGTGGGCTATTGCGTCAACGTTCCTGATATGGGCAAGGAATTTGTTGCCAAGCCCCTCGCCTTTATGGGCATCTTTTATAAGGCCTGCGATATCGACAAACTCTATTGTCGTCGGCGTTACCTTCTCAGGCTTTAACGCCTGTGCCAACCCTGTCAGCCGTTCATCCGGCACCGGGATCACTCCGACATTGGGCTCGATCGTACAAAATGGATATGGGTGGCAGGGAACTGATAATGCGGTCAGGGCATTAAATATCGTCGATTTGCCGGAATTCGGCAATCCGATCATTCCACAGGAAAAACTCACTATTCAACTCCGTAGCAGCTCATAGCTATCAGCTTGTAGCAAATCCGTCAGGCGTGAGGCGTAAATCGTAAGGGGAAAAACAAAAAGGAAGAGGGACGGAATGAAACCTGTACAGTTTACGACCTACGATCCACGCCTCAAGTATTTTCTCGCCTCACGCCTGACGCCTTACGACTGACGAGATCCTTTTTCACCTTTTACCTTTTACCTTTCACTTTTCACTATCTTCTATTATACATGCTCATCGCTTTTGACTTGCTGTCAAAGATGAATATTCTTGCCGCTTCTACGGCGGTCTCTATCGTTTCGTTCATTATCTTCATCTCATGGTCTCCAAAACGGGACAGCACGTACTCTTCAGGCTCGATTCCGGGGTCTCTGCCGATGCCCAGCTTCAACCGATAAAATTGCGAAGAACCAAGGGTTTCTATTACCGACCTTACCCCTTTATGCCCGCCATCGCTTCCGCCCAGCCTTATCCTTATCCTGCCCAGTTCCATGTCAAGGTCATCGTGGATCAGCAGAAAATCCTCCACGGCTATGTCCATCTTCTTCATAAGGGAAAAAACCGGCCCGCCTGAAAGGTTCATGTAGGCAACAGGTTTCGCAATGATCAGGCTTTCGGAATAGCCGATCCTGCAACCGGATAATTTTTTGCTGAAGGGGATGTTCAACGCCCTGGAGAAGCGATCTATAACCAGGTAACCGGCATTATGCCTCGTACCTGCATACTCAGAGCCGTTGTTGCCAAGTCCGCACAGAAGGAACAATAATACCTCTATTCTTCCTTTTCTTTTTCTTTCTCTTTCTTCTCAGGTTCTGCGACAGGCACCTCTTCTGCTACCACGGGCTTTTCTTCCACTGTCGGCGGTATGATCGTGATCACGGCAACATTTGTGTGCTCAAGCAATTTAACACCGGGAATGGATATCTGATTTACGTGGTAGGAATCGCCGATGTCAAGGTCCGTTATGTCTATCTCTATCTTCTCTGGTATCTGTGTAGGAAGACATTCCACTTTGATCGACCTCAGGTGCTGATCAACGATGCCGTCGTTTGCTTCGCCTTTTGAACGCCCGACAAGGTGGATTGGTATTTCAACCTCTACGGTCCTCTCCATCGATACCTGCAGGAAATCTATGTGAAGGATCTCGTTCCTGAGAACGCTCTTTTGAATATGCTTTATCATGACCGGCCTGTTTTCAGCCTTTTTCTTAAGGCCTTGCACTTCCATATCGAGGATCACGTTTCTCTTTAATTGTTTGCCCAGCTTTTCCCAATCTCTCGAAGAAACAGCTATGGAGATCGGATCTACCTCTCTGCCATATAACACTGCCGGTATTTTGCCTTCCTTTCTCAGCCGTCTCGCTATGCTTTTCCCTTTCTCTGCCCTGATATCTGCTTTTATTAATATCTTTTCCATTGTAAACCTCCTCGCGTACCTGTATATGCCTATATGAATAACGAACTCACCGATTCATAATCATGAATCCTCTTGATCGCCTCACCAAGGATCGGTGAAACATCGAGTATTTTTATCTTCTTTGACCTTCTGGCGCTCTCTGAAAGCGGTATCGTATTCGTTGCCACCATCTCTTTGAGAGGAGAGCCATCGATCTTCTCCACGGCGTTCCCCGAAAGCACCGGGTGCGAACAGCAGGCATAGACTTCTTTGGCGCCGCTGTTCATGATCGCATCGGCAGCCTTTACGATCGTACCTCCCGTATCGATCATATCGTCAAGGAGGATCGCTACCTTGTTTTTTACATCTCCTATGACATGCATGACCTTGGCGACGTTCGCCTTTTCCCTCCGTTTGTCTATGATCGCAATAGAGGCGTTCAGCCGCTTGCCGAGCTCTCTCGCCCTTTCAACGCCCCCGGCATCAGGCGATACGACAACGATCTCGCCCTTGATCTTTTTGAGGTAGGCAAACTGTACCGGCAGCGCATAAAGGTGGTCTACCGGTATATCGAAGAAGCCCTGGATCTGCCCTGCGTGAAGGTCCATAGCCAGTATCCTTGATGCCCCTGCCACTGTGATCAGGTTTGCCACGAGCCTTGCCGATATTGATGTCCTTGGAAAAACCTTTCTGTCCTGTCGAGCATAGCCGTAATAAGGGATAACAACCG
>DIWM01000048.1:68978-189155 GCA_002428485.1 Deltaproteobacteria bacterium UBA6106
TCACGCTTTCATCGATCTCCACCTGAATCTCGCCGTCGCTAAAATGGCTGACCCCCGCCTTGCCCAGTCTCACTCCGAGAAATTTGCATATCTTCTGCGCAAGTTCGGGGTTCGCGTTTCCCGTAAATATTCTTAACCTGTCCAACAAAGTCCTCCTTAAAAAATTCTGGGGCGGGAGGATNNTTACCGCTTGACGACACCCCAATATAATATTTATTGAGATGGCTGCTTGCTTATTTCTTTTTCGTACGCTTCAAGCACACTCGATTCTATTTTCTGCCTGGTGGTATTGTTCAGAGGGTGTACGGTATCCCTGTATGAGCCGTCTTTCATCTTCTTGCTCGGCATAGCCACAAAAAGCTTACTGTCGCCATGGATAACCTTCAGGTCCCTAACGATAAAGCAATCATCGAAAACGATAGATGCATAGGCTTTTACACGTTTTTCGTTTACCGGGAATATTTTGACGTCAGTAATTTCCATATACCCATCCCTCCTATAAACTATGCGCTAAAAAAACTTCTCCCATGTCTTTCACATGGGCTAAGGCCTTTTCTGCATCCTTTTCACTTTTAAAAACACCAAACACAGAGGAACCGCTTCCGCTCATTAAGGAACCGACTGCTCCACCTTGCTGCAATACTGTTTTTATAATCTTAATTTGTGGGCACATTATGGTTCCGACTCTTTCCAGGTCATTCTCTAAAAGATTCGCTATATCATATAAGGTCTTGAATTTTCCCAACAATTTAATATCATTTTCGGTGTTTGTCAACACGATTTTTAGGCGACCATAGACCTCTTTCGTCGGTATTTCCACGCCGGGATAGACAACGAGGTACCATATACGGGGCAGTTCGACGGGAGAGATGATATCGCCTATTCCACGCATCACGCAGGGCCTGCCGTAGAGAAAGAGGGGAACGTCGGCGCCTATTGTCTTGCCGAGATCAAGGAGCTCATCTTCTTTGACATCAAGGTTCCATATCCGGGCAAGTTCCCTGAGCGTCGTCGCGGCGTTGCTGCTTGGCCCTCCGAGACCGCTTCCGATGGGTATGTTCTTTTCAACGAAGACCCCTATCCCCTTTCTGACCCGGTAGCGCTCCCGCAACAGTTCAACGGCCCTGAAGATTGTATTGCCCCTGCCTTCAGGCAGGATGCCTTTATTGTCCTTTATAACTATTCCGCTGTCTTTGGTTTCTGTTATATGTATTACGTCATAAATAGATATGGGGTCGACAACGCTTTCAATATTATGGTAACCGTCGGGCCTCTTCGAAAGCACTTTGAGGTAAAGATTAACCTTGGCGGGAGACAGGACTGTTCGTTCCATATCGAATGGCTAATATATCCCTTCCACATGAAATTTATCGATACTGAAGTCAGGGTTTGCAATAAGGTTTATTTTTGTTTTGTGCGTATTTTCGATGAACTCGATCGAGCTTTTTTCTTCTTCATAAAGCAGGCTTGCCACCTCCGGCGCGACATAAACATTAAATATTCTGCCTTCGCCCTTTTTGCATGAGCTTCTGAGCTCTCTCAAAACCTCATAGCATACGGTATACCTTGACTTAATGTAACCTGAGCCGTCGCAGTTCGGGCATGTCTCTGTAAGGAGATTGGTGATGTTGTGCCGCGTTCTCTTTCTTGTGATCTGCACAAGGCCTATCTCGCTGATGGGATAAACAAAAGTCTTTATTCTGTCCTTTTTCAACACTTCGACAAGGGCCTGGAAGACAGTCTCCCGCGATTCCTTCCTCTCCATATCGATAAAATCAACAATAATGATGCCGCCGATGTTCCTCAGCCGTATCTGGTAGGCAATCTCTTTCACTGCCTCGAGGTTTGTCCTGAGTATGGTATCTTCAAGATCTTTTTTGCCCAGGTATCTCCCTGTATTGACATCGATAACCGTGAGCGCCTCGGTATAATCAAGAACAATATAGCCTCCCGATTTTAGCCAGATCTTTTTCTGCAGCAGCTTCGCGATCTCCATCTCGATGCCGAACACTTCAAATATGGGGTCTTTTTCTTCGAAGTATTCAACCTCGCACCTTTCTTCAGGGAGATATTCCTTAATAAAGACTTCTACATTTTTATATACAAAAGGATCATCAACGATAATCTTCTTCAGGTTATGTGAATGGAGGTCCCTGATAACCCTGAAGATAATGCCAAGGTCCTGGTGGAGTATCGATGGCGCCCTGACGTCTTTTGCCTTTTCCTGGATGCTTTCCCATATCCTCCTCAAAAAATTCAGGTCACTTTCGATCTCATCGCTCGACTTGCCCTCAGAAGCGGTCCGTGCGATCAGCCCATATCCCTTCGGACATATCTCCTTCAACAGCGCTGCAAGGCGTTTCCGCTCGTCTTCCTGTTCGATCCGGCGCGATACTCCGATATGGTCGGTTGCAGGCATCAGCACCAGGAGCCTTCCGGGCAGCGTTATCTTCGACGTGACCCGTGTCCCTTTCTGGCCTATCGCTTCCCTTGAGACCTGGACGATCAGCTCCTGACCATCCTCCAGAACGCCTTCGATCCTCTCCCCCAGCTCCACGGGCAACCCGGAATCTTCGTACTCTTCGTACATCAGCCTGTCCAGGATGATATCCCCGACATAAAGAAAGGCAGATTTTTCAAGGCCGATATCAATAAAGGCCGCATCCATTCCGGGTACGATCCTCACCACTTTGCCCTTGTAGATGCTCCCTACCATGCTGTTATCGTTCTTCTTCTCAATAAAAAACTCAACAAGAACGCCGTTTTCCAGAAATACGATCCTTTTCTCATTAAACGTCACATTGATTATCAATTCAGATGCCATGCACTCTCCCGGTTGGTATCTTTACTATTCTCGTAAACTGTCCCTGCGACCATAGTTGCTTGATGCCCTTGCCCTGCCAGATAAAAAAAGACCTTTTCCCGAATTCCCTCCATTTTAAGGCTTCCACGTTAGTATACCCTTCTGTAACCAAAATGTAAGAAAAATCTTCTACCCGGTCCTTCAGGCTTCCCTCAACACACTCGTAGATCTTCATTCCTTCCGGCAGCAACCCGTTCATTGTTCTTGCACCCGTCTCATCGATCCGGGCGCCGTTCTCCGTTTCTATCTCAATAAACTCACAGGTGCTTTCAATGCCGACCGGCAGGGCTTCTGTTAATCTGATCCTCGGGAGTGGGTGATATCTGCCGTGCATCCTGATCATGATCCCTGACGCCCTGAAGACGCGCAAGAGGATGTTCATCGTGTCAATGTGACCGATATAGCGGGAATCGCCATACTTCCCATAACGGAAGGTGAACTTCTGAGTCGTTCGGCGTTCGGCGTTCGGCGTTCGGAATTCATACTGCGGCGTTCGGAGCGTGGCTTCGTTGTTCGCTCTCAGCTCTTCGCTCTCAGCTCTCTGCTGCAATTTGTCTGTCGCGCATCCTATCCCGCACCCTGCGCAGCCGCTGTAACAATCGACGCTTCTCTCATTTTCAAATGCCTTCCTGTATTCATCCCTGAGAAATGCATTGTGTATGCCTGAGTCAATGAGATCCCACGGCAACGGCTCGCCCTGCTTCCTCCCGCCGGTATAGTCTGTCATCTGCAGCCCGTTCTCTCCGAACCATCTCTCATAGATGTCAAAATGAAAGAATTCACGCCATGCTTCGAGCTTAACCCCTTCCCGAAAGAGATACTCGAAAAGCCCGGAGAGCTTCTCGTCCCCCCTCGATAATACCCCTTCAGTGATGCTGAGCTTAATATCCCTGTACTTTATCCTCACGCCTTTCCCCTTGAGCAGCCCCTTGAGGAGTTTCATCTTCTCGTACAAGACATGCTCGTCGTCCATGGGCAGCCACTGGAAAGGGGTATGCGGCTTCGGGACAAAAGGCGAAACGGCAAGGTTTACTTCTATCCCCTCTTTTTTAAAAGGAAAGAGAATCTCCTTCACTACGGAAAAATCATCCTCTTTCTCCCAAGGAAAACCGAGCATGATATAGAGCTTTATCCTCTTCCAGCCATATCTTTTGAGAAGGGGCAGCTGACTGAGGAGCATTTCTATGTCAATATTTTTGTTCAGCCTGCAGCGAAGTTCCGCGGTGGCTGCCTCAAGGGCAAAGGTAAACCCCGTCCGCGCCACGCTGCCTATCACGCCGATCTCCTGTTCGCCTATGCTGCCGATCTTTAAAGACGGCAACGAGATCGATATTCCCCTGTGCCTGTCTTTTACATGCTCAAGGACATCAAATAACCCACCGTAGTCCCCCGAGCTCAGCGAAAGAAGCGATAGCTCTTCGTATCCCGTCCTGCCTATTCCCTCGTCGATTATTCTGCACACATTTTCAACAGACCTCTCCCTGTAAGGCCTGTACCCGAATCCCGCAAGACAGAACCTGCAGCCGTTTCCGCAGCCTCTCGATATCTCTACATTGAGCCTGTTATGGACACTTCCGACAACGGGGATTGGGGGGCTTACGGGGTGATAAGCACTATCAAGGTCTTTCACATAGAGGCGCTTTATCCTTTCCTTCGGAAATAACGGCGAATAAACGCCCTCAAGTTTTGATAACTCTTCAATCAGCCGTACCCTCTTCATACCTTTTAAAGATCTTGTCACATCAAGAATGTCCGGCAGGACTTCGTCTGCCTCCCCCACAACGATGATATCGAAAAACCTCTCATAAGGTTTCGGGTTCAGCATCAAAGGCCCGCCGCCGATAACGACAGGTTCCTGCTCCGTCCTTTCATCCGACCTGATCGTTATGCCGCCAAGCTCCAGCATGTTAAGAACGTTCGTCACGTTCAGTTCATAGGTCAGCGAAAAACCAACAAGGTCCATCTTGCAAAGAGGCGTCCTCGATTCCAGGGTACAGAGATACAACCTGTTTTCCCTAATGTACCTGTCCATATCGCTCCATGGCGCAAAACACCTTTCGCACCACACGCCCCGGACGTTGTTTGCCAGCTCATAGAGCAGGAAATGGCCATAATATGACATCCCGATATCGTAGACATCGGGGTAGCAAAGGGCAAAGCGGACATCAACTCCATTGATGTCCTTCATGACCCTGCCCGGCTCGATCCCCGTGTACCGTGCCGGCCTGATTATTGTCTGCGGTATCTTCAACATTCTCTTTCCTTCATCATTCGGCTCATAGCTCATGACAAATTCTAATATCTAAGCACCAAATCCTAAACAATATCAAAATTCAAATATCAAATGTTCAAAACAAAAACCCTTCAACACGTTTTGAATTTTGAACATTCGCATTTACGCAGAAAATAGCGTATCCCGGATGCATCGTTCCCCCTCTCCCTGACCCTCTCCCGCGAGGGGAGAGGGAATAATGTTGTAATGACCCTCTGCGAGGGGAGAGGGAATAATGTTGCCGTCCCGCAAGGAGCGGAAGCAACGCGGCGATCTCATTCTGTCCTTTTTTTAACATTGAACATTGAACGTCGAACGTTGAACGAATCTTCCTATGAGCTATGGGCTATGAGCCATAAGCTGCCTTTCTCTCACGAATGTTCCTTCATCATCTTATCCAGGTCTTTCATGACCATGTCCTGGATCCGCTTCATGGCCCCGGGGCTTTCCGCCTCAAAGCGCAGCACAAGTATAGGTCCCGTGTTTGACGGCCTCACAAGCCCCCACCCGTCGTTCATGACCACCCTTACCCCGTCTATGTCAATAACCTGGTAGCGCTCCTTGTAATATTCTGTCAGCCTTTTCACAACATCGAATTTCACCGCGTCCGGACAATCCATCCTTATCTCCGGCGTTGAATACATCTTCGGGATATCCTTCAAAAATTCCGACACAGGCCTTCCGTCCCCGCACATGATCTCAAGAAGCCTGAGCGATGCATAGACGGCGTCATCATAACCGAAAAATTTGTCGGCAAAGAAGACGTGGCCGCTCATCTCGCCGCCAAGGAGCGCCCCCGTTTCCTTCATCTTCTGCTTGATAAGCGAATGGCCCGCCTTCCACATGATGGGAACGCCGCCGCGTTTCTCCACTTCCTCGTAAAGGTTCTTCGAACACTTCACCTCCGAGACAAAAGCGGCCCCTTTATGTTTCTTCAGGACATCCCTTGCGAAGATGATCATGAGGTAGTCGCCCCAGATGATAGTTCCTTCGTTGTCTATTACACCGATCCTGTCCGCATCGCCATCGTAGCCTATTCCTATGTCAGCCTTGTTTTCCAGCACCGTCTTTCTTAGTGCCTCTATGTTTTTCTCAACGGTGGGGTCCGGGAAATGATTGGGGAAATGACCGTCCATGTCGCAAAAGAGCGGTATGACATCCTGACCCATCTCCTGCATTATGGGAACCGCTATAACGCCGCCGGTCCCGTTGCCGGCGTCAACAACCACCTTGAACCTCTTTGTGAGCCTGATATTGGACCTCAGGAAATTATAGTAATCCTCCACGAGGTTTGTATACTCCCTGTACGACCCATTCCCCTTTACAAACCTCTTCTCTTCAATGATCTTCCGCACGTACTGGATCTGCTGCCCGTAGAGGGTCGCCTTGCCGACTGCTACTTTGAAACCGTTCTGGTCTGCCGGGTTGTGGCTGCCTGTGATCATTATGCCGCCTTCGACGTCGAGGTTAAAGAGCGAATAATAAAACAGGCCCGTCGGGAGCACGCCGAGATCGGTCACATCAAGGCCCCCCTCGATCATCCCCTGCACAATGAGGTCCCTGTAATGCTCTGAGCTCAACCGGCAGTCCCTGCATACTGAAACCTTTCGTTTCCCCTCCTCGCCCATGAGCGTCGCGAAACCCTTAGCTATATCAGTGACCACATCGTCAGTGAGGTCCTTTTCGACTTTTCCGCGAATATCATATTCCCGGAATATGGCTGGATTCATCAACTGCCCCCTTCTTATTTCGCCTCAGTTATGCGTCTCAGTTCGATCGTAACGCAGTTCGCCTTGTCCATGCAATCTATCTCAACTACATCAGGGTTGCCCCACTCAACGGGAAAGGCGCCGCCGAACTGAAGCATAATCAAATAGGGAAAAACGCTATGATACAAATAACCACACATGCCTCCGGTGTTGCGCCCGCTCAGGTCTATCACGTCGCCCGCTTTATGTCCGGCGTTACAGGTACCTTTCACTGATTTTATCGTTCCTTTGACACGGTATCCTGCCTCTTTTGCCTCTGCCATGCGTCACCTCCCGATATTACTCTATGAACGCTGCGCCGATGACCGCCGCCTCGTCGCCGAGCTTCCCTTTTTCCACGCTGAGCCCTTTCAGCGAGGCCTTCATGGCCCTCTTCTCCATGGCCCTTTTTGCTTCATCAACGAGATATTTCGTGCCGTACACCACGCCGCCCCCCAGCACGATAATCTCGGGGTTCAAAAGGTTTACAAGGCTTGCCATGCCTGCCCCCATATATTCTATAACCTCGCCCCATATTCTGCCACACAAATCGTCTCCCATAATGCTGGCCTCTTCGATATGCCCCGCATGGAGGCCCTTCAGATCGCCCCCGGAGATTTCCCAGATCTTCCCCCTGTAGCCCTCCCGCATAACTCGCCTCACCCTTTCAACGATATAAGAGCCTCCGCAATAGGCCTCAAAACAGCCGTAGTTACCGCAATTGCACCGGTAGCCATGAGGATTAAGGATTATATGCCCGACCTCACCGCCGACATTTGTAAAGCCGCGGCAGAGCGTGCCGTTCGTTATGATGCCTCCCCCGATTCCGGTTCCAGGGTATATCCCGATCATATCCTTCGGTTTGCTGTTTAAACCAAAACGCCATTCTCCATATGTTGCTGCGTTCACATCGTTCTCAACGAATACGCTGACCCTGAAATATTTTTCCATATCCTTTTTCAAGGGGGCGTCCTTCCATCTCAGGTTTGGCGAGAAAAGTATCTTTTGTGTGTCTTTTTCAATCTGGCCGGCGCAGGCTATCCCTATCTTGCTTATTGACCTTCTGTGAAGACCTTTCTCGCGCAGCATATCGTTCAGGAGGTCGATGATGACAGCCTTGACATTTTCGTACCGCTTATTCCGGCCAACAGGAACCTTCCTTTTGCTTATCACTAACCCGCTGTCGTCGATAAACCCCGCCAGTATCTTTGTCCCGCCTATATCGATGCCGATCCTCATATCTTCACCACATAATGGCTCATAGCTCCTGGCTCATAGCTCATAGCGAAACACCCGTAAGTCGTCAGGCGTAAGTCGTAAGGGGATAAATCCGTCAGTCGTAAGGCGTAAGTCGTGAGTGGATTAAAACGTAGTGCAAAGGGCATGAAGCGAAGCGTGACAACCTTGAGTCCGAGCGTTCCGCTTATTACTCGCCTTACGCCTGACGCCTCACGCCTTACGAGATCCTTCTTCACCTTTCACCTTTCACTTTTCACTGTTCTTTCAGCATCTCTATCAGCATCATGGCGTTCTTCACTGCCTTGCCTGCGTGGCAATTGTTAAAGAAGACGAAGGTCGTCTTTGCCTGCTGCGAAATATGCTGTATAGGAGAAACAAATTGCCCGATCTCCTTTTCAGTATAGAGGTAGTCGTAACGGACATCCACCGGCTCCCTGAACCATGCCCTGTTTCTGCCGTGGAAGCGAAAATATCCTGTTGATGAAGTCAATGCCGGCGTGAAAGGCAGGAGCCCTTTCAGTTTCGGTTCATCGACGATGCAGTATCCAAGCGACAGGCTTCTCAGCATGTCGAGGTGCTGTGCGCCGGACCATTGAACGTTCCTGAATTCAACAACGGATTCGTATTCGGAAAATTCCTCTCTCAGCTCCCTCAGGTAGTTTATATTCTCATCGCTGGGAACAAACGAATAGGGGAACTGGAAAAGTATCGCCTTCAGATTACCGTCCAGAGGCGCCACTCCCTGTTGAAAAAGTCTGCACTGCGCCCTGAAGTCCCTGCCCTTCTCATGCGTCAAGCCCTTGTACGCCTTCACGACAAAAGAAAATTCCTTCGACGTCCTCTTTGAAAAAGATTCCATGGTCCTGGCTGACGGCATGGCGTAATAGGTGTAGTTTACCTCAAGCGCCTTGAACCCAAGGGACGTCTCATAATAGCGGAGCATCTCCTGTTTCCTGATCCCCGGCGGATATACCTCGCCCACCCAGTCATCAAACGAAAAACCGCTCGTTCCGATAAACATCTCACCCATGAGTTTTAGTTTGACATCTCCTATCCATGTAAATAATATATGTGAATACCTAAAATCTCAAGGTAAAAAGGGGAATCGATGAGCAAACAATACGTATTAGATGACATGACCCTGAAGGAATCGTGGAGGCTCTTCCACATTATGGCCGAGTTCGTTGAAGGCTTTGAAAACCTTACCGAAGTTCACCCTGCCGTTACCATATTCGGAAGCGCCCGATGCAAAAAAGGCGACCCCCTTTATGAAAAGGCGTACAACCTCACCAAGCTGCTTGCCGTGAACGGCTTCAACATCATTACCGGAGGAGGTCCGGGCGTCATGGAGGCCGCCAACAAGGGCGCCAAGGACGGGGGCACAAAATCTGTGGGGATCAATATTGAACTGCCCTATGAACAGAAGCCAAACCCTTACTCGAACGTGCGGCTCAGCTTCAGGTACTTTTTCATCAGAAAGGTCATGTTCCTTAAATACGGCATGGCCTATGTTGTCATGCCGGGGGGGATCGGCACCCTCGATGAATTCTTTGAGGCCGTCACGCTTGTCCAGACAAAAAAGATGAAACCCTTCCCCATCATCCTCGTTGATTCATCATACTGGGGCGGCCTCCTGGAATGGATGAAAACAAACCTTCTTGGTCAGCAGAAGATCAGCGAAGAAGATATGGACATCTTCAAGGTCATGGATGACCCGAAGGAGATCGTCGACTACATCAAAAAATTCGTCATACTGTAAACGGAGAGAAAGATATGGGGACCGTGAAGCAACCCAAGTGGGACAAGCAGGAAGGCGCGCCGGTTATTCTGACAAACCCCGAAGGCCAGGACAAAAACCCATCGCTTACAGAACCATTAAGGGCAGGTCAGGAAGCGATAGGAACTATCGGAGGAGTAGAGATAGCTGTTCTGCTTACTGATATCCTCACCTCTACCAAGGCCCAGGGAGAAATCGTGCGCATCCTGGACGGCCGGGATGACCTGGACCGTTTGGGCGAACTCTCTATGGGCGATATCGTTCTTATCAGGCGCGAAGATATGTATAGCCTTGACGTTGATACGAGCAGCTAACCCTGCTCCGCTGCCTGATCCAGCTTCCTCGCAAAGACAAGATATCCGGTGTGGGCGACCATACGGTCCGTCGGGCGCACCCTTTCCGCCACGGTCTTGTATTTTCTGAGGAGTATCTCGATGACCTCGACCATGCCGAACCCCGTCTCCAGCCCCCGCAGGAGGTCCGATATCTGATTTGCCGTCGGCACGATCATGCCTATGGGAGCGCTGTCCTTCATAAGCCCTCTCGCCGCCCCGAGGCATAGCCAGGGTTCCCTCACGTCGATGAACGCCGCATCGAAAGGCAATTCACAGGCATACCCTTCGACGTTTTCATTGCGCAGCTCCGCATTGTTCCATTCAGCAAAATGTCCGATATTCTTCTTCGCATTCTTATAATGCCTCTCTTCCTGCTCAAAAGAGACTACCGCCCCATCAGGACCCACCAACTCTGAGAAAAGATAGGTCATGGCGCCGCTCCCCGTGCCGATCTCAACGATCCTCGATCCGTTCCTGAGACCCAGCTTGAGGCATATGAAGGCGCTGTCCTTCGGGAAGACGATCTGCGTTTCGCGCCTCAGGCCGTACATGATGATGTCCTCTATCGTCGGCTCGTATACCTCGTACTGGCCGTATTTTGCGCCGTACCTCTTTCCTGTCAGCGAGGCATAATCGAGGATCCCGCCTTTTCCGTGGAATGCCTGCCCTGTTATAATCTTCTTGAAATAGCTCTTATCCTTGTAGATGATCCTGATATAATCATTCTCTTCAATTGTCTTCATCATCAATCCTTCTTACAGCTATTAGCGATCAGCTATCAGCAGCAAATATGGTCTATCTGGTCTATTTAGTCTATTTGATCTATTGCGTTATAACATTCAATATAAAACGTTGAACCGTTTTTGCTATGAGCCATGAGCTATCAGCTACGAGCCATCTTAATTCATTCCAGCCTGTACTCAACAGGCAGGAGCACAACCATCTTGTATGGTATCCTCTGTAAAAATCTGGTCCTCAAGACCGCTTCTTTTGCGCTCTCATCGAGGGCCCTGAAACCGGAGCTGTTGACGATCTTCAGCCCTTCCACCGTACCGTTTTCAAGGACCACGAACGACAGGAGCACCTTCCCTTCCCAGCCCATCCTCCTGGCGCGCTCCGGGTACGTAATATTCCTCATTATGTTTTCTCTGATGAAGGCAAAGCTCCGTTCTGCCGGACCCCCGCGTCCGTAGTCAAGCATCCTGCCCTGCCCTCCCCCCACAGCGCCAGACATCCCTTTTTCAGCCGAATCACTTCCCTGCTTCCCTGTCCCGGCGCCCGGGGCACCAATGTTTCCGCGCACAACTACCTGTCCCTGCGGGTCTGAATAATGGCTCGTTGCGTCCTTCGCATCGGCCGTCCCGGCCGTCAGTACGCTCACATTGCCTTTCGGCGTGGCACTCGCTTCCACGCTCTTCGCCCTGTGCTCCCTGCTCTCAGCTCTCTGCTCCTGTATTCTCCCACGTCCCTCGTCCCTCGTCCCTCGTTCCTTGGTCTGCCCTCTCCCCCCCCTCACGCCGGCCGCATCACCGCCGTTACCGCCGGCCCTGACGCTCTTTTCAAGGGTAAAATCGATCAGCATATTTTTTGGCTTGCTGTATTTTTCAACGGGCAGGGTAAAAAAGGCGGCGACAATAAGGAGGTGCACCATTGCAGAAAAGGTAAAACCTGTACAATGCTCTCTCATTGTAATGCTTCTTCTGTCTGGAGGCTGACCCTTCTGAAACCCATGGTCTTCACTACGTCAAGGACCTCAACGAAGTTCTGAAGGGGTATGTTCCTGTCAGCCCTTATAAGGAATGGCGTATCCCTGGAAACATTGCTGAGCCGGCTTTTAAGAGAAATGAGATCGACTAATCTGCCCTGATAGTATACATCCCCTTTTCCGTCGATCTCGATCATGCCTGTCTTCATCGCCTTTTCGTGTTTGCCGGCAACCTTCGGCAATTCAACGGGTATGATCCCGCTTGCCACAAAGGTGCTCGTCATCAGTACGATCGTGAGAAGGACGAGCATTACATCGATGAAAGGTATCATGTTGATGTAATCAAACTCTTTTTCTTCCATTCTCTCTGTCCCATTCGAGAAGCTTCACCTTCACTTTCCGCACGAGAAGGTTGTAAAAGACTATTGACGGTATGGCGACGAGCAATCCTACGGCCGTCGCTTTCAGTGCAAGGGCGAGACCGACCATGATCCTCGTAGCATCAACATACCCTTCAGTGCCGATCGTGTAGAAGGTCAGCATGATGCCGAGGACCGTTCCAAGGAGGCCGATGTAGGGCGCGTTGCTCCCTACCGTCGCTATAAAGGACAGTCTCCGCGTCATGTCTATTTCGAGAGACTTTCTGTCGTCTTCATAGTTGCGGATATCCACTCTTTTCAGAAAAAGGATCCGCTCAATAAAGATGGCAAGGGCGACAAATGAAAGGATCACCAGGATGATTATAATTCCGTAATCTATTGAATATGCCAGCCAGTTCATTTCCATAATCTATTATAAATACTGCGGCTTGTCAAAACTTCTCATTCTGTGGTATTATCAGGTTCGTGAGCCATACAAAAGGAGCTGGAAATGGATACCGCCGACAACAACAACTGCCTCAAAACCGGAACCTCAGAAAAGCCTGAACTGACAGACATCACCGTTTCCCCTGGAATAGATCTTAAAAGCCACATATTGCTCCTGTCTCCCGCACCATGCTGCGCCCAGTCGGCCTTGCCTTTCTGGGGAAAGGTTCAGGGAAAGCTTTACAGCAGCAAGCCGGAAGACGTACTTGCAAGCGCCATCGTTACGCTCTACGACGACGGCGGTTCGAACCTTATCCAGTATTCGGATACCTTCGCGCTCGAAGCCGGTGCAATAACCGAATTTGAGGTAAAGCTTCTGGAATTCCGCGACTTGACAACATCCTACAGCATCACCATCGCGGAAAGAGGGTCCCTGTAAAAGACAACACCGGTGAACAAAAAGAGATCGACATACCGGCCATTCTCAGACCTTCCCGAATTTATAAAGAAGACCAGTATCCCTGTCGCCGAAGATCAGGCGGATGGCACCACGACGTTCTCCGAGGCAATGAAGGATGTTAAGGCCATTGACCGGCAGGAGAAAAAATACATCGAGAAACAGCGGCACAAACAACCAAAATCTCATACAGAACAGGATATGAAGATGATCCTCGAAAAGGCTGTCAAGGGAATTGACGCCTTTAACGTCGCCAACATGCCCGAATACATGGAAGGCCATGTTGAAGGCTTAAGCCCCGTTGTCCTGGAGAAACTCCGCAATGGTGAATTTTCCGTTCAAAAAATCCTCGACCTCCATGGCTGCGCAATCGACGAGGCAAGGCAGCGCTTCGAGTCTTTCATAAGAGAGATAATCCGCTCCGGCCTCAACTGCGTAAAGGTCATCCACGGCCGGGGACTGAAATCAAAGAACGCGCCCCTGCTAAAAGAAAATCTCAAGAAATGGATCGTGAAGGCAATGCACAGAAAATGGGTGGTTGCTTTTTCCAGCGCGCGAATGCCCGACGGCGGCCCCGGCGCCACCTATATCCTTCTCAGGAAAAGACCGGAAAAAAAGAAGATCCATATCATCGGGTGACGACAACAGCCGCTTAAAAATCCGTGAATCGTAAGTCGTAAAGGGTTAAAACGCCTCACGCCTGACGCCTTACGCCTTACGCAATTATCATCCGGTATCGAGTATCAAGCATCGGGTATCGGCCTATCACTAAGATTACACTTTAAAATAATTCTCCTATTTGTTATAAGAAACAAGGAGGTCGGGGATGAAAACAATCGGCATTATCGGCGTCGGGAATATGGGCGAATCCATAATCAAGGCGCTCCTGAAAAAGGGCGTTAAAAAAGAATCGATCATATTTTCTGAAGTCAAAAAGGAGCGGGCGCGCGCTGTTAAAAAAAATTTCGGCATCAAAGAGTCCGGAAAGCTCAGCGAGCTTGTGTCGGGCGCTGATTATATCATCCTTGCCGTCAAGCCGCAGGATTCGAAGACTGTGCTTTCGGAGATCGCGCCTTTTTTTGATCTCAGCAAGATCATCATTACGATAATGGCCGGGGTAACAACCTCAAATATACTTTCGGCCATCGGAAAGCCCGTTAAGATCGTCAAGGCAATGCCGAACATCTGCGTCAAGGTCGGCGAAGGGGTGATCGGCATTACGCACAACAAGACCGTAAAAAAGGAAGAGCTGAAAAAGGTCAAAGATCTCTTTGAGCCTCTTGGAAAGATAGTTGAGATCGGGGAGGAGCTTATGGACGCAATGACGGCGCTCGGCGCCAGCGGGCCTGCATTCTTCCTTCTCTTTCTCGAGGCAATGATCGACGCCGGCCTGAAGATCGGCATCCCGAGGGAAAAGGCAAAGGTCATTTCCGCACAGGTTGTCAAGGGAACTCTCAAGATGCTTGAAGAGGAAGGGATACACCCTACGGTCATGAGGGATATGATCACATCGCCCGGCGGAACAACTATTTCCGGCATCGCCGTCCTCGAAGAAAAGGCCTTCAAGGGGATCGTTATTGAAGCAATAGAAAAGGCAAGCAAAAGGGCGAAAGAGCTTTCATTATAATGCTGAACAATTTCCAGGGTAAAAGGCAACAGATGGTCGATTCCCAGCTTACCCCGCGGGGGATCCGGGATAAACGGGTGATCGACGCCATGAAAAAGGTGCCGCGCCATCTTTTTCTCGACGAAGCCCTCTGGCCTCAGGCTTATGAGGATCACCCCCTGCCTATCGGCGAAAAACAGACGATCTCTCAACCCTATATAGTGGCGCTCATGACGGAGCTTCTCCGGCTTACGGGCAGGGAAAAGGTCCTGGAGATAGGGAGCGGGTCAGGCTACCAGACAGCCGTTCTGGCAGAGCTCGCCGAAGAGGTCTATACCATCGAGAGGATACCGGCGATCGCGAAGCGAGCCAGGAAGCTTTTCGACGACCTGAAATACCGCAATATAATTATTACCATCGGAGATGGGACGCTGGGCTGGAAGGAACACAGCCCCTATGACGGCATCATTGTGACCGCCGCCGCCCCCAATCCCCCTCAGCCGCTGCTCGAACAGCTTAGCATCGGAGGCAGGCTTGTGATCCCCATCGGGAATGAATTCTCGCAGGACCTTATCGTTTATACCTGTGAAGAAACCAACCATTACAGCGAGGAAAATCACGGCGGGTGCAGGTTTGTAAAGCTGATAGGAGAGCGCGGTTGGAGAAATTGAACGAAGAAAGCCGCAGCACCCATTCCTATGTAGATGAAGAGATGAAGGTCGAAAGACTCTACATGAGGGATCTCAGGAAGCTTCCCATCATTTCCTTTGAAGAAGAAAAGGCTTATGCAACAAGGATAGCGCAGGGCGATTCCGAGGCCCGGAGAAAACTGATCGAGGCAAACCTGAGGCTCGTTGTCAAGATAGCACGAAAATATACAAATCAGGGCATCTCGGTCCTCGACCTCATCGAAGAAGGGAATATCGGCCTCATCAGGGCAGTCGAAAAATTCGACCCTGCAAGGGAATGCAGGTTCTCTACCTACGCGACATGGTGGATAAAGCAGGCAGTAGAGAGATCGATAGCGAACCACTCGCGGACAATACGCCTTCCCGTTCACGTATCTTCAAGGATCCATAAGATATCAAAGCTGACGAGCCATTACATGGAAAAGGAGGGGAGAGAGCCTTCGGTAGAAGAACTGTCAAGGGATACAGGGCTCAAAATAGAGTTTATAAAAAATCTCTTCTCCATGATAATCAAGACCTACTCCCTGGAGACGCTCATCGACGAAGAGGGCAAGCTCACCCTTGAAGAGGTGCTGGCAGACCCTTTCATCGAGGAGCCCCTTTCAGTCCTTGAGCACACGAAGAGGGCAGAAGAGGTAGCCTCTTGGCTCGATACCCTCACCACCGACGAAAAGAAGGTCATAACCCTGAGATACGGCCTCGATGGCGAGGAACCCCAAACCCTAGAATCTATCGGCAAGATATTCGGCGTAACAAGAGAGCGGATCCGTCAGATAGAGCAAAAGGCGCTCAACAAACTTCGCCGCACAGTCAAGAGAAGAAATATTGGAACAGAAAACATCTGAAACACGCTCCCCTGGCAACCCTGTCCGGGATATCGTCAAAAAAGGCTCTGTTATAACACTGGTAACGCTTATCAGCAGGCCGCTGGGCTACATCAGAGAGGCGATCCAGGCATATCTTTTCGGCGCCACTCTCCTCGTTGACGCATTCATCGTTGCCTTCAATTTCCCCGAGCTTGTTCAAACCCTCTTCTTTTCCGGGGCGACGAGCGCTTTTCTCATACCGGTCTGCACAAGGTACCTGCATGACCACGATGAGTATTCAAAGATCTATTCCACGTTTATCAACCTCTCCCTGCTGATCACCTTTTTCGTCTCGGTTGTATTCTTTATATTCAGCTCAGTCATCACAGGCATGATCGCGCCCGGCTTCAGCCCCGAAGCAAAGGAGATCACGAGAAATCTCTTTGTCATCATGATACCTGTCATCTCGCTCCATACGCTGCTGTCCGTCATGAAGGCCTTTCTCAACGCAAAGGAACACTTCGCTGCGCCGGAGATGTCAGGCATTCTCTGGAACATCGCCTTTATCGCCGCGGCGCTCACCCTGAAAGACAGGTTCGGCATATACAGCCTTGCTATCGGGGTCACCGCCGGCGCCTTTATGCAGATCATCATGCAATACCCATATCTCAGAAAGCTGGGCATTCGTTACAGCCTCTCCATGGATTTCAGCCACCCTTCTTTTTCGGAAGCCAGGAACCTCTTTTTGGGCGCTCTGATAGCTACATCTATCGTCCCCATCAACAGCTTTGTCGGCAGGATCATCGCTTCCTATCTTCCCCAGGGCGAGGTGGCGTCTCTGTCGTATGCGTTCAGGATATTTATCCTGCCCTTCAGTCTTTTTGCCGTGCCTGTCTATACGGTCACGTTTTCAAAGATCTCCAGGTTTTACCACGACAGGGATTGGCACGGCATAACTGCGCATATTGACAGCTCGATCATTCTCCTGTGCATCACGCTGATACCCTCGACAATCCTGCTCTGCACGATCGGCGACATCTGCACAAAGATCCTTTACGAGAGGGGCGCCTTCGGGGCGCATGAAACGTATATCACGAACCGCGCACTTTTCGGCTACAGCATAGGGATCATCTTTTACGCTCTCTCTATTTCATTGGTAAGGGTATTTAACGCCCTCCACGACATGAAGACCCCTGCCCTCGTGGGGATAACATCGATCTTTCTCAATGCCATACTTGCGTCTATCCTTATGGCGCCGCTTAAAAACCTCGGGATATCGCTTGCGACCTCGATCGTATCGCTTTATAACTTTGTTTTTCTCTACATCCTTCTCAGAAAAAAGATCCAATACCGCATGGCAAAAAGGACGGTCAGGGATATCGTTAAAGCGCTCCTCGCAGGCATCATCCTCACGCTCATCATCGCTTTAGCGCGATACATCTTCACCAACATTTATGCCGTTCTTTTTTCCGCCGTTCTTCTCACGGCAGTAGTCTACGGGCTATTCTTCAAGAGCTACTACCTCTCAATTCTTAAAAAATGACCGGTTGGTGATTACACTGTCAAGCCCTGCGCATTACTTTGCTTTGCGATATTTCGCCCTCAACTCCTTTTTCAATATCTTCCCCTGAGGATTCTTGGGCAAGGATTCGACAAATTCTACTGAACGTGGCGCCTTGTACCGCGCAAGGTTTTCTTTGCAAAAATTGGCAATATCATCTTCGCCGGCAGACTGTCCCGGCTTTAGAACAATCACGGCATGAACCCTTTCCACCCATTTTTCATCGGGGACGCCGATCACGGCGCACTCCATTACTGCCGGGTGGCGGTAGAGCACTTCCTCCACTTCGCGCGGATAGATGTTCTCGCCCCCCGAGATCACTAAGTCCTTCTTCCTATCAACAATATACATATAGCCCTGGTCGTCGTAATAACCCATATCACCGGTATGGAGCCATCCGTCTACGATTGTTTCCTGGGTAAGCTCCGGTTTGCGCCAGTAGCCGACCATAACGGACTTGCTCTGAACGATGATCTCACCGACAACCCCCGGCTCCACGTCATTGCCGTTATCATCCACAATTCTCGCATGAACCCACAGGCATGGCTGTCCGCAGGAAGCGAGGACCTTTTGCTCTTCAGGGGATTTGTTGACGACATTGTGCGATTCCATCGACAGGATTGAAATATCGGGACCTGATTCTGTCTGCCCGTAACCCTGGGCAAAGATGGGGCCGAACTTGTCCATCCCCTTGCGGAGCAGCTCCACGGGCATGGGAGAGGCTGCATACCATATCCGGTTCAGCTTTGTGAGATCATAACGGTCCATGTCCGGCACGTTGAGCATGCTTACCAGATGGGTAGGTACGATATGAATGTCCGTTGCCTGCTCGTCCGCGAGGGCCTGCATAGTAGCTGCAGCGTCGTAGGAACGCTGCGACATGATCACATTGCAGGCGCCGGCACTGAAAAAGGCCCAGAAGTGGGACCAGCCGCCGATGTGGAAGAGGGGGAGGATCATGATGTGCCTGTGCTCCTGCTGAATGCCGATCGTAAACACCTTTGTCCGGGCTTCTTCGAGTTTGCGGTAATGCGTGTAGATGGCGCCCCGCGGCACTCCGGTGGTGCCGCTTGTATAGAAGATGATGAAAGGATCGTCTTCATCAACCACCGCAGGGGGCTCCTCCTGAGGAAAGCGGGCAAGAAGTTCCTGGTGATCAAGCATACCATCCGCCTTGCCTTCCAATGAGATATAATGGGAAACCTGCAGTAAACGAGAACGTATGCTATCAACGGTTTCTACCAATTCGGGGCCGACGAACAATGCGCGGACCCCGGAGTCGCTGATGATGTAAACAAGTTCATCAGCACCCATCCTGGGATTGATGGGACACACGACAAATCCTCCTTTCATCGCGGCTCCGGTAACATCGGTGCACTCGAGACAGTTCCAGGAAAGAAGGCCGATCCCGTCGCCCTTTTTGAGACCCAATAACAAAAGGGCGTGGATAAGACTGTTGACGCGCTTGTTATATTGAGAAAAGGTTACCCGTTGTGTCCCATACACAAAAACTTCACGATCTGCCCTGAGAAGGGCGTTCCGGTAAATAATGTCTGCATATGTACCGATGTTGTAGCGGCTTAATTCTTTTAAAATAAGTTTTTTTGACATCTCGTTCTCCTCATAAAAATAAACTACCCCGCAGCAAGCTGCGAGGTATCAGAGGATAGAAACGGCATGATTATGCCCCCTCACCCTACCCTCTCCCGCGAGGGGAGAGGGAACAACGCTACGCTATATCATATTTTCCCAACCCTGACCCCTGTCGGCCAGCGGGCGAAGTTCTGTTATCTCAAAGGACACCGCAAATTTCATCATTTTTGCAGCGCCTTCATTTCCCTTTTTGATGAACGACTCTCTGATGCCGTCGAGCAGCTCGCCTGTTGACTGTATAGAAACAACTTTCAGATACACCCTTACCCCTTTCCACTCCGGTACGCTTTTTCCTGGCTCCAGAATTGTGAATACCGCATAGGGATTTTCCTGAAGGTTCGCCAGGGTGCGGTTTTGACCAAGCCCTGCAACAACTGTTTTTTCATCAACCATACGCGGAGATCCGAGATGTGCTATGTTTGGTTTTCCGTCTTTGCTTGCTGTGCCCAAGACGCCTATTCTTGGTTGTTTATTGAAAAACTCCATCAGATCTTTCAGTGTCTTTGCCATATTTACCTCCTTAAGATTGCTGCTTTTGCAATGATACCACCTAAAAACTATTGAGGTCAAGAATCCGGTTTTTTAAACGTTACCGGAATTTAGATGGTTTGCAACTCGCCTGTAAAATATAGTATATTTTTTTGCAATAATGAAATGACATCAGCAAGGGAGCGTTGATCTATGGATATTCCTGAAAAGAATACCCCTGAAAGGAACGGAAGCACGGTGGAACAGGAGAGAGGTTACATCATTGTCCTGACCGGCAACGGCAAGGGCAAAACAACCTCTGCGATGGGCATGGCAATGAGAGCTATGGGGCACGGAACCAAGGTTATCATGCTCCAGTTTCTCAAAGGCACATGGCGCTACGGCGAGCTGGAAACGGCGAAGAGGCTTGCGCCTGACTTTTCTATCCACCCGCTTGGCTCAGGGTTTGTCCATGTGGATCCCGAAAACCCTGACCCTGCCGATATAGAAACCGCGCGGAAGGCATGGGAGATCTGCAAAGAGGCCTTATTTTCCGGAAAATACGGGATGATAATATTTGATGAAATAAACAATGCAATAGCCTATGGATTGCTTCCTGTTGACGAGGTGCTGGAAGCCCTCAAAAAACGTCCGCAAAATCTGCACGTAGTCCTCACCGGGCGGGATGCCCACCCCCGCCTGCTGGAAATGGCCGATCTGGTTACAGAAGTTACAGAGGTGAGGCACCCTTACCGGAAAGGCGCGGCTGTACGAAAAGGGATAGAGTACTAATGCCAAATATTTTTCTTTATTATTCCTTTTTTTTATTTAGAATAATGCAAAGTATGACAATTTATTCGGAGGGAATCGAAGATGCCCCCAAATAGCATTCTGACCTATGAAAATATCCTGGGAGAGATCAAAACCATATGCATGGCCAACTACCATGATGACGATGTGGGCCTCGTTGAGCGTGTCTTCAAGGATTCCATAAGCCTTTTCGACGGAAAGACAGAGGGCTTTCTGAAATGCGATACCAGATACCACAACATCATCCATACCCTCCAGACGATCCCGCCATTCATAGAGATCGTTGACGGCTGGAACAAAAGCAAAAGCGACCCTTTTGTTTCCAAAAAATATTATATGCTCGGCATTATAGCGGTCATCCTTCACGATACGGGGTATATAAAATGCGATGACGACACAGGGGGAACGGGCGCAAAATATACCTTCACACACGTTCAGCGGAGCATCGATTTTGCCGGGGCCTATCTCCCGCGGATCGGCCTCGACACAGACAGCATCGTCAGCGTTCAGAACGCCATCCGCTGCACCGGCGTCATCTTCGACAACAAGGTGCATTTTCATTCGGGCGAGGAAAGGATAATTGGATACGCCCTCGGCACGGCGGATCTTCTCGGACAGATGTCGGCCTCTGACTATGTAGACAAGCTCCCTGCCCTCTACCTTGAATTTGAAGAGGCGTACGGCTTCGAGGGCCTGGAGAATCTCTACGGCAGGGGATCAACACTGTTTGAAGATAGTCGTCATCTTGTTGAAAACACGCCGATCTTTTTTGAAAAGGTCGTCATGGAGCGCTTCAAGATAATGGGGTCTGTGTACACATACCTCACATATCATTATAACAGCAGCGACAATCCTTATATCAAAGAGATAGAAAAGAATATTGGCAAAATAAAGAACATCGCTGCCACATAATAACCGACACACACGGTGAAAATCCCTGATGGAAAAACCTTCGAAGAATAAATACCCTTCTGTAACGCACATCAGCAACGCTGAGCATATCGGGATTGTAAAAGAAATATTTTCCACGATAACTGAGCGTTACGATCTTCTTAATCACGTGCTCAGCATGGGGATTGACGTATACTGGCGCAGGTTTACCGTAAAAAAGATGCGCTTTTTCAAAACCTTCCGCCTCCTTGACGTTGCCACAGGGACCGGTGACATTGCCATCTGCGCCTCGGCTGCAAATCCCGATATCGGCATAACAGGCCTTGACTTCACCTGGAATATGCTTAAAGCGGGAAAGATAAAGATATCCCGCAAAAAGCCTGACCAAAAGATCGCCCTGGTGCAGGGCGACGTTATGTCCCTGCCATTTTCCGACAATACCTTTGATGTCGTTTCCATAGCCTTCGGCATCCGAAACATACCCGACAGGAAAGCAGCCATAGAAGAGATGATCCGTGTGCTGGTACCGGGCGGCAGGCTCATGATTCTGGAGATGACGTTCGCGAGGCACTCCCTTTTCAGGAAGGCCATCGGGTTCTATCTGAACCGCATCCTTCCTCTTGTAGCAGGAAAGATCACGGCAAATCCCGGCGCCTATCATTACCTGGCAGACTCGATCATGAACTTTCCCCCGCCTGCCGAATTCGCAGGATCCCTTGAGGGCCTTGGCCTCAAAGAGGTCACTGCGCACCCCCTCACCTTCGGCATCACCTTCCTCTATATAGGCCTGAAACCTGAGGGATAAAACCAAAGATAAAATATTACCCATTTCACGCTATGCATCATATGGGTAATATTTTTTATAATTATCCAAAAATGGGCTTTCTCGCCTTCCGACATGCTTACGCAGTATTTACCTGCATCCGGAATCGAGTATCCGGCATCATATTTCTATAAGCTGGTTCTACGCCCTCGGTTGACTAACATCAATGCCCGTGTTATCATGTTTTATAACATCTCATGAAAAAAAATCCCCGAAAACCCGCGCACCGCTCTCCCACTATGGAATTCCATGTCTCCCGAAGATCGCGGGACTTCTATCGTTTCAGCGAGGCCCTTTTTTCTCTCAGCGGCAACGTCATCTTTACAAACTTCTACGCCGCCCGGGTCTTTGTCCAGAAGATCAACGAGAAAAAGGACCTCATCAACTTTCCTGAAGGAGCGGTCAAGGCGGGCCAACTGATCGCCATGGGCCTCATCGACGAAATCCTCCACTACGTCGCCAGGCAGTACCGGAACGATATCAACAAAAAAACAATGGCGCAGGCTCTCTCGGCGCTGCATGAAAGGCTTGGCAGAGAAAATGTCGAGGGTGCAATGCATCATTTTGTTGATGCCTTTCCGCCGCTTCGGGTGTACAAGAACGAGGTCGGCATCGCAGATTACCTGAACGGCGACACAGAGGGGATCCCGAACAGGCAGATCATCCTTGAGGAGATGCTTCTTCTGTGGCTTGCGAATATGAATTCCGCCTTTTCTCCATTTTTCGAGCTTTTCGACGACGTCAGCCTGAAAAAAGAAACGGCCTATCTCCAGGTCATATCAGGGCTGATAGACCATTTTCATTCGGAACCGCCGTTCGGCCCCGATCATCAGAACCTCGTCGACATGCTGAGGAGCCCTGCCCTTGCAGCCCCCCATTCCCTTTCGGGCCAGCTTGCGTATATCATGGAACGCTGGGGCCATATTCTTCGCAAATACCTGCCGCTTATCCTCAAGAGCCTCGACCTCTTCAAGGAAGAACAGAAACTGCCCTTCCTGGGCGCAGGGCCGTCAGAGGTTACAAGGCTTAAAGAACTTGGACTTGAGCTCGAACCCGAACACTTCACGCCGGACAGCGAGTGGATGCCTCGTCTCGTCCTCATTGCAAAGAACATCTACGTCTGGCTCGACCAGCTTTCTAAAAAATATCAGCGCAGCATTACGAGACTCGATGAGATTCCCGATGAAGAGCTCGATACCCTGAGGAAAATGGGCATAACCGGCCTCTGGCTCATAGGCGTCTGGGAGCGGAGCCCCGCGTCGCAGAAGATCAAGCAGCTCTGCGGCAACCCCGAGGCCGTGCCGTCTGCATACTCCCTCTACGACTACATCATCGCCTCTGATCTCGGTGGCGACGAGGCATTCAACAGCCTCAGGGATCGGGCCTGGAAGCGCGGCATCAGGCTGGCAAGCGACATGGTGCCCAACCACGTGGGCATCTATTCCAGGTGGATGACAGAGCACCCCGACTGGTTCATCTCATTGGACCAGAACCCTTTTCCCTGGTACACCTACGGAGGCCTTGACCTCTCCCATGACGAGCGCGTTTCCATCTTTATCGAAGACCACTACTATGAGCGCACTGACGCGGCCGTGGTCTTTAAGCGAAGAGACAAGTGGACAGGGGACGAAAAATACGTCTACCACGGCAACGACGGAACGAGCATGCCCTGGAACGATACGGCGCAGCTCAACTACCTCAACCCGGAAGTGCGGGAGGCAATGATCAATACGATCATCGCCGTTGCAAAACGATTCCCTATCATCCGCTTCGACGCCGCCATGACGCTCACGAAGCGCCACTACCAGCGCCTGTGGTTCCCTGAACCCGGAACAGGCGGAGCGATCCCCACGCGCGTTGAGCACGGCCTCACGAAACACCAGTTCAACTCCCTCATGCCCAATGAATTCTGGCGCGAGGTTGTGGACCGCGTTGCACAGGAGGCGCCGGACACGCTGCTTCTCGCCGAGGCCTTCTGGCTGCTCGAAGGCTACTTCGTGAGGACGCTGGGGATGCACAGGGTCTATAACAGCGCCTTCATGAACATGCTCCGCGACGAAGAGAACGCCAAGTACCGCCAGGTAATGAAGAATACCCTTGAGTTCGACCCGGAGATCCTGAGGCGCTTTGTCAACTTCATGAACAACCCGGACGAGAGGACAGCCGTCGACCAGTTCGGCAAGGACAGCAAGTATTTTGGCGTCTGCACCTTGATGATAACGCTGCCGGGCCTTCCCATGTTCGGCCACGGCCAGATCGAGGGCTTCTCGGAAAAGTACGGCATGGAATACAGGAAGGCATACTGGGAAGAAGAACCTGACGGGTATCTCATCGAAAGGCACGAGAGGGAGATCTTCCCGCTGCTCCATAAACGATACCTCTTCGCTGGGGTCGAGCATTTCCTCCTCTACGACTTTTTCACTCCTGACGGCCATGTGAATGAGGATGTCTTCGCCTATTCCAACCGGTACGGGAGCGAGAAGTCGCTTGTCGTCTACAATAACAAGAACGCATCGCTTCGCGGCTGGATACGCACGTCTGTAAGTTTTGCCGTAAAGGGCGGCGATATGAGCCAGCCGATTCTCGTCCAGAAGACGCTCACCG
This sequence comes from Deltaproteobacteria bacterium UBA6106, assembly GCA_002428485.1. Classification (GTDB taxonomy): domain Bacteria; phylum Desulfobacterota; class Syntrophorhabdia; order Syntrophorhabdales; family Syntrophorhabdaceae; genus UBA5609. The sequence goes on from DIWM01000048.1 coordinate 94,092, forward strand.
AGGGCCTCGGGATAAGCGGAAAGCCGGGGCATTTCACTATATTCAGCGACAACACAACGGGCCTCCAGTATATCAGGGAAAGCAGGGGCCTCGTGGAAAAAGGCCTCTATATCGAGCTTGGCCCTTACCAGCACCACGTCTTCCTCGACATAGCGGAGATCGAGGATAATGCATGGTCTCACTACGCCCAGTTGAACACATACCTGAACGGCCTCGGCGTCCCGAACATCGACGACGCAATACGCGAGATCTTCCTCCAGCCCATCCACCAGAGCTTCAAGGAACTCATCAACGTCCATATGCTGAAAGGGATGCTCGACGCGAAGATAGCGATCGCCCTGGAACAGATCGAGGATATACCTGTCCCGTTCCTGGATGAGATCCGTTGGAAGACGACAAACCTTGTACGGGAGATCAGGCAGTTTGCCAATGGCAACGCGGACGAGGGCCTTGTCGTGGAAAATATTATGAACGCACTCCATGCTACGCTTCATGGACAAAAAACGCTCGACCGGATCACAGGTACAGGCGAAGAGGATGGGAACAAGTTTACCGGGTTCCTGCGGACAGACTTCTTCGGCGCTGACCACCATGTTCTGTGCCAGCTCAACTGGGTCTTTGTAAGGTCTATGGGCAAGGTCGTCGACACCCATACAAACCCCGACGAACAGGGCAGGAGCTGGATCGATGAGTGGCTCCTCGGCCGCATCATGGGCGACGCCCTGCAGGAGCTGGGATTAGATCCCGATGATGCGTACCGCGGCGTAATGGCAGTAAAGATATTCACCGGCCACCAGCACTGGTTCAGCGCTGCGCAGCCGCCCAGCCCGTACCAGGTCCTTACAACCTTCCTCAATGACAGCGAGGTACAGGCCTTCCTGCAGATCAACCGCTACAAGGACATACTCTGGTTCAACAAGGACGCCTTCGAGCTTCTCCTTGCGTGGATGGCATTCACCGCAATAATATCTATCACGAGCGATTCCACCAGGACAGAAAATGGACAGGATGACAGCCTCACCGAATGTTTCACAGTCCTCTCCGAGCTCTACGAGGCATCAGAGAGATCCAACTACCAGGTGGAAAAACTTTTGGAGATCGTCCGGCAGAACGACGCAGCAAAACCCTGAGAAAAAATAAATCGGCCTACTTACAGTATATCGCATATCGAAAAACCAGTAAGTCGTGAATCGTAAGTCGTAAGGGGAGCAGAAACGCGATATTAACTTTAATATTTTATCGTCAGACCTACGATATAGGTATTGTCGGCTTCGGCCTTGTTGAGACCGCGCTTGCAGCCAAGGTCTACGTCGATAGTTTCCGTGATCGAATACACGAGACCGCCAAGGACAAATGCAGGGGCGGTGGACGATCCCCTGTCCGTGTTCGTTTCGATGCCCACGTTGGCAACCAGTTTGAGGGACTTCAATATCCTGACCTCGCCTGCAAGGTCCACTCCCCAGATGTCCTTCCTTTCATCTGTCTTGTTCTCGTTGCGTTTATATCCGGCGTTTAGATGGAAAGCAAAGGGCTCAAGTTCCTTTGTCGCAATGAAAAGTATCCCGTAGGCCATCCTGCCGGTGCCGAGGCCCTTTTTATCGTTCCCCGTAGGGAAGGACAGTCCCGGTTTCAGGGCCAGCCCAAATCCGTCCTTTTCGAAGAAACGCCATTTTGCTTCCAGGGTAACATCGGTAAGGCCATTCTCATCATGAACGGTCGCGTCATCTTCGTCGACCTTCATTTTTTCATACGGCAACCCCAGGATCATATCAATATCGTCGGAGAGGCCGTAAGAGACAGCGGTGTCTAAAGAGGTTCTATATTCCTTCGTCACTACGTCGTCGTAATCCTGCCTGTGGTCGGACACCGCGATGCCTATCTCCACCTGAAACTTACCCTTCCCAAGCGTCCCCGCGTCATCGGTGATAAGCGGCCGGGCGGCAAAAACCGCGACAGGCAGCAAACAGACTATCACGACGGTAACAGCCATCGGACAAATTATTTTTCTTCCTCTTATCCAATCCATTAACATTAGAATCATCTTTCTCTCCTTTTTTATGTTGATAGTTTATTTACCTGAAAATTATTGCGAAACCTTCTGCTGGTCCTTCGCGCACGTGCATGACCCGCATCCGCAACATTGCCCTTTCTTCTTACCCGTTATCATCCGGTAAAAAGACCTCACCCAAAGGGCAGTTACCGCACCCACGATCACGAAAATCACAATCAGTTCAGCACTAAACCCGCTCATTAAAGACCTCCTTCAGATACCTATGCCAAACAGGCTGCCTGTCTGAAAAACGATCGCCGTTAATACCCATGCCAGCACCGTCAGCCCTGCAAGCTGGAACAACGCCCACCTCCAGGAGTTGCTCTCCCTTTTCGTGATGGCGATAGTGGCCATGCACGGCGCGCTGACGAGACAGAAGAGCATGATGCAGAAACCGACAAGGGGCGAGTAGTTGTCCTTCAGTTTTTCCCTGAGCGTTTCAGAGCCTTCATCCGCCTCTCCCACGGAATAGACTATTCCCATCTGTGCCACAAAAACCTCTTTGGCCGCGAAGGCCCCGATAAGCGCCGTGCCTATCTTCCAGTCAAACCCCATGGGTTTCAGGACAGGCTCCAGGGCATGACCGATCCTGCCCGCGATGCTGTTGCGAAGCCCTGCCTCCTTTCCCGCGTCTTCAATGGAGGCGATCCGTGTTGACCTCTCCTTCTCATCCACCATTGACGTTTGAACCGATTGTTTTTCCTGTTCAAAACGTTGGGCCTCCTCATCCGGCAGTCCCGGGAAGGTGGTCATTGCCCACAAGAGGATCGAGATGCCGAGGATGATCGTTCCCGCCTTTTTCAGGTAGAGCCAGCCGCGCTGCCACATGTGGATGAGAACGCCCCTGAATGTCGGCATACGGTATGGGGGCAGTTCCATCACGAATGGGACCGACTCGCCCCTGAATATGGTGCTGCGAAGCGCCTTCGCACTCAGGACGGCAAGGACGATGCCCGTTATGTATATGATCCAGAGCATCGGGGCATTCCAGGCCTGCGGGAAAAAGGCAGGGATGATCAGCGCGTAGATGGGCAGCCGCGCGCCGCAGCTCATGAGCGGCACCACGAGCATCGTTACAAGCCTGTCCCTTTTGTTTTCCAGCATCCTCGTGGCCATGATCGCAGGAACGGAGCAGCCGAAACCTATCAGCATGGGTATAAAGCTCTTTCCGTGCAACCCGATCTTGTGCATCAAGCGGTCCATGATAAATGCCGCCCGCGCCATGTAGCCGGAATCCTCCAGGATCGCTATTGCAAAGAACAGAAGCAGGATGTTCGGCAGGAATACGATCACGCCGCCAGCCCCGCCTATAACACCGTCAACCAAAAGTGATTTAACGAGGCTCTCAGAACCTTCCGGCCACCAGCCTGCAACAACAGCGCTCAATCCTTTGAAAAGGCCTTCTATCCAGCCCATCGGCGGGTCTCCAAGCGTGAAGGTAAGAGCGAAGACGAGATACATAAGGCCCAGGAATATCGGGATGCCGAGGACGCGGTTCGTTATAACGGAATCTATCTTATCCGACATGGTATGGCGCATCTCTATGGTGGAACTGACTGCCTCCTGGCACGCGCCGGATATGAACCCGTACCTGCTGCCGGCAATGACCGTTTCCGGATGTTCGCCGAGCATCTTTTCTATGCGGGCGGCGCTTTTCTCAACCTGTCCGTTTATCTCCACAGAATTGACTTTGCCCCGTACATCCCTGTCGTTTTCGAGGAGCTTCAGCGCCAGCCAGCGCGCCCCGTATCTATCTGTCATACGGAAATGTTGTTCAAGCATGGACGCAATCTTCTTGATCTCCTCCTCGACTTCAGCGCCGTATTGCACAACAAGCTGATCGCGCGACCCTTCCCGGAGTGATGCAACTGCAACGATCTTTTCCATCAGCTCATCGATACCTTCGCCTTTATGCCCCACAGTTCTTACTACCGGTGCATTGAAAAATTGCGAGAATCTATCGATGTCGAATTCATACCCGTGCGCGTGGGCCTCATCGCTCATGTTGAAGGCAAGCACGAGGGGTATTCCTGTTTCCATGAGCTGCACTGCCAGGTAAAGGTTCCGCTCGAGGTTCGAGGAGTCGATGATGTCCACCACCACGTCCGGTTTTTCATCGACGATGAAATTCCTCGCCACAAGCTCCTCTGCAGAATATGCCGTCAGGCTGTAAGTTCCCGGCAGGTCAACAACCCGGATCTCGCATTCCTTGTATTGACGAAAACCTTCTTTTCTTTCCACCGTCACCCCGGGATAGTTGCCCACGTGCTGTCGCGCACCTGTCAGATCGTTGAATATGGTGGTCTTTCCCGAGTTCGGATTGCCTGCAAGGGCTACTGTGATCTTTGATTTCATGGTGTTTAGCTTCCTCCTGTTCTTTTCATATAATTAGCTACCTATAACAAAATTAGGCTTGCCTAAACTTAACGGCAATAAAAATTATGCGACCATTATCTTATGAGCCATCCCGTGGCCAAGTATAATGCGGCAACCCTTTACCGCAACGATAAACGGCCCGCATGACGAGTTCATTATCACGTCTATCTCCGTGCCCGGCACCAATCCCATTGCTGCCAATCTACCCTGGAGCCCCTGCCCTGCGCTCACTTCCACAATATGCACACGTCTTCCTGCTTCAACAAATGCCAACGGCATGTTCAACACCTCCGATCCCACAATATTGCATCCTGTCATATGATCTCAACGTCTATCCCCTCGGCCTCATCCTTCCTCAACGAAAGATGGTACCCTTTGACCTTAACATCAATCGGATCTCCAAGCGGCGCTACTCTCTCAAGCTCTATAACAGATCCTGGCGTTACCCCCATCTCCAGAACACGCCTGTTCGCTTCGCTGCGTCCTCTAACCTTCAGGACCTTGCATTTCTGGCCGGGTTTCAGATCTTTCAATTTTGAATTTACCATCGTTTTTGTCCCTCCTCGTTTTACGTGCTGTTTTACTTCATCAAGGCATGTTGAAATGCATTTTTCGCAATTTTCCTGTGTTCCATTGTTGACGCACTGATATCTGAATCCCTTTATCCACTTATTCCCTCCCCTCGGGCATGTTTCGACAAACTCAACGAATTTCACAAAACGGTCCACCAACTCCTTCGGGATCGAATGCTCCATCCGGCAGGCAGCAATGTCTGCATCGTTATCCTGTACGGCAAGGACCTCCACAAAAAAATCTTTCAGCACCTCATGCCTTCTCACCACGTCTTTTGCAGCCGTCTCTCCGGTCTCCGTAAGGGTGATCAGGTCATAAGGTGTGTAATGTATCATTTTTTTTTCCGCCAGCGAGCGCAGGGCTCCCGTCACAGAGGCGTAGCTTACCTTAAGGCGCCGTGCGATGTCCCTTGGCTTCACCGCGTGTTTCTCGGCTATGATATGGAAAATTGCCTCCAGATAATCTTCCAGGCTTGCGGTCAGGGTATCGGTTGCTGTCATTATTCACCTCACAATGTTATTGTAAATTAGTCTTGCCTAATTTATTACACTAAGCCTAATTTTATGTCAAGGGTTTTTTAAATATGTTTAGATGAATGACGTTTTATTCTAATTTTTATCTTTTATTCTTTGCGGTTTCTCTTAATATCTTTTCCTTGCAGGGCATGTTCTTGTGGACGAGGGATTTTCTTTTCTTGCAATAGAGCGCCGCGAAGGTCCTGCAGCTTCCTGATCCGTCAACGGCGGTCTCCTTCGGCATCGAAGCGTAAACACACATAAGATCGCAGAAATCCGGCAACACCTTTGAGTTCTCTTTATTTTCTTTCATGCGATATCCCCATAAACACGCTCATTATGCTCCAGATAAAAGGCGGCTCATAGTTCATAGCTCATGGCTCATAGCAACAGCAAAAAAACGACATTCAGGAAACGGCATGCACGTATATCTTTTACTTTTTACTTCCTGCTTCCTGCCGTTTATTATGTTTCGTTCTTGCCATCAGCTATGAGCCATCAGCTATGAGCCGGTTTTCTCCTCACGCCTTACGCCTCACGTATTTTGTACGGTCTTTATCATATTTCCAGCCACGAATCCGAATAGAGCGTCTGGCCGAGGAGCACCTTTGCGGTCTTGACGTACTCACCCTCCTCACCCGACAGGAGCGCCGGGGCAATGGATTCGCCGTCCATTACCCTGTGGACAAGGGCCTCCAGCTCCGGCCTCTGGTTTTTTGCGATAGCCTTCAATTCACTGTCGAAGGCGTCAACGATAGCGGAATACATGCCGTACCTTTTTATCATGATCAGGTATGTCCTGTTCATGATCCCGCGCAGATGACCCGGCATCCCGTTGGAGACATTCGACAGTCCGCAGGTGGATTTGCAGTTCGGCGCCAGATCGGCAAGCATCATGACGAATTCGGTGCATCCCTGCACCTGCATCTGCTGGCTGTTCACGGGGAGCACGATTGGGTCAAGCCATATGTCTTCTTCAAGGATGCCGTACTCCGCTGCTTCAGCGATGATCTCCGCAGCGAACAGCCCCCGCTCATTTGCGTCTCTCGGGATACCCTCCGCGCCAAGCGTAAGCCCTATGAAAGAAGCATTATATTTTTTTGCAAAAGGCATAAGGCCTGCCATCCTCTCAGGCCTGGCAGAAATAGAATTTACCAGCGCCTTTTTTTTGCAGACCTTTAAGCCGGCCTCCATTGCCTCCATATTGGTCGTATCAAGCGACAGCGGGATATCCGTTACCTCCTGAATGGTCTTGACGATCCATTCCATGAATTCCGGGCCTGCCTTGCGTGCAGGGCCGATATTTACATCGATCATATCCATCCCTGCCATCGCCTCTGCCTCTGCCATTTTCCGGACAGGGCCCTGGTCTCTTACAAGAAAGGCATCGCCAAGCTTCTTTGACATGACGTTGAGATTCTCGCCGATCAGTAACATGAATTCCTCCGGAAAAATATCCTACGAAACCATTTCGCTATTTCAACATCCTGAGATAAGCAGGGAGGTGCGCAGCCTCGCGGGGACCGACAAGGACCTCCCACCCCGGCAGCTCTTCCTCGAGGTCGCCAAGGATGGCAGCAGCGTATCCCGGGATGATAACCTTCTTATGCTGTACCTTTTCGATGATCCCGCACTTTTTCATAAAGGCGCCCACGAGGTCGCCGACAAATTTTCCTGCCGCCCAGGCAGTCATGACCGAAAGCCCCTCTGTGTCCATCACACAAAGCCAGCTTGGCGTCCTTGAATTCTCTATCTCGCCGCTGACGATAAAGTAGGTAAGGGAAAAATTGCAGGTAACAAGGACCGGCGAGTTTTCATCGGGGTTGTTGATGGGGTAGATACCTTCCTTGGTCGTCATGGGCCTTTGCGGGTCCGTATAGATGTTCAGTCTCTGCAAAAGGAGCGGGAAGAGCGTCTCGCCCTCGAAATCGCTCATCACAATGATGCCCGCGTACTTTGCTACAAAGGTTGAAGCGATAAGGACCTCTTTCATCGGGTTATCGGTCATCTCGCAGGGAAAGGTGATGGTTGGAAAACCGAGGGGTTTGTATTTATTGATGAGGGCAGCCCGCCGTATGGATATCTGGTCATAGAGGCTATCTTTGACGGAACGCTGGCCGGTATCGAGAACCAGATCTTTGAGTCCCATGCCGGTGAGCTTGCCGGAAAGGGTCGCAGTGCCTTCAACGTCTTCCCCTTTTACTGCAAGAGGCACCCCGTAATTCTTCGCCATATTTCCGAACTCTTCATAGTTCTCCTGCGTCGCCGCATACATGAGCGGCTTCTTCTCTTTGGCAATATCGAGCGCCTCTTTCATAAGGGCCCCGTCATATGCCATGAGGATCATACTGTAAGGCGTGCCGCATGCCTTTTTCACAAGATTCAGGAATCTTTCCCTGTTCCCTGTCTCTTTCAGGGCAACGAGTTCAGGGCGCAGCGTCAGGCCGACACGCTCATACTGGTACAGGGATAATTTGGCAAATCTCCTGTCTGCCTCTGCGTCATCCATGGCATCGGTGATGAGTATCGCAAGGCCGGGCTTGTTAAAGAAGGTCTTTTCATGTCGGAACATAACCGTCTCCCCGCCGATCCTGACCTCGTAATCCCCAACCCCTACCCCAAGTTGCCTGATCGGAGGGGCGCTCGCATCGGATAGCTCTGCCCGTGCATCAGGCGATACATGGGGACATGCGTCGAGTTCTGCCTTCCCTGAGGCAAGGGCCATTGCAAAGGCAAGGCACGTCGGGAATTTGCACTCCCCGCAGTTCGTTTTCGGAAGCAGCTTGAATATCTGTATCCCTGTCAATGCCATAAGAACTCCTTTTGTTTTTTATAGGTCCTATATGACTTATAAGACCTATTTTTAATCGTGAAAGGTGAAATGTGAAAGGTAAAAGGTTTAAACATTTCACATTTCACCTTTCACATTTCACGGGGTTTTATCGCCTCACGCCTTACGAGGCTGTTACCATGAGCTATGAGCCATGAACTATGAGCTGTTATCTACATCAGCGGTTCCATCGTCAGGCAGGGGTGCCCCTTCTGTGTTATATGCCCGATCACCTCTTCCTCTGTTTTGGCCACCGTCTCATCGGCTATCATTTCAGGAAAATCAGGGATGCCGAGCTCTTCGCCCCTCTTCCTGAGGCGGTCCATGATCTCTTCCTTGAGCCTTCTGGGCATCCATGCTATCCTCAGCAAACCGCCGTCGCCTTTCAGGAATTTCTTCTGGGTAATGTTATATTTGCTGTGGCCGAGGAAGCCCGGGGTCTGCGCACCGCCCCCGACGGAGCCTGCAAGGGTTGTAAATTTCATGCCGCAGGGCGTCATATCGTTAAAATCCCTGTCAACGGTCATGATCCCGTTGCACATGGGGAGGATCGCCGCTATGCACTCGCAGCAGCCGCATGTTGTCATCGGGTCCACCATGAGGCTGTAAAGGCTCACGCTCTCTATCTTCTGCCTCGACGCCTTCCTGACATAATCGTTGCACCCGTTGAACTGCCCGTAACGCTCATCGATGCACTCGCCTTTCTGTATGGGCTGGTTCGGACCTTCAGGATTTATCTCATACGCCGCCCGGCAGTCCAGCCAGTTGTACGCGCCGCAAAGACCTGTCCTCTCGGGGCTTATAACGCAGACGTGGTTTGGCGCAAAGGACTGACAGAGTACGCATGAATAGAAGGTCTCGATGCTTTCATCGGTCATGCCCTCGATGCGCGCATCCCTGTGATCATAGGAAGCGCGGGCCTTTTCAAGGACCCCTCTGACCTGTTCTTCCACGGTGTATATCTTTATCTGTACCTTATCAAAAATAGCGCCGAAATCCTGATGATATTTCGCGTGAATGATCCTGCCGATATGTTCAAGCCTGAAACCTTTTTCTACGGCCTGCTTCGAGATCCGTATCCATGCAATATCCCTCTGCCCGATGTGCATGATCCCCTGGGCCTGGTTGATCAGGTGGTGGTTCTGCCTTTCGAGGATCGGTTCAAAATCATCCTGGAAATTCCTCCCTGCCACCTCTGCCACCATGGCAAAATGGAGCCTCATCCCCGGCTGCACATCGCCTACATCAGGGCCGATCACTTCCACTTTTCCGTCTTCCACCTCTTCCATTCTTTTCGTCGTCGTCCACTCGACTGCGACGGTCCTTCCGCCTCCCATCTCGAGATAAATATCCTCTCCGCGGACACGCTCGCCTTCGAAGGCCGGCCCGTAAGATACGGGGATAGGCACGCTTGCCACCTGTACCCTTAGCCCCCTCACCTCAACCGCCTTTTGCACTATCTGTTCATGGGGGATATTGGAGACAACATGTTCATAGGTGCATATGCCCGTGGGCAGCACCTCCGGGATCGGCGTGTCGGCGATGGTGGGGAATCCCCAGTTGATAGCCCCGGCGGCGTTGGCATACCATTCGTCGGTCACATCCCCGAGGGCGAGCACAAAGGCATATGTCCTGTCTTTGTTGTAGATGAGGTTTCTCCTGTAGTCGCCCGGCTTGATGCCGCCGAAGGCCATGGCAACACGGCAAGCAAAGCCTATAGCAAAAACCGCCTGGTAAATGTCGGGCCCGAAGGAAACGAGCCTGGTGGGCCAGCCGATCTGAATACCTGCTTCAATAAGCTGCTGCGAGAACCTTTTCCCTCCGTTATCAGCACACATAAATACATAAAGATTCTTTTCCTGCAGCTCAAGGGCAATCCTCGCCGCTGTCTGTGAATCAGGAGCAGCCCCGACAATGGCCGCAAAGCCGGGCGCCGTTCCGTCAACGAACTCGACGCCTCTTTTTCTGAATATGACGTCGTTCGCCGCGCCGAGCCATACCGTCGCTTCGGTCGGATCTTCGCTGTTCGCTGCGTAGACATTAGGTTCCTCAAGATAGCGGATCGCTTCGATCATCTCTTCGGCGAAAAACGTCGCCATACCCGCATCCAGGGAGGGAGCAAGGTATGGAAGGGGGGTGTTCTCGCGGACAGGCGAGGGTATCATCTTTTTGCATATATCAAGGACGCTGCGCATATCTTCTACCCTTGAAACGCCGATGCCGGTCACGGCGTAGATGATCGGGAGATAATAGGCCGTATTGGGAAAACCGACCTCCTGCCTGGGGCCAAACCTCTCAAGCGCCTCGCAATACTTCTCTTCGGCCTTATGGAATATCTTGTGCGCGCCCCTGATGGCCGCAGATGCTATAATCTTCGACATCCCCTCTTCCTCCTTAGTCCAATGCCCTTCTCATCGCCATATCAAAGAGCACCCGGTCTCTTGCCTTGTCTATGCCGAGCGCCTTTCTCTTTTTATCGATGTGCCGGATCATCAGCTGAGCCGCCTGCACGGGATCAGGCTCAAAGGCCCACATGCCTTTGTAGAGCTCCTCGTACTCTTCGAAGAGGTGGCGAGTGACCTTTTCGCTTCCCGCGGTGGGCCAGGTAGTCCCGAAGACGGTATAAACACCTGATGCGACAAAGTACTGGCCTATGGAAATGGCCTTCTCGCTCATCCATTCCGGCGCCGCGCCTGCCGCCGGAAGGTCGCTTATGTCATCGCCGAGGCCGCCTTCTTTTACCATTGCCGTTGCTGCCATGAGTATCCTTGAGTTATCGACACAGGAACCGAGGTGGAGCACGGGCGGTATCCCTACTGCCTCGCAGACCTCTGCAAGCCCTGAGCCGCCATAGAGCTTCGCCGCCTCAGGCGTAAGGAGCCCCTCCTTGCCGCAGGCCATGGCGGCGCAGCCCGTTGTAAGAACAATAACATCATTTTTGATAAGCTCTTTTATCATCGCGATGTGTCCTGAATCGTGCGGGGTCCTGACATTATTGCAGCCGACGACGCCTGCCACGCCCCGTATGCGTCCGTTCATGATATTGTCATTCAAAGGCCTGTAGCTTGCCCTGAAAAGGCCGCCGAGAAGATAATTGATCGTCTCGTGGCTGAAGCCTACCACCATATCTTGGCGCGCGTCAGGTATATAGACCGCGTGCCTTCTGTTGGGATAGTTCTCTATCGCCATCTTCAGTATCTTCTTCGCCGTATCAAGGCCATCCTCAGGGTGGAATTCGATATGGGTCGCGCCCTCGATCATGGCCCTGTCCGACGTCGTGATGAGCCGCGTATGAAAACATTCTGCCACGCTCTGAAGGCCCTGCATCTCGCACTGGACATCAACGGTCATAAGCTCCACGGCCCCTGTTACAAGCGCCAGTTCCTGCTGGAGAAAATTCCCTGCGCAGGGGATCCCGTGCCTCATCAGGATCTCGTTCGCAGAGCAGCACATACCGGCGAGGTTTATCCCTTTGGCTCCCGTTTTCTCAGCCAGCCTCCTGATCTCCGGGTCCCTGCTCGCAACGACAAGGAGCTCCGGGAGAAGCGGCTCGTGTCCGTGCACAACGACGTTCACGTGGTCTTCCTTGAGGACGCCAAGGTTGATGCTCCCCAGGACTGGCACGGGCGTGCCGAACATGATGTCCTGCAGGTCCGTGGAGATCATCGAGCCTCCCCATCCGTCCGCAAGCGCTGCCCTCGACGCCTGCTGAAGGAGGTGCCTGTAATCCTGATCGACGCCCATGTGGGTGCGGTGCATGATCTCAACGATTTCCCTGTCAACACCGCGCGGGGTCACGCCGAGCTTCCTCCACAGCTCCTGCCTTTTCAAAGGCGCTTTTCCTATGTTAACAAGCTCCCCTTCCTGCCTCCCGAATTCATTCAGGGCCTTCTCGCCAAGTTCCCTGGCTATGTCGCCGATTTCACGTCCTTCAACGGCAATGCCGAAATCAAGGGCTACGGCGAGCAGCTTTATTTCGTCTTTGATCGTAAAACCCTGCGCCTCCCCCCTGGCTGTTTTGATGAACGTCTGCACCACCTCGCGTGCGTGGTCAGAGTGCGCTGCTGCTCCTGCCGCTACCTTTCTGGCAAAATTTCTTGCCACGATCGTTTCGATCGTGGCGCCGCAGACACCGACCCTCACTTTGCCCTCGCCTTTCTTAGGCCGGGGCAGCCGGCAGGGGCCCATGGAGCAGATCTTGCAGCAGCTCTCCTCAACGCCGATAGGGCACGGCTTTAATTCATCCGCCCGCGAGAACACAGTGCTTATATTTTCTCTTTCCGCCTTATCGATCAGTTCTACGGTCGCCTTGTCGATACTTTTCAGTTTCTCTTCAGGCATCGTACCTCCATAAATACTCGTAAGCCGTGAGGCGTAAAAACCGGCTCATAGTTCATGGCTGATGGCTCATAGCTGATAGCCGAAGAAGTCGTCAACGTCGAATATCGAATTTGCCATGAGCCAAGAGCTACGAGCCATGAGCTGGTCCTTTTCATTATTCTCATCCCATCAACTCCCCGATCATCTCCTTCACCAGCTTTACGCTCTCGGGGTGCCTCATGATAACGATATCCGCGCCCGCGAAGGCAAGGCTCATGGCGGTGATCGACTCCATGAGGATGGACCGTTTTATCTCGTCTCCAAGCTTCTCATCATCTTTTCCTGTTAATCGCGCCTCTCTTGTCTTCCATACCTCATGGGCAAGGTTGCAGACAACAGGGCGCTGCAGCTTCACGTCCTCCTGCGTCAACGCGGCCATCCTGTCTCTCTCGATCACAGAGTACGTATATTCAAGCCCGTAGCCAAGCCCGCCCGTCGTGGGGTCCATGAGGACCTTCTCATCAGGCACGCCCAGGTTTCCCAGGAGTATGTTAAGTTGCTTCGCGAGGTTTACATCGATGGGGGTTGACGCCATCACGACCTGGCCATAGCCGATCGCCATAGCCCCGATCTGCTTATAGTTCTTCTCCGAGACAGGGCCGATGGCGACATTCTTTCCCTCGCATACCTCTGCTATCTTCCGCAGCAGGTCGGCGTCCTTGTCGTCATTCGCCGTCCCCCAGATGATAAGCGGGACATCGATGGCATGAACAACATCCTGAACGACCCGGACGACGTCATCAACAGGCCTGTCCATACCGTTCGGGTCAGCGCTTTTCAGTTGAAGGGCGATCATTTCGGCCCCATAGACATCGATGGACTTTCTTGCCCAGGCAGCAGGATCATGGATAACATCCCTGTACGGTTCTATTGCCCATTCCTGCCAGTCATCAGGCCTATGGTCCCAGACCTCGAAGGCTATTCTTGCGGGATTCGGCATCTCCCCTTCAAAACGATAGAAGGGGTAGCAGGTCGCGCCGCCAACCCTGACGGCCTTCTGCCCTGTCCCGATGGTAATCTCCTGTATCTTCCCCGTGTATTTGATCTTCGGTATCTCAAATCCCATCATGCCTCCTGTTTTCTCTTCTCACTTCCATACCATTCTTTGCTGTACCAGTACCGGAGCGCCGTCCTTATATAACGCAATGCATCTTCACGGCTTCCGAGCTTTGACCTCCAGTCCCCCCTCTCGTCAGGCTTGCCTTCCTCATAGGTTGGACCCAGGACCTTCACCTTTTTGCCGGAAAAATCCTCTTTTTCTTCGTACTGATAATCAGACATCTTACCTCCAATCTGGTCTATCTGGTCTATTTTGTCTATCTGGTCCATTTGGTCTATTTCGTCTGTCTGGTCTGTTTCTTTTTAACGTTGAACGTTGAACCTTGAACATTGAACAGATTCTCCTACAAGCCATGAGCCAGTTTTGCCGCTTTCACCGTATTGAGCATGAGCATCGTTATGGTCATGGGCCCTACGCCGCCCGGAACAGGTGTTATCGCCGATGCCTTTGTCTTCAGCCCTTCGAAGTCGGCATCGCCGCAGAGCTTTGCCTTTCCTTCCGGCGTCATCCCTATCCTGTTGACTCCCACATCTATGACAACCACACCTTCTTTCACCATATCCGCGGTGATCGCCTTCGGCTTTCCCGCTGCTACTATGAGGATATCGGCGCGTTTTGTATGGAATGCGAGGTCCTTCGTGCCTGTGTGGCACATCGTCACCGTGGCATTCGCCCCTTTTGCCTTCTGCATGAGCATCATGGCGATAGGCTTTCCGACGATATTGCTCCTTCCCACGACAACAACCTCAGCGCCGTCGGTATTCACGTTACTCCTTAAAAGAAGCTGCTGGATGCCGTAAGGCGTGCAGGGGTAAAACTTTGCCTCCCCTATCATGAGCCTTCCCACGTTGACGGGATGAAAGCCGTCAACGTCCTTGTCAGGGTCGATCGCGTAGAGCACCTTCGTCTCATTGATATGCTTCGGAAGAGGAAGCTGCACCAGGATGCCATGTATTCCGGGATCCTTGTTGTATTTGTCTATCAGCGCAAGGAGCTTCTCTTCGGAGACATCCTCAGGCTCATCATCCTGGAGCGAATAAAAACCGAGTTCCTTCGCTGTCTTCTGTTTCGCCGTCACATAGCTCACCGATGCCGGGTTGCTTCCCACAATGATCGTGACAAGTCCCGGTATCAGTCCGTGGTCTGCCTTGAGGCGCGCCGTTTCCTCCTTCAGCTCTTCCCTGATCTTCGATGCTATCTCGGTTCCGCTTATGATCTTCGCTTCCATGATTCCTCCCGGCCTTTACATTAACATGCAATCGTTCAAACGATCTGTCAAGACGTTCCGCTATCCGCTGCCCTTCAATGTTGCATCGAATATCCTGTATGCGTCAGCAAGGGCAGCAGAATCCTTGCCGAGATCGAAGATCGTCTTCCCATCCAGTTCATTCGACAGGAGCACCTCGTCGTTACGAATCGTTCCTGCCAGGGTTATGCCCTTCCCCGACGCAATCCCGTCAAGAGCAGATGCGTTCTTCGCATCTATGCGGTTCACAATAGTATAGGCATTGCCGATGCGCAGCTTCAGCTCGCTGATAAGCTGGTGAATGCGGCCTGCCGTCGCAAGGCCCCTCTGGGTAGGGTCCGATATGACGTACAGCCTGTCTACGTCCTGCGTAACGAGCCTGTTCATGTGTTCCATGCCCGCTTCATTATCTACGACAACGTAAGAATAATTCGCCTTGAGTGCGTCGATGGACTGCTTTGCGATCGCGTTCGCGGCGCAATAGCACCCGGGCCCCTCGGGCCTCCCCATGACAAGGAGATCAAAGCCTTTTTGTTCCACGATCGCCTCGTGGACCTTGTATTCAAACCAGACATCCTTGGTCATGCCCGTGGGAACATCCTTTTTCAATAGCTCCCTTGCCTCGCCGATCGTATTTTTCACGGTCACTCCGAGCACTTCGTTGAAGTTGGAGTTGGGGTCCACATCGACTGCGAGGACAGGCCCGTCGCCCACCTCTTCGACGAGGTACCGTACGAGCAATCCTCCTACCGTTGTCTTCCCCACCCCGCCCTTACCGGCGACGGCTATGACCTTTGGCTTTTTGTTCACTCCCCTGCATCCTCCTTAACCACCGTTCTTCAATCGTTCCATTACGCCGGGGAAAAGATCCTGGTCTGTATGCGGCAGGAACATGGCTGCCACAAACTCGTCCATAAAGGACGTGCTGTTGGAAAGCTCGATATTGGTCATGTTCCTTGCGACCCGCTCTGCCTCCCTTAAAAAACCCCTTGAAAAAGAGAACAGGCGGGCGCCGAGGAGCGAGCCGTTTCCTATAAAGATAAATCTTTCCAGAGGCAATTCCGGCAGCAGTCCGATCACCTGCGCCCTCTCAATGTCTATGTAATGGCCGAAGCCTCCCGCGATGATCACCTTTTCCATCTCCCCGTAAGAAAGCCCGGCATTATCGAGGAGCACCTTGCAGCCTGCATAGACCGCTGCCTTGGTCCTCACAAGGTTATCGATATCAACCTCGGTAATGACGATGTCCCTTTCGACCTGGCTCTCCGGTGCATAGCAGATCACATACTCGTAACCGTCTTCACCGTGCCTTACCCTCGCCGTATCACGGTCCCTCCGGAACTTACCGTTCTGATCGATGAGACCGGTCTCGATGAGGCCTGCGACAATATCGATCAATCCTGACCCGCAGATACCTGCGGGTTTTGTTTTACCGACCGTCAGGACCATCGGCTCATAGGTAACAGGATGGATCTTTACCTGTTCAATAGCGCCCTTCCCCGCCCTCATTCCGAATTTTATCCCGCCGCCCTCAAAGGCAGGTCCGGCAGAACAGGAGGCGCACATAAGCCAGTCCCTGTTCCCGAGCACTATCTCACCGTTTGTTCCTATGTCCATATAAAGCGAGACATTTTCTTTCTGGAACAAACCGCAACCGATCACACCGGCTACAATATCCCCACCGACATAGGACGACACGCATGGGGACACAAAGAGCCTTCCGTATTCGTTCAGTGTTATTCCTATATCCTTTACCCTGACAGGCGGTATGACGATCCCCGAAGCGCCCTGCTCCGCCTCATTCTCTTCGCAGGCCTTCGGCGCCCCGTTGGCGTCTGTCGCTGCTCCTGACGGCGCAAAACCTGAAACACCGGATGCGAGAACCGGCGTGTACGGGGCAAGCATAATATATTTGGGGCTGACGCCCAGAAGAAGGTGGGTCATCGTTGTATTGCCTGCGCAGACGATATTGGTGATGTCTTCTGCCCGAATGCCGCCCATGCTCAGAAGCTCTTTTATAAGGCCGTTCATCGTTTTGACGAGGGCCTTCTGAAGCTTTTCCAGGCCCCCTTTCTTCTGCGCACACATTATCCTCGCAATAACATCCTCGCCGTAGCGTATCTGACCGTTGTAATCGGACAATTCAGCGAGGGTGCAAAGGTCGAGGCCGTTATCCTTCCTCTCCGCAGCCTTCACAACACTGCAATTCGCGAGATCAAGGGCCTGCGCACTGATCGTCGTCGTCCCGATATCAAAGGCAATGGAATAATTTCTGTCCTCGGTGTTGCCGGGTTCCACGTTAATGATCCCGATCCCCCTGTCGGTCTCAATAACCGTTAACGTTACCTTCCAGCCCGCCTCCCTCAATGTCGTGTTCAGCGCCTTAAGCACCTGGAAATCTATAGAAATTTCATTCCTGCCGTATCTCGCCTGGAATTCCCTCTCAAGGCGCCTTAAGTCGGACACGTTATCATCAGCAGACGGCCTTTGGAGCTCTATATAGCGCTTCGATACCGGCGGATCGACCTTCCACCCCCTGATAAAATCCGTACTGCCAAAAGCAGAAAGGACATGAGGTATCTCCATCTTCCTCCTGAGCGCCATTCTGTCCACCTGCGATTCAGGGGGTATTTCCACGACCGCATCCCCGTGAACCGTGGTCATACACGCAAGCCTTATCCCCGCGTCATAGTCTTCGCGGCTCACCTTTGAGTGTATGGGTGCGCTGGCCTGCCCTTCTATGATCTTCACCCTGCATTTTCCGCACGTGCCATTGCCGCCGCAGGAGGCATTGATGTAGACATCGGACCTCATGGCAATTTCGAGCAGGTTGTCGCCTTCGTTTGCCGCTACTACCCGGTCTTCAGGAAGAAATTTTATTGTATATGCCGGCATATTTTTAAATATCTGAATTGTAGCAGATTATCCCTCAATTTGAAATATACTATATCTGTCAATATTCCTTTATTGCAAATATCTTATCAACAGTTCATTACCATAAACTTTGTAACACCTCTATTTTCTATAATTTTATTGACACAAACACCAGATTACGCTATAATCGTTCATTATAATGAATTATGTATAATGCACCTATAATAAAAAAGGCCCTTGACGTCATTAAGCTCATAATCCAGGAAAATAAACCCCTGGGCGTGACGGATATATCGAAATCGCTGTCCCTCAGCAAAAGTACCGTCTTCGGCATACTTAAATCCCTTCAGGAAAGCGGCTTTGTCACGAAAAACAGGGTAACGAAAAAATATGCCACCGGCCAGGAGCTCCTTGAACTCGCAAAGTCTGTCCTCCGCGGAGGAGAGCTCACGACTATCGCAAGGCCATTCCTTGAAAAACTTGCAGAAACTGCCGATGAGACGGTCTTTCTCTGTATCAGGGAAGACCATATCGTAAAGGTTCTTGACTCTATCGAGGCAAAGAAGATGCTGAAGATATCTTCTCCTGCCGGCACCAAATTCCCCATTACCGCCTCTGTCTTCTGCAAGGTATTTCTCTCTCCTCTCAAAAATGATGAGATCAGGAACTTTCTCAAAGAACGGGGCTTGCCGAAATATACCGAAAACAGTATAACCAACATAGAACACTTCATCGAGGAAGCCGAAAAGACAAGGAAAACCGGTTACGGACTCGATCTTGAAGAATATTTAAAAGGCGTGCGGGCAATTGCCGCCTTGGTGTATTCACAGGATGTC
The DNA here is from genome assembly GCA_002428485.1 of Deltaproteobacteria bacterium UBA6106. Classification (GTDB taxonomy): domain Bacteria; phylum Desulfobacterota; class Syntrophorhabdia; order Syntrophorhabdales; family Syntrophorhabdaceae; genus UBA5609. The sequence goes on from DIWM01000048.1 coordinate 112,832, forward strand.
CCCGTGGGGGCCATATGTATCCTCGGATTTACCGGTTCAATGACAGACGGGAAGCTGAACGGCATGGTAATGAACCTTCTTGAGACCGCACAAAAGATCAGCCAGAACCTGTCGCAGCTTAATATCAAAGGAAGCCCCTAACCGCCGCAAACAGCTTTATTAGTAAATAGCGTAAAACAAAAGAAATCATCCTTTATGGATTTCATCTCTATGCTCTCTGCTCTATGCTCTCCGCTGCTTTTACCGCAAGAGAGAGGTAGTATTGGGCCTCTTCTTCCCTGCCGCGCCGCATTGCGCCGCTGGCATAGATGCGGCATTTCTTCTTCAGTTCCTCAACTGCCTTTGTCCGCATAGCGTTGTCCAGACAACAATCCTGCAATATCTTTACGATGCCCTGTATCCTGAACCTGTCCATGCCGGCATATTGCCTGGAAAGCTGGTCTTCATGGCCGCCTCTTTTTATTATCAGGGGTTTTTCTATGAAAAGCACCGGATACCTGGCAGTCACCCGGAGCCACATATCATAATCCTCGCACACAGGCAGCGACTCGTCAAATAACCCCACATCCTCAAAGACCTCTCTCCTGATCACCGCTGATGACGGGCTGATAATGCAGAGGGGAAGGCAATGCCCGAAGATCTTGCCGGAATATTTCTTATGTCTCAATTTCTGATTAAGCCTTTCTCCGTTCCTGATCCAGATCTCATCCGTGTAGGACAGGGCATATCCCTGCGCTGTCATTTGCGATATCTGTGCTGAAAGCTTATCTTTTTTCCATAGGTCATCCACATCGAGGAACGCGATGTATTCACCGCCCGATTCTTCTATTCCCCTGTTCCTGGCGCTGCTTATGCCGCCGTTCTCTTTCCATACATAGCGCACCTGCAGATCATTCACTTCTTCGATGGAATTGTCCGTCGACCCGTCATCGATAATAATGACCTCTTTATCCCGGTAGTCCTGTTTGAGGACGGACAGCGCCGCCTCTCTCAGAAACCTTCTCCGGTTATAGGTGGTGATGATGACGGAAACCATTTTAGCTAATGCTGTGAAAGGTGAAAGGTGAAAGGTGAAAAGTTTTAAACCCGGATAGTTCATGCAGAGAATCGGCGGCGGGCTTTCCTTTAGCAAACCGTCGTGAGGCGAGGAAGCTCGGTCTTTTGCGAAGCAAAAGTTCCGAAGCCGAACGCGAGCGAATGGAGCCGCTGGAGCGGAATGAGCGTGTTTGCGGGGAAAGTCCGGCGCCGATTCTCATCCAACGTAAACGATCTTGTTCCAATAATGTCTTGACATTTAACAAGGCTTATTGAGCTTGCTTAATGTGGAGCTTCATCGACATTCTCCACGAACCGCCGGAAAGGTCTACGGCCCAGACCGGCATCACCATCGTGCTCTGGTAATTCCGCTCAAACCCGTTCTCCGACAGCGACACTATCTCTACAGGAAAGGTCCATATCCCAGCGGGCCTGTCCCATTCGAGGAGGATCTCAACATTCTGGTAAGGATCATAGAGCCGCAGCCCGTCTGCCTGCCCGAGCACATCCTTTGTTGTAAGCGGGTATTTCGTGCTGCCTGCCTCCAGGAATCTTTCTCCGCCGGTCCCGAGAAGTGAAAAATTCCATTCCACACCAAAATCAAACAACCCGTCTATCGTGCCTTCGAGCACATAATCGACGGTAACGGGGCCTTCTCCCTGAGGCAAAACGACATCTTTCCTGACAGCCAGCGGCAATCCCTTTTCTCCCTGCCAGTAGTGTCCGCCTCTCTCCATCGAGAGCCTTATCGCCTTTTTTTCCTTTCCTATGATGCCCCGGTATGGCTCTTTGACGAAATCACCGGGTTCAAAATATTTCCCCCTGTAAAAGGACTCCAGGGTCACATCGCTTCCCATGACGTGGTCTATGAGGGAACCCCTGCGGTACCAGTCGTAGTGAAGGTATTCGTTCAGCCCCTCTTCCTTCGCGACGACCATCTCATGGATGGTCTTCGTCCCGTTCGCGACATTCGCGGACGCCGCCTGCTTTATCTTTTTGTGGTATCCCTCGTATCGCCTCTTAAGGGTAGCCATGATGTTCGCCGACGACGGCTTATAGTCAAGCCCGTACATCGCCCCGCCTTCTTTCAGGAGAAACGACGCCTCCAGTTCGTTATTGCTCAGCACCGCCTCATCGTAGCCGTCAAAATTTACATCCTCAATATATCCGTCGGCAAAGGGCTTCGTGGGATCGAGGAGCTTCCGGGCCTCGATAAGATGCCTGTAAACAGATCCGCGCAGGTGCGGGAGGTAGAGTCCGCCAAAAACGCCGTGCCAGTAGCTGTCATTGCACTGGGCCATATAGACGTGTCTCTTTGCCTCGGTATTGCGCCCGGCTTTCTTTGACAGGCGGAGCGCCTTTTTATGCATGTCATTGCTCTCAGCGTACTTGACGAGAAAATTCTTGAAATAGCCGCCCGTCAGAAAACGCCTGTAAGGCATGTCCCCCTCATTGAGCATGTCGCCATATGTTTTTGATATTCCCGCAGGAAGGGACCACTCGCCCATCTCCTTGTATGATTCGCAGCCAAGGTAGATCCTGCTTACCGGCCGTTTCTTCTTCATATATTCCGAAAACGTTGTTGTTGTCAGCCATGAGCTGTTTTTTGTCAGGTATTCGAAGAAAGACCGCAGCCAGTTCTCTTTTTTATAGACGTAATCAAATGTTCCCGGCCACAGGCCGAATTTTTCGCCGTCATCGCCAAAGACAACGAGGTCCCCCCCTTGCCCGTGAACATCCTTCAGATATGCGTCGAGCGCATCCATCTGCTTGAACGGGATCGCGTAGCGCAGGAATTCAAGGCCCGGGAAGATCGAAAGGGGATGCCCTTCATATTCTGTGATGAAGTAGCTGTAAAGGTCTTTCTCGTCGAGGCCGATAGCCTTGAAATGATTATCGTCAACAAGGGTAAAGGCGACCCCGGCTTTGTGGAGCACTTTCGGTATATAGGGCTCATACACCCTTTCCGCAAGCCACATACCCTTCGGCCTCTCACCGAAGACGTCTTCCATGAGATCCATATGCGTTTTTATCTGGGCAATTCCGTCTTCCTCGCTCAGAAGAGAAAAGACAGGCTCGTACATACCGCCGGAGATGATCTCAAGCTGGCCTCTCTTCTTCATTTTTTTGAGAAGCTTGATATATTCGGGCTTGTGTTCGCGAAGCCACGAAAAGAGAAAACCCGAAAAATGGAGGTTGATCTTGATCTCCTCGAAATCTTTCAGGACATCAAAAAAAGGCATATACGATTTCGCATACGCCTCTTCCAGGATAAAATCCATATTTCCGACTGGCTGATGGTTGTGGATGCAGAGAATAAAATTCATTGCGCCCTTGTTTTGAAATGGCGGGGTCGACGAGAATTGAACTCGCGGCCTCCGGCGTGACAGGCCGGCGTTATAACCAGGCTTAACTACGACCCCGCTGAAATGGTAGGCGGAACAGGTTTTGAACCTGCGACCCTCGGCTTGTAAGGCCGATGCTCTCCCGCTGAGCTATCCGCCCAATTCGGCACAATATAGCAGGTTCACCGGGAAAAGTCAAACTATCAGGCAATCTCTGCTTCTTCCTCGTAGATGAGGATGGGCCTCTCGTGATTCACGATGACCTCTTCGCTGACGACACACTCCTTGACATTGGCAAGCGACGGGATCTCGTACATCACGTCGAGCATGACCTTTTCCATGATGGATCGGAGGCCCCTTGCCCCTGTTTTCTTCTTCATGGCATCCTTCGCAATGCCCCTGAACGCGCCTTCGGTGAAGGTAAGTTTGACATTCTCAAGCTCAAAGAGCTTTTTATACTGTTTAGAGATGGCGTTCCTTGGCCTTTTAAGGATCTCAACAAGGTTCTCCTCGCTGAGTTCGTCAAGCGTAGCCGTTATGGGCAGCCTGCCGATAAACTCAGGGATCAGGCCATACTTCAGGAGGTCTTCGGGCTGTATCTCCCGTATCAGTTCCGAATACCGCTTATCCCTGCCGCCTTCCACGTCGACGCCAAACCCCATGCCTTTCTTGCCTATCCTGCTCGCCACGAGCCCGTCTATGCTATGGAAGGCGCCGCCGCAGATGAAGAGGATGTTGGAGGTATTGACCTTGATGTAATCCTGCTGGGGGTGCTTTCTGCCGCCTTTCGGAGGAACGTTCGCTACAGTTCCCTCTATGATCTTCAAAAGCGCCTGCTGGACCCCTTCTCCTGAAACATCCCTGGTAATCGACGGACTGTCGGTCTTCCTCGATATCTTATCGATCTCGTCGATGTAGACAATACCGCGCTCCGTCCTCTCTACATTATAATCGGCGGACTGGAGAAGGTAGAGTATGATGTTCTCCACATCCTCGCCAACATACCCTGCTTCCGTCAGCGTCGTCGCATCGGCAATAGTAAAAGGCACGTGGAGTATCTTCGCGAGCGTCTGGGCAAGCAAGGTCTTGCCCGAGCCGGTAGGGCCGATGAGAAGGATATTGCTCTTCTGTATCTCCACATCATCAAAATGGGCCTTCGCCTCTATCCTTTTGTAATGGTTGTATACTGCCACGGAAAGGACCTTTTTCGCATGGTCCTGGCCGATAACATACTCGTCAAGGAGCCTTCTTATCTCGTGCGGTTTCGGTATAGACGTCTTGATATAGTCGAAACGTTCCTTCTTGGCCTCTTCCTGTATGATCTCATTGCAGAGCTCTATACACTCGTCGCAGATGTAGACCATTGGGCCTGCTATGAGCTTTTTCACTTCATCCTGGCTCTTCCCGCAAAAGGAACAGTTTAACTTGATCGCTCTCCCGTTGTTTCTTTTAATCATGCTATGTCCTCTTTTCGACTATTTGGTCTATGATGCCGTATTCGATGGCCTGCTCGGGGTTCATGAAAAAATCCCTTTCGGTATCGGCGGCAATCTTCTCTACGGACTGGCCGGTGTGCTTCGTGAAGATCTTGTTTATTTCGGCGCGCATCCTCAGGATCTCTCTTGCCTGTATGTCGATATCGCTTGCCTGCCCCTGTGCGCCTCCGAGAGGCTGGTGTATCAGTATCCTCGAATGAGGCAGGGCGTACCTTTTGCCTTTCTCTCCGCCTGCAAGCAGGACGGCCCCCATGCTCGCTGCCTGGCCGATGCACATTGTAACGATCGGCGGCTTTATATACTGCATCGTATCATAGATCGCAAGGCCGCTCGTTAAATATCCGCCGGGGCTGTTAATATAAAGGAAGATGTCCTTCGCGGGATCTTCGGATTCAAGGAACAGGAGCTGAGCTATGATAATGTTGGCCACGTTGTCATCAATGCTGGTGCCGAGGAAAACGATCCTTTCTTTGAGAAGCCGGGAATATATATCGTAAGCACGTTCCCCCCTTCCGTCCTTTTCAATAACTATTGGCACAAGGTTCATGATATCTCCTTGATCATCGCATTATCACGGAGAAAGTTAATGGTCCTTTCCTCTATGATGTTGCTTCGCAGATTGTTCAGCAGATTATACTGCTCGTAAAAGTTCCTGACATCGCTCAACGGCCTCTTGGCGTCCTCGGCGATCTTCTTTATCCGTTCCTGGACATCGTTCTCATCGGCATTGATGCCTTCTTTTTCCGAGATCTTTGTGATCAGGATCTCTGCCTTGATCCGCGTCTCCGCGCTCTTTTCAAAATCCTTCCTGAACCGTTCTTCGATCGCCCTCGCCTCTTCCGCGGTCAACCTGTCGGCCTTGAACCTTGATTTTGCGTCTTCCATCATCATCTCGATGCGCTTTTCGAGCAGTGTTTTCGGGACCGGTATCTCAACGCCGCCGGTCAGCGCGTCCATGATCTTCTGGGCTATCTCCTTGTTTCTTATATTCTCTTTTTCCTTCAATATCTCATCCCTAAGGCCTTTGTGCATCTCCTCCATATTTTCGAAATTGAGATCTTTGGCAAATTCGTCGTTTATTTCAGGGAGGTGTTTCTCCTTGATTTCTTTCATTGTTACCTTAAACTGGAGCGTCTTCTTCGCTATGTCTTTATCGGGGTAATCATCGGGAAAGGATACGGGTATCTCTTTCTCCTCGTTCTCTTTCATCCCCATGAGCGCACTTTCAAACTCGGGCATCGTGGTGGAACTCCCCAGCTCCACGGGATACGCCTCGGTCTCAATGCCTTTGACGGGTTTCCCGTCCTCATACCCCTGATATTTTATAATGACAAGGTCGCCGTTCTGCGCCCCTCTGTCGCCCTCTTTCGCAACTATTTCCGCATGCATATGCTGCAGCCCGTCGATCCGCTTCGCCACTTCGTCGTCGCTCACCCCGATCGGCTCGACCTCGACCTCGATGCCTTTATACGCCGGAAGCTCTATATCGGGGATCACCTCGCACTCGAGGACATAACCATGCCTATCTTCTTCATCGACGAAATCCACTACAGGCTGTCCAACGGGATTGATCTTTGCCTCGTCAAGGGCCTCATACATCGTCTCCTGGACCATTCTCTTCTTCAGCTCGTCGTCAATGTATTCTTTGTAATAACTGAGGATCATCGGCCTCGGCACCTTGCCGGGCCTGAAGCCTTTTATCTTTGCCTGCTTCTGCAGTTCGCTGTAGATTGATTCCCTTATCACGTTTATCTTTTCTTCGGGAAGGACAACCTCTACCTTTTTCTTCACGCTGTCGATGTTTTCAACCTGGACCTTCATCATTCCTCCGAAATATACACGGTAACAGTGTTTCTTTTTCCCATAAACTGCCTTATTATAAACACAACTCCTCAGATTATCAAGATATTTGGGATATCATAAGGAATTTCAACAACTCTGGCGTGCATTATTAAATTTTCTTGACCTTGTTCTGCAACTATGCAATAACCTTAAAAGCCTGATAAATTAAAGTTAACAAGGGGGAAAATATGAATTCCGTGGTGGTTCTTATTTTGGGTCTCGTTGTTGCTTTCATCGGTTATCGTTTTTACGCAAAACACATCGATTCAAAAATCATCAAGTCTGATCCCAAGAGGGCTACACCTGCAAAGATGTATATGGACGGCGTAGAGTTCATGCCCACAAGCAAGAACATCCTCTTCGGCTACCAGTTTAAATCCATTGCCGGGGCTGCCCCTATCATAGGCCCTATCATCGCGATCCAGTGGGGATGGCTTCCTGCCCTGATATGGATACTTGCCGGCACCTTTTTTATAGGCTGGGTTCAGGACTATTCAAGTGCGATGGTGGCAATGAGAAATGACGGCGCCTCATTTGGCGGTTTAAGCCATAAGCTGATATCGCCGAGGGCAAGGATTATCCTCCTTGCCTTTATCTATTTCTACCTTCTTCTTATTGCCGGAGCCTTCGGGAATGTTGTGGTGAGCACCACCATTGCGTTAAAGGCCGCCCCTATGGCATGGTTGTTTCTCACCGTTGGAGGCATCCTTGCCGGCCAGATGATATACCGCTGGAGGAAAGATATCATCCTCACTACCGTCGTTACCGTCATTATTGCCATGGCAGGGATATGGTTCGGCACTATTGCTCCTTCCGACAGCATAATCGGGGCAGATCTTGCAAACAGCAGATGGGTATGGGCTATCGCGGCATTCGTCTTCTGTTATTTCGCCGCTGTTCTTCCTATCTGGCGCTTTGCTCTCCCCATCAACTACGTTGCCTCTTATATCGTCTTCCTCGGGCTCTTCTTCGGGATCATCGGCATCTTCATACTCCATCCTGACTTTACCCTTCCCGCCTACACAGGCTTCTCCATCAGGATAGGCCCCATATGGCCCATCATGTTCGTTACTATCGCCTGCGGCGCCATCTCCGGCTGGCACAGCATAGTATCGAGCTCCGGCACGGCCCGCCAGTTGGAGAACGAGCTTGATGCCCGTCCTGTCGGCGGCGGGGTTATGTTCGTTGAGATGATGCTCGCACTCTTCGCCCTGGTAATAGCAGGAACCATTTACGCCTCATCGGCTGAGTACGGCGCTGCGATAGCGAAAGGACCGGGCGGCATCTTTGCCGCCGGCGTATCGAAATTCCTCGGCGCTATCGGGATGCCTGCCGCACTGGGGAGATCATACGGAAGCGTCATGATGATCGTCCTTGCAATAACGATCATGCAGCTTGTTATCCGTTTCATGAGGGTTGCCACGTCAGAGCTTTTGAGCGACGTAAGCCCCGTATTCAGGAACCCCCACGTTGGAACATTTATAGCATGCATACTTGGCATGGTGCTTGTCCTGACGGGATGGTGGCAGTACCTGTGGGTGCTTTTTGGAGGGGCAAATCAGCTCATGGCCTCACTGGCCCTGCTCTTGATAACGGCATGGCTCATGTCTGAGGGAAAATCCGCAGCGTGGGCGTTCTATCCGATGATCTTTATGTTCATCACGACAATAGCCGCCCTGCTCTATACATCGTACAGCCTGCTCCAGAAGGTCATCTCAGGGGCAGTGAAGGGAGAGGCGCTCATCGGAAACACGTTGATGGGCCTTGTCGGCCTCTTTCTCGTTGTTGCCGCCCTCATCCTTGGCGCTGAAGGAATGAAGGCATTGAGACGATACAGGGCAATAACAAAGGCACAGGCTGCGGCTGCAGCAAAGGCATAGTAACGTACCTTCGGGCTCGGGCAGCGGGCTTAAGCCTGCGGCCTGAGCCCTTGAACGTTTAGCAAGATTAAGTCTAAGGAGAAAGGTTCTATGTCAGAAGAAAAGAAGAAAGGCGGCTTTTTCAGCGCGGTAAAGGAGTTTGTGTACGGTGTTGCGGCGCACGATTCGGCGCGTTTTGCCCTCAAGTCGCGGGCCAGCATGGAACACCTATTTATCCTCATCACTATGGGTGATATGCTGGGTGTGCCGATCCTCCCGCCCTACTACTCTCTGCGCCTCCTGCCCTATGTTGTCCCCCAGATCTCAACATGGAAGCGCAGGATGCTGAAGGAAAAAGACCTGACAGACGGATTGGCGTAGTGCATCTGAATTTCAAATTTGAGATTTGAAATTTGAAATTCTAACAAGGGGGTGGTTCCCATTTCACTATCAAAAATATTCGATGAATTTCCGGACCGGCGCTATATCATGTTCGGCGGCAAAGGCGGGCTCGGCAAAACCACTTTTTCCGCTGCTACTGCTTACTATCTCGCAAAGCAGGGCAAACGGGTCCTCGTCTTTTCCGTAGACCCGCAGGCGTCTCTCAGCGATATATTCAAAAAGGATATATTCGGGAAGGGACCGACGGAGATCATGCCCAATCTCTTCGCGCAGGAGATCGATGCCGACCGGCGAGTCAGGGAATACCAGCAGGAGATACGGAAGAAGATCCTTGACATGTACGGCATGGATAAGATCCCCGATGAGATCGAGAGCTACATACAGGCGGCCGCAGCAGAGCCCGCGATGGAAGAGAGCGCTATCTTTGACGAGGTCGTCGACATCGTTGTCCACGGCGGATACGACTATTACATCTATGACCTCGTACCCTTGGGCCACGCGCTGTACTACCTGAGCATGGCATCGGTCTATGATGAATGGATAGACAAGATCACCAACCTCCGCCAGCAGATGCGGGAGTACGACCAGGTTGCTGCCGTGATCAAGCGCGACAAGGAGCTCGACGAGGACGCGATCCTCAATGAGCTGCTCTATATAAAGGAACGGATCAACAAGTCGTCGGGCATCCTGACTGACAAGGAGAAGACCGCATTCTTCTTTGTCCTGACGCCTGAGGAGATGATAATCAACGACACGCTCAAGGCAGCGGAGCTCTTCGCAAAATTCGATGTGCCGCTCAGCGGATATATCATCAACCGCGTCCTCCCTCCCGAGCTGAAGAACCAGAACATACCCGAGTATCTCAAGAACCGGTTTGTTATGCAGGACAAGTACCTTAAGGTCATAGACGAGGTCTTTAAAGGCCAGATACTCGCCTCTGTTCCCGAAATGGAGAGGGATGTCACCGGCCTCGGCATGATAGAGAAGCTGGCAGATAAAATGTTTTAAGGAGTCTCACATGAACCAGATCACAACCAGCATGACAAAATACATGAGCGATCACCCGAACCTCAAATACATCTTCTTCGGAGGAAAAGGAGGTGTCGGCAAGACCGTTATGGCCGGGACGGCAGCGTTATGGTCAGCAAAGCAGGGCAAGAAAACCCTTCTCGCCTCCACAAACCCCGTTCACAGCCTTTCCAACCTCTTTGAGAAGGACGTCTTTGGAAAGGCGGCGGTTGTCTGTGACGACGACAGGTGCTTCGCCTTTGAGATCGATACAAAAGATACTATCGAGCGGTCAAAGCAGGAGATCAGGGAAAAGATAAACTGGTTTCTCAGGTTTGCCGATCTTACGACAAAGGCAGATGATTTTGTAGAGTCGGCAACGATGAACCCTGCCTTTGAAGAGTCTGCCATGTTCGAGAACATGACGGATATCATGTTCAGGGACGAATATGATTTCTATGTCTTCGACACGGCCCCGACAGCAAACGCACGGAGGCTCCTCGGCATGTCAAAGGTCTATTCTCTCTGGGTAGAAAAGATGCTCAAGAGCAGGGAAGAGGCGAAATCGCTCAGAGAGATGCTGTCGTTTTCCAAGAAAAACGAGGCAGACCCTCTCATGGACTATCTCCTCAGCTTCAAGGACAGGATGGCAAAGGCGCAAAGCCTTCTTACCAATGACCAGCTTACAGCGTTCTTCTTCGCAACGCTGCCGGAAAGCCTCCCCATCGCCGTTATCACGAGGTTCATCAACTGGTTCTATGAATTCGGCATACCGGTTGGCGGCGTTGTTGTAAACGGTCTTATCCAGCAAGACCAGGTAAAGAAAGATTCACCGGAATTTGTTCTCAACAGGGTTAAAATGCAGAATGAGCACATGGAGGAAATCTGGCAAATCTTCGGCGACAGAGTAAGGGCCGTGATACCACTTTTCGAGACGGAGGTAAAAGGCTCCAAGATGGTCAACCGCATGGTGGACTATCTCTTTAAACCGTAAAAATCAGCTCATAGCTGATAGCTCATGGCTCATGGCAAATTCTAAATTCGAATTTCTAAATCCTAAACAAATTCGAATGTTCAAAATTCGAAACACGGATAGCATGCATCTGTTTTGGACATTTGATATTTGAATTTTGATATTGTTTAGAGATTGGTGCTTAGGATTTCGATATTAAGATATCTCGAGATAATCGCTGATAGCTATTAATCAATGCATGGCGGCATCTTCAAGGGGATGCCTTCTTTGTCCCACCCTCTGAGCATGTAATAATCGTCCTTCAACCTCTCAAGGTCTTCACGGGTGATGATGCTTTTCTTCGATCCTATTGGCTCTTCGAAAAAGCGCTTCGGCAGCGTATCATCTGCCCTCGTGATCCCTTCCCGCATGTTGAAGACGCGGGTTGCGGTCTGGATGTTCGACGCGATCCTCCTGAGCTGATCTTTTGTAAGATCCATGCCCGTTGTCATCTCTACCATCTTCAGAAGCTCATTCCACTGGTACAGATCACGATAAAATCTGCACATGATAAGGGCATCGTGAACAATCAGCCTGTCTTCAAAGTCCAGGAACAGCTCCGCCTTGCCTTCTATCTGATCGGCCGGTATCATCCCCGAAGCCTCTGCCCGGAAAAAAGTGGAACGGATGTGGCATCCTCCCCTGTCAGATGTGGCATATGCGAGCCCCATCCCTTTATAGATCCTCGGATCATATCCGCCGGGCTCCATCCCTTTCACATGGATCGCAAAATCTTCAAGGCTCCATTCTTTTGCCGCACGGCGTATTCCGCCGGCTAAAATAGCTCCTATGCCTTCTTTCCGGGCAATTTTGTGAAAAAGTGATGCGATGCATTCAGCATCTCCGTAGGCAAGTTTCTCGTTAATCCTGCCCCTTATTGATGCCTCGATGGCAAACGCTGCGAGGTTGCCTGCCGTTATGGTATCAATGCCGAGCCTGTCGCATATGTCGTTGAGGTAGATGATCTCGCCAAGGTCTTTAATAAGGCAGAGTCCGCCGATGGCGTATAGCGTCTCGTACTCAGGGCCATCGATGGTAAGTCCTTTGTATTTTCCTTCTGTCACTGTTGTTAACCTTCCGCAGGCAAGAAAACATCTGTTACAGGCCCTTCGCTTCACGGAAAATTTTGTGTGAAGCGTTTCAGCGCTGATGTTCTCCCAGCCCTCCATGACGCCTTCCGCCCAATACCGCGTCGGAAAGGCTCCGGCGTTGTTAATGGCGGAAACGAGGCCCGGCGTGCCAAATGTTTTATACGAGTAGGCATAGGGATGGTTTTTCCCTTTTTTTGTCCATTCCTTCCTGAAACCTTCGACGGCTTCCCTCTGCGCAACCTCCCGTCTTTTCGTCCCGTGGAATGCGAGGCCTTTTACCTTTTTTGAGCCAAGTACCGCCCCCACGCCGGTTCTCCCGGCACACCGCCAATAGTTGTTCACCAACGATGCGAACCTCACAAGGTTCTCCCCGGCAGGGCCTATAACGAGCACCCCTGCGCCCTTTCTGTTCACCTTTTCCGTTATCAGATCCTGTGAACGGTATGAATCCGACCCCCATATATCCGAGGCATCGTGAAATATAACCGTCTTTTCGTCTATTTCCAGAAAGACAGGTCCGGGGGACGAGCCCTCCAGGACGATCGCATCATGGCCTGTCCTGCTTATCGGCTCTGCCACCTTTCCGCCGGAATAGGCTTCAGAGAAGATACCGGTCAGGGGGGATTTTGTAAAGACACCGTACCTGCTCGACCCCCAGATATTCGTATCATTGATCGGACCAAGGGTGATGATAAATGGATTTTCCGGTGAAAAGGGGTCTGTCCCGGGCCTGCATCTTTTCAGGAGCAGGTAAACGCCGAGCCCCTTGCCTCCAAGGTAGTTTTCAAAGACCTCATCGGGTATAGGTTCCGCATGGTACTTTTTATTTGCAAGATCGATTATCAGCGCTTTGTGAAAAAAACCTTTCATGGAAATTCTCCGTCGGATTTTTTTGAATAACATCCCAGCCCTCTGCTGTCAAGATTAATTGTTGAATGGTGAATGCCGGTTTTTCAGCTTGATATTTTGCCATAAGTAAGGGAAAATAAACTATGTTCCCCCTCTCCTAGTCCCCTCTCCCGCCAGGGGAGAGGGGACTAGGAGAGGGGGAACTTAAACAAGGAGCAGGCAAGTAACACAGTCCCCTCTCCGTTTGCGGTAAAGGGTCATAGTAACAACATCCCTCTCCGTTTGCGGTAAAGGGTCATAGTAACATATTCCCTCTCCCCTGGCGGGAGAGGGTCAGGGTGAGGGGGAAGGAGGTCCTTCTTATGAAACATCATAATCATATGTGCAATAACAGAATAAGCATGATCATCATTATCGCAGTATACCTTGTTGCTGTCGCGGGCTGTGCCGGCGTTGAAAGGCAGGGCAGGCCTGCTGCGGTGCCAGAAGTGCGTCCGGGAGTCCTGGCAGGCTATCTGCCGGCCAAAGCCCTCCCGAATAGCCTTGTCCTGCTTCCCCCTCCCCCGGCCTCAGGCTCGGCCGCCTTTGCGCTCGACGAGGATGTCAGCCGAAAAAAACTTGCCTTGTGCAATACGCCGCGCTGGCTCCTCGCCGGTTCGGACGCCGATCTATCATTTCCTCACGCTGCCGGTACATTTTCCTGCGCGTTGAACGCCCCGATCACAGAAGAGGATACGCCGCATCTATACATGCTGCTTCGCCGGACTCTCACAGACGCGGGACTGTCTACTTACGCTGCCAAGAACCATTACCGCCGCACCCGTCCGTTCGTACTGAACAAAGGGCCTGTCTGCCCGGCGGATGAAAAAATAAAAGCATGGCTGGAGAAAGACGGCTCCTATCCGTCCGGGCATACCGCTACCGGCTGGGCCTGGGCGCTCATTCTCAGCGAGATCTCGCCGGGAGACGCCGATGCGATCCTTTCGCGCGGCCGGGCCTTTGGAGAAAGCCGCAATGTATGCAACGCGCACTGGCACAGCGACGTAGTCCAGGGCTACCTCGTGGGCGCAGGCACAGTGGCCCGGCTGCATGCAGATCCAACGTTCCGCGCTGACCTGGAAGCAGCAAAAGCCGAGCTCGCTTCTGTCCGGGCGAAAGGGCTCAAGCCTACGCGCGACTGCAGGGCAGAGGCCGCGGCATTAGGACGCTGATCATTTGATGTAAGATCTTATAGCAAGAATCCGGCACGCAGGACAGGCCCCGGGTTTCATTATTTTGTTGACTCAGGACGCAGTTTCCCCGTAATAAGTATACAGTACAATGAACGCGATCATCGGCGGAACGTCACTTCTCAATTCATCCCTATTCTCTTCGTGGAAGGACAGAAGCATCAAAACGCCCTACGGGAACATCCGGGTCAAGGTCGGCAACAGCGCGGTCTTCCTTCAGCGCCACGGCAGCCCTCCTGTTCCGCCCCATACGATCAACCATCGGGCCAACATATGGGCCTTGCGGAAACTCGGGGCCAAAAAGATCATCTCCATCAACTCCGTGGGAAGCCTGAAGGCGTCCATCAAACCAGGCACCCTCGCGATTCCCGACGACTTTTTGTCCGTCTGGAGCATACCGACCTTTTTTGACAAAGAAATACGGTTTTTCATCCCGCAGATGGACAAACCACTGGCCCGGTATCTCCATGGCCTCTGTAAAAAAACAGGCATCAGTGCCAGGAACGGGGGCGTCTACATCCAGACCATCGGCCCCAGGCTCGAAACAAAGGCGGAGATCAGCATGCTAAAAAGATTCGGCGACATCGTCGGCATGACGATGGCATCGGAGGCAACGCTCTCGATGGAATACGGCATACCTTACGCAAGCCTCTGCTCCATCGACAACTACTGCAACGGGATAACAAATAAACCTCTCACCATGAAACAGATAATGGACAATGTGCGGAAAAACCTTGGCAGCATCGAACGAATCATCGAGGCGCTCGTCAAAAGGGACTTTGCATGAAGATACTCATCAAAGACGTGCAACTGAAAGGAGCGACGAGGGATATCTTCATCAACAACGGCACTGTTGAAGAGATCTCCGAAAGGTGTGCCCGTGATGCCGATAAGGTCATCAACGGGAGCAACAAGGCCGCCCTGCCCTCTTTTATCAACGGTCATACCCACGCTGCCATGACCCTCTTCAGGGGGTTCGCAGACGATATGCCCCTGAAAAACTGGCTTGAAGAGAAGATATGGGTCCTCGAATCAAAGCTCACAGAAGAAGATGTCTACTGGGGGTCGAAGCTCGCCTGTCTCGAGATGATCAAGAACGGGGTTACTGCTTTCAACGATATGTACTGGCACTGGGAAGGAACTGCCAGGGCCGTCGTGGAAATGGGCATACGGGGCCTCATCAGCGCGGTCTTTATCGATATGTTCGATCAGAAAAAAGGGCAGGAACAGATCGACCTCAACACAAGGCTTTTTGAGCTCTCCGAACAATACAAGCCGTACGTGACCTTCACCTTCGGCCCCCACGCCATCTATACGGTCTCCGAAGAAAGCCTCCGCTGGATGCGTGATTTTTCCGAAAAACACAATATCCTCATCCATATGCACCTTGCAGAGACGCATGACGAGAACCGTTTCGCCAACGAAAAATACGGCCGGACGCCTGTCGAATTTCTCGACCGCATCGGGGTCCTTTCTGAGCGCTTCATCGGGTGCCACGGCTGCGTCCTTAATGAAGAAGACTGCAGGACGCTGAGAGAGCGCCAGGCAAAACTTGTCCACATCCCCGTCTCCAACCTCAAGCTCGCCGTCGGCAGGATATTCCCCCACTTCCTCATGAAAAATGAAGGGATACCGTATTGTTTCGGCACAGACGGCTGCGCATCCAACAACCATCTCGACATGATCGAGACGATGAAGTTTGCATCGCTCATCGCAAAATTCATGAACCACGACCCTACGCTGCTCCCCGCGCAGGAGACATTCGATATCGCCACAAAGGTGGCCGCCCGCATATTCAACCTCGGCGACTGGGAGGTCGAGGTGGGCAAAAGCCCTGATATCATCCTTATCGACCTCAACAGGCCGGAATTTGTCCCCAACTTCGACATCTATTCGGATATTGTCTATGCATCCAACGGCTATGCCGTCGATACGGTGATCTGCATGGGCAGGGTCCTCATGGAAAACCGTTACGTTCCCGGCGAAGAGGAAATCCTGAAAAAGGTGAAGACAGTAGCAAACGCCATTGTTGCACGATGATATTCATCTGCGATCTCATGCTCGGGAGGTTATCAAAATACCTGAGGATGCTCGGGCTCAATGCACCCTGCGCAAAAAGCCCCGGTCCGCCGGACACAGGGGAACACGCCGAAGAACCACCCTATTTCTTTACAAAAAGGCTGGGGGGCCCTCGCTATGAAAGAACCATACATATCAGGTCCGACCGGATCATGGAACAGCTCGGAGAGATCCGGCACATTATCGTCCCGCACATCAGACCCGATGCTATCATGTCGCGGTGTATCGAATGTAATGTCCCTCTCTTCTCAACATCCAGGGAAAACATCGAGCACTATGTCCCCGAATATGTCTACCACCACCATGCTGAATTTAAACAATGCCCGTCCTGCAAAAAGGTATACTGGGGCGGCTCGCATACGGAGAAGATGAGGAAATGGATCGACGAAATAACCGAGGCTCATGGCTGATAGCTCATGGCTGATAGCTCATGGCTCATGGCAAAACACCCGTAAGTCGTAAGGCGTCAGGCGTAAAGGGGGGGGGAAGACCGGATGCTTGATACTGGATTCTGGATTCTGGCTCCTGACTCCTTGATTCTGGCTCTTGTATCCTGAAAGCTGATAGCAAAGACGAACCAGGTTTGTGCTCTTGCCATGAGCTATGAGCTATGAGCCGCCTTTCTTCGGGAGGTTTATCATGTTCCCATTCAAAGAGATGATCAACATTTTGAAGAAGCGCTTGAAAGATGACCTGCCTTCTGTCACCAAAATTGCGCAGCAGGAACGAAGAGACCCTTTTCTTATCCTCGTCGGCACCCTCCTGAGCCTTCGTACCAAGGACGAACTGACCGAAAAGGTGATGGAAAGGCTTGTCAGGCGGGCGAGAACCCCGGAAGAATTGCTCAGGATCCCCGCGGGCGAGTTGCAGAAGCTCATATATCCTGTCGGTTTCTACCGGAACAAGTCAAAGGTTCTCGCGAACGTAGCACAAATCATTACAGGCACCTACGACGGCATTGTTCCGGATTCCATCGATGAGCTGCTTAAAATCAAGGGGGTCGGCAGGAAGACCGCCAACCTTGTTGTCACCGAGGCATACGGCAAACCCGGGATATGCGTCGATACCCACGTACACCGGATCTCAAACCGTATTGGGGCGGTCTCAACAAAAGGTCCACACCAGACCGAGGAAGCGCTGCGGAAGATACTGCCAAGGCAATACTGGATCATCTACAATACCCTGCTGGTCACCTTCGGGAAGCGGATATGCTCCCCCCTGTCGCCACGCTGCAGCCAATGCCCGGTTGTTCACCTTTGCGCGAGAAAAGGCGTCACAAAGCACCGCTGAAAGGAAAATACCGTATACCGTATGTCGTATATCGAAAAGTAAAGAAAACCCTTCGGCGAGAACAACCGTAATTCGTAAATCGTGGACGCAAGAGGAAGAGCACAAGGTGCGAGGGCCTTTCACCTTTCACCTTTCACCTTTTACCCCTAGCCTTGGCGGCAAAGTACTGACTTTTTACCTTTACATACCCTTTGTTTTCTGTTAATTTTGCTATCGAATGAAAATCCTCGCAACATTTTTATTATCATTATGGATTCTTGCACTCTCAATGCCCGTTTTTGCCGCTGATGCCGACAGGATCGCAAAGATCGACGTCACCGGGAACGAAAGGATCGACACCGCGTTTATCATGAACAGCATCAAAACAAAAGAGAGGGAGCCCTATAACCTTGATAAGCTGCGGGAAGACATGAAAAATATCTATAAGACAGGGTTCTTCAGCGATGTGCAGATCAACGTCCAGGATACCGACGCGGGAAAAGCCGTAACATTCGTGGTCATTGAGAGACCGCCGATCAAGGCCATCTACCTCTCGGGGAATAAAAAGATCAAGACATCGGACATCACGGAAAAACTGAAGATCAAAACCAATACGGTGTTGAACATAGAAAGAATCAAAGAAAGCATGGACGAGATCAAGAAGCTGTACTCCGGCAAAGGGTACTACGCGACCAGGGTAAATTACGATATAGAGTACGGCGAGGCATATGCAGATGTAACGGTCAATTTCACGATAGACGAACCGGCACAGGCTTATGTCAAGAAGATCTCTTTTACAGGCAACAAGACGTTCAAGGACAGCAAATTAAGAGATTTCATGAGGACCAGAGAAAAAGGCATCCTGTCATGGTTCACCGGCTCCGGCATCCTCGACGACGAGGCCATCGAGGACGACAGGAAGAACCTTGAGGCGTTCTATCACGACAAAGGCTATCTCCGCGTCAAGGTCGGCATACCCGATATCAAGATCTCCCAGGACGGCAAGACCATAAGCATTTCCATACCCATCGAAGAAGGGAACGTTTATACGATAGGCACCGTCAATTTCGAGGGTGATCTGATATTTGATACAGCAGAGCTCCTCCGCAACCTCAAAAGCAGAACAGGCAGGACCTTCAGCTCTATGACCTATCAGGAAGACATCCTGAACCTCGTTGACCTCTACCAGGATAAGGGCTACGCGTTCTGTGATGTTACGCCGTTGACCCTCCTGGATGATGAGGCAAAGAAAGTAAACCTGACCTTCAATATCACAAAGGGGAAGGAGATATATTTCAACAGGATCAATATCCTGGGCAATACCAAGACAAGGGATAAGGTTATCCGCAGGGAGCTAAAATTCGCGGAAGGCGACCGGTTTTCGGCAACCAATATGAAGGCGAGCAAAAAGAAATTAAAGAACACCACCTTCTTTAAAGAAACCGACATGAAGCTTGTCCGGACGGAGGAACCCGATAAGGTCAACGTAGACCTGTCTGTGGAGGAAAAACCTACGGGTTCATTAAGCCTCGGCATAGGGTACAGCACATCGGACAATATCATATTGAGCGGCAACGTATCGCAGGAAAACTTTTTCGGGACCGGAAGGAAGATATACCTTGATGCCGCCCTCAGCAGTGTTACCCAGGAATACCGGCTTACCTTCATAGAGCCTTATATCTTCGACCTGAACCTCGGCGCGGGGTTCAGCATCTTCGACTTCACCAGGATACTGGATACATACGATTACGAGAAGAAGGGCGGCAGCATAGTGTTGACGAGGCCATTGACCGACGATATTAAGGTGGCCACACGATACCGCTACGAGGTCACGGACGTTTACAATATTTCCAGTGAGGCAACCCAGGACATCTGGGACCAGAGAGGCACCAGCTCAACGAGCGCCGTCAGCCTCTCGCTCATGAAGAACACTATCGACGATATATTAAACCCATCGAAAGGGGTAAACTCGGACATTACCGTTGAAGCGGCCGGCGGCCCCTTCGGCGGTTCCAACTATTTTTACAAGGTTACAGGATTTTACGGCCAGTATATCCCCGCCGGGTTCTGGGACAGCTCGTTCTTTGTGCGGGGCACCGGGGGAATATTGAGGCCTTTCGGGGACAAAGAGCTGCCGCTGTATGAAAAATTCTACGTCGGCGGTCTGAATTCTGTCAGGGGATTCAGGTTTGGCGAAGCAGGCCCGAAAGATATAAACGAACAGGTCCTGGGGGCAGAGAACCAGTTATATTTCAACCTGGAATGGATCTTCCCCATCTACAAGCCTGCAGGGCTAAAAGGGGTCCTCTTTTATGATGCCGGCGCCGGGTTTGACGGTACAAATCTGAATGTGATAAAAGATAGCATGAGAACAACTGCCGGATTCGGAATCAGGTGGTTTTCACCGATGGGTCCTATCCGCCTTGAATTCGGATATAACCTCTTTCCCAAGTCAGGTGACAGGAGGAATGCATTTGACTTCACAATCGGAACACAATATTAAACAGGAGGCATCATGAAAAAGATCGTATTTTTTCTTATCATCGCACTGTTTCTCTGCATACCGCTTGCAGCGAAGTGCCAGTCACTTAATATCGCATATGTTGACCTGCAAAGGGTCATGCTTGAATCAGAGAAAGGAAAGGATATCAGGAAAGCGCTTACAGGCGAGGCGGAACGGCTGAAGAAAAACCTCGATGGGAAACAGGGCGAACTCCAGAAACTAAAGGACGCGCTGGAGAAGCAGGGCGCCACGATCACCCCTGAAGCGCGTGCAGACAAGGAAAAACAGTACCAGAGCAAGTTGAAGGATTATCAGCGCCTTGTTAACGACTACCAGGGAGAGCTTCAGCAAAAGGATATGGAGTTTACACAAAAGATCCTGAAAGAGATCGAAGAGGTTATCAAAGGCCTCGGCGACAGGGAGAAATACGCCCTGATCCTCGAAAGAAGCCAGGCAGGGGTCCTCTATGGAAGTCCGGCAATCGATATCACCGGCAAGGTCATTACCCTTTTCAACGAAACGTCAAAAAAGGCCCCTGCACCTGCAAAGAAATAAAACAATGCTGTTATTGAAAGATATAGCTACGGCAGTACAGGGCCTTCTTATAGGCGACGGGGATGTCCCTGTTACAGGCGTTTCAAGCATAAAGGACGCACAGGCCGGCGACATCACCTTTCTTACCCATCGCAGCTATAAAAAATACCTTCCTGCCTGCAGGGCAACGGCGGTAATGCTGGGCAAAGATATAGAGACGGACCACCTGAAACATATGAATATTATCGTCGTGGACAATCCCGGCCTTTCTTATATCAAGACGGCAGAACTGTTTCTGGGGCCTGCAAAAAAAGCGCAGGGGGTCAGCCCCCTTGCCTTTGTCTCAACCGGCGCTCATGTTGATGAAGATGTCTCGATAGCGCCCTACGTTTACATCGGCGGCGGCGCGGTAATCAAAAAAGGCGTAACGCTTTTCCCTTTCGTCTACATAGGCGACGACTCGGTCATCGGCGAGAACACAACGATATACCCTCACGTAACGATCTACAAAAATACCTCCATAGGCAAAAGGGTTGCCATACACGGCGGCACCGTCATCGGGAGCGACGGGTTCGGATATATGTGGGACGGGAAACAACACGCCAAGATCCCTCAACTCGGCAGCGTTGAGATCGAAGACGATGTCGAGATAGGCGCCAATGTCGCCATTGACAGGGCATCCCTCGGCAAAACGATCATAAAGAAGGGCACCAAGATAGACAACCTCGTCCAGGTTGCGCATAACGTATCTATCGGCGAAAATTCCATCATCGTCGCCCATGTCGGGATCGCCGGGAGCGCTACCATAGGCAGCAACGTTGTCCTGGCCGGACAGGTGGGCGTGAAAGACCACACCAACATAGGCAACAATGTCATGGCAGGCGGCCAGACGGGCATCACCAAGGACGTGCCCGACAATATGCTTATCATGGGAACGCCCCACATGCCGCACAGGGAATGGATGAAGCTCCAGAATTATCTCAAGAAGCTGCCGGCTCTTTTCGAACGCATTAAAAAGGTGGAGCAAAGGCTCAACCTGGAGGAAAACGATGATTGACATCAATGAGATCATACGGCTCATGCCCCACAGCTATCCTTTCCTGCTCGTTGACAGAATCCTGGAGCTGGAACCGGAAAAAAGGGTAGTAGGCATCAAGAATGTCACCTACAACGAGCCTTTTTTCACCGGCCACTTTCCGCAAAGGCCTATCATGCCCGGCGTCCTTATCCTGGAAGCCATGGCACAGACGGGCGGGGTTCTCGCCTTTAAATCCCTCCCCGAAGCAAAGGGCACCGTCTTTTTCACGGGCATCGACGACGCGCGGTTCAGAAGGCCGGTAATACCCGGCGACCAGCTGAAGTTTGTCGTAGAGGTGGTAAGGCACAGACGGGAGATATGGGTCTTTGAAGCCAAGGCGTACGTTGATAACGACATCGCCGCTGAAGCAAGGATCATGGCGATGCTAAAGAAAGAATAAGGAGCGTAAGCTTGATACACCCTACCGCAATCATCCATAAAAATGCCAAAATCGATAATGACGTCGATATCGGCCCCTATTGTATTGTCGAAGAAAAGGCAACGATCCGGAAAGGGACAAAACTCCTGGGGCACGTGGTAATCCAGGGAAACACGACAATAGGCGAAGGCTGCACCATCAGCCCCTTCGCCTCCATCGGAGGCCCTCCCCAGGACATCAGCTACAAAGGGGAAGATACCACGATCCACATAGGCGACAACAATACCATCAAAGAATACGTCACCATCAATAAAGGCTCTGTCCACGGCGGCGGGACGACGGAGGTGGGCAATAATAATTTCATCATGGCCTACGCGCATATTGCCCACGATTGCAAGGTAGGCAGCAATATCATCATGGCGAACTGCGCTACCCTGGCGGGACACGTCGAGGTCGCCGATTTTGTCACCTTTGCCGGCCTCTGCGCCGTTCACCAGTTCTGCAGGGTCGGCAAGTACGCCTTTATCAGCGGCATCACCGGCGTCCCCAAGGACGTCCCTCCGTTCGTGATCGCCGCGGGGAGCAGGGCTGAGCTTTACGGCCTCAATGTTGTCGGCCTTGAGCGCCACGGCTTTGCCAAAGAAGATATCTCACAATTAAAAAAGGCATACAGGATCCTTTTCCGGTCTTCCCTCCCCCTGACCACATCGCTGAAGGTCATACAGGAAGAACTGAAGGGTGAGCACATAGACGAGCTCATACATTTTATCCAGGCGTCGAAGAGAGGCATATGTCGATAAAGGTCGCCGTAGTCGGGACAGGCCATATGGGAAAGATACACCTCGGCAAACTGCACGATTTCAAGGGGGTCCGGGTCGCCGGGATCGCCGACATTGACGCTGCAGCGCTATTGGCGCTTTCGGAAAAATACGGACTGACGCGTTATACAGACTATAAGGACATGGCCAACGGGCTCAACGGCGTGGTAATAGCCACGCCTACGGACACGCACTACCCCATTGCAAAATCGTTCATGGAAAAAGGCGTGCACGTCTTCATTGAAAAACCCGTCGCCGCCACGGTCGGTCAGGCCAGAAGACTGGTGAACCTTGCGGCAGAAAAAGGGATTGCGTTCCACGTCGGCCACCTTGAAAGGTTCAACCCGGCATTCAGGAAGGCGCGGTCGTTGATCCGGGCGCCGCTTGTTATAGAGGCGCGCAGGATAAGCCCTTTTACCGGAAGGTCGACGGACGTGGACGTCATCCTCGACCTCATGATCCATGATCTTGACCTCGTCCTTTCCCTCATCAGGAAAGATGTGAAAGAGATAGGAGCGAACGGCGTCGCCGTTGTGTCCGATAAGCTTGACGCGGCACAGGCGCGGATCGTTTTTGCGAACGGATCTACGGCAAATATTTTCTCAAGCAGGGTCGCAACGAAACGGGAAAGGACGCTCACCGTTTTTGAGAAGGGGCGGTCTTTTTATATCGATTTTATGGAGGGGAAATTGACCATCACCACAAAAAAACCTGGTGGAGGCATTGATATCGAAGAGTATGCGGCTGACCGCATAGACCCCGTTCAGGATGAACTGACAGAGTTCATAAGTGCCATAAAAGGCAGTCCACAGCAAGGCGCCACAGGCGAAGACGGCCTCAGGGCGCTCATCCTCGCAAACAAGATCAGGCAGCACATTGCAAAAAAACAGTGTTAGCCCGGACATGCGGCATATCGTCCTCGTCACAGGCGAACTCTCAGGCGAGATACACGCCGCTGAGCTCGTCAAATCGATCAAAAGGTCCGTCGACGTGGAATTAAGCGGCATCGGAGGCCAGAGGCTCCGCGATGAGGGCATGAACACTATCTGCGACTACCGGAATATCTCCCTTACAGGCTTAAGCGAGATCTTTTCAAAACTGCGCCATATAAAGGACGCCTACAGAAGCCTGAAAGGGCATCTCGAACAGACCCGGCCTTCCCTTCTGATACTCGTCGACTTCCCGGGCTTTAACCTGAAGATAGCCCGGTTCGCGAAAAAGCTGGGGATTCCCACGATCTATTTTATCCCTCCGCAGATATGGGCCTGGAGAAAGAAGCGTGTACTCATGATAAAACAATGCGTAGACAAGGTGATCTGCGTGCTGCCTTTTGAAAAGCAGCTCTATGAAGAATACGGGATCGATGCCTCCTACGTGGGACATCCCTTTGTCTCCACGGTAAGGCCGTCAAGCACGAAAGAGGATTTTTTCAGAAAAACAGGCATCGGAAAAGGGTGCACCGTGATCACCATCATGCCGGGCAGCAGGGAAAACGAGATCGCCCGACACATGCCGGTTCTCCTTAAAACCATCGAAAAGATAAAAAGACAGGTGGGCAGGCTTGCCGTCCTGCTCCCCCTCGCGGACACTATCGACGGATCGGCCCTGGACAGCTTCAGGGAAAAACTAAAAGACTGCACCGTTATCCGGGGACAGTCCCGCGATGCCCTCGCATATTCGGACCTTGCTATCGTCTCGTCCGGCAGTGCTACGCTGGAGGCCGCGATACTCGGCACTCCCACGATCGTCATCTACCGGATATCCCGGTTCTCCTACTCCATCGCCAGGATGCTTGTAAAGATAAAGCACATCAGCCTCCCTAATATCATCGCCGGGAAAGAGGTGTTCCCGGAATTCATCCAGCATCTCCCACCTGAAAAGATTGCAGAAAAGGCGACATATATGATAAATAATGGAAAAGAAAGCATAAAAAAGGATACGGACGAGATCCTAGCAAGGCTTGGACACTATGACTCCTATGAACGTGCAAAAGATATCGTCGTTGAATTTTTAGGGAAATGACATGGCGCTCTACCTGAGACTTCTTAGCTTTGTAAAACCTTATTGGGTAAAGCTTGTCTTTGCCATGATATGCATGTCCCTCGTGGCAGCGACGAACGGCCTGACGGCCTTTATTGTCAAGCCCGTGCTGGACAAGATCTTCTTTGAGAAGAACGAGACAATGCTCTATATCATCCCGATAGGCGTCGTTCTTTTATATTTTCTCAAAGGGATCTTCGAATACCTCCAGGCATACCTCATGGGCTTCGTCGGGCAGAAGGTCATAACGGACATACGGAACCTCATCTTCGCCAACCTGCAGCGCCAGCCGCTTGTATTTTTCGATAAAACCCCTACCGGCTCCAGCATATCAAGGATCATGAACGACGTAAACCTCCTCCAGAGCACTGTCTCGGACGCCTTTACGGCGATCCTCAAGGACGCCTTTACCATAATCGGACTCATCTTCGTTGTCTTCTACAGGGATTGGAGGCTTGCGATCATAGCCTTTATCATCCTGCCTTTCGCAACCTACCCCATTGTCGCCTTCGGAAAAAAATTGCGAAAGATCAGCATGAAGGCGCAGAAATCGGTAGCACGCCTCACAAGCTTTCTCCACGAGACCATTACCGGCCAGAGGGTAGTAAAAGCCTTTTCCATGGAGATGTATGAAAACAAACGGTTTGAGGAAGAGAACGATGAAATGTTCAGGATCATTCTCAAGCGAACCAAGATCAGGGCGCTGTCCCACCCCATCATGGAGGTGCTCGGCGGCATAGCCATCGCGGTGATAATCTGGTACGGCGGCAAAGAGGTCATCTCCGGCACCTCGACGCCCGGCAACTTCTTTTCCTTCACGGCAGCCCTTCTCATGCTCTACGAGCCGATCAAGAGGCTCAACAAGGAGAACCACAACATACAGCAGGGGCTTGCAGCGAGCCAGCGCGTCTTTGAGGTCATCGACAGGGAACCGGAGATACTGGAAAAGCCCGACGCGATCCAGCTTGGCAGGGTCGAAGGGTCCATAGAGTTCGGCAATGTCTTTTTCAAATATGAAGACAAGATGGTCCTCAATAATATCAACCTCACGATCAATAAGAACGAGGTGCTGGCTATAGTGGGCGAAAGCGGCGTCGGCAAGACAACCCTCGCCAACCTCATCCCCAGGTTCTATGACATAACAGACGGAAAGCTCCTCATTGACGGCGTCGACATCAGGGACGCCACGCTTAACTCGCTGAGGAAAAATATAGCACTCGTGACGCAGGACATCATTCTCTTCAACGATTCCATCAGGAACAACATAGCGTATGGTGTCGTGCCCGACCAGGAAAGGTTGGAGAACGCGGCCCATATGGCTTATGCCCATGATTTTATCATCAAGCTTCCAAAAAAATACGACACAGGCGTCGGTGAAAAAGGCGTAAGGCTTTCAGGCGGCCAGAAACAGCGGATCGCCATCGCGAGGGCCCTCTACAAAGATTCGCCCATACTCATTCTCGATGAGGCGACGAGCTCTCTCGACGTCGCGTCTGAGATCGAGGTGCAAAAGGCCCTCGAGAACCTCATGAAGGGAAGGACAACGATCATCATCGCCCACAGGCTTTCAACGATCATCAACGCCAACAGGATCATAGTCCTTGAAAAGGGGACCATCGTCCAGGAAGGGACGCACGCCACTCTTATAGAAGCCGAAGGCCCCTATAAGCGGCTCTATGAATTGCAGTTCAGGGAGGGGGCGCAAAAGAAGATCATAAAGATGGGGAAGCAATGAAGACAATAAAATATTTTCTCCTGCTGAACATCCTGCCGCCGTGTATCTACGTGGTACTCGCTCTCCTCAAGATGACCCTGCGCTTCGTACACATCAACAGATCGGCCGTCCAGGAGACATGGGACAAGGGGGGCAACTTCATCGTCTGTTTCTGGCATGGAAGATTGCTCATGATGCCCTTCGCGAAAAAAGGAGGCGGTGGAAAGGTGCTTATCAGCCGCCACCGCGACGGTGAATTTATTGCCCGGATCATCCGCTTTTTCAGGCTCGGCTCCATACGCGGCTCCTACAGAAAAGAGGGGAGCGTCTCTTCCCTGAGAACGATACTGCAGGACCTGAAGCACAACATCGATGTAGCGATCACGCCTGACGGTCCGAAAGGCCCCCGGTACAAGGTCAAGCAAGGCATCATCGAGCTTGCAAGGCTGTCCGGCAAGGCAATAGTACCCGTCAGCTACGGGGCAAGTAAAAAAAAACTTTTCAGTCCTGGGATAATTTCATCCTGCCCTACCCTTTTTCAACAATCTATTTTCTGTGGGGAGACCCGATCCATATAAGCAAAGGCAGCACCTCTGAAGATATCGAAAAAAAGAGGATCGAGCTCGAACAGGCGCTCATATCCATTACCGAAAAAGCGGATGCCATAGCATGTGGAAGATAACCTACAACATACTGACCTTTGCAGCCCTCCCGTTCTTCCTCCTCTATGCACTGTCGAAAAAAAAGGTCAGGAAAAATATCCTCGAACGACTGGCCCCCCCTGCGATAGCCGGGAATCACCGGATGCTGTGGGTCCACGCCGCGTCCATAGGAGAGGCGCTGATAGCCGAAAGCCTCGTCAATTACATGCGGGAGAACACAGCGTTTCAGCATTTCCTCATCACCACCAATACGCACTACGCCGGGGAGCTCCTTGCAAGAAAGCTCGGCGATCATGCCGTGGTGCAATCGCTGCCCCTCGACTTCATATATTCAATACGCCGCCTTTTAAGGAACATCAGGCCCGAGGCGCTTCTCATCATCGAGACAGAGATCTGGCCGAACCTCATCTGGCTGACAAAAAAAGAGGGAGTACCCGTAATGATAGTCAACGGGAGGATATCTGACAGCACGATCAAGCGATACAGGGGTCTGTCGTTTTTTCTCAGGCACGTGTTCGCCGACATCGATTATGTCCTCGCCCAATCGGAAGAGCATAGGAACCGCTATATCTCTATCGGGATGAGCCCCCGGAAGGTGATCAATACGGGCAATATCAAATACTACAGGAAATCCGCTGCGCCTTTCGACGTCTCTCGGAAAGAAAAGATCATAACCTACGGCAGCGTCAGGGAGAAGGAGCTTGATACGGTGTTTGACACCATCAAAAGGCTCAAAGACCGCTTCCCCGACTACACTGTCTTCGTGGCGCCCCGGGAACTACATATCACTGAAACGATCGAAAAAGAGCTCTCGTCTTCTTTCAGGTGCGTCAGGTACTCTGCCCTGAAAAAGGCGCCCCCCTCTGCCGTGAATATCGATGCCGTTGTCGTCGATACTATCGGCGACCTCCTCGATATATACAAAAGAAGCCGGGTTGCCTTTGTCGGGGGCAGCCTCGCCCCTTATGGCGGGCAAAATATCCTCGAGCCCTTATTCTTCGGCACACCTGTGCTGTTCGGACCTTTCATGGAAAACTTCAGAGATATCGCAAATCAGGTAGCTGAGAGCGGAGCCGGGATCGTCGTCAAAAACGGTGACGAGCTGGTGAAGCATATTGCCATGATCCTCGAGGATGCGGCGCTCATGAAAAAGATGGGCGAGGCAGGGAGAAGGATCATCGGGGAACAACAGGAAGTTATGAGAAAGACCGTGGATATTATCGTTGAGAAGATAAAGGCGGCTCATAGTTCATAGCTCATGGCTCATGGCTCATGGCAAATCAGATGCTGGATACCAGATAAAAAGGCGGCTCATGGCTGATGGCTCATAGCTCATGGCAGTAGCAAGAACCCGACATGCAGCAAACAGTTTGTATGAAGATTGTTTACTGCCTGTTCCCTGTTGTCTTTAATGTTTGGTCTTTGCCATGAGCCATGAGCTATGAACCATGAGCCGCCCTTTACTGTATCAGTTGGAGGTCATATGAATGAATTTTCAAAGCTTGTGGAGCTTGTAGCAACCCTGCGGGGTGAACAAGGGTGCCCCTGGGACAAGAAGCAGACCCTCCCTGCTTTTAAAACCTTTCTCCTCGAAGAAGTATACGAGCTCATCGAGGCCATCGAGAAAGACAACGTTCAGGCGCTCAAAGAAGAGCTCGGGGACCTCCTCTTCCACATAATCTTTATCGCGCAGATCTGCGAGGAGCAAAAAAGGTTCGATATAAGAGATATCCTTGAAGGGGAATACCGGAAGATGTACAACAGGCATCCCCATGTATTTCTGAAAGAAACCCCGGAAAAACCGATCCAGAAAAGGTGGGAAGAGATCAAGAAAGAGGAGAAAGAGGATTACTCTCTGCTGTCCAATATTCCCGCCGGCATCCCCGCGCTGCTAAGGGCCTACACCATTACCAGACGCGTCGCGAGGGTCGGCTTTGACTGGGAAAGGCTTGAAGACATCTACGAAAAGATGCACGAAGAGATCGGCGAGCTTAAAAAGGCAGAAGGTACAGGGGATGCCGCCGCGGTAAAGGAGGAGATTGGGGACCTGCTTTTTACCATCGTGAACATATCAAGGTTCCACAATATCGACCCCGAGGATGCCCTGAGGGCTACCTCAGAAAAATTCATAAGGCGTTTCAATTATATAGAAAAAAATACAGACGTCACCAAATCGTCGCTTTCCGATATGGACAATTTGTGGGATGAGATAAAAAAAATGGAGAAGCAGGGGGGTTAGCCCTGCTTTTTTATTCGGCTTTGGCTACATTTGCTGCCTGAGGACCCTTTGGACCTTTCACAATCTCAAATTCGACCTTTTCGCCTGTCTTGAGTGATTTGAAGCCATCCTGTTTGATGGCTGAGAAGTGAACAAAGACATCTTCACCGTTATCCTGCTCGATGAACCCATACCCCTTTGAATCGTTGAACCATTTTACTTTACCTACTGGCATACTACAGAACTCCTTTCATATATTAGATTAAGCATGCTGCTTAAAGGGTATATTATGACTATTCTAAATAGCCTGTCAAGATAAATCTCTATAAAAAAGTACAATAATCCGCTACCCGCTTCTTGCTTTGACCGGTATCCCTTTTTCCCGGAGCTCGTCCGTCTTCTGCTGAGAATGCTCCATGCAGAGAAAGACCGGCTTGTCTGCCATTCTGTCGTAGTTTGGGGCTCTTACGAGGCGCCACACGACATCCTCTTTCCCGCAGACATCGCACCTGCCCTCCTTTGTCTGCCATACCTCGAAATGGTCTGACCTGAATATGTAGCGGTCCACCCAGAAAAATATCAGCGAGCCTATGAAATTGCCTATGAATGCCGCTATCCATGAATTCGTGATGCCGTAGAGGGCCAGCAGCCATATTACCGGCGCGAGGGTGAACGTGCTGAGCTGCCACCTGCCCATATACAAAAACAGTTTTTTGATCATATTCTTTCTCCATCCTTCACATTATTGTTTTAGCTTGGCAGTGTCTATTCCATGATGATATATCAAAAAGTGAAACGTTTAAACTTTTCACCTTTCACCTTTCACTCGGTTCATTTTCTCGCGATGATGCAATAGAAGCCCGGCTCATCGGTAAACAGGTCAATATTCAGATTCGCTTTCCGGAACAGTGCGCGCATTCCTGTCTCATCGGGCAGACGGTCGTGCCTGACCGCATGACATGACTCGTGATGCTTGTTGATCCCATCCGACGATTCGAAGTGCGAAACGACAAAGAACCCCTGCGGCTTCAGTATGCGCGAGAACGTAGTCATGGCCTTTTCCATGTCATTGAAATGCGGGAAACAGGAGAAGCAGATGACGACATCGCATGAGCAATCTTCCAGCGGAGCATTCTCGGCGTCAGCGATAATGAAGCGAATATTGCCGGCCTCATGCATGCTCCGGTTGACTTCTATCATCTTGCCCGCGAAATCCAGCTCGTACAGAATTCCCGTTTCCGTGATACGCTCGAGCACAAAAGGAACCAGCACGCCCGTCCCGCATCCGACGTCCAGCACGTGGTCTCCAGCTCTCAGCGGGAAAATCGAAAAGAGGCGATCAAAATCCTTTTTGTGCTTGTCGTGCCGCCCGGTGGCGTTGTCCCTGTACCACATATCATACCAGCCTTCGGCATGTTCGTTAAAAAATTCCTTTCGTGTGCGATAAATCTCATCTCCTGTCATCTTCATGATATATGCTCCCTTTCTTAAGTTTTGCCGCCATGCGCTTCGGCGAAAAGATGTATGCGGCAGCAAAGATGATTGTTGCCATGAGAACTACTGCCGCGCCGGACGGAAGATTAAAAATATATGATATGATAAGTCCCGAGACGCAGGCCCCAACCCCGGATGCCGCGGAAATGATAAAAAAATGCTTCAAATTGTAAGTCAACTGAAGCGCCGTAGCCCCCGGCTGTACAAGCAGTGCAAAGATAAGCAGCCCTCCCACCGTCGCAAGGTTTGAGGACACTACGGCCCCGGTAAGAAACAACAGGGCGTAGTAAATCGCCCGCGCGGGCACGCCGCTTGCCGTGGCGAGCCGCCTGTGAAAAAGGACGAGACGGATCTCCTTGAAAAACAACAGCACAAAAAGCACGAGGAGCGACGTTACGAACGTCAGCACCGCGATGTCTGATCCTGACAGAGACAGCATGCTTCCCCACATCAGATTAAGGGCATTGGCCTTTGTCCTCGTGAGAATTCCCAAGCCGAGAAACGCCAGGCCCATGAGAAAAGAAAACATGATGCCGAGCACGTTCTCGGGCGCCATATCAGTGTGGTCTGAAAGCGGGCCGAGCACTCCGGCCGCAAGCAGACACATGACGAACCCGCTTAATGCCGGGTTGATGTCCAGGAGCATTCCCAATACAGCCCCCGCAAAGGCGGCGTGCGACATCGAGACGCCCATCAGCGGCATTTTCATCAACACAACAAATACGGACAGCAGCGAGCAGCTAACGCCACAGAGCACGCACGCAAGGGCGGCCCGCTGAATCGGCAGATATGCAAGGGCATCAACCAGTTGCTCAGTCATAGGAGACGAACCTCTTGCCGTTCCGATCGAAGGTCTCCAGCGGGTACTGGAATAGCCTGCTCAATATCTCACCTGACATTGCAGTATCCATATCCCCGTCAAAGATCGTTTTGCCGCGGTACAGCAAGACGGCGCGGCTCATCGACGGGGGGAGCATATTGAAATCGTGCGTGACGAGAAGAATGGTAAGGCCTTGCTGCCTGTGGATCTCGCTTACAAGGTCCATAACCTCTTTCTGGACAGCTATATCGAGGTTCGCGGTCGGCTCATCCATGAGAAGGATATCCGGCTTCTGGATAATGGCGCGTGCCAGAGATACCTTCTGGCGCTCGCCGCCTGAAAGCTGGCCGAGCGGCCTGTCCGCAAGGTGGGCCATCCGCATCATTTCCATAAGCTGCATCGCCCTCTCCCTCTCCTGCCTGCCGGGAGAGTTGAAGAGGCCTAAACGCCCGATCGAACCGGTTATCACGGCCTCGGAAGCAAGGATCGGAAATGCCGGATCGATCTGAAAAAGCTGCGGAACATACCCGATACGAAGCCGGGTCGCACGGTCGCGCTTCCAGGACTCGCGGCGTTCGAAAAGGCTGAGCCTCCCCGTAAATCTTTCAAATCCGGCTATTACGTTCAAAAGCGTGGTCTTCCCGGCGCCGTTGGGGCCGATAATCCCCACGCACTCGCTGCGAGGCACACTGAGGCTGATATTGTCCAGCAGCAGGCCGCGGCCCTTTCTGACAGTGATCCCTTCAAGCTCTATAATGTATCTGTCCATATCACATCCAAACAAAGGCAGCTCATGGCTCATGGCTCATGGCTCATGGCTCATGGCAAGGGCACAAACATGGTTCGTCTTTGCTATCAGCTATGAACTGTTTTTTCTCACTTCCCTGCCTTCTGTGTCCCTCGACCCCTCGAACCCTCGGTCCCTGCCTTCTGTGCCGCTGCAGCTGCAACTATAGCGTCAACGTTCTCTCCCAGCGTTACAAGGTAGCCCTTCTCCGACGGGAAATTTGTGAGGACGATGTGGGGAACGCCGAGCGATTCCGCGATCGTCCTCCCTGCATCCGGGCCTGACTGAAGGTTGTCTGCAACAAATATTGCGCCCTGCTCCTTCCCGGTTTTTGCAAGGCGTACAACCTCCCGTGCAGACAACGACTCGGGCCTGCCGTATTCCCCTGCAACACAAAAACCCATCCACTCAAGCGGCTCTTTCTGCATGGAGGATGCGATGACCGCCTTTCCGGCGATCCCCGCATCCCTGATGCGTTGCTTGACCGAATCTGTATAGGCCCTTACCTCCCGGACTGCGTCGTCCCTTCGGCTCAATATTTCATTCTTATCTTCCGGGAAATATTTTGAAAGCCTGTCGGCAAGGAGATCCAGGCCATGTATATAAGAATCCGGCGCCATCCAGTTGCGCCCTCCTGTATCTATCACAAGCCTCCCTGCCCTCTCGGGTCCATTTTTGTCTATAAAGGACATTTCCTTGAATGAGACGATCAGGTCCGCCCGCTTCATCTTCTCCGCATCCGACAGCTTGACGTCGTAATGGCCGGGACATTGCCCCGGCGGAAGTATTGCCGCGACGGCATAGAGGCGAGGAGGCAGGAGCGAAACGATCATCCCGGACAGGATCGTGTCCGACGCCACAATGACGCGCACGCCCTTCGGACCTCCGGCGTTCGACCTGTCGGAACAGCCGGCAAAAAGACACGCGACTACCATCGCCGCGATCAAAAATATTTTCGGGGTCAACTCTCCAAATGTCAATTGTTTCATACCACCTTCACCTGTTGTTAAGCCCCCCCCTCACCCTGACCCTCTCCCGCGAGGGGAGAGGGAATAATGATACTGCTGTGCTGCCTGTGCCCTGACCCTCTCCCGCGAGGGGAGAGGGAATAATGATACTGCTGTGCAAGATCTGTTACATTCATATGTTTTTCATTCCAATCTCTAACGAGTTGCATTTTTAGTTCCATCTGGCTTAGCACCTTCCACGGCATCTGTTCTCCTCCTTGCCGTAAAGTGTAAACCATGTATCCGGTCTGTTTTGTAAACTATGTTACCAGTTTGTACCCTCACCCTGACCCTCTCCCGCGAGGGGAGAGGGAATAATGTTAACCAGCAGCAGAGCTGCGGGTGGTCTGTCAGTTGAACTTCAGGCTGACCCCACCAAAAAATGTTGTCCCTGGCATAGGGTAGCCCTTCGCGTATTCATAGTTCAGGTTAAAGATATTGTTGACCGCCACAAAAACCTCCGAATTGCTGAACCGCATCGGCCTGTAGTCGAAACGATAGCTCACACGCATGTTCACCAGCGTGATATCGTCGAGCTTATCCTTACCTGTAAGCTTGGGGAGATTCAATGTGTTGCCCCGCCCCACTCCGTTAGACGCTCCCTGGTACAGGTTCCGCAGGTGCTGCATATCCGCAAATATCTTGAAATCTTTTAAAAATATCCATTTGGCGCCGGCCTGGAATTGAAAACCCGGGGTATAAGGCATGTGATTGCTTTCAATGTTGTCAGCCCCTTTGGCCTCGACGGCCAGCCATGTCGTGGCGGCAAAAAGCTCAAGGTCTTTTACGGGTACCGCCGTGCCTGTAAGCTCCAGCCCGCGGATCTCGTAATATCCCACAGGATCGTTAAAGCGGAGCGGGATCACACCGCCCATATAGGTCTGGAAACGATCCTTCCCTTTGTCGCGAAAGACCGTTGCCCCCAAAGATCCTTTATCGGGCCATTTATGGATCAGGCCTGCCTCGTAATGGTCCACCACCTCGGGCTTTATTGTTCCTGGATTACTGACCGGGGCGTTTGTGAGGACCGCATTCATTATGACTATCGGCGAAGGATAATTGACGCCCCGCGCGTAGCTTAAGTTAAGATCGGTATTCCCGTACCCTATTACCAGGCCTCCCTGGGCCGCCGACTTGTTCTCGAACTCATTATGATGATAATAGCGGAAACCCGTCGATGGAATGACGTGGAAACCGTCCTTGCGGCCAATCATATGGCTTACAGCCGCATAGGGAGAGAAAAGCCTTGTATCGGGAAAATCCCAGACCCTTCTGGCCAGACCTCCATTGACTGCGGCTGCGGTCGGCTTAAGACCGCTGTATGTCTGTTGCGTATTTTTAAGTTCAGCCATATCAAGGTCCGCTCCTGCTATTATCTCTCCTCCCTGCCAGAGTTTCAGCGTCTCTCTTCCTCTGACTCCGTAAAGCATGATCTCCTGCTGCGACCAGAGACCTCCGCTGCCGTTGGCGTAAAGGTTGCCGTTCGCCGAATTCAATTCCTGCAGCAGCTCAAAAGTGGTTTCATTGCGATATGCTTTTAAAAAGCCGCTCGCACGCTCATATTCGTGGTTGAGGGTCAACGTGGTAAACGTGGTCTCTGTCTTATAGCGCTCTGCCTGGGGCCAGTTCACACCGTTCACGGCAAAATTGGCCGGTATGTCCGGCATTGGGGCCTCGGTTTTGCCGTTGACATAATTAATGAGGAACCTGAGGTTCCATTCCTTGTTTATCTGGTAACCGGTATTGACATAGTAGTTTTGCTGGCTTGCCCCTGAATTGTGGCGGTCTCCGTCCGTTCTCGTCCAGCTCTGTGATGCGTAGATGTCAAAGGGCCCTTTTTTGATGCCAGTCGAGAGGCTTTCATCGAACGTGCCGTCGCTTCCGGCGCTGGAATTAACTGCGGCCTCCTCGCCTTCCTTCATCATGTATTTTGGAAAAATATTTACAAAGGCGTATCCGCCGCCGAACATAGACGGCTGCGGGCTTTTATAGACCTCCATGCCGCCTATGGTGGACACAGCGATGCCGTCGCCCAGCACCTGGCCGAACAATGCCCCATAGCGTGGAACCCCGTCAAACAGAACGGCAAGATCAGAGCTGGGGTGGCTCGACCCGCGTCCGCGTACATACAGGCTGTGATTGGTCTGGCTTCCCATGACGTTCTTGCTCTGAAACATCACCCCCGGTACATCGCGCAGCGTCGAAGGGAGGTCGTAAGAGTTCTGCTCTTTGATCTGCTCCTCTGTCACAACATTATACTGGGTGCCGTAATTGGTCTCTACAGGGACAACGGGGAGTTCTTTGACGGGCATCCCCGGCCTTGCGGCAGTTACAACGATCCGCCCCAGTTCCAGCCTCTTCCCTTCCTCTCCGAATACGCCTCCGGCAGATAACAACTGAAGCAAGACCAGCACCGCGATGATAATGTACACCATATATTTTATCCTTTCAGTATTACTAATATAATTTTCGTGCTACTATCCGACAAAAAAATAATACCGCCTACCCTATCTCTTTCCCGGCGCTTGACATGCTCAGCGTCCCGTGCTTTACGCCTTTTATCACTTTCATCAGGCCCATGAGCTTCTGCACCTCAGACGGATTGCCCCTTACCGCGACGATCTCGAGGCAATTGTGGTGGTCGAGGTGGATATGCTGCGTTGAAATGATCACTTTCTGATAGTTGTGCTGGATATCGGTTATCTTGTTGAGCAGGTCCTTCCTGTGGTGATCATAGATTAGCGTTATTGCTCCGGCGACATCGTTGCCTTCGACCCATTCCTTCTTTATCAGCTCCTGCCTTATCATGTCCCTGAAAGCCTCTGACCGGTTCGTGTAGTTTCGTTCCCTGATAAAACGGTCGAATTTATCGAGCAAAGACTTTTCTAAAGAGACGCCGAATCGCACCAGATCTGACATATTTCCCCTGTATCACTTTTCAAAAAATAGTAGCACCATGGAAACGCGTTGTAAATAAAATAATAAAACAATCTGCAACAAAACTTTTTTATAGCGTTTATTGCGTTTTTAGCGTTATCGGCTCATTTCTAACCTTTCACCTTTCACATTTCACCTTTCACTGGCTTCATTAATTATTTGAATCTGCCCGGCATAAAACGTATAATCCTTATTTATGGGTAAAGTGTACCTTGTTGGCGCAGGCCCCGGCGATCTCAAGCTCATTACGCTGAGGGGGCTCGAGCTTATCCGGCAGGCAGACGTCATCATCTATGACAACCTTGCCAACAAAGACCTCATCCTGCTCGCTAAGGACAAGGCGGAACTTATCTATGCGGGCAAGAAGGCATCGCAGCACGAACTGCCGCAGAAAGACATCAACGCGCTCCTCCTGAAAAAGGCGAGGAAGAACGCCGTCGTCGTGAGGCTCAAAGGCGGCGACCCCTTCATCTTCGGGAGAGGCGGAGAGGAGGCGGAGTTCCTGGCTGACCACGGGGTCCTATCCGAGGTCGTCCCCGGTGTTACCTCTGCCATCTCGGTGCCTGCATACGCGGGGATTCCCCTTACCCACAGGGACCGTTCGTCGACCGTCGCATTTATAACAGGCCACGAGGATGAAAAGAAAACAACGTCGGCTATCAGGTGGCATGAACTGGCCAACGGCCCCGATACGCTCGTATTCCTCATGGGTATCAAAAACCTTAACGTCATTGCGGATCGTTTGGTCAGGGAAGGCAAAGACCCCGGCACGCCGGCATGCGTTATCCGGTCCGGTACGCTGCCAACCCAGAAGGTCGTTGCCGGCAGTCTATCAGAGATCGGTTCACTGGCAAAAAAGGCCGGCATAAAACCTCCCGGCATCATTATTGTCGGCAACGTCGTCAGCCTCAGGGAAAAACTTGAATGGTTTGAAAAAAGGCCCCTGTTCGGGAAAAAGGTCGCCATCACAAGGCCGCACCACCAGTCCATGAGGCTCTCAAACCTTCTTGCTGACAGGGGCGCGCAGGTGACCCACATACCTACGATAGAGATCTCCGTCATTGCGCCGAATAAAAAGTTATCAGAGGCCCTTGACTCACCGGGATCCTACCACTACATCATCTTTACGAGCGTCAACGGTGTATCGGCCTTTTTTGATGCGCTCTTCAGAAAAGGGAGGGATATAAGGTCTCTCCACGGCATCAAGGTCATCGCTATCGGCGACGCCACAGCATCACTTCTCGCCGCCCGGGGGATAATTCCCGACTACATGCCTCAACAGTTTACGTCCGAGGGCATCATAGACGTTTTGAAAGGTCTCGCCGTCAGGAATAAGAGATTTCTTCTGCCAAGGGCGAAGGAGGCTCGCGATATCATCGTTGAATTCATTAAGGCACAGGGCGGCGTCTGCGATGTTATACCTGTCTACAAAACCCGTCTCCCGGAAAAGACAAGCCCGCCCGATGAAAAACCGGACATCGTCACGTTCACAAGCTCATCGACGGTCACCAATTTTATCAAGCTATACGGCAAAGATGCTTTGAAAGACGCGATTATCGCCTCGATCGGCCCTGTTACGACAGAAACGCTCAAGGCGCATGGCCTCCAGGTATCCATCGAGGCAAAGAGATACGACATACCGGGACTTGTGGAAGCAATAGTGAAGTATTTTGCAGGATAATGCGGCTCATGGATAATGGCTCATGGCAGCTGCAAGAACCCGGCAGAAAGTAATTTGAGTTTTTGCTATCAGCTATGAGCCATGAGCTATCATTTGCTGATCATATATAATTCTCCAGCAGAAGTGAGATGGTCTTTTCAACGCTGCCCGGCTCTTTTTCTTCCATCTCTTTTATCGCCTTCCTGATCCTGAAGTAGGTGAGCTCGTCGTTGAGATCATTGATACGCCGGTAGATGCCCGACCTTCTGCCGAACCTGTACGTCACCTTCTGCTCAGGCGTAAGCGAAAAATAATCGTCTATGACCGACAGCATCTTTTCCTTATCTTCGGGCAGCTTGCCGTCGATCTCTTCAAGGAGGTTCAGGATATGGTCGCTCTTGATATGGCTCGTTATGCCTTGCAGGTTCTCTATCAGAAGCTTCTCCTCGAGAAGAACGTCCTCTTCGGTGGGGAGCAAAAACTCTTTATTTTGCATCTTTTCATAAAGGGGCATGGCCTTTAGCACCTTGAGCGTCCTGAACCTTATGAAATCAGGATCTATCTTGTTGAGCACATCGGCTGTCTCCAGGGCGTGCTCCCGCCACCACTGCTTCCCTCCCATTCCAAGGACCACATATTCAGAAAGCTCTATTCCGGACTCTTTCACCTTTCTGCCGCATTCGACATGCTCTGCCCTGGTGACCCCTTTGTTCATGAATTTCAGAAGAAAGTTGTTCCCTGACTCAAGGCCTATATGAAGCCTTGTGAGCCCGGCGTCTTTCATATTTTTCAGATCTTCAAGGGTCAACCGTTTTGCTATCGTCCTTGAGCGCGCGTAGGATGTCACCCGGTCGATAGTGGGAAAGGTCTCCTTGAGATATTTCAGAGAATCTGTCAAGACCTGGGGATTCATGACCAGGGAGTCCGCATCCTGTATGAAGACGTGCTTTCCCCCGAAGTATAACCATACCGCCACACTTTTATAGAACTCGTTTTGGATGCTGCTCGAAAATATCTCTTCTACCAGCGTTTCGGTGATTGCGCCTCCGTAACCCTTCTCCCATGAAATCTGTTTTACGTCATCTGCGATCTCTTTGACCGTATCGATGTCCCTCTTTATTTCATCGAAGGACCTTTTTTCGAATTTCCTCTCTTTGTATGTGTGGCAAAAGGCGCACTGGTTCCAGGGGCAGTTCCTGGTAAACCTTACGAGAAGACTGTATGCCTCGTTGGGAGGCCTGATAGGCCCTATCTCGTATCTCAGCGCCCTGTTGGTCATTTCTTTCCTGTGTGGATCGGGAATGCCGGGGTTGACGCCCTGGACATCTTCTTCTTTCTTACCTTGCCCTGGTTGACCCTCTTCCTTGCCCTTTTTGCATCTGTCTTTTTCGTAAGCGACGGCATCGTTTCCTCCTTATTCTTTGAAAACTTCATCAACATATCACAAAACGGCAATGAATTCAATGAAACGAATACACCCGTAAGTCGTATCGTCTTTTTCTATTCACGACTCACGAATTACGAATTACGGCCTCTGACATTTTTCCTTGAAATATTGGAAATCATATGGTATTTATTACCCGCGTCACATTTTGCACGCCTTTCAATTAATATCCGGGTGCAGGAAACTGTCGGACATTAAAGCGCGAAAGGCGGAAGAATAAACCAGGAGGTCTTAATGTCCAATCTCACCATCAAACAATTACTCGAAGCAGGCGTACATTTCGGTCACCAGACAAAAAGGTGGAATCCCAAGATGAAGCCTTACATATTCGGAGCCCGGAACGGCATCTACATCATCGACCTGCAGAAAACCCTGAAGATGTTCAAGGAGGCCTACAACTTCGTCAAAGAGGTGGCCTCACACAACGACTACGTCCTCTTCGTGGGCACCAAGAAACAGGCACAGGAATCCATTGCTGATGAAGCCGGCCGTTGTGGCGCATACTATGTGAATAACAGATGGCTTGGCGGAACCATGACGAACTTTCAGACCATCGAGAAGAGTATTGAAAGGCTCCGCAAGTACGAGGAACTCAAACAGGGCGACATCTTTAAGGTCCTTCCCAAAAAAGAGGCCTTTGGAATTGAAAAAGAGATCCAAAAGCTCGAAAGGAACATAGGCGGCATCAAGGCCATGGACCGCCTGCCGGGCGCCCTCTACATCGTTGATCCGAAGAAGGAGTATATCGCCGTCAACGAAGCAAAGAAACTTGGCATACCCACAGTCGGTATCGTCGATACGAACTGCGACCCCGACGATATCGATTTCGTCATCCCCGGAAACGATGACGCCATCCGGGCGATAAAGCTCATTACCTTGAAGATCGCCGATGCCGTCCTTGAGGGAAAGGCCCTCTACCTGGAGGAATTCCAGGGCAAGGAGGAGGCAGCGGCGGAAGAACCGAAGCCCTTTGTTGACGAAAGTGTCTTTGAAGAAAAATACAACGACTATGACGCAAACTAAGTAGGAGGATTATCATGGAGATAGCTGCTGAAGCGGTCAAAAAATTGAGAGAGAAAACGGGCGTCGGCCTTATGGACTGCAAGGAGGCCCTGAAGCAATCAAAAGGAGATATGGAAAAGGCGATCGAATTTCTCCGGGAAAAAGGCCTTGCCAAACTGCAGAAACGTATGGGAAAGGTCGCATCAGAAGGCATTATAGCCTCATACATCCACACCGGCGGCAAGGTCGGGACTATCGTCGAAGTGAACTGCGAAACAGATTTCGTTGCCAACACAAAAGAGTTCCAGGAATTCGCGAAAGATATTGCCATGCAGATAACGGCATCGGTCCCATTCTATGTAAAAAGGGAAGATATCCCCGCCGGGGAGATAGAAAAAGAAAAGAACATCTACCGGAAACAGGCGCTTGAATCGGGCAAACCGGAGAAGATCATCGATAAGATCGCCGAAGGAAAGCTGGAGAAGTTCTACCAGGAAGTATGTCTCATCGAGCAGTCCTTTATTAAGAACCCGGATATAACGGTAAAAGAACTCCTTGAAGAGCTTGTCGTAAAGATGGGCGAAAAGATACTCATCAACAGGTTTATAAGGTTCCAGCTCGGAGAAACGATAGAGGAATGAGAAAAGCGGCTCATAGCTCATGGCTCATGGCAACATACACGTAAGGCGTGAGGCGTAAGGCGAGAGAACCCGTGAGGCGTAAGAAGTGAGGGGAGAAAGACAAGGTGGACCGTAAAATGCAGGACGTGAAATGGGTGGGCGACCTGTCCGGGTTCAAAACCTTTCACCTTTCACGGTATCAGTTGCCAAAGGAGGCAACGTGAGCCCAATTAAGAACATACAATATAAAAGGGTCCTTTTAAAATTAAGCGGCGAAGCCCTTATGGCAAGGGATGGCGGCATAGACCACAACACTCTCCGTGAAATAGCAGGCCAGGTCAGGGAGATCAGGGAGCTTGGCGCAGAGATAGGGATCGTTCTCGGCGGCGGCAACATCTTTCGCGGCAAAGAAGGAGAAAAAGAAGGGATCGACAGGGTCACCGGCGACTATATAGGGATGCTGGCAACGGTTATCAATTCCCTCGCGTTCCAGGATGCGCTGGAGGCGCTCGGCGTGCCTGCACGCGTGCAGACGGCCCTCTCCATCGAGAAGATCGCTGAACCTTACGACCGGAAGACGGCTATTGAACATTTGCAGAACAAAAGGATCGTTATCTTCGCCTGCGGGACCGGCAACCCCTATTTTACAACCGATACGGCGGCGGCGTTGAGAGCCATAGAAATGAAGGCCGACGTACTGATGAAGGCAACGAAGGTTAACGGCGTCTACGACAGGGACCCGGAGATCAGCAAGGACGCGAAGTTCTTTCCCAAGATCACTTACACGGAAGTGCTCAACCGGGGCCTTCAGGTCATGGACCTTACCGCCATAACCCTCTGTAAGGAAAACGGCCTTCCCGTCATTGTATTGAACATCAGGGAAAAGGACAACATGAAAAGGGCGGTCCTCGGGGAACACATCGGGACAATAGTATCGGGGCAATAGTATCGGGGCAATAGTATCGGGGCAATAGTAAGGAGGAAAGTATGAACCGCGAGGTAATGGAAGAGCTTGAAGACAAACTGAAAAAATCACTTACCACGCTCAAGAAAGATTTCTCAAAATTGAGGACCGGAGTCGCTTCCGTATCGCTCTTGGAAGATATTAAAGTTGACTATTATAATCAGCCGACGCCTCTTAACCAGGTGGCGAGCATCGGCGTGCCCGACAGCAGAACCATCACCATCCAGCCATGGGAAAATTCAATCATTGGCGAGCTTGAAAAGGCGATCCAGAAATCAGACCTCGGCGTCAACCCCATGTCGGACGGGAAGATAATCAGGCTATCCTTTCCAAAACTGACGGAGGAACGGAGAAAGGAGCTTACCAAGCTGGGCAACAAGATGCTCGAGAACACAAGGGTTGCCATGAGGAACGTCAGGAGAGACATCAACGAAAAGCTGAAAAAGCTGGAAAAGGATAAGAAGCTTTCGCAGGATGACCTGCATAAAGACCAGGATGAAGTCCAAAAAATCACCGACAGATATATTGACATGGCGGAAAAGGCTTACTCGGAAAAAGAGAAAGAGATACTGTCGATCTGAAAAACACATCACCCATGCACAACCCGGACATCAATAAGCTTCCTGCGCACGTTGCCATCATCATGGACGGAAACGGAAGATGGGCAGAAAAGCGGGGGCTTGAGAGGGCCGAAGGGCATCTCGTCGGCATAGAATCAGTCAGGGAAATAGTAACGATCACAAGAGAGCTGGGCATACCGTACCTAACGCTCTATGCCTTTTCCAAGGAAAACTGGTCAAGGCCCCGGAGCGAAGTCAAGACGCTCCTTGAATTCTTAGGCTTCTTCCTCGATAAGGAGCTTCCAATGATGCTGGAAAAAGGGATACGGTTTAAAATGCTCGGCGACGAAAAGGATTTTCCCGCGGCGCTGCAGACAAAGCTCGACGAGGTAATGGCGCGGACGGCGCAGAACAAAAAACTCCGCCTGAACATCGCCCTGAGCTACGGCGGCAGAAAAGAGATCATCTCGGCAGTACAGCGTATCGCCGGGGACATAAAGAGCGGCACGATCAAAAAGATCGACGAGAAGCTCTTCAGCAGATACCTCTATACAAAAGGCATGCCCGATCCCGACCTCCTTATCAGGACGAGCGGGGAGATGAGGCTCAGCAATTTTCTCCTCTGGCAGGTCGCATACACGGAGATATACGTAACGAAAGTCCTCTGGCCGGATTTCAGGAGAAAGGCATATATGGCGGCATTGCGGGATTTCACAAAACGCGAAAGGCGCTTCGGAAAGGTAAAGGAAGGCTAAGTGGGAGAGCTGCGAAAAAGGGTCATAACAGGCATATGCCTCGCGCCTGTCGTTGTCCTTCTCTTCTTTTTTCTCCCGCCCCGCTGGCTCTTCGTGTTCCTTATCGTAATCGCCCTTCTGGGCATCACAGAGCTTGCAGCAATGATAAAGGCAGGTCCCCGATATCTCTTTCCCTTTCTTGCCCTCGCCGGCGCCACACCCCTGTATTTCGGCGCCATCGGCCTCTATCCTCCCGCCCTCCTCCTTCTCGCCGTTGTTTATATGCTCGTCAAGATCATCCTCGGAGAAGGCAAGAGAGAGACTGCGAACAGGGATATATTCCTCGGCATTACGGCGATTCTTTTCGGCGGCATCTTTATCCTGCTGCCGCTTTTCTATATCTACAGGCTCAAAGAGATCCACGGCAGCCTTCCCCTGATCTTCCTTTTCTCGCTCTGGGCGAGCGACACGGGTGCGTACTTCATAGGAAAGGCCTTTGGCAAAACGCCCCTCGTCCCGCGCATCAGCCCGAAAAAGACCGTTGAAGGCCTCTTCGGGGCTGTCCTCGGGAGCATGGCCATCATCTTTGCGTCGCGCAGTCTGATAGGCATGACCGTCCAGGAATCTCTGGCGATAGGATGCATCATCGGCCTCCTCGGACAGCTCGGCGATATCCTGGAATCTCTGGGGAAAAGGTTATCAGAGACAAAGGATTCTTCTTCTCTTATCCCGGGACACGGAGGGATCCTTGACAGGATCGACAGCTTTATCTTTACAGCGCCGTTTCTGTACTACTATCTGGCAGGGATACAATGACGAAAAGCAATTTCCGATTTTTGATTTCCGATTTCCGAATGAACTACCCCGCAGCAAGCTGTGAGGTATCTGGAATTCAGAATACAGTAGCCAGAAGCCAGAATTTTTTTGAAGATATTTTACTCCCCCTTCTGGATTCTGGATTCTTACCCCGAAGCAAAGCTTCGAGGAATTCTTTTGATAAAACACCGATGAGGTATAGTGCGTGAAGAAGAAAATTCTTATACTCGGTTCAACGGGTTCTATCGGCAGGTCAACGCTGGAAGTGATCGGGCAGCAGCAGGACGCCTTTGAGGTCTTCGGCCTCGTGTGCAAAGGACAGGCAGACCTCCTGAACCAGCAGATAGAAAAATTCAAGCCCCGGTACGTATGCATCTACGATGAAGCGCAGAAAGACAAGGTGAACTTCGACAGGAACAAGCTCTTTACCGGCATCAACGGCATGAAGGCAATGATAGGCATGGACGCCCATATTGTCGTCAATGCCCTGCCGGGAAGCATCGGGCTGGAGCCGTCCCTGGAGGCGTTCCGGTGTCATAAGGTCCTCGCCCTTGCCAACAAGG
Source organism: Deltaproteobacteria bacterium UBA6106 (assembly GCA_002428485.1). Lineage (GTDB taxonomy): Bacteria > Desulfobacterota > Syntrophorhabdia > Syntrophorhabdales > Syntrophorhabdaceae > UBA5609. Next base: position 157,702 of record DIWM01000048.1, read on the forward strand.
AAAGCCTTGTCATGGCCGGAAGGATCATAGCAAAAATGGTCAAAAAGAACGCGGCGAAGCTCATACCCGTGGACAGCGAGCATTCGGCGCTCTACCAGTTGCTGAAGAACATCAGGAAGAAGGAACTAAAGACTATTATGATCACCGCATCGGGCGGTCCATTCAGAAAATTCGATAAAGACGCCCTGGAAGTCGTCAAGCCGGAGGAGGCCCTCAATCACCCCACCTGGAAGATGGGCCAGAAGATCACCCTCGACTCCGCTACCCTCATGAACAAAGGGCTTGAGGTGATCGAGGCGCGGTGGCTTTTCAATATTGAGCCCTCACGGATCAGGGTCATAATCCATCCCGAGAGCATACTCCACGGGATCGTGGAGCTTGTCGACCATTCCTTGATCGCCTACATGGCTTACCCTGATATGAAGATACCCATTGCCTACGCTATCAACGAAAGCGTGCGGAACCCCCTTGCCTGCAAGCCCTTGAGCCTTGAAGATATCTCGACGTTGACGTTCCACACGCCGGACCTTGAGCGCTTCCCTTCGCTCCGTCTCGCCTATGACGCTCTGGCATCCGGGGACAGCGCCCTTATCGCACTTAACGCATCGAACGAGGTCGCATCCCAGGCCTTTATAGACGGCAGGATACGATTCACCGACATACCTGTCCTCGTGGAGGATACCCTTGAACATCACCCGAGGCAGGCCGAGATAGAGGATGTTGCAACGATCTGGGAGATCCACCAATGGGCAACGACATATACAGAAAACAAATTCAAGACACTCTGAGGTAATATTATGGTAATGAGCATTATTTACGGAATTATCGCGTTAAGCCTTCTTATACTTGTTCACGAGCTCGGCCATTTTCTTATGGCGCGTATTGCCAACGTAAAGGTCCTGACCTTCTCGCTGGGCTTCGGGAAGAAACTCCTCAGCTTCAAAAAAGGCGAGACAGAGTACGCGCTGTCGCTGGTCCCTCTCGGCGGATACGTGAAGCTGCTCGGCGAATCACCTGAAGATGAGGTACAAGAAGAAGATGTCCCGAGGTCTTACGCGCATAAACCTCCCTTTGTAAAGATCCTCATCGCCTTTTCCGGCCCCTTCTTCAACCTCATCTTCGCAGCCCTCCTTTTTTACGTTGTCTTCGTAAGCGGATACAGCGTCCTCTCGACAAAGGTAGGCGGCGTGGAAAAAGGATACCCGGCCTATGCGGCGGGGATCAAGGAAGGCGACATCATCGTCAACATAGAAGGGAAAGAGATCAACGAGTGGTCCGATATCATGGAGACCATGGCAGGTGCAGGTCCTGGCCCGCTCCGCTTCACGGTAAAAAGGAACGGAAGCCTTGTGAACATGGTCATCGCCCCGAAAGAGACGGTGAGCAAGAACATCTTCGGGGAGCCGATCAGCCGGAAGGTCATCGGCATCACTGCCTCAAACGAAATGGTATCAAAAAAGGATACGCTCATGGGGGCAGCCACCAAGGCCGTCTATCAGACGTACAACCTTTCGAAGATAACCGTTCTCGGCATTGTGAAGCTCATCATGGGCAGCATCTCGCCGAAAAACGTCGGCGGCCCTCTGCTCATCCTCGAGGTCGCCGGCAAGCAGGCAAAGGAAGGCGTGACAAGCCTCATCTATTTCGTGGCGATCATCAGCATCAACCTCGGCATTATCAACCTCCTCCCCATCCCCATCCTCGACGGCGGGCACATACTCTTCCACGTTATCGAGATCGTTACGCGAAGGAAAATGTCCCAGCGGTGGATCGACGTTGCCCAGAAGGTCGGCATGGGCATCCTTGTTGCCGTTATGGTCCTCGCCTTTTTCAACGATATAATGAGGATCTTTGTTGGAAAATAGGGTCATACTCTGCATCGATAATTCCCTCGATTCCCTCAATCTCGTCCTTGCCGAAGAAAACAGGATCATAGCGGAAAGGCGGGCCAGGAACAGGCGCGTTCCTTCCGAGATGCTGCCAATTGCCGTTTCCGGAATACTGGCGGACAGCGGGTACGGGTTCAAGGATATAACAAACATCCTCGTAACGCTGGGGCCCGGTTCGTTCACCGGGATCAGGGTAGCCCTGGCCTTCTGCAAAGGCATCAACGCCGCCCTCAACATCCCCGTCAACGGCGTCCCTACCCTCGACGTCCTCTCTTTTCCCCTTGCCTTCATGGATGGTCACTACCTCTGCCCCCTCATCGACGCAAAAAAGGGCGAGGTCTTCTGCTCGCTCTACCGCACGCGCCAGGGAAACATCGAGAGGCTTTCCGAATACCATGCGCTGAAGCCCCAAAATATCCCCACCCTGGTCAAAACACCCTGTGTATGCTTCGGAACAGGTGCTCTGCTTTGCGAAGAAGCCCTCTCGGGCATCAATGGCGTTACCCTGGTAAAAGATCGTTTCCAGGCCATCTCCGGAGAAGCCCTTTTAAAAACCGGCCTGCCTCTGATAACGGGCTCCCCGCCGGCCGAGGTCAAACCGATCTACGGCCGCAGATCCGAAGCAGAGATCAAGTTCAATGTGGAACTAACGTAAAGGCAGCTCATAGCTGATAGCTCATGGCTCATGGCAAAACAACAGAAGAAAAAATACATAGTAAACTATAGGAATGGGAATCTTGTTATCGCTTACTGCATAGCGCTTACCCTGTGTTGTTCGTGCTTTTTTCCTATGAGCTATCAGCTAAGAGCTGTGAGCTGTATTTCTGTCTGTCAAACCTGCCCAAAATCATGTATAATTATGGACATCTTAAGGAGGCTGGCTTGAAGACTATAGAGGAGATCAATGAGAAGATAAAGAAGAAAAAAGTCGTTGTCGTTACAGCAGAAGAGATGATCGAGATCGCCCGGAACAAAGGGACAAAAAAGGCTGCGCAACATGTGGATGTGGTGACGACAGGGACCTTCGGGCCGATGTGCGGCAGCGGTATGTTCATCAATGTGGGCCATTCAAAACCAAGGATCAAGATCGGCGGCGGCAAATGCTACCTCAACGATGTGCCCGCATACTGCGGCCTTGCTGCCGTGGACATATATATCGGCGCTACCGCGTCTCCTGATAACGACCCGCGCAATACCGTCTACCCCGGCGCCTTCAAATACGGGGGCGGGCATGTGATAGAAGACTTTATCAGCGGCAAGCCTGTACGGCTGGAGGCCACTGCCTACGGCACAGACTGCTACCCGAAAAAGAGGATCGAGACCTATATCAATAAAGAAACGGTAAACGAGGCCTATATCTACAATCCCCGCAACGGGTACCAGAATTATAACGTTGCCGTGAACCTCACGAAAAGGGTGATCCATACCTATATGGGGGTCTTGAAGCCTAACCTCGGGAGCGCCAACTACTGCAGCGCAGGGCAGCTCTCCCCTCTCTTGAACGACCCTAAGTACAGGACCATCGGGATCGGGACAAGGCTGTTTCTCGCAGGCGGGGTCGGCTACGTCGCATGGAACGGCACGCAGCACAACCCCTCCGCGCCGCGAAGCCCTGACGGGATACCTCGTGCAGGGGCCGGAACGCTCGCTGTTGTCGGCGATGCCAAGCAGATGAGCGGCGATTTCATCAAAGGCGCGAGCTTTATCGGCTACGGGGCGACGATCTTCGTGGGCCTCGGTATACCCATACCTATCCTTGATGAGGAGATGGCATACTTCACATCAAGAAGCGATGAGGATTTATGGGCACAGGTTGTCGATTACGGCCATGATTACCCTGAAAGGATTCCCAAGAGCCTTTGTGAAGTAAATTACGCCCAATTGAAATCAGGGAAGATCGGCGTAAACGGCAAAGAGGTCCCGACCTTTCCCGTATCAAGTTATTCCAAGGCAAGGGATATCGCCTCGATCCTGAAGGAATGGATATTCGCAGGCCGGTTCCTGCTGACCCATCCCGTGGAACACCTCCCCGGCGTCGAGTCGGGCATTAAGATGAACACCCTCGAGGAAAGGACGCTGGAAGAAGTTTCGTACTAAGGTGAAAGGTGAAAAGTGAAAGGTGAAAGGGGAAAAGTGAAAGAGGAAAGGAGAAAGGTAAAAAAACCTCTTAAGTCGTAAGGCGTCAGGCGTAAAGCGATTTAACCCCTTACGATTTACGATTCACGCCTCACGGGGGTGTTGCTATGAGCCATGAACTATGAGCTATGAGCCATGAACTATGAGCTATGAGCCAAGAAAAGCGGTATCGTTAATCTCGGGTGGCCTTGACAGCGCCATCGCAACGAAGCTGATCCTCGACCAGGGGATCGTGGTTACCGGGGTGCACTTTATATCCCTCTTCGCGAGCAGGCGCGATAAGGAACGGGGTCTGCAGGCCGTCAGAACCGCGGAGGAGCTCGGCATACGCCTTATTACTCTGGACAAAGGCCCGGAATATATCGATCTCATCAAAAACCCGCGATACGGGTACGGGAAGAATATGAATCCCTGTATCGACTGCAGGATATTTATGCTTCAGAAGACAAGGGCGGTCATGGAACAGGAATCCGCAGGGTTCGTTATCACCGGTGAGGTCCTGGGCCAAAGGCCCATGTCCCAGCAGAGAAATACCATAAGCCTTATCGAAAAAAAAAGCGGGTTGCAGGGCCTCATCGTTCGGCCCCTTTCGGCAAAGCTATTCCCGCCATCAGAACCCGAAATTGCGGGCATCGTGGACAGGGAACGACTGCTCGGCGTATCGGGCAGGTCGAGGGCGGTCCAGCAGGAGCTCGTCAACGAGTACCATTTGAAGGCATACAGCAGCCCCGGCGGTGGTTGCCTGCTTACGGATCCTATATTCTCAAACAAGTTGAGGGAGCTCTTTGATGGCGATAAGGACTTTACCATAAAAGACATCGAGTTCCTGACCCTTGGAAGGCATTTCAGGCTCGATCACGGTACGAAGCTCGTCATCGGCAGGAACCAGAAAGAAAACGAGGCCCTGGAGGCGCTCTGGGCACAGCCATATATACTCCTCTCTCCGGTAGGTTTTAAAGGCCCCAAGGGCATTATCAAGGGACATGCCGGACAGGAAACGCTCACGGTCGCCGCCAATATACTCGGGTTCTATGGAAAACACGACGCGCAGCAGCTATCGCTGGAGATCTATAACGGAACCCGGAAAACAGCCCCCTTCGAGAAGACGGATGTGGATGTGGAGAAGCTGAGAATCTCGTAAGGCGAGAGAAACCGTGAGGCGTGAGGCGTAAGGCGTGAGGGGACTAAAGCATAGCTCATGGCGCATAGCAAACTCGATGATCGATGATCGATTATCGACGCCGGCGATTGTCTGCTGACGGCTGAAAGCTGATAGCTGATAGCTGAAAAGGAGTTGTTATGAAGATCTTTGACGACCTTTATTTTTATCCCTGGCTTTCTTACGAAGCCAATAATTGCAATACCATCCTGATAGATGGTCAGACCCCGACCCTTATCGATCCGGGGCATTCCCGGCTTTTCACCCACGTCCTCCAGGGAATGACAAAAGACGGTAAGGATATCAATAAGGTACGAATGATTGTATGCACCCACAGCCACCCGGACCATATCGAGGCGATCGAAGGATTTGAAAAGGATGTCTTGAAGGCGATCGGGAAAGAGGAATATGCCTATCTGCACGATGGCGGCAGGGAGCTTTTTATGGCCACCGGCTGTGTCTTGCCGAAAAAGCCCTTCACCCTGTTCCTTAAGGAAGGGACCATCGAGATCGGCGGGAAGTCATTCCAGGTCATTCCAACACCGGGTCACTCACCGGGGTCTATCTGCTTGTATTGGAAGGAAAAACGAACACTGATCTCAGGCGACACGCTTTTCTATATGGGCGTGGGCAGGACTGACCTTCCCGGCGGCGACATGGAGCTTCTCGCCGGCAGCATAGCAAAGCTGGCTCAACTCGATGTAGAGTACCTCATACCGGGGCACGGCGAACCGATCAGCGGCGAAAAGAAAATAAAGAAAAATTTTCAGTTGATTATCAATGAGTTTTTCGCATAGAATCTGTGTATCACCGTCATTGACTTCCGGCGTTTCATACATATATTCACAGTGGAAACAACAAAATGACGGAAAAGAAGGATTTGATCTGTCAGAAATATAATGAACAGGTTAAAACAGAGAATGATCCATGCCCTCATCCTGGCGATTATTGCAAGTTCAGGACCCGGTGCATAATTCATATCCGGTGTACGGAAGATGGCAGTTGCAGGGAAAAAAGGAGGCAACAGATTGAGAATACCCGATGAATATATATGTGATCTGTGCGGCTACGTCTTTCTGGACGGAGAGGTTCCGGAGATATTCTGCCCCAATTGCGGCAGCAGCATGGTGCTGAAAGAGATGTCCTACGACGAGTTCTTGGACGACGATGACGGTTTTATAAACCTTTACAACTATAAGACTTTTGAACATGAGGGGATGTAAACTAAACAAGCACGAGATCCTAAGCACGAGATCCTAAACAATATCTAAATTCAAATATCAAATGTTCAAAACAAAGATAGTGTCACGCATGTTTTGATATTTGAACATTGGAACATTTGAATTTGTTTAGGATTTAGAAATTCGAATTTAGGATTTACCGTGTGCTACCGTCTGTTTATGATGCCTGTTAAGAATTTTATTGACTTCTTTTCGATAAATTGTTTCAATATTCCACATACCGCTTGGATCCTGATGCTGGACCGAGACGGAAGGAATGAAAGACAATACAAGCCTTCTGACCAGTTCAGAAGGCTTTTTTTTATGAAGGAGAACCATGGATAAGATCACCGTACCGGTCCTCAAGGGCATGAAAGGCAAAGAAAAGATCACCATGCTCACGGCCTACGATTATCCCACGGCAAAGATCGTCGATAACGCGGGCGTCCATACCATCCTTGTCGGCGATTCCGTCGGTTCCGTGGTCCTCGGCTATCCCAACACCATCCCTGTGACCGTAGATGAGATGATACACCACACAAAGGCTGTCACAAGGGCGGTAAAACAGTCCTTTGTCATCATCGATATGCCCTTCATGTCATACCATGAGAGCATCGTGCAGGCAAAAAAGAACGCGGGAAGGATGATCAAGGAGAGCGGCGCCGAGGCAGTAAAGCTTGAGGGCGGGACGAAAATGAAGGACGTCATCAGGGCCCTTGTCGATATAGAGATCCCTGTTGTCGGCCATATCGGCCTCACCCCGCAGTCGATCCACCGGATGGGCGGCTACAAGGTCCAGGGAAAAGGGGCGGAAGTCGATGCCCTCATCGCCGACGCGAAAGCGGTTGAGGAGGCGGGGGCGTTCATGATCGTCCTCGAGTGCGTTCCGCGGCAGCTCGGGAAGGAGATCACCGAGGTGCTCTCAATCCCGACCATCGGCATCGGTGCAGGTCCGGACTGCGACGGGCAGGTCCTCGTTATCCATGACCTCCTCGGCCTTCTCGGCGATTTCAGGCCAAAATTCGTAAAACAATACTGCAACCTCCGGCAGGATATCGGCGGGGCGGTAAAAAACTTTATTGAAGAGGTAAAGTCGGGGGCGTTCCCTGATGATTCCCACTCATTCCACTAAAATGAAGACCATTACGACTGTCAAAGAGATGCAGGCCTTATCGGACGAATTAAGAAAAGACAGGAAGATCGCCCTTGTGCCAACTATGGGCTACCTCCACGAGGGACACCTCGCCCTTGTCAGAAGGGCCCGCGAAATAGCCGATATCGCTGTGGTAAGCATCTTTGTGAACCCTACCCAGTTCGGGCCCAAAGAAGACCTCGCACAATATCCCAGGGACTTCGACAGGGACGCGATGCTCCTCGACAGAGAAAAGACGGACATCATCTTCTATCCAGACGCAAAAGAGATCTATCCCGACAGATATTCGACATACATCGAGGTGAGAAAGCTTCAGGATCACCTCTGCGGGAAGACAAGGGTGGGCCATTTCATTGGCGTCGCAACGGTGGTGGCAAAGCTCTTCAATATCGTCAAGCCTCACTTTGCCATATTCGGGCAGAAGGATTACCAGCAGCTGAAGGTGATTGAAAGGATGACCAGGGATTTGAACATGGACGTTGAGATCGTCCCCTGCCCTACGGTCCGCGAAAAGGACGGCCTTGCAATGAGTTCCAGGAACACCTACCTCAGCGCAGAAGAACACCGCACGTCGCTTTTCATCTCAGCGTCGATGGCAAAGGCGCAGGAACATTTTCAGAAAGGAGAGCGGCAGGCGCCCGCCCTCAAAAGAACAGTGGAAGAAATGTTGCATTCCGGAGACGGGATTGACATAGAGTATGTGAGCATTTGTGACAGCGAAACCCTCGAAGAAGTGAACGAGATAAAGAACAATGCTGTCCTCGCCATTGCCTGCCGCGTAGGCAAAACGAGGCTCATAGACAACACTACTTTTACGGAGGCTTGAAAAAATGCAAAGGACAATGATGAAATCAAAAATCCACAGGGCGATGGTGACGGACAGCAATCTCCACTACGAGGGGAGCATCACCATTGACGGGCTGCTGATGGAAAAGTCGAACATCATACCTTACGAGCAGGTGGACATATATAACGTAACAACGGGGGAGCGCTTTACCACATACGCGATCAAAGGCGAAAAGGGGTCGGGCACCATCTGCATCAACGGCGCCGCTGCCCATAAAGCAAAAAAAGGCGACATGGTCATCATCGCCACTTACGCGCGCTATGACGAGAAAGAACTGAGCGCCTTCAGGCCCGACAAGGTCTACGTTGACGAACACAACCGGATCACCCGGACCAGCAACCAGATCAGCGGACTGGGAATAGCAGTGTAAAGGCAGCTCATGGCTCATAGCTCATGGCTCATGGCAAATCAGATACTGGATGCTCGATACTGGATAAAAAGGCAGCTCATGGCTCATAGCTGATAGCTCATGGCTCATGGCAGAAGCAAGAACCCGACATGCAGCAAATAGTTTGTACGAAGATCGTTTACCGCCTGTTCTCTGTTGTTTATAATGTTTCGTCTTTGCCATCAGCCATGAGCTATGAACTATGAGCTGTCTTCTTACTTGAACATTTCCTTGAACGGCCTTTGCCAGGCCTCCATTAAAGCATCTATCTCCGTATCAATAATTACATGCCCGTCAAGGCCGCGGACGATGAACCGTCCATCGGCCCTCACGGCGCCGATTACGCCGTATGGAATTGCGCGGAATATCTTTTGAAATTGATCAAGGTCCTTTTCCTTTACCGAGAGGATAAACCGGCTCTGGGACTCTGAAAAGAGCAGGAAGTCGTCCCTGAAGATGCCGATCCGGGGTACTTTTGAAAGGTCCGCGTCGATGCCGAGCCCGCCCGCGAAGGAGCTTTCCGCGAGGGCGCAGGCCATCCCGCCATCGGAGATATCGTGGCAGGACCTTACGATGCCAAGCCCTATGGCCTTTTCGAGACAGGCAAAGGTCTTCTTTGCAATGCTTCCCCTTCCCTTCGGCGGGATATTGCCGCTCCTGCCCATCATGGAAAAATACTCCGACCCGCCCAGCTCGGGATAGGTCTTCCCGACGACGATCACGAGGTCCCCCGCCTCCTTGAGGTCCATCGTCATGGCCTTTCGGACATCCCTGATGACGGATATCGCAGAGATAAGGACCGTCTGGGGCACAGAGATCTTTATCTCGTTGAAGATGTAATCGTTTTTCATGCTGTCCTTCCCCGAGATGCAGGGCGTCCCGAAAAGAGTCGTGTAGTCGTAAAGCGCCCTGTTTGCCCTTACGAGCTGGGCAAGCTTGTACTCGCCTTCGGGATTCTTTTCAGAACTGACGGGGTCCGACCAGCAGAAGTTGTCGAGGAGCGCCATATTCTTCAGGGAACCTCCGGTTGCGATGTTGTTCCGTATCGCCTCGTCGATGGCGCATGCGACCATGTGGTACGTATCGAACCTGCTGTATTTGGGGCATATGCCGTGGCTTATGACAACGCCGTTGAAGCTGTCCAGGTCGGGCCGCACGACGCCGGCGTCGCTGGGGCCGTTGTTCTTTATGCCTGTCAGGGGCTTCACCACGCTTCCGCCCTGTACCTCGTGGTCGTACTGCCTGACGACGTACTCCTTGCTGCATACGTTCCATCTCCCGAGGACGCCGCGCAGGAGAGAGCTGTAATCATCGGGTGCAGGGATCGGCGGCTCATCGACGATCCTCCGCTCCCACCTCGCCTTCAGGTTCATCTTCGGAAGGCCCTCGTGGAGAAATTTCATATCGAGGCAGGCAACCGTCTCACCTTTATAGCGGACATGGAATTTCCCGCTGTCGGTAAATTCGCCGAGCACCGTAGAGGCAACGTTCATCTCCCTCGAAAGATCGAGGAAGCTTTCAAGCTTTTCAGGGCTCACAGCAACGGTCATCCGCTCCTGCGCCTCGGAAAGGAGTATCTCCCAGGGCGAAAGCCCCTGGTATTTAAGGGGCGCCTTTTCGAGGTCGACCACGCAGCCGTTCGTGTCCTGCGCCATCTCGCCGACCGACGATGAGAGGCCGCCTGCGCCGTTGTCCGTGATAGAACGGTAGAGGCTCCGGTCGCGGGCGATGAGGAGAAAATCGGTCATCCTTTTCTGCGTTATGGGGTCCCCGATCTGGACAGCGCTCGTCGGGGAAACCTCCGAGAGCTCTTCTGAAGAGAACGTGGCGCCGTGGATGCCGTCCTTGCCTATTTTCCCGCCGATCATGATGATGATGTCGCCCTTCTGCGCCTCTTTGTGCTGCGTCGGCTGCCCGTTGATCATCCGCGGCATGATCCCGCAGGTGCCGCAGAAGACAAGCGGCTTGCCCAGGTATCCCCCATCAAAGACGAGGGAGCCGTTGACGGTAGGGATGCCGCTCTTGTTGCCGCCGTGCTCCACGCCTTCCCGCACGCCTTCGAGCACCCTCTTGGGGTGCAAAAGGCGCGGCGGTATCTCGCCGTGATAATCGGGATAGGCAAAGCAGAAGACGTCGGTATTGAATATCAGCTTGGCCCCCTTCCCCGTTCCGAAGGGGTCCCTGTTGACGCCGACGATGCCGGTCAGGGCGCCGCCGTATGGATCGAGCGCCGAAGGCGTGTTGTGCGTCTCCACCTTGAACGCCAGGTTGTATTTCCTGTTGAACCTGATGATGCCCGCGTTGTCTTTAAAAACTGACAGGCAGAAATCCCTGTTCCCTTTCTGTTTCCGTATCCTCTCCGTAGAGCCGACGATATAGGTCTTGAAAAGGCTGTCGATGCCCTCGGTCTTTCCATCTTCTTCATATTCAATTGCGGCGTTGAAGATCTTGTGCTTGCAGTGCTCGGACCACGTCTGGGCGAGGACCTCTATCTCCACGTCCGTCGGCCGCTCGCTTAAGCCTGCCCTTTTTCTTTCTTCAATGACGTCCTTCCTGTTGAAATATTCCCTGATGGTTATCAATTCGTCCCTTGAGAGCGCCCACGTCCGCTCCCTGTTTATCAGCATCAGCTTTTCTATTTCCATATTGAGGTCAAAGGTCTCTACGACGGGCTTCTCGGCAATGCTCACCTTGGGGACATAGACCCCCATCCCGCTGTCATTCCTGTACCGGTCCATCGTCTTGAAGGCATACCTGTTGATAAGCGTGTTCGCAAGGGCGCCTTCGGCGATCCCCACGACGTCTTCTCTGCCGAGATGGCCTTTCAGGAAGTACATCTTCGAGGTGTAGACGCCTTCCCCGTTCCTGAACGGAGCGCCGGCGATGGCCTCGATGACCTCCTTTGCCGTCCTTCCCACGTTGTCGGTCACGCCCGGCTTGAAGCCAACCTCGATTACCCAGTCCGCGTCGATGAACGTGGGCCGGTTGATCAGCCCTTGCTGGATCACGGAATCAACGAATGCATCCCTTTGCAGCACATCGACGACATCGGCGTTCAGCTCCGCGTCGATTGTGTAGACATCCACAACATGGGCGGCGGCGACATCGATCCCGAAATCCGCCTTGATCCTCTTCTTTAACTTCTCGCCGGCAACATCCCTTATCTGCTCCCTGCAGGATACTTCGATTCGATAGGCCATATTATGAAAGAAACTCCTTCAGATTTATTATACTGTCTTTCGCGTACGCTTCGCTGTGTATCTCAGTCGTATATACGATATTGTCAAGCTGCCGCACGAATGCCTTCAATTCCCGGAAGGGGAACGTCCCCATCCCTATGGGCAGGTGCTCGTCGGATCTCCCGTGGTTGTCGTGGAGGTGCATCTCCCGTATCCGGCTTTTCAGCGGCCCCAGCCATTCGCTCAGGGGAACTTTTGAGAAGAGATTGAAATGGCCGGAATCAAAACAGAAATTGAGGTTCTTGTCGCGGAAGTTTTCAAAAAGCTCGATAAGAGTGGCGGGCTCGTCCTCGAAGATATTCTCAACGAGGACCAGGAGGTTTCTGTCCGCCTCGCCGATCACCGCCGTCCATGTATCCATGCTCGCGTCAAGCCACAATTTCTGGTTCCCGTCAAAACGCCATTTATCGTAGCCGGGATGGCAGACAATAGCAAGCGCATGCAGGAGGTTCGCCAGCCCGACGGACCTTTTCAGTTTGTCTTTCGTGATCGCCCTCACCGTCCGGTCAACACCGCCGGGGCTCAAATCCATGAAAGGCGCGTGGACAGTGCATTTCACGCCGAGCTCGCCGAGCATCTTCCCGAGCTCCTTCACCTCTTTCGGCTCTGCCTCGTCGAGGGCGTTGTTGTTGAAATATATCTCGATGCCGATCCCGAGCGAGAGTATGCGCGGTATATTATCCTTCACCATCTTGTAGGGGACATTTGTAAATACGGGGAGGTTCAACGTCTCACATCCTCTCTATCTTTTCTGGTTTGCCGACCGGTACGCCTGGATGAAACGGTCAACAAGCATCTCCACGTTGCTGCGGATCGTGTTCAAAGTGCCGATATTGGCGACGCCTGTCATGCTTATATCCCAGGTTGAGGCGAGGGTCTTCAGCTTCGGATCGGCCTCCAGCGTGGCGATCTGACCGAGGCTGACGGCGATGTTGAAGGCATACCAGTACTTCTCGTATTCGTGCGTATTGATGTTCACGTAGAGAACCGGCCTTCCAGGCGTCTTGAGCCACTCGTCCCTTGGCATTACGCGGATCCCCGCCTTCCGGAGCCTCTCCTCCACCTCTTTCTGTAGCTGTTCCTTTGTCAGGTTGAAGCGCTGCGCATATTTCTGGATGTTCGGCTGCAGCTCCTCCACCACGACATTAATGCCCTGGATGCCGCTCATCGTGCGCTGCGTCAGCTCTGTATCCAAGCCATAGGCGGCCGGCTTCAAGGCAACGATGCAACAACAGGCTATTACAAAAACAATAACGGTCCTCATGCTCATGCGCTGCCCTCCTTCTTTGCTGCCCGGGGAATAGTATCGGCCAGGGCCCTGCATACGACCTCGATCTCTTCCTTCTTCATATTCGCGTGGAAAGGCAGCGCCAGGATCGATGCGCCGGCTGCCTCCGATTCAGGAAAATCTCCCGGTTTGAAGCCGAACATCTTCCGGTAGAAGGGCTGCAAGTGGATCGGGAAAAAATAGGGCCTGCTCGGCACGCCCTTTTCGGCGAGGAGGTCCACCATCCTGTCGCGGTCAATGCCCGGCGCGAAGCGCGCCACATAGACGAACCAGCTCATCCGCGTCGTCGTGGGGGCAATGGTGAGCGGCGATGCGCCTTCAATGCGGGATATCACCCTGTTGTATTCATCGGCAACGGCGGAGCGCTTGTCCAGCAGCTCGTTGAGCCGTTTTACCTGGACCACTCCCACTGCCGCGTTCAGCTCCGACATCCTGTAGTTATATCCGAGGCGGGAGTGGTTGAGCCACCCGTCAAACTTGTCCCTTCCCTGGTTCCTGAGGCTTCTGAAGAGATGCGCCCATTCCTCGTCGTTGGTGACGATGACGGCGCCTTCGCCGGTGGTGATCTGCTTGTTCGGGTAGAAGGCAAAGGTGCCTGCCTTGCCTATGGCGCCCGCCTTTTTGCCTTTATATCCGGCGCCGATCGCCTCGCAGGCGTCTTCGATAACAACCAGGTTGTGCCTGGCGGCGATCTCCATGATGGGGTCCATATCCGAAGGCTGGCCGAAGACGTGTACGACGACGATCGCCTTCGTCCGCTCCGTGATGGCGGCCTCGATCCTGCCGGGATCAATGCCGAGCGTTGCCGGCTCGATATCGACAAAGACCGGCGTGGCACGCTCGTAGAGGATGCAGTTCGAGGAAGACACAAAGCTGAAGGGCGTTGTGATGACCTCGTCTCCCGGCTGGATGCCGGCGGCAATAATGCACATATGGAGTGCGCCGGTGCCGTTCACCACCGCAACGCCATGGTTCATGCTGCATTCCGTTGCTATAAGGTCCTCGAGCATGACCGTCTGCGACCCAATGCTGAGGTTGCGGGATTGCATCACGCGGACTACGTTTTGTATCTCCTTTGTCGTAATATCCGGCAGAGACATGGGCAGGCGGAGGGAGCTCACGCTGCCCGCCATTGCGTCCTCACGGCTCACAAGGCTCCCGGGCGACGAGGCAACGGAAAAGGGGATGGATATTGCGTGGCAGATATTCTTTATATTCTGTATCGTTTGTGCCGGCGCGTTCGGTATGGCGATGATCACCTCATCGACGTTCATCCTCTGGACGATGTCAGCCAGTGAAACCAGCGGTCCGAAGACATCCAGCCCGTGGGTCTTTCTTCCGATCTTCTTCTGATCGTCATCGACAAAGGCGACGGGCAGCGTGCCCAGTTGCGGGTTGTCGATAAACTCCCTCGCGAGGTGCACCCCCGTATCGCCCGCCCCCACGATCAGCGCCCGCTGCGCCGGTTTGACGTCGACCTTTTTCCAGTCAATCTCGTCGGCATAGTTCTCGGAGACCTTCAGTATCACTCTTAATCCTCCGAGAAAGAATGTGCTCAGCAGGCCTTCAAGTATCAGCAGGGAGCGCGGAAAGTCTGTGATCAAAAAGGGTCTGAACAGGAGGAGCGTAACGAGGGAAAGGACGAGCGACCCTATTCCGACGGCAACGACGAGCCTGAAAAAATCGCGCGTTGTCGCGTACCGCCACATGCGCTGATAGATGCCTGAGAAATAGAACACAACCGGCCGTACAGCCATTGCGAGGATGATAAAGGGCCATACCGTCCTGATATGGCGGCTGAACAGGAAATAGTCCGGGTAGAATATCTCCAGCCGTATCATCATCGCGAAAACGATGGCGGCCACCGTCAAAAGGCTGTCTGCCAGGAACATATACCAGTAGCGTATCATCAGTATCTATCGACCTCTCTTTTCATCACTATTCCTCATAATGCCTCACGTACTTTTTGAGAAGCTCCCTGACCTTCGCATCGTCATCTGCTGAAGAGCCTGACAGCAATTCCCGGAACTCCTTCAGGATCTTTTCAATGTCGCTGAGGGAATACTTTTCGCTGTTCCTGGCAACAAAGACCTTTTCATGCCTGCTCGCCACGGTACCCTCTTCGGCGGTCAGTATCTCCTCGAACAGCTTCTCCCCGGGCCTCATGCCGGTGAATTCGATATCGACGTCCCTGTACGGTTTCAGGCCATGGAGGCCGATCAACTCCTCCGCAAGCTCAACGATCCTCACCGGCTCTCCCATGTCGAGGACGAATACTTCCCCGCCCTCTCCCATCATTGACGCCTGCAGTATCAGCGATACCGCTTCGGGGATGGTCATGAAATACCTGACCATGTCCTTGTGCGTAACGGTAAGCGGGCCACCGTATTTTAATTGCTCCATAAAAAGCGGCAGCACGCTCCCCCTGCTCCCCAGCACATTCCCAAACCTGACAGAAATGAACTGAGTCCGTGAGGCGTGAGGCGTGAGGCGTGAGGAGGAATTTAAACCCCTTTCTCCTTCCGGTTTATCACTTACGTTATCTCGCTCTCCGCTCTCTGCCCTCTGCCCTCTGCCCTCCGCCCTCTGCCCTCCGCTCTCCGCTCTCCGCTCTCCGCTGCCGTTCATCGCCTGGCATATCTCTTCCGCCACCCTCTTCGTTGCGCCCATGATGCTCGTGGGCCTTACCGCCTTGTCTGTCGAGATCATGATGAACTTCTCGACGCCACATTCTGTAGCCGCAGAGGCAATGATGTGCGTCCCGAATATGTTAACCTTTACCGCCTCCTTGGGGTTATATTCCATCATGGGCACGTGCTTGTATGCTGCCGCGTGGAAAACGATCTGAGGGCGGAACACGCCGAACACCTCGCTGACCCTGTCCCGGTCTCTGACATCACCGATCGCCAGGTTCATATCCGCTACGAGCTCCGGATGATTTTTCTTCATCCTTATGCTCATATTGTGGAGCTCCGTATCGTCGATATCAAAAAGCACGATCCTTCCCGGCTGAAAGGCACAGACCTGCATAACGAGCTCCGAGCCGATAGACCCTCCCGCGCCGGTGACCAGCACCGTTTTGCCTTTAATGAAATCCCTGATCCTCTTGTAGTCGATCTGTATGACCTGCCGCCCGATGAGGTCTTCGACGCTGATATCCTCGAGTGCCTTCAGGTTGATGTCGGGCTTATCGAAATCAAATATCCTGGGCACGATCTTTATGGTCTTTACATCCGCCTTCTTTGCAGCATCGTACATCTCCTTCAATTTTTTCCTGTTCAATCGCGGGATCGCTATAATCATGGCCTCCACGGCATTTTTTGCAATGACGTCCTCTAATGTTCCCGTCGTGCCGAGAATCTTCACCCCGTGGATATAGGCCCCCACCTTGCTTCTGTCGTCATCGAGAAATCCTATCGGGTAAAACTCGCCGTAGCCCTGCCGCGCCATGTCTCTGAGGATCATCTCGCCCGTGTTCCCCGCGCCAAGTATGATCGCCTTTTTCCCCTTTTGGATGAACTTCTTCTCGCGGATCACCTCGAGATAAAGCCTCTTCGATATCCGCAGGCCCGCGATCAGGAAAAGTGAGACAATGCCGTCGACGACAAAAACCCTCTTCGGAAAGCCCGTGAGGACGAAAGGCGAGATGATGGAATTGGGGAGGCTCAGCACGATGAGGAGCAGTTCGGCAAAAATCAGGGAAAAGACGATGTTCACGAGGTCGGTTATGCCCACATACCGCCACGTTATTTTGTATATCCTGAAGATAGCAAAGGCGAGCAGCTTCACCACGATGAAATACAGCAGCACCTCATCCATTATCTCCAGGTAGTCGATGTTGAGGTTCAGGTCGAAATGGACGGCAAAGGCGATGAAGAGAGAAAAGATGATGAGGATAATATCCGCGAGCACAAAGAAGAGCGTCCTCTTCAGCAGAGATGTTCTTATAATGCTCTCTATGATGCCCCTGGATTCAATCAACTGTCATCGTCCCGTCTTTAATCCGTGCGTTGCTTTTCAGTTCGGTTATACCATGAATGTAAATACTTTTCCATACACCCTTAACCTGATTTAATAAGCTTCACGCCGCATTTTGTTGCTGCCTTTTTTAACCCATTGTCTCGTGTCGCCAGCGCTGCCCCTTCGCGCATTGCGAGCTCCAGATACGCTGCATCATAAGAAGACAGTCCCTGTCGTCTGCCAATAAACAAAATCTCGCTCAATGCACGCTCAGAAGTTTCCTGATCGACGGTAACAGGCAGCTCATTAAGCAGTCTTACAAACTGTACGGAGTCGGCTTCTGTCAATCGTTTTCTGCGTTCGGCAACAAGCAGGACATTCGCAACTTCCAGTAGCCATATTGACGGCACTATCGCTTCAGAATCAACGAGCAAGTTCAATACCGAATCGGTGTATCTGTCCGATTCGTCCTCAAAACACCATGCCATAACTACCGAACAATCAACCACAAAGCGTTTCAAAACCTTCTCCCCTCTTCTATCATTTTTCTTAAACTCATTCGCCCAAGGGTATGGCCCTTGCGGAACGCACGGATCTCCTGAATTAAAGTCGGCACGTCACGCTTTTTCAACGACCTGGCAGGCACAAGCATCGCGACAGAAACGCCGTGCTTTGTTATGGTGATCTGCTCGCCTTTTGCGGTCCGCTTTAAAAGCGATGACAGATGTGTCTTTGCTTCATAAGAACCGACGGTACCCATAAACGCCTCCAGTTTAGACTATATTCTGGTCTATTCTAAACAAATGATAATCCTATGTCAATGAAATACTCTCTCTGCGGCTCTGCGAGAGACAAGGCTTTAAGGCCTTTTTTCTCTCGCCCACTCTCCCGTTTCCAACGGGATCGTTCGAGACGCTGAGATCGCAGAGAGAACCATCATGCTCTGTGAGTAATATGAAAAATGGGTAATATTGGGAATTAGAAGTCCATCTGCGTAAGTTACTTTAACCGCATATAATCATCTATCGAGAAACCTGCATCCTTTAAAATCCTCACTGCAAGTCCACGTCCTATATCACAACCCGTGTGGACCGGGATGGTTACAAGAACCTTTTTCTCTTTGTGGTAGAGAGTAAAGTTCTTCAACATGCACGATGCGTTCTTTCTGTGGTATTGTGAGTGAGCGTTCCCGCATGGACATGATATAAAGAATTTCATCGCCTTCTCTGTGAGGGACAAGGCATTCGTGAAATGTGAGATATAAGATGTGAAATAGGGAGAGACAAAGGCGGTCGAAGAGCATTAAGGACGGAAAATGATGGTTTGAAGATCCTTAATCGGTTTAAAGTGTTTACCGTTCCCGGTAACAAGCGACAAATTATTTTCCACGGCGGTGGCTGCGATAATAGCATCTCCTGCCCTCAGTCCTGAATTTATGGAATATTCCTCAATATATATTGAGGCGCGATGACCGATATTTTCGGACAGGGGCAACACAACAAAACCAAAACCCGATATAAAGTCTTTGATATATGAATGCTGCCTCTTATTATGTGCAGCTTGCAGCAGTTCCATATAGGTAAGTATAGAGAGATACCTTTTTTCCGTCTTTTCCATTAAACGGGCTGCCCGTTCATTACCCCTCTGCACCCATATAAATATGTCCGTATCGAATATCATTCTCCCCTACCTGAGACCTCGCATTTTGTCCATCTCTTCCTCAACGGTCAACAATACGTCTTTGGCCATCCCGAAAAAAGTGAACTCTTTTGCCTTTCTTACAACAGAAACTGTCTGAGGAACTATTACACCTTTTATTTTGCCATGATAGAGAATTTTGACGCTTTCATTCCTTTGTAGAGCGCTCAAGATATCCTTTGTCCTGTACCTTAAACCTACCATCGTTGTCTCCATGCGTCCCACCACCCGTTTAGTAAATATGTATACTTTAATTATACATTTTCATTTTACCATAAGTCAAATGTTTTGTGCCCTTCTCTGCGGGATCTGCGAGAGAAAATGTTTTTTTCGTTCTCACTGACCACCCCCCAAACAGGAATTATTTTTGTGCATAGCGCGAAATGGCTTTTTGTTGTAGGTAATCAAGCGGGTATACATATGAACCCTTGTTCTTTAAAATGCTTGTCAAGGGTGAAGGCAGTTGTCACCCCCAACAGTCTCATGATTTCAAAGCTCACACAATCAACAAGACTCAGCCTTTTCCTTACGGCGGCAAACATGATTCCCATTGCGGCATGATGCACAGCTTTGTCGATCCATTCAATCCGAAGGACAGGAACAATATCTTCCTGAAATACCTTCGTTGCTTTCATACCTAACCGATTCTGCACAAGGGCGCAGGTTTCCACAAGAACATAGTTGGTTGTCACGAGGTCTTCTTCGGATGTCAAAATATCCATCCAGGTTTTTGCCGCCCTGTCATGACTCGCGTCGTCCTTGTCCAGTACCGCAATGAATCCCGACGTATCAATAAAAATACTCATTCGCCGAAAACCTTTGTCAGATAGGAGTCGTGAGAGGCTGCCAGGTCCTTAACGCCGGATCTGAAGTTTCCGGCAGCCGCCATTGCCCGTCTCCGCCGCTGTTTCTCTCCTCCCCCATGCTTCGCCTTGGCGAAAAAATCAACAGCCTGCCTGATAATCTCAGCCATTGATTTATGCTGGGCTGTGGCCATTTTTTTAAGCATAGCCACCTGTTCTTCGGGCAACTGTATCTGCGTTCTTACCATCTATACCTCCCATTAGTGATTACACTTTTCTAAATATGATAACAGTTATACAACAACATGTCAAGCTTTGCGGCAATAATATCAAGGCGTACTCTGCGTTCTCTGCGAGGGATAGATCTTTCGCTCTTACCGTGGAATGCCTCTTCCCCGGCTTGCTGGAGGAGCTTGTGCGGCAGGCGTGGCCGGCGGCGCGGGGGCAGGAGCTGAAGGAGCAGCGGACGGCTTCGACGGAGTTACATCAGGCCCCGTGGGTGGTCCTGGAAAAAAGGTTGGCGACGGCGCAGCGGCCTTCGCGGGCGACAGCGTCGTCTCGCTTGCCCGCTGCTTCCCCGCGTCCGCAAGGTATACCACCATCGTCTCCTCGCCTCTTGTGAGCACGATCCTGTCGGCCTCGATCTCCTTCAGGACAAAGCCGCTGATGACGTCCCCTTTTTTGACGGCCGTCTGCCGCTTTCCTCTTCCGGGCGTGGTCTTGGGAGACTTCTTGTCCTCCACGTAGGCGACGCTGATCCCATCGCTCACGATGGTCCCGTACAGCACAAGCTCCGGCTTCGGCAGGGGCTTCTCTTCCTTCGGCGTCCTTCTTTCGGGATGGAAGAGGTTGTTCTCTGCTATCACCGCGTAATCGGAAGGGGACGGCGCCGGGGCATTCGCGGCGACCGATGCTTCCTGCTGCGCGGCGACCCTTACTTTTGCCGCGGGAAGGGTGAATTTTACGCGCCCGTTAAAGAGGGGTGCCAGGGCAAAGGCCGTAAACACAATGATTGCCCCAAAAAGGATGATGTTCAGAAGATTGACTTCTCTGTAAAAACGTTGAAGAGAACGCATCCTATTTTCCACCTGTCAGCGCCGCTATTCTCATCTTCACCGTGAGCTCCCTGGGTTCCCTGATGTTCCTCGCCCTCACGTCGAGCTCCCTGACGACGATATAGGGCGTCCGCGTCTCTATGCTGTAGACAATGTCGCTCAACGCCCGCATATCGGGCAGAACCACATCCATGCTCACGTTGACGACCTTGAAGGCGCCGAGGTCGTCCGGCTTCTCGACGCGCTCGCTCGATATGGAGCCGCCCCTGCCCGTGATGATGCCCCTGACGATATCTTCGAGGGTATTGGCGGAAAGGGAGTACGTCTGCCCCTCTATGATCTTCGCGTCGTCGGCCTTCCTCTGCTCCTTTGAGGAGGCGAGCCTGGCCTCAATAAGGGGCCTCTCGGCGATGGCGGTTATGTATTTTTCCAGGGTCCTGCTTTTCATCACCTGCATCTCTCTGGCCGAAGATATCTCCGCATTGATCCTTTCGTAACCATACTGGTACGCCACAAGGACGAAAAGCACAACGATCATGGGAATTGCGAACTTCAGCAGCTTACTTTTTTGTTCCATCTTTTGCCTTTTCTTCCCCTTCTTTAACGAAGCCTTCGATCTCCATCTTCATCACAAACCTGTCGGCGTTAAGCCTCGTGTCCCGGACGGTAGGAGATGAGAATTCCACCTTCCTGAAGTATTGCGACTGCTCCAGCCTGGGCAGTATCTCCGAGGCGGATGCCGCGTACCCTTCGATGTCCACGGTCGTCTCCGTCATCTTCATTCTTGTAAGCCACGCTGTCTTCGGGAGAATCCCGGTAAGCTCTTTCATAACAACAAGCGCCGTGGGCCTCTTTTCCTTGAAGGCCCTGATGGCCGCCATCTCATTCATCAGGATATCCGCCTCCTTTCTCAACCCTTCGACCTTCATCACCTCTTCCTTGCGGAGCGATATCTGGCGGTCGATCTCCGTGAGCCTCCTCTCCTCCCGCTGGAGAGGGAGCATTACGAAGGGTATCAAGGCAACCAGGAGGATGATGGCAAGAACAAGGGTAACTGCCATGGGCGCCTTCGTTTTGCCGTATACTCCTTTCCCGAGGAGGTTGAACCCCCTTGCCCCGGTCCACAGGGACTCGAGCAGTCCACCCGTCGCGGAGCCTGGTAGGCCTTCCTTATCGGTAAAAAGCTTCTGCCTGATGTCGTCATCGCTCAATACCTTTACAGGCGCATCAAGGTGATCTCCCAGCTCGCCGCAATTTCCGTCCCCCAGGCAGACAATGGCCGGAGGGGAATCGTCCTGCTTCGCAGCAGCGGCGACAACCGGCTTCAGCACGGCTGCCATTGCTTCAATCCTCGCCTGTCTGTCCTTTTCGTGAAAGCTGTCGCCAAAAGAGGAGACGAGGATGTTGTCCCGGAACAGCCCGCCTTCATATTCCTGCCGGGCGACCTCCACAAAGACGGGGTCTTTGTCCCGGCTTACATAGCTGCAGAATGTGCCAATATTCGAAGGGTTGATCGTGATCTTCTCCACCTCGATGGACCGTTCCCGCAGCGCATCCAGGTACTGGTTTATCAGATCCGCCCTGGCGGCCGCGATAACGAGGGTCAGCATCCCGTTGTCCTCACCCGCGACCCTGAAATCGTAGTAGGCGTTCTCTGAGCTGAGGGGCGTCAGCCTGTCCAGCTCATAGGCGATCACGTCCGTAATGTTCTCCTTCACCGTGATGGGCAACTGCGCCGTCCTCATGATGACCCAGTCCCCGGGGATGCACAGGATGATCCCGGCGCCTTCCGCCTTCAGTTCCCTGAGCGCGATGGAAACGGTCGAGGCAAGGCCATCGGCACCCGGATATTTCCCTTCCTCGAAGGCGTACCTCCTGAAATCTTTTACCATGATCTTCGACAGGAAACGCGACCCGGACACCACCCAGAGGGAACCCCTCCCGATAGAGACCGAGAGGGCCTTTTTGGGGACGATCATGCCCTCCATGAGCGGGAATGTGAGGGCGTTCCAGACAGGCGCCCGGAGCTTCCCGATCTTCGCGGCAAATTCTGCGCCTGAGGCGGATAGTTTTTCTATGGCCGATCCTGATATCATTTTCGTCATCACCGGCTTGAGCCTGCCGGGCTCTTGTAATATGTGTACCGGTATTTGCTGTTACTTTCCACCATTATTCCTGCCTTGACGGTAAAACCATGCTTTTCGCCCTTCTTATATCCCGTCGCCGTGACCGTGTATATGTTGGCCTCTGAAAAGCCAATGTACGGCGACATAAGGGCAACGCCGCCGCCGACAGCGGCCTTCATTTCCTCCTGGCTCTTTATCTCTGCCAGTTCCCTGAGCTCGATGATCCGGTCAACCGCCTCGTCCGTCATGCCCGGCAGGGCTGCAAGAACCTCCCTGGGGGCCGAGTTCACGTTGATCCCCCCTCCCCTTGCCCGGACCGTAAGGAAACCGAAGACGCCGGGCCGGCGGCTGTTTCCATAGAGGATCTCAGGCGTCACCCCCTTTACCATCAGGAGCTCTTCGACGGTATCGAATGCGCCATTCTTTGACCTGTAGGGATTCGGCAGCGACATGTAGTGGTCGCTCTCAGCGCCGTGCAGCCTGCGGAGTTCGTCGCCGTCCTTCCAGTCCAGGATCGCATCCACGATGGCATCGGCATCTTCCTTCCTGACACCGAGGTTCACAAGAAGATTGCTCATGATCACGCCGGAACTGTCGGTCAAGGAGTTCAGGTTTATCTTTCCCGACTCATCGATGATGTCGAAGGCATAAGAGTCACCTCCGAGCCGGCCGTCATATCTGGTCCCGTCGACCCTGACCGGCTCATTCCCTTCCAAAACCGGCTGCTTGTTCTTGTAGACACCCCTGTGAAGCAGCTCCATGACGGCGCGCTGCACCCCGGCCTCCGCAAGGAACCTCTTCTCCGTCCCCTCCTTGAAATAGAGGGTGGCGTGCGTCTCCGTCCTGGACATCAGGGAAAAAGAAAGGGAGATGACCATGAGGATCATCATGATCCACAGCACCATCAAAAGGGCAAAACCTTTTTCGTTTCGCATCATCCTCAAATCCCGTGGGCCCTCATGGGGATGATCATGGAGACCTCTTTTCTGCCCTGTACGAGGCGAAGCCGTATCTTGCCGGGCAATTTTGCGTTGTCGCTCCACACATCTACCCACCTGCCTTCCTGCGCGGTAGCATCCTTAAAAAAATATTCAAAGAATATTGCATCAAAACCCTGAAGAAGCAATGCCTCGTTCTTCTTCTCCGCACCTACCATGTTCTCGCTTGCAATAAGGCTCATGACGCCGTTCCCGTCCGCTTCGACCCTGTATTCAACGATCACGTGGCCTTTCTGCCCGCCCCAGATGGAGTAATTCGTCGCTATCCTCAACGAGTCTGCGGCGCCGGCGAAATAATACCGCCTGGCCACCCCCTCCCGTGAGGCCACCAGGGGCATCCCTGACTGCACCTGCGCGTGGATGATCGCCAGAGACGACCGGTACCTCTCGAGGTATTCGACCTTTTTTTCTCCACGGTCTACCGAGCGGTACCCGAGCCTCATCGCGCCGGAAACGATGACAAGGATCGTCACCATCAGGACGATGGAGATCAACAGCTCCAGCAAGGTAAGGCCGCGTTCGCTTTTCAGCATCTTCAGATCTTCCTCTGGACCATCTTCATGGTCCTTAGCGTAAGGCTCTTCTGTTTCATGTTCTTTGCCCAGGAGACCGTCATGGCAACCTCCAGGAGCTTTACCGGGAGCTCCCCGGTCCTCTGCTGCAGCGCGTCCGATACGACCACGTCTATCCTGTAGCCGTCACCGGTCGTCTCGCTCCAGCTATTTTCTGTCAGCGCGTCGTCGTCGAGCACCTCTCGCATCCTTGCCTCTGCCGCTACAGTGGCAGAGAGATAATCCTCGGAAATGGCGATGTTCCTCATGTTGGCGGAGAAGAGCTGGAAGATCAGCGTCACCGCCGTGCCCAGTATGGCAAGCGCCACAAGGACCTCNNACCTTTCACATTTCACCTTTCACCTGGTTCATTGCCGCGTCACCACTGATCCGACCACTGGATCCGTCCGGATATAGATCGCCTTCTTCCTGCCCTGCAGGACTACCGTCCCGCCTTCCGCGCCGCCGTAGGCGCGGAAAAGGATCGGATATTGCCCACTCCGGACCTCTCCCGACAGGGGATCATCCACCATTACGGATATCTCCGCGGGGATGGCCTTCATATTCCTGCCCTCAAGGCCGTATTTCTTAGTGTCCAGGTTTATCATGAACGCCTGGTCCTCTCCCTTGTTCTGGGCAATGGACCTCGCGTGCCTGATCGTCGCCGCCATCTCTCTTCCCGTCGCATCGAGGCGGACGGAAGGGACGGAACTCATGAAAAATACAGTTGACAGCCCGAGGATGATGCTCGCGAGGAACATGACGATGATGAGCTCGAGGAGCGTAAAACCTCCACGATTCGTGATTCGTGACTCGTAAATCGAAAATCGAAAATCGAAAATCGAAAATCGTGATTCGTGATTCGGTGGGGGGTGTGGCGTTCGGGTGGGAAGGTTGGTCTTCATCATTCCCCCTCACCCTGACCCTCTCCCGCAAGGGGAGAGGGAAACCATATGTGACCCTCTTCGGCAAGGGGAGAGGGGAACCGTAGGTAACCTTTTCCTATAAAGGGGAGAGGGAACATTAGAAGAATTCTTTCCCCGACTATTTCCTGGCTCTCTAACCGCAGGCTCAGATCTTTAAATGTCAATTGTTTAGACATGGTGCTCGCTTATTTTCCTTTCCCCCTCACCCTGACCCTCTCCCGCAAGGGGAGAGGGAAACCGTAGGTGACTCTTTCCCGCAAGGGGAGAGGGGAACCATATGTGACCCTCTTTCTTGAGGGGAGAGGGAATATAGTTACTCCCATTATCATATCCGCTCGTTTTCTCACCCCTGACTAAACACTCCTCACTCTTAACTGCCTTAAAAAGGCAGGTCCGTTATGCTGAAGATGGCCATGAGCATGGAGATCACGATAAAGCCTATCACAAGGCCCATGGCGAGGATCATGGCGGACTCGAGGAAGTTCACGAACCTTTTCACCGTTTCCTTCAGGCTCTTTTCATAGGCGGCTGCAACCTTGATGAGCATTATGTCGAGCTGGCCGGTCTCCTCCCCCACCTTTATCATCGAGAGGGCGAGAGGCGGCAATACGCCGGCATCGGCCAGGGGACCTGCTATGCCCTTGCCCTCCTTTGCGCCCTTTGCAACGTTATCGAGTGCAGAGGCGATGACCTGGTTGCTGATCACATCCTTTGAATTGTCCAGCGCCTGCAGAAAGGATACGCCGCTTTTGAGGAGCGTCCCCAGGGTCCTGCAGAACCTCGCTGTTTCGAGCTTCCTCACCACATCTCCGAAAAGCGTGAGTTTCAAAGCGTCCCACCTGAGCCTTCCCCGCGCTGACCGCATGTACGACCTCGCAATGCCCCACGCCATGAAGACCGCCGGCAGAAAGATCCACCAGTATGTTCTCAGGCTGTGGCTCACTCCAAGGAGGATCTTCGTTGAAAGCGGTATGGAGCCTCCGAGCTCGGCGAATATGACGGAAAATTTCGGGAGCACGAAGGTGAGGAGGATGATGATCGAGATGCCGCCCGTAATGCTCAGTATCGCAGGATATATCATGGCCGATAGTATGCTGTCCTTCAGCTCCTTTGCCGATTCGAGGAATTCGTTCAGTTTGTCGAGGACAACATCGAGCACACCGCCCGCTTCACCGGCGCGGATCATGTTCACATAGAGCCGGGGAAAAGATCTGGGATGCTTCTGGAGCGCGTCCGAGAATGACCCGCCTTCGCGTATGGACTTGAGGATGGACTGGATGGTCTTTTTCATCTCCTTTTCTTCAGCTACTTCAGAGAGGATATTGAGGCTCCTGTCAATGGGCAGGCCGGCGCTCAAAAGCACCGACAACTCCGCGGTGAAGGTAAGGAGATCGCCTCTGGACCGCTTGAAGCCGATCTTCCCCCGCAGGCCGCCCTGTTTGGGCGCTGTTATCTTCAAGGGGATCAGGCCCGTATTCCTGATCCGTTCTACGGCAAGTTTCTCATCCACTGCCTCGATAACGCCTTCGATGGTCTCGCCGGCCATGGTAGTCGCCAGATAGGAAAAAACAGCCACTTAAGCCTCCTGCGTGACCCTTAAGACCTCGCTAAGGGTCGTCATGCCCATACGAACCTTTTCAACGCCGTCTTCGAAGAGGGTCTTCATACCCTGCCTGCGCGCCTCGTCCCGCAGCAGGTTTGCATCGGCGTCCTTAAGGATCATCTTCCGTATCGCCTCATTGACTATGAGCAGTTCAAAGATGCCGGACCTGCCGTAGTAACCGGTGAAGGCGCACTTCTCGCACCCCCTGCCCCTGAAAAGCGGGGCACCCGCCTGAAGCCCGAACATCTTCAACTCCTCCTGATCCGCCTTTGACGTGTCCTGTTCTTTGCAGTGGGGGCAGATGACCCTTACAAGCCGCTGTGCGAGGATGCCCCGTATCGTCGATGAGAGGAGGAAATTTTCCACCCCCATGTCGAGAAGCCTCGTGATCGCGCTGGGCGCGTCATTCGTATGAAGCGTAGAAAAGACGAGGTGCCCGGTGAGCGCCGATTGTATGGCGATCTCCGCGGTCTCAAGGTCTCTGACCTCGCCGATCATTATGATATCGGGGTCCTGCCTCACGATATGCCTCAGGGTGTTCGTAAAGTTCAGCCCTATCTGCGTCTTGACCTGTATCTGGTTCACCCCTTTGAGCTGGTATTCGATGGGGTCTTCGACGGTGATGATCTTTTTGTCCGGCGTGTTGATCTTGTCCAGGGCACCATAGAGGGTCGTGGTCTTCCCGCTTCCCGTGGGGCCTGTGACAAGGAAAATCCCGTTCGGCTTCTTGATAAGGCGGTTGAAGGCATCGAGGATTTCGGGAGGGAAACCCAGAAGGTCGAGGTCTATGACGATGCTCTCCCTGTCGAGGATCCTCATGACCACGCTCTCGCCGTGGAGGATCGGGATCGTCGACACACGGAGGTCTATCTCCTTGTCGTCGATCTTCAGGCGTATGCGTCCGTCCTGGGGCAGCCTCCGCTCGGCGATGTTCAGCTTGGCCATTATCTTGATCCGCGAGACGACGGCGGCCTCCAACTTCTTCGGCGCCGCCTCGACGTCATGGAGCACCCCGTCAATGCGGTACCGCACCTTCAGTTCGTCCTCAAAGGGCTCGATGTGGACGTCGCTTGCCCTCATCTCGATGGCCCTTGAGATGAGGAGGTTCACAAGCTTGATGATAGGGGCCTCGGAGGCGAGGTCTTTCAGGTGTCCCACGTCCTCTTCCTCTTCCCGGACGAACTCAAACCCCTGCTGGTCCATGTCCTCGATGATCCTGTTGATGTCCTGGGAATCCTCGCCGTAGAATTTCGATACGTACTCGTCGATGGACTGCCGCTCTCCGCCGTAGACGATGACATCGGCCGCCGTAGCCACTTTCAGGGCCGCAACGATCTCGCGGTCGCCGGGGTCTGCCAGGATCACCTTGAGCACATTGTTCTTCAGCTCCACGGGGATGATCCTGTTCTCACGGATGAAGCGGGGAGATATGGCGTCCAGCACAAGGGGCACCTTCGGAAAATCTTCGGGCTTTACGTAGGTGATCTCATCCATTGTTTCTCGCTGGATCCCGGTAATGAAGTTTCGGACCTATTCTCATGTTGATTTCAGGGGGACGGGGCCTGCCCGCCGGGCGGCATATTTTTATCAGGCGCTGCCAAACCGGGGCCGTCGCCAATACCCTTTCTGGTCTGTACGCCGCTCTTTAATAGCTCCTCTCTCCTGATCCCCCCTTTGGTGAGGTCAACGTTGGTAATATTATTGATGTATTCGTTGGTGATGTTTCTTGCCTCTTTCTGGTTTTTAAGCACGTGGGGAGTGAGCAGGATGATGAGCTCCTGCCGCTGCGCCTCCCGCGACCTGTTCCCAAAGAGAAAACCAAGCAATGGAACTTTTGACAGAAAAGGTACCCCTACCTCCGAGTTCGTAGTATCTTCCCTGATGAGCCCCCCTATGATAATCGTTTCGCCATCCTGGACCGCCAGGTTGGTCGATGCCTCTGTCTTGTTAACGATGATCTGTTTTTCAGAGGTAGTAAGCTGAATGGTGCCATAGCTGGAAACTTCCTGCGATATATCGAGGGAGATAAGGCCGCTGTCGTTGACCTGCGGCTTTACCTTGAGGATGATGCCAATGTCTTTATACTGGATGGTCCTCTGTGGAGCGACTGTAGTCGACCCGAACGTCTCCGATGTCACGATGGGCACCTGCTGGCCTACCTGGATGCGCGCCTCCCTGTTGTCAGAAACGAGGATATGCGGCGCGGCAAGCAGTTTGCCTTTGGATTCGTTCGCGAGGGCATTGATGTAAGCCCTGAAGAGACCTTTCTCGTCTGTCCCGATGTAACTGAAGCCCGATCGCGAGGGCCTTATGGTCGTGTCGGTGCTGTCCATGTTCGCAAGAGTATCGGTGTTCATGCCTATATCGCCGCTTATGAGCGACCTTCCGAATTTTATCTGCGTCTTGAAGGCATACGCGAGCCCGAGGCTTAAGTTATCCGTCAGGTTTACCTGGGCGATGACCCCTTCGATAACGACCTGCCTCGGAATAACATCTACCTTTGCTATCGTCTCTTTGATCGTCTCATAATCCTCCGGCGTTGCGAGAACGATCACCGAGTTGATAACCTCATCAGCAAATACCTTGGTGATGTCCGATACAAGCATCTCTCCGGCAGTGGACCCTCCTGCTGTCGCGGTCAGCGGTGCAGAAACCTGGGCGGGTTGAGGCGCAGATATCTGGCCTGATGTGATGGTGGTCGTGCTAGCCCTGGCCGTGGTCCCCGTCGCCGGCCTTGCGCCGAGAAAGATCTGCTGAAGCAGGGACGCGATATCCTTCGCCTTCCCGTTCTGGACGGGATAGACAAAGACCTGCGCCCTCTTTTTTTTCTGGGTCTCGTTGTCGAAGGTCTCGATGAGCCCCAGTATCCTCTTTATGCTCGCATCGGTATCGACGATGATTATCTGATTGCTCTTCGGCACATCGAGCACCACGGCGTTTGCCGATACAAAGGGGGTGACCAGCTTCACGACCTCGGTGGACTGCAAGTAGGCGATCGGTATTACCTGGATCAATGACTTGCCCGTTGCGGGTATCTTGCCGGCGTCGCGCCCGATGGAGACAGGGGACGGCTCCCTCGACACCTCACTGATAGGGACAATCCTGTAAAGGCCGCTCTCCTCGACTACGCCGATCCCGTTGATCCGCAGTATCACCTCCATCACGGGGAGCACCCGATCCCTGCTCACAGGCGCCACAGACCTGAAGGTCACTCGCCCTTTGACCCTGGGATCGACGATGTAATTAACGCGCAGTATGTCCCCGAAAACGGTCTGTATCACGGCAAAGACATCGGCATCGTCAAAGTTAAGGCTTATCATGCCCGTAGAGGTCGCGGGCTTTTTCACGGCAGGCGCTTTAGACCGTTCAGGCTCCGCTGTTTTTGCGGGCGCAGCAGGCTTACTTGTTGTGGGCTGGGTTTGAGACGGAGACGGTTGTGGAGAAGGAGGCTGAAGCTGTTGCGGCTGCTGCTTTCCATCCTGGATGGTACTGTCGGGAGGGTTCTCCACTCTGATCGTGAAATCCAGAGGGCCTCCTGTCTGTGGTATCGGTTGCCCTAAATGGTCCAGGGGTCCTCCCGGCTGCGGTTGTCCTCCCTGGCCGACAGGATCAGGGGCTTGTGTGCCTTTCCTGGGCAAATCTTGTCCAAAGACGGGGCATTGCACAACCGCAACAAAAAGGATAAGAAAGATGATGGTTATCTTCAGATATTTCATATATGCCTGCGTTGGCTTCTCCTGTGATCAGTCCCAACTATTAACATCTTTATCTTCGCCCTCACCGCCGGGAGTGCCGTCTCTCCCATACGAAAACAAGTCATATTCCCCATGAGTCCCGGGGAACTGGTAGTGGTAAGGCTTGCCCCAGGAATCGTTCGGCAGGGCCTTCTTCAAGTACGGCCCATCCCAGTTCTCTACCCCGCCCGGGTTGGCCGCCAGCGCGCTCAAACCTTCCTGCGTTGTGGGATAACGACCTATATCGAGCCTCATCTGGTCAAGCGCCTGTCCCAGAAGTTCGATCTGTGCTTTCGCTGCGGCCTGCTTGCCCTTGCCGAGCTTGGGAAAGAGGCGCGGCCCCACAAGCGCCGCGAGGAGGCCGACGATCACCATGACCACAAGGAGCTCTATCAGCGTAAACCCCTTTCTATCACGCATATGCAGCCTTTTTGTCATCGCGGAGCCCTCCGCAAAAAAATTCTTTGACTATCCATATCATTAAAAATTACACTATATTACACTATTATACCACAAAAAGACAATAAGAACGTCTATTAAATAATTGTTATATTACATATTTTGTGCGGATATCTCCTACCCTTCTCTGTGTACTCTGCGGGCTCTGTGAGAGGCATGCTTGTGGCAATGCGTTCGGAGTCCGGCTTCGGAGTAAAAAAAGGCAGGATCGCAGATGTTATG